>JAQWGQ010000035.1 GCA_029238125.1 Flavobacteriaceae bacterium | reverse complement strand
ACTGGATTCGAACCAGTGACTTCCGCCCTGTCAAGGCGACACTCTGAACCAACTGAGTTAATGACCCAAGGGTCGCCAAAAATAAGACAAAATCACCAGATTGTTTATGTTTGTAAAAAAGAAATGCTTCACTACACAAGAAAGGATATTGATCAGATGGAAAAAATTTTCCGTCTCAACCTCATCAATAGTTGTACCGGATACAAATCGGCAAACTTAATCGGGACACAATCTGCCGATGGCAAGACCAATTTGGCTGTGTTTAGCAGCATTACCCATTTGGGTAGCAATCCTCCTCTGATTGGCTTTGTTTTGCGTCCAACCACAGTGCCCAGAGATAGCTATCGAAACATCAAGGCCTCCTCTTTGTTTACCGTCAACCACATTCATCACGACACTGTCGCTGACGCCCATCACACCTCTGCCAAATATCCAGAAGATATTTCGGAGTTTAGCAAAACGGACTTTGAACCGGAGTATCTCGATGGTTTTCAAGCCCCCTTTGTCAAAGACGCCAAAGTACGACTGGCTTGCCAATTCCGTAATGAGTATCCTATTAAAGAAAACAACACCCTACTTCTGGTCAGTGAAATCCTTGCGATTCATCTTGAGGATGGCATCATAGAAAGTGACGGCTGGCTCAATCTTCAACAAGCAGGTTCGGTTACCATCAATGGTTTGGACGGCTACGCCAAGCCGGAATTGATCGAGCGTTTTCAATATGCAAAACCAACACGCTAATGAATTTTATTTCAGATAAATTGCAAAAATATATCGAGGATCACAGCATGAAGGAATCCTCTTTGTTAAAAACATTGGATAGAGAAACACACCAAAAGGTACTCCAACCCAGAATGCTCAGTGGGTCATTCCAAGGCCGATTATTGGCATTATTATCCAAGATGATTGTGCCGAAAAAGATCCTAGAGGTTGGCACCTACACTGGCTATGCTACTTTGTGTATGGCTGAGGGTTTGGCTACGGGCGGATCGATAGATACCATCGACCACAACGAAGAGTTGGCAGACATGCAACGCCGTTATTTTGATCAATCCCCTTATGGAAATCAAATTGTTCAACACCTTGGCGAAGCCAAAGACATTCTCAAAACCCTTCATGGACCCTATAACTTGGTGTTTCTCGATGCAGATAAGGAAAACTACCCCCAATATTTTGATTTGATTATCGACAAACTCGAAACGGGTGGGGTTATTCTATCCGACAATGTATTGTGGTCAGGAAAAGTATTGGAAAAAGCTACTGACGAAGCAACCTCTGCTTTGCAAGAATACAATCACAAAATCAATACAGATATCAGGGTGGAGACCGTTGTTCTACCGATAAGAGACGGCCTGACGATCACGAGAAAGCGCTAGCTATTTCGTTTGACTGACCCAGCAATATCTTCCACCTCGTCTTTGATTTCTTTGATGTCATGCTCGATCTGTTTGGTGTCTAAGCCCTGTTTTTCAGCAGACTTTTGAATTTCTTCTTTAATATCTTCGGTCGCATTGCGCACCTGTCGCATGCCTTTCCCCAAAGTCCGTGCAATGTCTGGCACCTTATCGGCGCCAAAGACAAGTAGGATAATAAAAAATACGAAGACGAGTTCAGCTCCGCTGATAAAGTAAATCATGTGGTAAAGATAGGTAGTTCTGCTGATTCGCTCAAAACCGAAAGTTGTCCGTCGGTAAAACCAACCGACGGACAAAATCACATTTAGTTGCTTTCTTTAAAGCGGTCAAAGTCTGTTATGACTTCCTCTCTGGGCCAAGAATTATTGGTGGTATTCACATCGGCTGTTTCCTCATTGGGGTCAACTTGAACACCTACAATCTCCTTTTCAGAAGTCAATACCCGCGTGTAGCTATTGTCATTTTTACGCCAAATTTGTACTGGGTACCGCTCGGACATAGTGGAACCATCTGCATAGGTGTACTCGACCAAAATCGGCATGACCAAACCACCGGGTTTGTTAAACGTAATTTCATACAGATAATTGGCTTTTGCTAAATTTTCTTGGGCAACTGTGAGTCCGTTTTCTGCTAGATATTCTCCTGCATCGAGCGCGGCAAATGGAGCGGCGTTTTCGTCATAGTCCTCATCTTCCTCGCTGACCCGAAAAACTAGTGGCGGGAGATCCTCTATCGAGTATCCAAAACGCTCCAGTCTTTCCAAGTATGATGCGGATGGTTCACTCGTCACCTGTACGGTATTTACACTTTCCACACCGATATCTACAAAATCCGTGGTATAGAACCATCCCCTCCAAAACCAGTCTAAATCGACAGCAGAAGCATCTTCCATAGAACGGAAAAAGTCTTCTGGGGTTGGGTGTTTAAACATCCATCGCTGAGAATAGGTTTTAAACGCGTGGTCAAACAGGTCTGAACCCATGATGGTTTCCCGCAGAATATTGAGTGCAGTTGCAGGTTTCCCATAGGCATTAGGGCCCAGTTGAAATACATTTTCGGGATTGGACATAATCGGTGCTAAAAAGTCTTGATCATCCGACATATAGGGAACAATTTTCTTGGCCTCACCTCTACGGGATGGGTATTTGTCCAAGCCAGGGATCGATTCAGGATATCGCTTTCCAAACTCTTGCTCTGTTAGATATTGTATAAAGGTGGTTAACCCTTCGTCCATCCAGCCCCATTGACGCTCGTCGGAGTTGACAATCATCGGGAAATAGTTGTGCCCAATCTCATGGATAATCACCGAAATCATTCCAAATTTGACACGATCACTATAGGTTCCATCCTCATCGGGACGACCGTAATTCCAGCAAATCATGGGGTATTCCATGCCTTGATTTTTGGCATGAACCGAAATGGCTTTGTGGTAGGGATAGTCAAAGGTGAATCTCGATACGGTTTCCAGGGTTTGTGCAACTGCACGAGTAGACCATTCTTCCCAAAGTGGGTTCCCCTCTTTTGGATAGAGTGAAACAGCCATGACATCGCGGTCACCAACCTTGACAGCCATCATATCCCATATGTATTTTTTTGATGCTGTAAAGCCATAGTCCCGAACATTCTTTGCGGAAAACTTCCATGTTTTGGTTTTGGTTGTCGTGGTTTTTTCGTTGGCCTCCGCTTCTTCTTGGGTGACAATCATCACGGGCTTATCATAGGTTTTTTTGGCGAGCTTATAGCGATTCATCATTTCTTTGGAAAACACTTCCTTACGATTGGTCAATTCGCCTGTCGCATCAACGATAAAGTTGGCTGGAACGGTTAGATTTACCTCGTAATCGCCAAAGGGAAGTGCAAACTCACCATTGCCCCAGAACTGATAGTTTTGCCAGCCCTCCACATCGTCATACATACACATGCGCGGGAAAAACTGCGCGATCACATAGGCACGGTTATCATCGGCAGGGAAATACTCATAACCCGAACGCGCGCGGTTGACCACGTGGTTGTTGATGTTGTACCACCATTTGATGGAAAACACCACTTGCCCACCCGACTGTAGTGTGGTTGGCAGATCGATTCGCATCATGGTTTGATTGATGATGTATGGCAGGGGTTTTCCTTGAGCGTCTGTAACTTTTTCGATATTGAATCCACCATCAAAAGGATCGCCAAGGTGGTTATTGGCAAAGGAGGACAACTGCGAGACCTGATCCAGAGACTGGCTGTTTTTTAGAAGAGACGGAGCGTCTTTTTTACGGATATTCTGGTCGAGCTGTACCCACAAATAGGCCAACGCATCGGGCGAATTGTTGGCGTAGGTTATGGTTTCCTCACCGTAAAGACGCTGAGTTTCGTCATCGATTTTGATGTCCATCACATAGTCGGCACGTTGCTGATAGTAAGCAGGGCCAGGTGCGCCACTTGCGGTTCGATAATCATTGGGTGTCGAAAACTCGTTGTAGAGCTGACGGAATTTGTTTTGATTGGTATGCCCTTGTTTGGGACCTTCTAGATTTTGTTCTTGGGCTAATGCCAAGGAAGGAAGTAGAAAAAAGATTGATAATATTGAGGAAATGAAAAGTTTCATATTGAACATTTTTTTTAATAAAGGAGTTAAAAATAACGAAAAGGATTGGATTACATTAAGTTTTCTAAAATAGGGACGTTTAACGACACGTGAAAAAGCATTTAACTCACGGACTAATCTGTCAATGGGCATAAACCAACCCTCTTCTCAACCCACAAACGATAACTCAAAACAATATAGTTCAATCATCATTCAACAAAAATGATTATCTTGAACACTCAAACGCCCTAAATCGTTTGCCCAGATCAAAGAATCGATTTCGCTTTTTTTCTAGTTTACAGTTCAGGGAAGTTTGATATACGACACAGGTATATTGAGTTGTTGGATCACATTCAGCCTTTGGCTGACCAAAGTTGCTACACATGCCCTAGGCATGTTCCCGCCCCTTTGGAAATGGAATCCAACGACCCCGCTAAACCAAATTGCTTTATGAGCATTAAAACCTACATACAGTCAAAGACCGGCATCGAGCAAAACGCAATCCAACATGGGCTAAAACACAACTTGGTCAGGTTCTTGTTGTCTTTTACAGATCAAGAGCAAGCTCATGATTTACAAAACCCAGAACCTAACTCCGTTTAGCGGGGTCGTTGTGAGTAATTTAAACCAACCATTAACTGAATGACAAAAACCGAAAATCTTACACCTATCCGATTTCACTTTTATTCTTTGAAGTTTACACCTTACAAGGATAAAGAAAGAGAATATTCTAGTAATACTATTCTAAAAGATATAATTACATATATTACGGTTCAGAAAAGGGATGGTAAAGGTCACTTAATTGATAGACATCATAATAGACCACAAGGAGAAAGAAGAGAACTCTTTATGACAAGTGCTATTTTTATGCACAGAGAAAGGAGAATCAGGTGTTCTATGGCTTTGTTACGAGCAGGAAAAAAACCTAAAATAAAGCCAGTAGATAAATTTAAACTTATCCCAATATCAACATTAGGAACACCAGCAGAGGAAACTCATTTCTTTATAGATTTTAGTAGAGACCACGCTGTTATTTGTTTGGAATATAACTATCACGGACCTCGAATTTCAGATATTGAATACTATTTAAGAAATGTAGCCAGAGACACTTTGAAACTGTCCAAAACTACAGATGTTAACTTATATATGGACACATCAATTGATGATACTTTAGCTGATTTCAAAAATGTCTTGAATATGGATATCAAAATAAATCCATCAAGTTTTACGCAAATGGACAATAGACTAGTTGGTAGTTATTTTACTCATTTGAATAATATTGGAAACTTTTTAAAACCTAAATTTTTGAAACTTGAAGCAATGTTTCAAACACCAGGTAGGTCAATTGAAAGTAGCGAAATAAACAAAGAGGCAAACAATATGTTTACAGATTTGCTTCAAACATTTAGAGGTCGACCTTTTAACATTGATTGTTTTGATAGTTTCGTAGTAAAATATGAGGACAAAGAAGGACAAGAAGAAGTTTTTAACTTGTTAAAAGGAAAAAAAGAAGTAATAATCGAAATTGACTTGAACACCATAACAAAAAGACGTCAATGGTATGAACTGATTGAAAAAGAATTTGATGAATTTATAAATAGTCTATAATGTTAGATGCATATTTTAAAAAACCAGTCTTTTGGGACTTTTTAATCGCAATAATTGTAATGGCAATTATTGCTTTTTTGAACTTTAAGCAATTGTTCAATTTACCAAAAGATGTTTACAGTTTAGATATGGCTTCAGACTTGTCAAATGTTAGTTTAACAAGTGTAGGTTTTGTTCTTACACTTTTAACCGTTTTAATAACATTCAAAAGTGGTTCAAATTTGACAAAAGAAAAAGCGACTGAATCAAATACACTTTTTGAACTATTCTTTACATCTCCATTATATTTTGAGACAGTTAAGCACTTAAAGAACTGTATTAAGTCACTTATTGTTATTGCAATTCTTGGATTTTCATTAAAATTAGGATTAACAAAAGACTTCACAGAATACATTTTCTTTTTCAATATTATTGGCTTGATAATAATTGTAATGACTCTTTGGAGATGTCTTTTGATTTTGTCTTCTGAATTGTAAGCTTTTCTTGTCTTACGTTTTAAGTCGCTAATTAAAGCACTGGCACTTTTCTTGTTTTTCATCATTTAAGATTTAAAGGTTTGTAAAAATAATAAAACCTATCTCTTATATTAAAGTGATAA
>JAQWGQ010000032.1 GCA_029238125.1 Flavobacteriaceae bacterium | reverse complement strand
CTTTCAACATTTCCTGTCCTGTATTGGCTTCAACGAGTTTTGGCAGATAGTACAAGGATATTGATGAAATTGCCAAACCGCTCATAAACAGAGATAGTCTGCTATACCCTTCCCAGTAGGAAGCAAGTTCAACCCCCGAATGTTCAACAAGCAAAGTTCGAATTGTGATGAGTACAGAGGGAAACACGATTGCTGCAACTGCTGACATTGCTGTAAAAGACAGTAATGGTTTAAATGCAAACAGGCGAAAAGGTTTACCGAAAAGCACTCGTCCAAAGTGCCATGATTTACGAATATGAAAACAATAGGTCAAAAGCAAGATCACACTTGGAACAAACACGCTCAAAACCAGTCCGAGCTTGTTGAGATAATAAATCAAAGCGGTAGAGACTCCCAAAGTCAACAAAGAAGAAATCAAAGTTGAGCGAACTATGATTTGATACGATTTCAAGCCATGAAAAAAAGATTGCATCAGGGTATGAAAAACAAAGCAAAGCAAACTGAACACAATTCCCCCTGATAGCCAAGGTATAAGATCACGATCGTTTTCACAAAACTGTAAAAGGTCCAAGATTTGATCGAAGAGAAGAAAATAAAGAGCAGTGGAAACAAATAATCCAACAAGCATAAGTGATAAGCATGCCTGTAAAATAAACGTATGACGATCTTTATATTCTCCAGAGAGGTACTTCACCGCACCTTCGTATACCCCTGCCCCGCTGATTTGTTGAAGAATCGTGAATACACTTTTTAAATTACCTAAAAACAACAAAGCAGGAGAACCTAAAAACACAACAATCACTTTGTTGATAATGAGTGAAGAAACGGCTTTAATAAGCTGTGCAATCCCATTGAGAATTGTGTAAAACGTCCCTTTTGAAATCATCAGTTGATCAGCTTTTCGAGAATGGAGTAGTTTGCGGTGTTGACCCTATAAAAATCATGGGTCAGCGTGCTCCCTCCAAAACTCTCTTTCCAATAACTCAATGTATGATTAAGCACTCGACCATTATCCTCATTGGAATGACCAAAACTAAAATAGTCAAAAGCGCTGCTTTTCTCTTGAATAATGTGAGCAAATAGTGCAGATAGTGCATCCGTAGATTTCCCATAAGGGGTTGCAGAAATATACTGTGCCAAAGATGTTTTTTGGGTATTAAATATGGTTGTTCCGCCTAGAATTTTATCTCCTTCATAAATATCGTATTGTTTGATATGCTCTGGAAATGTATCTTTTAGGAATTGAATTTCTTGTAGAGAATGGACGGGTGTACCCCCATGGCTAATCTGCAAATTGGGAATTAGAACCTCATTCCAAAACGGCTCCATATTGTCTGTTTCACGAATTTGGAAATCGTGTGAATTAGCCAACTTAATTTTTCGCTTTCGATTTTCATTGGGTTTAAAGGAAGACGGCTGTAAACAAATCGCAGTGTCTCTCCGATATAGTTCCGCTTGTGTAACAAACAAAGCATACTGAACTTCTTCAGATGGCTTTAGGTGGTAAAGAGCTGGGGTTTGCTTGATGATGAGATTCAAAAATCCTTTGTGAGCGTAGTATTTCAATAGCTTTGCAAAAGCAGCCAAAGCATCACTGAGCTTTATTTGTTTTGGCAACACCAATCCCCCATAACTCAAACCTTGATGGGAATAAATTGTTTGTTCATTACTGTTGGCCGGAAAAACGGCAATGAGCTTTTCGTTTTTATAAACCAACAGGGAGGCATCTTTAAAACGGTCGCCATGATAATTGATAAATTTACGCGTGAGCATAAAAGTTCCATTCTTGGACCTTTCTACAAAATCATCCCAAATGTCACTGAGGGAATCGGTATATCGCTCAATATTAAATCCTTTCATACACTGAACAGAAAACGTAAAATAACTTAATAAATTACCCGAACTGTTTTTCCTGTCGTTTGCGCTCGTTTTCGTCGAGGTAGATTTTTCGCAATCGTTGGGAGTTGGGAGTTACCTCCACATACTCATCTTTTTGAATATACTCCAGTGCCTCTTCTAAGCTAAATTGAATTGGAGGTGCAAGTTTGACCTTGTCATCAGTTCCTGAAGCACGCACATTGGATAGTTTTTTGGTCTTGGTTACATTGACAACCAAATCATCTGCTCTTGAGTTTTCACCTATCACCTGACCAGTATAAATCTCTTCTCCAGGGTAAATAAAAAACTTTCCTCGATCTTGCAACTTATCTAATGAGTAAGGAATTGCGGTTCCTTTTTCCATTGAAATCAAAGATCCATTGATCCTACCTTGTATGTCACCCTTATATGGCTCAAATGCAATAAAGCGATGATTCATAATTGCCTCTCCAGCTGTTGCAGTAAGCAGTTGATTTCGCAGTCCAATGATGCCACGAGATGGGATCTTAAATGAGCAAATCATTCGTCCTCCTTTTGGTTCCATCGCTACGATCTCACCCTTTCGTGTGGTAACCATTTCAACTGCTTTACCAGAAACCTCCTCTGGCAGGTCAATGGTAAGTTCTTCAACTGGTTCACACTTTTTTCCATCAATCTCTTTGATAATGACTTGTGGCTGCCCGATTTGAAGTTCATACCCCTCTCTCCGCATGGTTTCGATCAGCACGGACAAATGTAAAACCCCACGTCCATACACGATAAACTTGTCGGCTGTATCGGTTTCTTCCAATCTCATAGCAAGGTTCCGTTCTAGTTCTCTCTCCAAGCGGTCTTTGATATGACGAGACGTTACAAATTTTCCTTCTTTTCCGAAAAAGGGCGAATCATTGATGGTAAACAACATACTCATTGTGGGCTCATCAATTGCAATCGTCGGTAGACCTTCAGGCGAATCAATATCTGCGACGGTATCGCCGATCTCAAAATCATCTAAACCGACAATCGCGCACAAGTCACCCGCAACGACCTGCTCTACCTTTTTTCTCCCCAAACCATCAAAGACAAGTAACTCTTTGATTTTAGACTTTACGACCGTTCCATCTCTTTTTACCAAAGAGATAGCATCAGCTGCTTTCAACTCACCTCGGTGCAATCGACCAATGGCAATCCGACCCGTAAATGAAGAATAATCCAATGAGGTAATCAGCATTTGTTTGGTTCCGTCTTCAACTTTTGGAGAAGGGATATGTTTGATGACTGCATCAAGTAATGGCTCAACTGTGTCTGTTTGAACTTTATAATCCTCCGACATCCAATTGTGTTTTGCTGAACCGTATAAGACTGGAAAATCAAGTTGCCATTCTTCCGCACCGAGCTCAAACATCAAGTCAAAAACCGCCTCGTATACCTCTTCAGGAGTGCAGTTTTCTTTGTCGACTTTATTGACAACGACTATGGGCTTGAGCTTCAGATCAATTGCTTTTTGCAAAACAAATCGAGTTTGAGGCATGGGACCCTCAAAGGCATCAACCAACAACAAAACGCCATCAGCCATATTGAGAACACGCTCAACTTCGCCACCAAAGTCGGCGTGACCAGGCGTATCAATAATATTGATTTTGTTGCCTTTAAACGGTACAGATACGTTTTTTGAAAGGATAGTAATGCCGCGCTCGCGTTCCAAGTCATTGTTATCAAGAATCAGCTCCCCTTTGGATTCATTTTCACGAAAAAGTTGACAGTGATGAAGAATTTTATCGACCAAAGTGGTCTTACCGTGGTCTACGTGCGCGATGATCGCGATGTTTCGGATATTTTCCATTTCCAATTTTATCGGCGCAAATGTACATTATTTACAGCGAGTAAATCCGTTTCTACAGCAAATCCTAAATTCCTATTTTCGTATCATGAAAACATTTGAAGAACGTTTATCATCCTCGAACTCCTTTTTTCTTATCGCCGGACCGTGCGCAATTGAAGGGGAGGAAATGGCGATGCAAATTGCAGAACATCTGGTTAAAGTCACAGATCAACTCGGAATTCCTTTTGTTTTTAAAGGAAGTTTTAAGAAAGCAAATCGAAGTCGAATCGATAGTTTTACAGGGATAGGTGATGAAAAAGCACTCAAGATATTACAAAAAGTAGGGCATGAATTCGGTGTTCCAACAGTTACTGATATCCATGAGATTGATGATGCAAAAAAAGCTGCAGAATATGTAGATGTTCTTCAAATTCCTGCCTTTTTGGTTCGTCAAACCGATTTGGTCATCGCTGCCGCAGAAACAGGAAAATATATCAACTTAAAGAAGGGACAGTTTATGAGTCCAGAGAGTATGCAACATACTGTTCGGAAAGTGACTGATTCTTCAAATGAAAAGATTTGGATAACAGATCGTGGGACCATGTTTGGATACCATGACATGGTGGTTGACTTTCGTGGAATTCCAGTGATGAAATCCTTTGCTCCCACAATTTTGGACGTGACCCATTCTTTGCAACAGCCCAACCAAGCAAGTGGTGTAACAGGGGGGCGTCCAGAAATGATTGAAACCATAGCGCGTGCAGGTGTTGCAGCAGGTGTTGATGGTTTATTTATGGAAACACATTTTGATACTGCACAAGCAAAAAGTGATGGCGCAAATATGCTTCCATTGGAACTTATGGAAGGCCTTTTAACACGACTTCATAAGCTTTATCAAACAGCTGCTTCATTATAACTCATCTTGAGCTGAAAAATGTTTATTTTTGCATTACTCTAAATTTTGGAGTATGTTCATTGAAACACATCGGGGTCGACTGGTATTGACAGCGAGACAGATGTAATGGTAAGCAAGTCGAGCGCTGGACTACAGCTCGTAAATCTCATAGTACCACCATTTTAAATGGCGAGAATAACTACGCTCTTGCAGCCTAATCGACTGAATTATAGTAAGTCCAGGCCTTTGTCCCACTAGGTGGGAAGGTA
>JAQWGQ010000031.1 GCA_029238125.1 Flavobacteriaceae bacterium | reverse complement strand
GATTTTAATAATTGGCGCATCGAGGTAATCAAAGATTTGACTTTGTACTTGATATGTGATTTCAGTGGAAATATTGCCAAAAGGCCAAGACTCCTCAAGGATTACCAATCGATTTGTTTTCTTTACAGATTCGAGGATGGTTTTGATGTCAAGTGGGCGGATTGTGCGTAGGTCAATCAGCTCAACGGAGATGTTTTCTTTTTCGAGCATTTCAGCAGCAGCGGTGGCTTCTTTGAAAATTTTACCAAAGGAGATCAAAGTAACATCTGTGCCCGTACGCGTTACATCCGCAACACCTATGGGGAGTACATATTCTCCGTCGGGAACTTCTCCTTTATCGCCATACATTTGCTCTGATTCCATAAAAATCACTGGATCGTCATCGCGAATAGCAGATTTGAGTAAGCCCTTGGCATCATAGGGATTAGACGGCACAATGACCTTGAGCCCAGGGCAATTGGCATACCAACTCTCAAATGCTTGAGAGTGTGTCGCTGCAAGCTGTCCCGCAGAGGCCGTTGGTCCTCGAAAAACAATAGGACAAGGAAACTGACCCCCTGACATCTGACGAATTTTTGCTGCGTTATTGATAATTTGATCAATCCCAACTAAAGCAAAGTTAAAGGTCATAAACTCAATAATCGGACGATTCCCTGTCATGGTCGAACCAACCCCTATTCCAGCAAAACCAAGTTCGGAGATTGGTGTGTCAATCACACGCTTTTCACCAAACTCATCTAACATGCCTTTGGAAGCTTTGTAGGCACCGTTGTATTCGGCTACCTCCTCACCCATCAGATATATGCTTTCGTCACGACGCATTTCTTCTGACATCGCTTCACATATCGCTTCTCTGAATTGGATTGTCCTCATGCTTTTTTTTGACTGCGCAAAAATAGCAATATTTACAAGAAAGAACCAACTTATTTCGATTTGAATAAATTATTATGCGTGCATAATAATTTCAATTATTTTTCTATATTTGTTTCATATCTGTAAATCATGAAAATTTTAGTCTGCATCAGTTGTGTACCAGATACAACTTCAAAAATTAATTTTAAAAACAACAATACCGTCTTTGACGAGCAGGGTGTTCAGTTTGTGATTAATCCAAATGATGAATTTGGATTGACTCGCGCCATTTGGTTTAAAGAAAAGATTGGAGCCACTGTCGATGTTTTGCATGTAGGCGAAGCTAGTGCCGATCCCACCCTTAGAAAAGCACTTGCTATCGGTGCTGACAAAGCCATTCGAATCGATACTCCTGCTACAGATGCTTTTGTCGTTTCCGATCAAATTTCAAACTATATCCAGGCAAACCCTTACGACTTGATTATCGCTGGGCGAGAATCTATCGATTACAATGGCTCTATGGTCCCAGGCATGATTGCAGCCAAGTGTGATTTGGCTTTTGTCAATACTTGTGTCAAACTAGAAATAAATGGTTCAACTGCTTCTGCCACTCGAGAAATGGATGGGGGTATGGAGGTTCTAAGTGTTGAACTCCCGCTGATCATTGGGAGTCAAAAAGGACTTGTAGAGGAAACCGACCTCCGCATTCCGAACATGAGAGGAATCATGCAAGCAAGGCAAAAACCTCTTGCGGTTGTTCCTGCCACAGAATCATCATCCAAAACAGCGATAAGCAGTTTTGAAAAACCAGCGCCAAAAGCAGCAGTCAAACTGATTCCTGCCGACGACATTGACCAACTCATCGACCTATTACAAAACGAAGCTAAAGTATTATAAACCATGTCTATTCTTTTATTTTCCGAATCCCAACAAGGGAAGCTCAAAAAGGGTTATGCAGAACTCTGTTCTTATGGATTTGCTCTTGCCCAACAACAAAACACTACACTAACCATTGTTACAATCAATTGTGAAAATGTTGATCAACTCACTCATTATGGTGCATCAAAATTAATCAACCTCACCGCAAATGTCGACTATTTTGAAGCCCATGTATATGCTTCTGCTTTGGCTGAAATTGCCATGGTCGAACAGGCAAAAATTATCGTGATCAGCAGTAGTGCTGACGCCAAGTACATGGGTGGTGTTTTGGCTGGCAAGCTGAAAGCTGGCTATGTTACAAATGTCGTGGAATTGCCAAGTGCCAGCGAGCCCTTGACGGTAAAGCAAGCTGTGTTTAGCAACAAAGCATTTGCCAATACAGTACTTGAAGGAAAGGTGAATATTATCGGTTTGGCCAATAATGTACATGAAGAAACGACTCAAAGCACATCGACTGATGTCCACCAGCAAGATATACATACAGATATCAAATGCACACAATCGAGTGTTGATCAAAGCCAAGGAAAGGCAACCATAGCTGATGCCGACGTCGTTGTTTCAGGTGGACGTGGGCTAAAAGGCCCTGAAAACTGGGGTCTAATTGAAGATCTTGCCGATGTCTTGGGTGCGGCAACTGCCTGCTCAAAACCCGTTTCTGATATGGGTTGGCGTCCACATAGTGAGCACGTTGGGCAAACTGGAAAACCCGTGGCAACTAACCTTTATATTGCTGTTGGGATTTCAGGTGCCATTCAGCATCTAGCGGGTGTGAACGCATCAAAAGTAAAAGTGGTGATTAACTCAGACCCAGAAGCTCCTTTTTTTAAGGCAGCTGACTATGGAATCGTAGGAGATGCCTTTGAAGTACTCCCAAAATTAATAGAAAAATTAAAAGCCAGAACCTAGACGAGGTTTAATCGCCTTTTTTCCATAAATTCGTTGTAATTGTTTACGTTTTACAATGAGTTTAGTCAAACTTCAGGTCAACCGAATATCATACAGTCAAAACCAAAGTGGCGCTTATGCGTTAATCCTTGATGAAGTGGAGGGTGTGCGCAAACTTCCCGTCATTATTGGTGAGTTTGAAGCCCAATCTATTGCGGTTGCACTGGACGACGACATCCAACTTCAACGCCCATTTACACACGATTTGTTTCGCAATTTTTCTGAGAGATTTGAAATTCGTATTAAACGTGTAATCATCCAAAAACTTGTTGATGGCGTTTTTTATTCTAGTTTGATTTGTGAACGTGATCAGATTGAAGAAATCATAGATTCTCGTACTTCCGATGCCATCTCACTAGCTTTGCGTTTTCATGCGCCTATTTTTGCCCATGAAAATGTTCTTGAAAAAGCAGCCATCGTTATCGACGATGAAAGCTTAGACAAACAAACGACAAAAGAAACGGACGATATTCAACACTTAAGCATAGATGAACTCCAAGCACGTATTCAGAAAGCTCTCAAAAGAGAGGAATATGAGCTGGCTGTTAAGTTACGTGACGAAATCGCCAAACGTGAATCTGACTCTTAAAACTACCCTTTGATATTAGCAAGTATTCAAACTGAAATTATTCCCAACGCTGGATTGGGACTGCAAAGTGTTTTACGTGGCTTACTCGGCCTTTTTGTTCTATTGGCTATCGCCATTGCCTGTAGTGCAGACCGAAAAAATATTGCGTGGAAAACTGTTGGAATCGGGCTATTGATTCAATTGATGCTAGCAATAGGCATTTTGCGCATTGGATGGATTCAAAGTATTTTCGAAGCCATGGGTGAGCTTTTTGTCAGCATACTCGATTTTACCAATGCTGGAAGTATTTTTCTCTTTGGAGATTTGATGAATGCCGACTCGTATGGCTTTATTTTCGTTTTTCAAATTTTGCCCACTATTGTCTTTTTTGCTGCCTTGACTTCCCTTCTCTTCTACTTGGGAGTGATTCAGATTGTCGTTAAATTCCTTGCACTTGCCCTGACAAAAGTTCTCAAAATTTCTGGAGCCGAAAGCTTGTCTGTTATCGGGAATATCTTCTTAGGTCAAACCGAAGCGCCCTTGATGATTAAGGCCTATTTAGAGCGAATGAACAAGTCTGAAGTCCTACTGGTCATGATTGGTGGAATGGCAACTGTAGCTGGGGGTGTCCTTGCCGCATACATTGGTTTTTTGGGCGGCAATGACCCCGTGATGCGTTTAGAGTTTGCCAAACACTTGTTGGCTGCCTCAGTCATGGCTGCACCGGGTGCAATTGTGATTGCTAAAATTTTATACCCACAAACCGAACCGATAAACAACGAAGTCAGCGTATCCCTAGACAATATTGGATCCAACGCCCTAGACGCCATTTCCAATGGGACTGTAGAAGGAATCAAACTCGCCACCACAATTGGTGGTATGCTACTCGTTTTTGTAGCATTGATTGCCATGTGTAACGGTATTTTGGGGTGGGTTGGTGACTGGACGACTCTCAATGATTGGTTTGCTGCCAATACGATTTATGAGGGCTTTTCTTTAGAAGCCATCCTCGGATTCCTTTTTGCTCCGTTAATGTGGATCATGGGAATTCCCACGCCCGACATTATGCCGATGGGACAGCTACTCGGTATTAAGCTTGCCGCGAGTGAATTTGTTGGGTACATCCAACTTGCCGAACTCAAAGACCCAGTCAATATGATTCATCTACAATATCAAAAATCGATTATCATGGCAACCTACATGCTTTGTGGGTTTGCCAACTTTGCCTCGATCGGAATACAAATTGGCGGTATTGGTTCTCTCGCACCAGGTCAACGCAAAGTGCTTTCTCAGTTTGGTATTCGTGCGCTTATCGGTGGAACTTTGGCCTCATTAATCTCAGCAGTAATTGCAGGAGCCATCATTGGCTAACTTAGTGGATAACCCTGTGAAAAAAAGTAAATTGCAGATGAGAATCTGTCGCCAAAGCACACTATTTTTATCAAAACTTTTGAGATGAAACAATACCTAGATTTGGTTCACCATGTTCTTGATCATGGCGTCGAAAAGTCAGACCGGACAGGAACGGGAACAAAAAGTGTTTTTGGCTATCAAATGCGATTCGACCTCGGTGAGGGCTTTCCCATGGTTACCACAAAAAAACTCCATCTCAAATCGATCATTTACGAACTTCTTTGGTTTCTCAAAGGCGATACCAATATTGGTTATCTCAAAGAAAACGGCGTTCGAATCTGGAACGAGTGGGCCGATGAAAATGGAGATTTGGGCCCTGTATATGGACACCAGTGGCGCAATTGGAACAGTGAAAATATCGATCAGATTAAAGACATTATCCAAACCCTCAAGCACAACCCCGATAGCCGAAGAATGCTCGTGTCGGCATGGAATCCCAGTGTGATGCCTGAACCTTCCAAACCCTTTGCGGAAAATGTAGCCAACGGAAAAGCTGCTTTACCGCCATGTCATGCCTTTTTCCAATTTTATGTTGCAGATGGCAAGCTTTCTTGTCAGCTCTACCAGCGGAGTGCCGATATTTTTTTAGGTGTTCCCTTCAATATCGCATCTTATGCATTGTTTACCCATATGATGGCACAGGCATGTGGCTATCAGCCAGGAGACTTTATTCACACCTTTGGGGACGCCCACATATACACCAATCACATGGAACAAATCGAGTTGCAACTCAGTCGGAAACCAAAGACACTTCCCACCCTCAAAATCAATCCAAATAAAACGGATCTTTTTGAATTTGAGTTCTCCGATTTTACCATCGAAAACTATGATCCCCATCCGCATATCAAAGGGGCAGTAGCTGTTTAATTTTAGGTTGTAAAGCCCTATGTTTGCACTTGAAACAATTGTATGATTTTTCAACGAAAAAACAAGACCACTATAGATGATCGCCAAATTGATCTGGTCGATTATGCGCGTGCTCGCATTCGTCAGAAAAAGCGATTGTACTTTCACTTTGTCGCTTTTTTATTCGCTTCTCTTGTTATGGTCATTCTCAATATCGGGCTCGGCTATGGTGCCCAGATTCAGCCATTCGGTTTCCCATGGGTATTGAGCGCAGCATTGCTTTGGGTTGTTTTTTTGCTTTTACATTTTTTTCAAATCTATGTCACCAAACGATTTATGAATCCTGCGTGGGAAAAAGAGCAAATCAAAACCCTCGTTGGATTGCAAGAGACACGTATCGAAAAAATCAAGCGTAAACTCGACAAGGAAGCAAGTCTTCAAGCTGATGCCGAATGGCATAAAGAAGAAAGTGAAAAACCCAAGCAACGAATCACAATCATTGCAGCTGCAGCATCAAATCACGCACTTGGAAAAGACAACAAGCTCATTTGGCATCTTTCAAAGGATTTACAACATTTTAAAACATTGACTAATGGCCATGCGGTCATCATGGGACGAAAGACTTTTGAGTCTATGCCGAGGGCATTGCCAAACCGAACCAACATCGTGATTACTCGACAATCAGAATATCAAGCAGAAAATATAACGATAGCTTCTTCATTATCCGAAGCCCTTACCATTGCCAAAGACGACCCCAGGCCTTTTATTATTGGGGGAGGTGAGATCTATAAAGAGTCGATGGGTATTGCTGATGAAATCGAACTCACACGTGTGCATGCTGACTTTGATGCAGATACCTTTTTCCCAGAAATCAATTCCCACCAGTGGAAGGAAGTATGGCGAGAGGAGCATGCTGCAGACGAAAAACACGCACACGCTTTTACGTTTTTACGATATCAAAAAATATAATATGAATGCTTTTGTATTTCCTGGTCAAGGATCCCAGTTTCAAGGAATGGGCAAAGACCTAGCAGACCAACGTCAAGAAGCTGCCAATTTGTTTGCGCAAGCCAATGATATTTTAGGATTTTCTCTTACGGACATCATGTTTAGTGGCAGCGCGGATGACCTCCGTCAAACTCGTGTGACCCAACCTGCTATTTTTGTTCACTCCATGGCGGTTCGAACGGTATTAGGTGATGGCTTTTCACCACAAATGGTGGCTGGTCACTCTCTTGGTGAATTCTCTGCACTGACTGCCACTGGCGCTTTGACTTTTGCCGATGGCTTACGACTTGTTGCACAACGAGCTCAGGCCATGCAAGACGCTTGCAACCAAAGTCAAGGGACTATGGCTGCCGTTCTCGCTCTTGCTGATGAGGTTGTGGAAGACGTTTGTGCAAATACCCAAGGTATCGTTGTAGCAGCCAACTACAATTGCCCTGGGCAATTGGTGATTTCAGGAGAAGTGCCCGCTGTAGAAGCGGCCTGCGAACAACTCAAAGAAAAAGGGGCTAAACGCGCATTACTCCTTACTGTTGGGGGTGCTTTTCACTCGCCGTTGATGGAGCCAGCCAGAGAACAACTTGCCAATGCTATTCAAGAAACGAAATTCAGCAAACCGAGTTGTCCCATTTATCAAAATATCACCGCTGCTCCAACACAAGATGTCGATACAATTAAGAAAAACCTCATTGCGCAACTGACCGGCCCTGTAAAATGGACACAGACCATTGAGAAAATGCGCAACGATGGCGCTTCACAGTTTATTGAGTGTGGCCCTGGAAAAGTCTTACAAGGATTGATGCGAAAAATTGACAGAGAGGCCCTTACTAAAGGTGCTCTCGACTAGCTCATAAATGCCAGAACGTGCTCACAAATCGTTTTGATTTGCTCCTCCTCCAATTCACTGTGCATCGGAAGGGATATGACCTCTTTGACCAGTTGATTGGTCACAGCAAAATTCGCTTCATCGTATTTGTCGCTTGTGTATGCCTTTTGCGCATGCAGCGGAATCGGATAATACACCCCACATGGAATGCCTTGATTTTGCAGGTACTGCACGAGCGCATCTCGGTCAGAGCCAATCAGTCGAAGGGTATATTGATGAAAAACGTGTGAATCGCAATTGCGAATCACTTGGGGGGGAATGATATTGTCATGGTCTGAAAGCAACTGTGAATAGCGTATAGCAGCCCATTTTCTTCGTTCATTATAATAGTCGAGGAGTTTGAGCTTTTCGTTCAGAACCACTGCCTGCAAACTGTCCAAACGAGAGTTGACACCCACCACATCGTGGTGATAGCGTTCATACATCCCGTGGTTTACAATTCCTCTCAAGGTGTGCGCAAGATCGTCGTCATTGGTGAAAATCGCACCGCCATCCCCATAACAACCTAGGTTTTTGGAAGGAAAAAAAGAAGTGGAAGCCACATGACCAATTCCTCCAGCTTTTATTTTTTCAACTGTTGCTGTCGTATGTGTTGCGCCAATGCCTTGGGCATTGTCTTCGATTACATAGAGATTGTGTTTTTCAGCAATTGCCATGATGGCATCCATATCAGCAACTTGACCAAACAGATGAACGGGAACAATCGCTTTTGTTTTTGGCGTAATTGCTCGTTCGATGGCCTTTGGGTCAATATTAAAGGAGTTGGGGTCAACGTCTACTAAGACTGGCGTTAGTCCGAGTAAAGCAATTACCTCAACAGTAGCTGCAAAAGTGAAGTCTGCCGTAATCACCTCATCGCCTGGCTTCAGCCCCAAGCCCATCATGGCAACTTGCAAAGCATCGGTGCCATTGGCGCAAGGAATCACATGCTTCACCCCTAGATAGGTTTCCAAATTGGCTTGAAAAGATTTGACAGCAGGCCCGTTAATAAACTGCGTACTGGACAGCACTTCCTTCATCCCCGCCTCTACTTGAGGGCGGATAAAGGCGTACTGCGATTGCAGGTCGACCATTTGTATTTTTCGCATAGCAGCTTTTTTGTTGGTGCAAATCTACAAAAACAATCTCCTCTGGAGAAAGCACTATCTTTGTGTATGCGAAATTTGTACTCTATTGTAGTCCGATTGGTTCGTCGCATTCTAATTGTCGCCCCAATTTCAGGAAAACCAAAGCAGTTTGTCGATGGTAGAAAGCGCATTTGGGATGACCTCAAAACGATTCCGAGTGATAGAGAAGTAATTTGGATGCATTGTGCCTCTTTAGGTGAGTACGAACAAGGGCTTCCGGTTCTAAAAGCACTCAAAACCAAAAATCCCCAAGCATTTTACTTGGTGAGCTTTTTCTCACCTTCTGGATACCTTGTCAAAAAAACGCATCAAGTTGCTGACCTGACCACCTATTTACCTTGGGACATTCGAACTGATGTACGCCGATTTGTCAAGAAAGTACAACCCACCAAAGTCTTTTTTGTAAAGTATGAGTTTTGGCCCAACTTGCTGATTGAACTTCAAAAACAAAGGATTCCCACCTATCTTATTGCGGGGCTTTTTCAACCTCAGCAATTGTTTTTTAAGCCGTGGGGCGGATGGTATCGCAAACTCTTGAAAGGGTATGCGCATCTTTTTGTTCAAAACGAAGCTTCTCAAAATTTACTTCTTCGTATTGGCATCAAACAGGTTTCTGTCTCAGGTGATACTCGTTTTGATCGTGACAATCTTTCCAATGAAAAACTCCCTTTTATGGCGAAATTTGTAATGAATCGGCAATGCATCATTGCAGGAAGTGTGTGGCCAGAGGACCTAAGTGTATTAAAGGAAAGTATCGCAAACACTCCTGCGCAATGGTGTTGGCTTATTGTACCACATGAAGTTGATGAGAAAGCGGTTAAAACCCTACTAGATGAGCTCCCTGCTCAAAGTCAGCGCTACAGTACTATCGATCATCGTGCGCTTGCGCAAGCAACTGTACTTGTTCTCGACACTGTTGGTTTACTTTCTTCTTGTTATCAGTATGCACAAATCGCCTACGTAGGTGGTGGGATGGGAACCAAAGGACTTCACAACATTCTTGAGCCAGCCGCTACTGGGATTCCCATTGTGATTGGTAAAAACTATGCGTCATTTCCAGAAGCAGTCCAACTTGTCAATACAGGGGGGGTAATCTCTATTTCCAATGCTTCAGAAGCAAAAGAAAAAATCCTGTCCCTAATCCATGATCGCAAACAAAGACAAGAGACAGGAAAAATCAATCTACACTTTATTCGTGCAAGCCAAGGTGCCACAACAAAAATCATGGACACTCTCCTTTAGCAAATCATTCTACAACCAGCTTAAATGCTTTGTAATCATTACGGTCATTGACAGACAACACCAAATACGAACCAGATGAAAGTGCACCGACATCGACCATCTGCTGTTCTCCATCGAGAATGAGCGTTTTTACAAGCTTCCCTCTCACATCGCGAATGATCAGTTGTTGGGTGCGAAGACCTGAAAGATCTACATATAGTGAGCTACCCTTTTGCACAGGGTTGGGATAAATCAGTAAAGATGGAATATGCTCTTTTCCGGTTACCAGAGTACTACCATCAAACTCATAGGCACCAATATCCACCGTATCTTCTTGCAAACGATTGGTGTTTTTCAGATCTAGGGCAATATTTGCCACCGCTGTATTGTTTACCCGCATTGTGCAAGACACCATTTTCTTTTGGCACAAAACCATCATCTGACGTGAACCATTTGTCGTCTGCACCATCGGCATCAATGTTGCCGTCTACATCTGTTTGAACAACAAAAAGATCTGTCAATAATTTACTACTCAAATCCACTTTGCCAGTGTTGTAATCATCATTTGTGAGCAATGCACTGCCGCTTTCGTCTGTGGCGTTATGGCTAATGGTGGTGCTTTGAAACTCTTGGTTAGTCCCCGTCTCTAGCGATTCGATGGGCGTACTATCTTCCTCACTGATTTTATTCCCATAAAACACATTGTTATGCATGCTAAGGTTGAGCTTGTTAGATCCAGTTTTACCAGCCGTAGAAATCACCGAATTTGAGCCAATATTATTGATAAAACTAGAGTTGGTGATCGATAGGTTGACGGTTCCATCTGCAAGAGCACTTAATACATCTATAAAGGGGTATTCACTGAAGTCATTGTTAAACGCCAATACATTTTCAATAACCACATTTACAGAATCTGATTCGTCCACATAGGTGGTCACCTCAATTTGCAGGCGGTCATTGTTATACAATAGACTGTTTTTGATTTCAGTAACAGCATTTCCTCCTACATATCCCATGGCATTTTCAAAAAGGATATTTTCACCATTTTCGGGTGATTGTATATTATCGACAATATTGTTTTCAAAAATTATCCTCCCATCACCTTCCTTAGTAAAAGTGCGAAAAAAAGATCTTGCATTCCCACTTTCAGTAAATCGCGAGTTGGTAATTCGTAAAGGTTCAGTGCTGTTTGTCGCATAGACCATCTGACCATTAAGACCCTCCGTTGCATACCGAAACAGGCAATTGTTAATCGTCAATGCCGATTGATGGGCGCGGACAAAAGCACCATTCCCCTGATCTGCTTCTATAATACGCACTTCTCCGCTAGCTGCTGACTCCCCACCAAAAACATATTGAAAAATTAAGCCGTCAAGCGTTAGGGTACTGTTATAGGCAATCATAATTCGTTTGGAAAATCTGTTGAAGGTGTTAAATATATTGTCTGGTACTGGAAAATCATGTTTATCTTTATAAAATACATTTCCATCTAGATAGGTGGGATTGGCTTCGGGGTCGCGTTGGTCAAGACTGGTTTCAGTGCCTGCAAAGCCCCCATAGATTTTGAGATTGCGGTTGAGCACCAAATAAGGACTTATGTGTCCACTGTTCGGTTCTGTCTCACCCGTTTGATTAGTCAAAGCTATGCCCCTGTCCACGTAATAATGCCCACCGGCAATCCACATCTGAGTGGCATTGGGGTCGCCAAAGCGCAAGGCATCGTGTAGGTGGCGAAAAGCAGTATCCCAACTTTTTCCATAGGTGTGTACTTTTGAAAGGTCGTTATTTCCAATATCTTGTTCGGTGGTATTCTTCACATAGATAATGACCTCCTCATCGTTTTGGGCAACAAGGTTTGTAAACAGGCATCCAACAAAAAAGGAAATATAAAAAACGTATCGAGGTATATAAATGTTCATTGCAATAAGATTTAAGGTTATGAAAAGCCAATGTAGGAATTATTATGAATAATTCACCCCCCACTCCCCCCTTTTTTCTGCCAAACAAAACCAACTATTGTATCTGTTATATTTAAATATATAATCATTCATTTATAAAAGATTTTAATCTTATAAATGTTTGAGGCAAACAACATAAAGTTATAGCCATCATTGTCAAAATTGTATATTTGTGTATCCCAATGTTTTTAATATGAAAATCATCAATCAAGATTTTGTCCTAGACGGGATTGACAAAGAAATTCTGCGTCATCTCACCGAAAATGCGCGTACTCCCATTTTAGAGATTGCGAGAAATATGGGCGCTTCGGGTGCATCGATCCATCAACGAGTTCGCAAATTGGAAGACGCTGGTATCATTTCGGGAAGTTATGTTAAAATCAATGAGGAAAAACTTGGCTATACAACTCATGCCTTCATTGGCATCTATCTCGACAAGGCCTCTCACAATAGCGAAGCAGTGGCAAAGCTCAACAAAATTCCGGAGGTTACCTCCTGTTACTACACCACTGGTGGTTGGAGTTTGTTGATTAAACTCACATGTAGAAACAACAATCATTTGTCGGCACTGCTAAGCGATAAAATTCAGAAAATCCCAGGGATATCACGGACAGAAACCTATATCTGCCTAAAACATCAAATCGAACGACAAATCAAATTCTGATCAACGGCGCTGACTACTGACGCGCAAAGCAAGGTAAATAAGGGTTGCCAATGAGCCGATGGCAGCCACCACATAGGTTCGGGCAGCCCATTTTAGGGCATCTTTGGCTGCAGCAAACTCTTGTTGTCCGACCATATTTTTACGTCTCAACCAAGCCAAAGCTCGGTTACTTGCATCATATTCTACAGGCAGGGTGATAAAACTAAAGAGTGTTCCCAGGCCGAACATGGCTACCCCGATACTGGCAATGGTGTAGCTTTGAGTTCCACCAAACAAGCCCAGACCAGCAATGATCACCCACATCGACAAATTGGATGCGACACTGACCATTGGCACCAAAACAGATCGCATTTTGAGCCATTCATAGCCTTGGGCATGTTGGACTGCATGACCACATTCGTGTGCAGCAACAGCAGCGGCGGCAGCGTTGCGTTCGCCATACACGCTCTCACTGAGATTTACCGTTTTTTTCATAGGATTGTAGTGATCGGTGAGCATGCCTTTTACGGAAACGACTTTGACATCTCTTATGCCGTGGTCGGCAAGCATTTTTTCGGCAATCTCGGCACCCGAAAGACCGTTTCGCAATTGAATTTTTGAATAGGTTTTAAATTTTGATTTAAGTCGATGACTCACGATCATGCTGATCGCAGCAAAAACAATGGCAATGAGATAAAATTCTCCACCAATACCATAATAATAGCCCATGTACTTTTTTTGTGAATATACTACAAAAATATTGCCAAGTAAAGCAGACTGTCAAGACGGCATAAAACAGCGGAATGATAAAATTTTACATTGATTATGAGCAACAGAGAATTTTGTGGCCTGTAGCCACTGCTACATTTAATTACTTCAAGCACTCCCAAAATTGCTTTTTTATTTGGTGCGCTTTCCTTGAATAATAAACACCAAAATCGTACCAACTAAGATTGCAGTTACCACATTGGCCAATATTATTGATAAGCTATCGATACGAATCCCGTAAGCCAACCACAGGAGTATGCCGATAAACATGATGGAATACATCCGCAATGACAAGTCCTTGGTCTGTTTGGTTTTCCAAACTTTGATAACCTGAGGGATAAAGGCAAAAGTCGTGCAGACAGCTGCAATGAGTCCGATGATTTCATTTTGGTCGATCATCCACAAACGATATTTACAATTTTACCTGGAACGACAATCACTTTTCGAATGGTCTTTCCGTCGAGATATTGAGCTGTACGCTCGTCGGCTAGGGCTGCTTGTTCAATCTCGTCTTTGGTGGCCTCGGCATCAAGGTCAAGGGTGAAGCGCATTTTACCATTAAAGCTAATCGGGTAAGTAATTTGTGTCTCTTTGAGATGCATGGGATCAGCAATGGGATAAGGTTCGTTTGAAAGCGATGGGGTGTGCCCTAATTTTTCCCATAATTCTTCGCAAATATGTGGTGCAAAGGGTGCTAATAAAACCGTTAAAGGTTTCAAAATAGCTCGATGATTACACTTGGCAGCTGTGAGCTCATTCACACAAATCATAAAGGCACTCACTGCGGTATTGAGTGAAAATTGGTCAATATCATGTGTGACTTTTTCAATGGTTGCATGCAGTGATTTAAGCATTCCGGACGATGGTGGTTGGTCTGAAACAGAAAACTGTTCGTTTTCGTGAAATAGTCTCCAAAACTTATTCAGAAACCCATACACTCCAGAGATACCAGCGGTGTTCCAAGGTTTTGCCTGTTCGATTGGTCCCAGAAAAAGCTCGTACATGCGTAGGGTGTCCGCTCCGTATTGGTCGCAAATGTCATCGGGATTGACGACGTTGTATTTTGATTTGGACATTTTTTCGACTTCTCGCTTGGCAATGAGCTGTCCATCTTCCAGTTCAAATGTTGCTTCCCCAAACTCGGGTCGCCAGTTGTGGAGCTCTTCATGAGAAACCACATTATTGGCGTCTACATAGGCCACATCCACATGAATGGGCTCTACATTTTGGCCCTGAATCAATCCTGCTGACAAGTAGGTTTGTGTACCTGTCTTACGATAAATAAAAGCACTCTCGCCCAAAATCATTCCTTGGTTGACAAGCTTTTGGGCATATTCATCTACTGGAACATATCCGAGATCAAAAAGGACTTTTTGCCAAAAACGAGAGTAAAGTAAATGCCCCGTTGCATGTTCGCTCCCCCCAATATATAAGTCAACCATACCCCAATAGTCGAGTTTGTCTTTTTGCACAAATTCGTTCTGGTTCTTGGGGTCCATATAACGGTTGAAATACCATGAGCTACCAGCCCAGCCCGGCATGGTGTTCAGTTCCAAAGGAAAAACCTCCTTGTTGTCGATCAAATCAACAGAGATCACTTTTTCATCAGCTTCGTGCCAAGCCCATTCTGTGGCATTCCCTAAAGGTGGATCTCCCGTTTCGGTCGGTAGATATTTTTCAACCTGTGGCAAGGTGAGCGGTAAGCAGTGTTCTGGAATAAGATGTGGAATTCCGTTTTTGAAATATACAGGAATTGGTTCTCCCCAATAACGTTGACGACTAAAGACCGCATCACGTAAACGGTATTGAATTTTCGCCTTTCCTGATCCAATTTTTTCTAGATAATCGATCGCTGTTTGCGTAGCTTCAGCAACCGTAAGCCCGTTTAGGAAGTCGGAATTCGCAATACGCGTTTCTCCTTTTTCCACGTGAGCCGCATTTGAAATATCTAGATCTGCAAAAATGTTGGTAATGGGAATATCAAAGTGCTTGGCGAATTCAAAATCGCGCTGATCTCCACACGGAACGGCCATCACTGCACCAGTACCATAGCCCGCAAGTACGTAGTCCCCAATCCAAATGGGAACTTTTTCACCGCTCAACGGATGAATCGCATACGCCCCTGTAAACACACCTGTGATGTTTTTTACATCCGACATTCGATCTCTCTCCGATCGATTGGCACTTTGTTCTACATAGCGATTAACCATATTGCGCTGCTCGTCCGTGGTGATCATATCCACCAATGCGTGCTCGGGGGCCAAAGTCATAAAGGTAACTCCAAACAAGGTGTCGGGGCGCGTGGTAAAGACTTCTATCTCTGCATCGTGGCTGGAAACTTGAAAACGAACAGTCGCTCCTACAGAACGCCCAATCCAGTTGCGCTGCATTTCCTTGAGTGGCTCTGGCCAGTCAATTCCGTCGAGACCTTTGAGTAAGCGTTCAGCATAGCAGGATATTCGCATGATCCATTGGGTCATTTTCTTTCGCTCTACGGCATATCCTCCTCGCTCTGAAACCCCATTGACAACCTCGTCATTGGCCAGTACAGTCCCCAGTTGTGGACACCAATTGACTTCGGACTCGGCCAAATAGGTCATACGGTAGTGCAATAAATGGGTTTGTTGTTCATCGTTGGACAATGCGTTCCATTGATGAGCAGCGAGTGAGGGCGTGTTTTCATCACAGTCCGCGTCAAGGTTTTTGGAACCATGCTGACTCAGGTGGTCAATAAGTTCATCAATGGGTTTGGCTTGATCTACCTTGGCATCGTACCAGGCGTTAAAAAGCTGCATAAAAATCCATTGTGTCCAACGATAATACGAAGGGTCTGAGGTTCGAAATTCCCTACTCCAATCAAAAGAAAACCCGATTCGATCGAGTTGTTCTCTGTAGCGATTGATATTGGTTTCTGTGGTTTTAGCAGGATGTTGCCCTGTCTGAATGGCGTACTGTTCGGCTGGCAATCCAAAAGAATCATATCCTTGTGGATGCAATACATTAAACCCTTTATGTCTTTTGAAACGAGCGACAACATCACTGGCAATATAGCCCAAAGGGTGACCGACATGTAGTCCAGCCCCAGAAGGGTAAGGGAACATATCCAAGACATAATACTTTGGTTTTGTGGAGGGAAAGTTTGGGGAAAAAGTGCGGTTGGTTGCCCAAAAAGATTGCCACTTGTTTTCAATCGATCGAAATGGATATGCCATTGTCTAGTCTTGTGTGGCAAAAATACCAAATTTATGTCATGAAAATGCATTAAGCTTGTTCTGACTATCCATTCGTTTTTGTACTTTTAACCCATCATGTCAAAACCAACGCACCGCTATCAACGCAGACGGGTAGTTCGCTCCTATTTTGGGATCGTTTTTAGCGTGAGTTTGATTTTGTTTGTTGTTGGGGTTTTAAGCTTGCTAGTGCTCAATGCACGGCAGGTATCTCAACATGTAAAAGAGCAAGTTGTCCTCACCATTTTTATCGACGATAACGCAAAAGAAGTGGAAGTGAACCAGTTGGAAACCATGCTTAAACTTGCGGCTTTCACAAGGTCTGTTGCCTATATTTCCAAGGAACAGGCGGCAACGGAACACAGTGCAGATATCGGAGAAGACTTTATGGATTTTTTGGGTTATAACCCGCTAAAAGATGCAATCGACCTTCGACTAAAAGGCGACTATGTAACCACACATCGAGTCGATAGTATCAGTGCCTTTTTAGCTGAAAAGCCCTTTGTCAGCGAGTTGGTATTTGATCGGCCTTTAGTCAATTTACTAAATGAAAATATAGAGAGAGCTAGACTCCTGTTGTTGGCCTGTTGCTTCTTTTTTTTGGCACTCTCCATTATACTTATCCATAACTCCATTCGCTTGTCCATTTATGCCAAACGGATGATCATTAAAACCATGCAACTGGTGGGTGCTCGCAAACGCTTTATTCGCGGACCTTTTATCCGCACCTATTTACTTCTGGGTATGATTAGTGCTTTGATTGCTTGTCTTGGTGTTTGGGCTCTGGTGGTCAATGCGCAGACTTATCTTCCTGGCATCGATTTGTTGATGAATCCCCAAACTTTGCTCATCAGCTTTATCGGTGTATTTTTGTTGTCTATGCTCATTAGTTCAATCAGTGCGCGTTGGGCAACACAACGATATTTAAATCTCAAAACCCAATCTCTGTATTAGTTATGAAAAGCAAAAAAGAATTTATTTTTTCAAGAGCCAACTACAAGCTCATGCTAATTGGCTTTGTTGTCATCGCTTTGGGTTTTATCCTTATGGTTGGGGGAAGCAGTAACGACCCGAATGTATTTAACCCCGAAATCTTTAATTTTAGACGAATTCGACTTGCTCCTGCCCTAGTTCTCATTGGCTTTGGGATTGAGATTGCAGCGATTTTGCGTTCTTTTAACAACTCGAAAAAGTCATAGGCATGTCCGTAGTCGAAGCGATTATTCTCGGGATTATCCAAGGGCTTACCGAATTTTTGCCTGTTTCATCGAGTGGACATTTGGAATTGGCACAAGCCCTATTTGGCAATCAAAACAATGCAGAGGGAAATCTACTTTTTACGATCGTGGTACACGGAGCGACTGCCTTAGCTACCCTTGTTGTATTTCGTGCTGACCTTTGGTCAATTGTGCGTGGTTTGTTTCAATTTACCAACAATGAATCTGCCCAATTTAGTCTTCGAATTGTACTGTCCATGATTCCTGCCGCATTAGTCGGATACTTTTTTGAAGACACCATAAGCAGTCAATTTTTTGGCAATACGCTCTTGGTTGGGCTAATGTTATGGATTACTGCTGGGCTACTTTACATTGCCGATAAGCCCACTCAAAATCGGGCAAACCTATCCCTATCAAACGCTTGGTGGATCGGAATTGCCCAAGCTTTTGCCATTCTTCCTGGGATTTCTCGAAGTGGTGCCACGATTGCCATCAGTTTACTTTTAGGTGTTGCGAGAGATCGAGCAGCTCGCTTTTCTTTTTTAATGGTTGTTCCTCTTATTTTTGGCAGTATGGCTAAAAAGATTCTTGATGGCGGGCTTGAGCAGGAGGTTCTGTCTATAAGTCCCATTCTCGCTGGCTTTGTGGCTGCTTTTTTTAGTGGTTATCTTGCTTGCCAGTGGATGATTGCATTGGTAAAACGATCTCAATTGCGCTATTTTGCTTACTACTGTGCTCTGGTTGGAACGATTGCGTTAGTGACCTCTCTTTTGTGATGTATACGCTAGAGGATTTCCAAAATGGGCAAGTCCTTCTTGTCGATAAACCCTTGGAATGGACGTCATTTCAGGTGGTCAATAAAATCCACTGGCTCATTCGAAAACAATACAGCATTAAAAAACTTAAAGTCGGACATGCTGGCACTTTAGATCCGCTAGCTACAGGACTTCTGCTGATCTGCACTGGAAAAAAAACAAAGCAAATTCAAGACCTTATGGGTGCCGACAAAACCTATATAGGCACCATATGTCTTGGCGCAACAACCCCTTCTTATGACTTAGAAACAGAAGTCATTCGTCAATCCGACCCTTCTAGTCTTAGCGAGCAAGAACTGAAGGATGCCACCAAACAGTTTCTAGGTCGGATTCAGCAAAAACCGCCTATTTTTTCTGCAATTAAACAAAAAGGCAAACGCCTATATGAACATGCACGAGCAGGAGAGCAAGTCAATATTCAAAATCGAGAAGTGACTGTTCATGAATTTGAAATTACCAAAATCAATTTGCCAGATGTGGTGTTTCGTATCCGTTGTAGTAAAGGCACTTATATCCGATCGATTGCCAACGACTTTGGAGAAGTGCTTGGGGTTGGTGGATATCTTAAAAGCTTGTGCCGCACAGCTATCGGAAACCATACTCTTGCTGATTCGATGTCAATTGATACCTTTGAGAGAAATCTCAAAGCTTCGTCATGAACAACAATCGATGTCCTTGGTGTGAAACCCATCTTGACTACCAGCACTATCACGATAACGAATGGGGCGTACCCATATACGATGATATAAAGCTGTTTGAAACACTTCTTTTGGAGACCTTTCAAGCAGGACTGAGCTGGTTAACCGTTCTCCGAAAACGAGAAAATTTTCGTGTCGCCTTTGACAACTTTGACGTACATAAAATTGCTGGATATAAAGCAGAAAAAATTGATGCTCTATGCCAAGATCAGGGGATCATTCGCAACCGTCTCAAAATCAAAGCTGCAATAAACAACGCACAAGCTTTTTTGAAGATTCAGCAATCCGACCACTCTTTTGCGCAATATATGTGGTCTTTTGTTGACCATAAACCCATTCAAAATGCTTATCGGTCTTTGGATGAAGTCCCAGCAAAAACGGCGCTTTCAGATCAGATCAGTTTATCTCTGAAAAATCATGGATTTAAATTTGTTGGAAGCACAATCGTTTATGCACATCTGCAAGCAACGGGCATGGTCAATGACCACTTGGTGAGCTGCTTCCGTTATGAAGAAGTCAAAAACCTAGGACAAAAAAGTCAAGAATTCGGTTCTTGAAATTGGCTCTGCTCCCATACTGGCTAAGTGTTGCGTGGGGACCTGACAATCAATCAACTCGTATTTGTTTTTTTTGAGCTCTTTCACAAGAGAAATAAGAGCGACTTTACTTGCATTACTGGATTTGGAAAACATACTTTCTCCGCAGAATACCGTACCCAAGTCAATTCCATATAGCCCCCCGACAAGAGACCCTTCTTCCCAGACCTCCACAGAATGGGCATGGCCTTGGGTGTGTAAGGTCGAATATACCTCCATGAGCCCAGGGGTAATCCAAGTGCCATTTTGGCCAAACCTCTTGACTTTGGCACAAGCCTCTACAACTTGATCAAATGCCCTATTAAAGGTCACCTCAAACTGCTTTTTACGTAAAACGGTTCGCATGCTTTTGGAAATTTTAAGCCGGTCGGGAAATAATACCATACGTGGATCTGGACTCCACCAAAGTAGAAAATCATCTGACTCAAACCATGGAAAAATCCCTTTTTGGTAAGCGAGCATCACCCGCTCGGGTTGTAAGTCTCCCCCCACAGCAACGATGCCTTCAGCAGATGCCTGCTCGGGAGAGGGAAACAATAAAGCATCGGTCAAGCGATACATATTTGAACCTTTCTAAAAAGGCAAGTCGTCTGGTGCCTCGGTGTTGGTATTTTCAGCAGGGTCGAACGGAGGTGGTGGTGGCTCTGGCGTACCAGATTGCTCTAGAGAATCAATTCGCCATCCTTGAATGGAATTAAAAAATTTGGTCTCACCCTGTGGACTTTGCCATTCACGCCCACGGATATTAATCCCAATTTTAACACGGTCGTTCTCCGAAAAGGAATTGAGCAAATCGCATTTGTCTTGTACGAATTCTAACAATATGTGTTGGGGGTACTGTTCTTCTGTGGTGACAACAAGCTCGCGTTTTCGAAAACCATTGCTTCCGAATTCTTTGGTTTCATATATATGTTTGATGCGTCCTAATACTTCCATAAAATGTGATTCAACTCTCACAAATTTACATATTTTGTACTTGAAAACATTGCTTAAAATCAATTATATTAGTTGACAAATGCAAACATCTGTTTTTGACTGGAAATCAAGGTTTCGAAGGGCAATCCTTGTCTTATTAACTGCCACAGTTGTCTTTATCCTTTGGAGTCTTTTTCAGCTTGTCAAACAAACCGAGATCGACGAACGTCATCGCATGGAAGTTTGGGCACTCGCTCAAAAGCAGTTTGTTAAAGACATTAATCTCAACGACGATGTTGACCCACTCATATTTGAAGTCCTGACAAGCGAAAACAGTATTCCAATGATTGTTGTTGATGAGCATGACAACATCGTTTCCTACAATAATATTGATCCGCAACGCGCACTACTCAAAGACTCTTTACTACTCAAAAACACACTCAAAGATCTAAAAAAACAAAACGACCCAATCGAGATTGTTTTTGAAAATGCGGTCAATCAACGCATGTACTATGGGCAGTCGACCATACTGGAAAAACTAAAGCTCTACCCTAGTGCACTATTGTTGCTTTTACTGACGATTAGTGGCCTTGTTTTCTTTTATTTGCGGACCTCCCAAATCGCTTTACAAAACAAACTTTGGACGGGGATGGCCAAAGAGACTGCCCATCAACTTGGCACACCCTTATCGTCGTTAATGGGATGGGTTTCCATGTTAAAAACAAAAGGGATTGAAGACACCATCACAACGCCCATGGAAGCTGACCTCAAACGATTAGAAACCATCACAAACCGGTTTTCAAAAATCGGATCACTTCCCGTTAAGAAGAATACAGATATTGTCCATGCATCCCGTGATGTCTTTGATTATCTGGCTGGCAAAGCCAGCAAAGGAATTGCATTTACATTTTATTCGAGTACAGATGAAATTCATTTGAAAATCAATAAAGAGCTCTATTGCTGGGTTGTCGAAAACCTACTCAACAACGCCATTGATGCGGTGGTGGGCAAAGGTAAAATTGAACTTTCCCTTTTGGAAGAAAAAGACAGGATACTGATCAATGTCATTGACACTGGAAAAGGCATTCCAAAGCGATTGGTAAAGCGGATCTTCCAACCAGGGGTTACCACAAAAAAAAGAGGTTGGGGACTCGGGCTGTCTCTTTGTCGAAGGATTATTGAGGATTACCATCAAGGCAGCATTCAAGTTCGCACAAGCTCAAAAGATAAAGGAACCCATTTTGAAATTGTCTTACACAAATAGACTACAGTTTCGATTTGATTTTTTCTACTAGAGAAATCATCTCATCTGCTTGCATTTTCACTTTGGTTTGAAAACTCATCTCATGCATTTCGCTGATCGGAATGAGGTGGACATGCGCATGAGGCACCTCCAGACCAACAACAGCCATTCCCACTCTCTTGCAAGGTACGGCTTGCTCAAGTGCACCAGCAATTCGCTTGGCAAACTCCATCAGGTGTAGATAGGTCTTTTCATCAAGGTCAAACAGCTTGTCAACCTCTTGTTTTGGAACACAAAGGGTATGACCGATCGCATTGGGATTGATGTCCAAAAAGGCGTAGCAATGCGCATCTTCAGCGATTGTGTAAGAAGGGATTTCGCCATTGATGATTCGGGTAAAAATAGAGGGCATAGCTAGCGATTGATCGATAAAATTTCAAACTTCAACACCCCATTTGGCACATTGACTTCAGTTATATCGCCAACACTTGTTCCCAAAAGGCCTTTGCCAATTGGAGAATTTACTGATATTTTTCCTGACTTGAGGTCTGCTTCACTCTCTGCAACCAATGTATAGGTCATTTCCATCTTATTGGCCGCATTTCGGATTTTTACTGTCGATAAGACATGAACTTTAGAATCATCGAGTTGGGACTCATCAATTACTCTAGCGCTTGCTAGCGTTGCCTCTAGTTTTGAAATTTTTAACTCCAATAGTCCTTGCGCTTCTTTGGCTGCATCGTACTCAGCATTCTCGCTCAAGTCACCCTTATCACGAGCTTCAGCAATGGCTTGTGATGCCTTTGGTCTCTCCACATCCTTAAGATGGTTGAGTTCATCGCGAAGTTTTTTAAGCCCTTCGGGCGTATAATAAGAAACCGCACTCATAGTTTTGATTTTTAGAAAGAAAAAATCCCAACACGTGGGATTTATAACAAATATACAAAAATCTAATTTTTAGCGTAATTTGTAACGAAAAATGAGGCGGTTATTCCCAATTATTGTTTGTGTTGTATTTGGCTGTCAGGTTGACCCTGTACAGCAAAACCCCTACCTCAATAATTTGCCGCCCTTTGAATTTGAACTCAATCTAGATTTACCCCTCTATGACAACCTTCGTTTTCCAGGCGGTTCTATCACTGTAGGCCAGTTGGGATTAAAAGGAGTACATCTGTACAATCTCAATGGCTCCCAAATTTTAGCATGGGAAGCAAGTTGTCCCAATCAAAGACCAAGCGACTGCTCTGATACCATTGCCAATGGCACAGAGGCCGTTTGTAATTGCGACGATTCCATTTACAGTCTAGTCACTGGCCAACCTTTAAGTGAAGGCGTAGAATATGGTTTGGTCAACTACGGCATTCGTCGTACTGGCAATCTCCTGCTTGTGTACAATTAAAACCGTATGCTCATCCCAGCAAGAAAATGAAATCCTGCTTGCGGATAATACCCCACGCCTTCAATTGTTGTAATCATTTCAGGATTCGTCCAATCATCGTCATAGGTATAAAAATATCCATTGGATGTATATTCTTCATCCAATACATTATTCAATAACAACTGCAGCTGTAAAGACTCACACCAGGATGGTGCTATCGTGTACTCTATGTTAATGTCTTGTGTGCTGTATGCCGCAAGTTTTGATAAAGCAGAGTCGATATTGCCAAGGTACTGCTCCCCAACATATTTACTAAATAGACTCACCGTCAAGTCCTTTGTGGGGCTGTAGTGCAACTGACTGGCTCCAATCAAATTTGGTGAAAATGATAGGTTTGTATCTCCAAGAGCCTGTAACTCGTCATCGCGTTCAAAGAAAAAATCTCGGTTTTTATTTTCACTTAACGACAGATTGGATTGCCATTGCCATTGGTTGGATATTGTCCAGCTGAGGTCCAGCTCCACTCCCAAGCGGTAACTGCTCCCACTATTGGTTCGTATAGGTGCTCCCACCTCGTCGATCGCCCCTGTCAGGACAAGCTGATTGGTGTAGTCCATAAAATACGCATTGGCAACAAAATGTAGATTTGATTTTTGATGACGCCATCCCAATTCAAAATCGGTTAACTCCTCAGGCAATGGATTTCCGTTTTCAAAATCTGTTCGATTGGGTTCCTTATGCGCTCGTGCAACAGAAAAATAAAGTTGATGATTGGGATTCATGCTAAAGGTAACCCCTGCTTTGGGGTTAAAAAACCCATAATTTCGATTCACATTAATCGGCTCTTGCCCTGCCTGCATGCCATTGGCGACATAGTCAATCCAACGGTATTGTGCATCTGCATAAACCGTCCATTGACGACCAACCCCATGTGTGAGCTTAGCAAATACATTGGTGTCTGTTTTCTCTCCTTTGTTTTCGTAAAACCGATGGTTTGGCAGTGCCCCGCCAGCGTTTTGCGCCCAAATCAACGTTCCAAAATGATCCCCAACATAGCTGCTATATGAAAATCCAAGGTTGAGTTTCTGCGTTCCTTTTTCAAAAGCTGCCATCAAATTGGCCACATAAAAGTCATTGTCCAACCATTTTTGGGTGATGTTTTCCGTATCCACTGCATCGGCTTGAGGCAATTGCAAATAATTGGCAGAAGTATTCCCTGAAAATCCAATATTTTGATCGTACCATATATCATTGAGTTCTTGATAGTATCCTCTCCCATAGGTATAATTCAAACCAAGGGCTAAGGACCAATAGGCGTTGACTGCTTGCTCCCAATGCAGCTGATAATGATCTTGATTGTAATTGTCTACTTGATCTTCATAAAACCCGACAACATTTCCTTCGCTGTCGTAGTTTTCCCCTGCCGGATTATAGGTTCGGTCGGTTTTTAAGGTCGTCTCATCAATTCCAAACCAAGATTGGTAGGTGCGTTCAAATCCCCCAAATGCCAATGCTTTGATTTGGGTATTTTTATCTCTAAATATCCCTTGTAAGAAGTAGGACTTCAAATCAGAGCTGGCTCGGTCAATATAGCCGTCAGAATCTATCTTGGATAGGCGGCCTGAGAGTTCGAATTGATCCGAGATCGGTCCAGTCGAAAACATCACCGTATGCTTACGCGTGGCAAAACTCCCAAAACTGTTGCCCAACTGGACGTAAGCAGCATCTGACATGCGATCGGTTGTCAGGTTGATACTAGCACCAAAAGCTCCTGCGCCATTGGTCGAAGTCCCAACGCCACGTTGAAGTTGTAAAGTTCCAACAGACGAGCCAAAATCAGGGAGATTTACCCAAAACGTACCTTGTGACTCCGGATCGTTATATGGAATTCCGTTGATACTGACATTGATACGGGTGGCATCACTGCCGCGCACACGAATTCCTGTGTAGCCGATCCCTGCTCCAGCATCACTGGTCGAAACCACCCCTGGTAGAAATTGAAGGAGAATTGGCATATCCACTCCCAAGTTGCGCTGATCCAAATCTTCTTTGGTCAGATTGGTATAGGCCACTGGCGTTTCACTTGTTGCTTGTAAGGCAGAAATGGTGACTTCTTTTAAGTCAATCGTTGATTGTATGGTGTCTTGTAATTGTTGTGCATATCCCCATGTCAGGCATGAGAAAATCAATAAAGCATATTTCATTCGTAATCATTTTTACGAATAAAAGGGGGAATTATTCTGATGTTTTTAAAAAATATCCCTTGGCAGCATGACCTGCCCAGGTTCAATGGGTGTAATCTCAGCCCGGTTGGGCACCCCTTTGAGATGGGTCAAAGATAACAGAATTAATTTTGATTTTGATGCGTTTTTCGCAACAAATCATTGACTTCCTTAACCGGCGTAAACATGGTGGGGGGTATCGACACAAAAAGGGTATTCCAAAAGGCCATTGCTCCGTTCCATAGCCCAGGGTGTTCCATCGCTTTTATTGGGTTGCCATTTATGGTTTTGGAAACAACAAAATAAGTCGACGGATCCACATACTGTGTAAGGTCATACTTTTCTCCTTTATGGTTCATCAAGCTACAAACCAATTCGACAGGGTTAAAGTGTGTCCCCTCTTGAAAATATGCAGCTTGTGATGGGTCGCTTAGATCCACTTGGGCTTTTTCTACAATCTGTAGGCGTACGCCCATTTGATCTTTTACCCAGAACGGACCTCCACCTGGCTCTCCACTATTGGGAACCATTCCACATACCCGCAGCGGACGGTTGAGTTGTTCAACCACCTTCTGTTTTCTCAATTCCATATCCTCTTCGTGTATATGAAAATGAAACTGTTGATCCAAAAAGTGAATCGCTTCGTCCAATACCCCATCGTCATCAATGGAGCGGAGAAGTCGAAAAATCTGTTGTTGCATGTCCAACAGAAAGCCCGCAAGTGCGCGCTTATACATGCCAGAATCTTGCTGCTGGGCTTGTGGGGCGACATTATCAATGTTATTGATAAAAACGATTTCCGCTTCTATTCGGTTGAGGTTTTGGATTAATGCCCCATGGCCTGCTGCCCGAAAGATCAATTGACCCTTATCATCTGTTTGCAATTGACCCTCTGGATCCATTACCAAGGAGTCTGTTGACGCCTCTTGTACTGAATAATCAACATCAACCTCGCAAGCATAAGCGCGCTCAAGTTCCAGACGAGTTTTTTGAATGTGTTGATCAAAAGCGTTTTCATAGCCTGGTGTGACGGTGAAATGATGAGCAAGACGATCATTGGCAAGTGAAAATTGAGCCGCATAATTCAACTGCTCTTCAATGGCGGTTTTTAGAATTTTATTGTATTTGTGGAAGGGCACAAATGCTTTGGGTTTGTTGGCGTAATGTTTTACCACATATGCGACAAAAGCTTGTAAAAAATCTGTTTCGTCAATCAGATGACCGTGTTCGTTTTCGATATGCTCTTTTGCCATTTCGTAAAATGGAAAATGCTGAGCTCCATCGATAAAACGTTTCACTTTGGGGTTGTCTTGATGGGCATCAAGGGCGGTTTTAAAATCTTGCTTATCCTCCACGACAAGTGGAAATAAAAAATCAAACATACGCGTGGCCATCCCTGAAGCTGGAATAAACCGAATCACACGACGGTTGACGACAGAATCATCATAAAACTTTACATAATGCTTTAGATCACGATCGCTAAACTCCCTTATGCCATCTCCCAAGGTTGCTGGTCGATGAATCTGGCAATATGCAGATCGCTGGTTGATATTGGCAATCATTGCCCTAGCATCAGAGATCGAAATCCCACGCACTTTGAGTTGGTTGGTTTGGTGTTCTGAAAATTCAAACATGGGTAAACTGGGATTGAATTGCGTGTATGGCAGATTGGAATCGACCTTCCCCCTGACCTTGTATGAGCATATGGGGTCGATTGAGTGATTGAAGTGCTTTTTTAAATTGCATTAGCATTTGATCTCTTTCGTCAGCTTTGTCGCGCAAGTCGTCAGCAACCCAAGGGATATCAATGTCCAATAGTAAATAGAGGTCATAGTGATTGTTGACTGCGAAATGGTGTAAATCGGGGTCACAATAGCCGTTGAAGTAAACCTCCGAATAAATTTTGGTAACAAGCAAATCGGTGTCACAAAACAAGATCGTGTCGGTGTTGCTCGCTTTTTGATTTTCAAGTGCCATTTGCCCAGCTGCAATAATCGGCAAATCTTCTTTGGAGCAAATTTCTTTCGTCTTATCCCATTTGTTTTGGAGGTATGCACGTGCGTACTCTGGCACCCAATCTGAGTTGAAATGGGAGGCCAATTGTTTTGCAAGTGTCGTTTTTCCGGTTGATTCCGGACCAAACAAAACTACTTTCCTACAGTTGCAGGGTGATTGTCCAAAATCTTTTTCCATTCGAGATAGCCATAAATGGCAATAAAAGTGAAAATCAAGTATTGTAAGCTTGTAAAGCTAAAGCCTTTAATCAGGTACAAAGGTACAGAAATGATATCGCCAACAATCCAAAAAATCCAGTTTTCTATTTTGCGTCGAGCCATCAGCCACATTCCTGAAAAAAAGATCGCTGTTGTTAGCGTATCAATCACTGCCGTAGAAGAATTCCAAAGCCCAAACCATTGATAGACAACATAGACAAATCCCAAACTTCCAACAAAAAGCAGAAGAAGATATCGCCATTCTTGTTGGTTCATTCTCGAGATAGGAGTCGATTGTTCCTGATCATTGACGCGCGTCCAAATCACCCAACCATAGACTGACATTCCAAAATAGTATGCATTGATTAGCATATCTCCGACCAAGCCCCACTTGAGCAAGAGGTAAACATAAATTGAAGTTGAAATCATCCCTGTTGGAAAGACCCCAATATGATTTTTTTTTGCAAGCCAAACACTTAGTAATCCAAAAACAACACCCGTAATCTCTAGGGTGATATCAAGAGGTTCGTAGGTGGCGTATTGCGCAAAAAGAGATTCAAAAATCGGAGACATAGTTACTGCGGCCAGCGTTATAAATTTTGAGATGCATAATTCCTTTTTCCTCTTCGCCAAGGGCTGTTTTGATGGTTTTCGTTAAAAAGGGCATCAGGGCATCATAAGAACCATATAATTGGGTACTCAGCGGAGTTTCTGAAATTGTAAACCCGCCACTCCGTAATTCCAAAATAAAGTTTTTGATCCGATCTCTGTATTGATCGTTTAATGGCGTAAATGTAAGCTCCACAGATATATTCATACTTGGTTTTTAATGGTTACGGCACAACTATGCCCTTGCCAAGCATAACGGTAAAGATCATAGGTTTGGTCTTTATAAGAGGCAATCTCCTTTTTTGGGGTTGTCAGGTTAACAAAAATGTCCTTGCTAAATCGAATTCCGGGAATAGAGATGGCTTTATACATGGATTCTTTTGCACACCACAGGTCGGTTAGCTCAGCGATGGTTTTTTGAGGGGCTTGATCAGCAGGGTTGACAAACTTTTTTGCGACACGTTTGACCTTGGCTCGGTGACGTTCTACGTCTACCCCAATCGGGCCTTTACCAATGGCTACTGCGGCAAAGTCCCTAGTATGACTAAAAGATATGTGGGGGCCATGCTCAATATAGGGTTTCCCGTCTGTGGTGTACCGAAGCTGATCGAGAGAAAGACCAGCAGCTTCAACTAAAGAGCGTACAGCCAAAAATCCTTTCCGTTGATTGCTATGAGACATCGCTTGGAGACGTTGATTACAATGAGTTGTTAAGGATACGTTTTTAGTCAAACTCTGTTCATTCTCAGCGATATGCCAAACCCAGAGCTTCGCAATAGAATTCACTTGTTGATGTTTGTAAATGGGCATGGAATAACGTAATTTTGTCAGCAAATTGCTAAGATTCAAATATACAACTATGGCTACTAAAACTAAATCTTATGTTCCATATAAGGTCAAAGACATTG
>JAQWGQ010000007.1 GCA_029238125.1 Flavobacteriaceae bacterium | reverse complement strand
CGCTACACTATAACAGTATAACGGTTATATCATAATAAGTTGCTCCCCCTGATGGACTCGAACCAAATGATTTCTCATAGGAGAAAAATCCACCCCCTATATAAAAAACCACTCCGATTAGGGTTTAGGAGGAAAGTATAGTTGGGGTTACAAGAAACCTCATCCTGGAAATACTGACACATTATACAATTCAAAAGTTTTAAGAGAGTGTATCAACCCTCCACTTCTATTCATTCTGATACACTTTGATTAATTAACCTCTTAACTGAAAAATCTTCTTTCAAACTATTCTCCCACTCTAATAAATCCTTTTCTGTGATGTATTTTGAATGAGTAGATACTTCTATCATCTTTAATCCTCTATTTCTTCTCCAGTCCTCTATAGTGATTCTATCCACTCCATAGAGTTCCATTAAATCTTGTTTACTCAATCTTCTTTCCATATACTTTTATCTCTTCTTTTTCTAATAACTCATTAAACTTCTTGTTATAGGTTTCTCTATCTCCACTAATTCTGTACTTCTCTAACTTATCTGAGAAATTCTTTACTAAGATGGATTTCTTCGTTAAAAGTTCTAACATATGTCTTGCTTGTTCATCTGTTATATTTCCTATCATATTATTTCCTTTCAGAGTATTTAAAAAATATAATAACCTCGTACTTGAAACACTTTATTAGTTTAACACTAACTCAGTTCGAGGTTGATACTCTTTTCTTTAAACTTTTAATAATTGTTCAGTAGTAATTAGATACACCAAACCCCTTAGAGTTTTCAAACTCTCTATAAACTTGAATCTTACACTTCTTCTGACCAGTTCATTGTTCCCCATATCAGATTTATAATAAAACCATTTTCGTAACTACCGGTGAAACCTCATCTGTTATTTACAGATTACTAACCGATGTCTTTCCCACTAACTAACTTTCGTCCCTCATGGGTGAACTCCTCTTTACCCCATGTTGGAGAGATGGTTACACTTATAAGTATAGAAAGTTTTAGAAAACGATAAAAAATGATTGAAAATAGTTCAGAATTAACTTCTGTTAGATTTAACGGAGGTTGTTAGTGCCTCAGCAAACAACTTAGTACCCAAAAGGGACTAAAACAGTACCCCGGGGTACTATATGTGTATTTTTATGTCTTGTAAATCAATAAGTTATAAATAGTTATGAGTACAGGTGGGACCACCAACACAAACCCTAACTTGTTGTAAATCATTAAGTTAGGGTTCTTTTTTTGTTTTGTTTGTAGGTGGTGGGACAAATGGTGGGTTAAGTTTGACGGATTTTACGACACATTAACAGGTTTGAAGCGTAAAGGTTCAAGTTCCTTTGGGACCACATCACAAGAAGTGGAATAATTTAAATTGGAGAACTCGTAATCAATGAGTTCTCCAATCCCAAATTATAACATGCCAATTGCTACCTCCATACTGGAGCATGCTGACAACTTGAAAACCAACTTTGAGATGGGCTTTAAGAGATGCTAAGTTTTCCCGATCCACATCGGTAATCGCAAAAGGATATCGACTTTCATAAGTTGCTTTAAATTGGGCATAAAGATCTTGCGCAAGTCCCCGACCCCGAACCTCTTTTGCTACGCAGAGCTGCCCAACTACCAAATAATCAAAATCACCAATAAACTTACCCCCAAATGGTATTTTGTTTATCTGCGCACCTAGATCGTTTAATAGTGGATGTTGCGTTAATAATGACCGATCGGTAGCCAAGGCATAGCCCACTACTACACCGTTTTGTTTGGCAATAATTGCTGGCGTTAAGTCATTCATTGCTTTTAAAAAATCATGCTCATATTTGGCAGTTAGAAAACCCTCAGATAAACGGTTCTTCTTGCGAATATTGCCTTTTAAGTTTACCTCTTGTAGGTCTCTGATTTCTTCAATTTCTCGAGAAGTAGTCGCTAAGCTGATGGTCATTATAATTGGATTTGGCGTAATTCATAATAGATCTTCGGTATAAAAATACGATATGTAACTCACTCTCAATTACAGGATTTTATTTTTGTCCTCTCAATATGAGTGTACCCGACCAATTTTCTTTGCTACCAAACCGAGTTGACTCAACCTCTTTAAATCCAGCTTTCTGAAATAGCTCAATCCAATGTTTCTCAGAAAAAAGATGCATAATGGAGACCCCACAGTCTTCGGGCCACGAATGGGAAACGGCGTTTTCTTTATAAAAGGCCAACCCCACAATCAACACCCCTCCTTCGGACAACCAGCAATTGTATACATTTTCCAGAAAAGCAGAAGGGTCTTTGAGGTAGTACACCACTTCCATGGAATGTACGATATCCACAGCAGAATTTGGTTTCCAGATGTCGAGATCAGCGCAAGTGTAGTGATTTTTTGAATCGTAGGTTTGTGCTTTGTCAATCATTTGTTGTGCACCATCTACGCCAGACGCCGACACACATTGCGGGTGCTTGGCAACTTGCCTGACAACCCAGCCATTACCGCAGCCCGCATCGAGAAAAGAAAATGATTTTTGGCTCTTCAAAGCCACTTCAAGCATGTGGTCAACAGCTTGCTGATGGCCCTTTGCCATCCCTTCGTCACGACCACGCTCTGCCCATTCCCCAAAAACAACAGTTGGTGTGCGCTTTTTCTCCAAAGGAAATCTACCTTAGACCGTACAACTCATATCTTCCCCACAACACAAAGGAGACTTAATCATTCCTTTACAACTTGGGCATTGAGAGACCTGAATTTCTGCACCATCATCGGTGGTTATGCTTCCGTTTTGAAGGGGGGTGTCACACTTTGCACAACTGGCATTAACCGCCATATCGCATTGATTACATGTATATGTTGCCATAAAAATCTATTTCTGTAAAGATATTGTTTTTATCTCATCAAACTAAAGTGACCACTATAAATGCGACCATCTTCAAGCTCCAGCTTAAACCAGTAGTCATCAGCTGGAAGGTGCTGCCCTTGGTAGGACCCATCCCAAGTCTCATCAGGTCCAGATATTTTAGCTAAGAATCGACCATACCGGTCATAAATGTACACATTCGATAGGCTGTTAAAAGTTGTTTTTAGCCCAAGGATTTTCCAGGTGTCATTGATCCCATCATTGTTGGGAGAAAAATATTTGTAATACCCTACAACTCCGACTTGCACTTGAGAAAGGCCACAGCCTATTTTATCACGAACATGTATCGTTTGAATACCAGGTCTTATTTCGGTAAAATAAGGATCATCTTGAAAATTGCCATCACCGACGGCATACTCATAGTCCCCAACACCAAGATTGTCGACAAGAATTTCAATAGTATTTTCAGTGCTCGAAAAACCTCCGATGACGATATCTTTTTCGCTGAGTTTGGCCAATTCAGAGGTCAGCACTTCAATGCTTTTGGAGGTTGTACAAGGAAGGGGTCCGAGACCAGTTGCAGTTAGGGTGTACCTTCCTCTTTTGGAAACGCTTATTGATGGGGTTGTCCCTACCACAGTCACCATGTTATTCTCATCAATATGCTCCCACATATAGGAATAGTCATCGCCAGGGTTACGGATTCCAATAGCAACAGACCCTTCATTTAAGCAGAGAACAGCTTGCTGATCAAGATCAAAAGAAGGGTTTTTAATCACCTCAAAATCGACAAAGCCCTCACTGACACAGTTGTTGTTGATGGCATTGATTAACTCCACACGTATGGATGTCGAGCTGGTTGTAAAAAGAGGAGGTAACGGACTCGGTAATGCGTTTCCGTTGGAATCATAGTAGGCAAACACGATATCTGTTTGCCCATCTAAAATATCTGTTTCAATAGATTGCGTATCAAAAATTGCTTTATCATCTATAATACCATCAGAATCATCGCAGAGCATCAAAGTGGGGATTGGATTGAAGTCGGGGGTGTCATCAACGACAAACTCAATCTCTGTCTCTTCATAGCAAGAAGGTGTATTGCTTGAGGGGTTGTTTTCAACACGAACAATTATTGTTTGGTCATTAGTGCTGTATGGGTTCGGGAGTACACCGGTAAACAATAGGTTGTAATTTGTGTCAAAATAGGAAACACTGATATTGGGTTGTCCTTGGATAAGTTCTTGATAGACCCTAGAAGTATCAAATGGATAGACTCCGCCATCGTAGTCATCACATTCTCGAAAAGGAGAGACTGGGTGAGCGGAGGGGAGCCGTTCGATGTATAAATTGGCCACTTTTTTTAAACCAATACAGGTAATGGTATTTAGCCCTATGACTTCGACATTGGCCCAAATTTCATCAGCCCAGTTTGTCCCACTTGGTTCGGGGTTTGGGTTTTCATAAGCAACAGTCTGATCGATTTCATTTATTTTTCGGGCAGCATCATCTAGCGTCGGGTAGTATTGAATGACAACTCCAGAACCTTGAAACAAAGTGTGCTCACGAAGAAGCTCGCTTGTTAGGGTATCAAATATAGTTGGAGGAAACAGGGTTCTGCCGTCCTGTGCGACTGAAGGAGGAAGCTCACACGCATCAAAATCGAGCATAAAGGATTTTTTGATTTGACTCACAGCTACGCGGATATTTATCTCAGCATTACGAACACAATTACCATTGGGGGCATAAACAGCATTTGGCAATATATTATTGACCTGAACATAAATGGTTTGGTTTGGAATGGCGTTTCCACCAATGTCAGTGTTGTAATATGCGGTCGGGTCACTAATTTTACTATCGTTTGATCGTGTTGCGTCTGTGAAATAAGAAAATTCTTCATTGGCGAAGTTTGCAGAGATTGTGCCCTCAAAGCTGCGAAGGTTGGTCAAAACAACCCCATCCGAATTACCGTCTGTTTCATCACATTGCTCAAAGGTAATGACGGCTTGTTCGATCACTGGTAAAGGGCTTAGCACCAAATCAAAACGATTGTCAGGATGGAAACAGGACAGAGAGCTGAAGTTGTCGATTACACGTACATATAAGGTTTTTCGGCCACTGTCTGTTGCGGGCATCGTGTATGAGTCAATGCCATTTGTTGTGGGGTCTTCAGCTGCAGCTCGACTGGTATGATAGCTAATCCGGTATTGTCCACCAGTGCCATTAAGGAGCGCTAAAATTCTCGCGTCATTGAGTCGCAAATCGAAAGTGGCGATGTTGTCTGTATCACTGCCGCTTGCAAGATCGTCACACTCATAGTGAGGTGGAATGTCAATCACAGGGGGAATTGGCAATACTCGCATAGAAAAGGAGCTAGTTTGATCCGACACACAAGCAGTTGTTTTATTTCGAATACGGAAATAAATCGGCTCAGGGTTGGTGCGATTGGTAAACGGTTGTGTTTTATCAATCGGATTATCATTTGTATCGCTTTCATTCAAAAAGAATAAAACTTCTAGACTTGTGTCACCATTTAATATGGCAATCTCTTGGGCTTGCAAATCAAACCCATTTACCAGACCGTTGTATGCATTGCCATCTAAGGCGTTATCACAAAGTTCTAGATCATTAGCAAGAAACATTTCAGGTAAAGGGTGAACAATAATCGTGGTTTCAACTCGACACATCACTCCATTTGTAGTCACTTCATAAAAATAGGTTGTTGTTTCAGTAGGGGACTCAGTGATTGTGCTTGTTTCGACTCCATCAAAAATAATATCAGAATCTGTTGTGGGGTCTATTTTACCCCAAACAACCTCAGTTGTTCCAATAAATTCAAAAATTGGCCAAGAATCTCCGTAACCCGAGGATTCATTTGTCATATCATTCCATGTGATTTGATTAGTATAATCGAATTGAGCATAATCCTCTTCTCCATCTTCTGTACTTGTTCCACAACAGTCATTCGGCTCTCCCGGGCTCCAATTGGCTAAATCGTCGGTTAATAGCCTTCCATCTAACCACTGCCAACCCCCACCGATTTCGTTGTTCGGATTTAATGCGGGTTGTTGTCGCAATCCCAACCAAAAATGAATTTCTTTGGTTCCAGCTATACCAAGCTCGTCAAGCGCATCATAAACGGCACTTTCTTCTTCTTTAGAATTAACAACATACATTGAAGTACCAGCGCCTAGAGATTGAATTAGATCATAAGCTTCTGTCCATGCCATTGACTCTCTTTTTAAGAAATAAGACGAGGATTCGTATTGAAAAAAACGTTCAAAATCAGGATTTGTATTGGCAAAATCTTGTGCAGTTTGTGGCACACCACTAACAGATAAAGCTACACTCTCTCCCTCACATATTTCCGATGCAGAACTCAACAGCTCAGGGTTACTGATAAAAGCACCTGTTTCTGCACGCGTTAAACTCACACAGCCAGCACTTGAATATGCCTCTACATAATAAGTTTGATCATGAACCAGCAGCGTATCGTCGGCCAAATCAGTCCCACCAGTAGAAGATAGAAACACGCCAATAGATCCTCCAACATCATTTTTTAAATCTTCGATGGCGGGTAATTCACTGTTACAATATGTGTAAATGGGCTCGAGCGTTGGTGTTTCAGGAATTTGACGGACGGTCAGGATAACCCCACCAATCGACTCAATAGGGCAGGCGTATGTTGGCCTAGAAACAAGGACTTGTACTTCAGCTCCGTTAAGCCCATAATCTGTAGTCACAGTTAGAGAATTTGAGTTTGTGCCACTATAAGTCGAATTGTCAACTATAGGCATACCATCAATTACCCATTGAAAAACAGCATCGGTTGTGGGGGTATCGACAGAGAAATTAGCAACTTCACCTTCACACACCTCAACAGAAATTGGGTTTCCATTTGGCGAAATTTCCGCAGGGCTTTGCACTTCTTGGAAATCATAAATGGTATTGCTGTCAATATCGTTCGGCACCGAATCGTAATTGTGTCCGATTACGAAACCACGACTAGAGACTGTATTATGGTCAATGGTCAGAGGTGCTTGTTGAACCCTCCCATCATTGTCAGGGTCTAAAAAACCAGCTTCAACAACATCAAAACAACCATCATCATCACTATCAAGATCAAATGCGTCAGCAAGACCATCACTGTCTGAAAATGAATCGAGATTTATAACCTTAATTTCTCCTTCAAAAACAGAATCAACACTTGAGTCATTGTGATGAGTAAACACCAAACCTGACGATTGGGAGGCAAAAAACTGAAAGCTTGCCGTTGCACCAACAGCGGTATTGCTAAACCGAAATGTAAATATGGAGCTATTGTATTGCGTAAAACCCTCGATAAAGTCGCCATCAACAAGGACTTCAATGTCACCATTAGGATCAAGTAAAGTGATGCTCTCAGAGGGATCTATACTTTCAAGACTATAATAGGTGTTTTCTTGCTCTGGTAAGTTTTGGGTTTTGCTATATTCAAATGAAAAGTGAAGAGACTTAGGAACGACAGGCCCCAATTCAAAACGGATAACATCATCACTTGATTGCTTTGGTGGGAGAAAGGAAGTAAATCGACCATCATTAAAAGGAGTAAAGGTTCCATTACCGACCGATAGAACATGTGACAAGTTAGGAGTGGAGTAGGGAAGTGTGTTATCAATTACAAGTTCAGGGGGGGTTGTGGTAAGATCAATTTCAAAATCCCCTAAAGACTCTATTTTATCATAGATTCCGTCATTGTCATTGTCCAAGTCAATATTGTCAATCACACCGTCTTTATCCGAATCATTGGGACAAATGCTCACATTTACAGCAGCAGAATACACAAGACTGTCGGGAGATAAACAGTCAATAATGACTTCGAGGCGATATGAACCAAAATCATCCGGAACATATTCCGGATTGTCTGTGGGAGCCCCAGTAAAAACATAATCCCAGGTTCCCCCACTATTTTTCTTTTGCCACTTTATGAAGTCGTAATTTTCAGCATTTGGGAGTTGTAAGATAACATTTGCTTGCCCAGAGGAATCAACACAGTTACCTAGCGTGTTCAAATTTAAGCTCGGATAAATTTTGGGCTCAAGATTAAATCCAGAATAAAATGCACCAGAAGTTGCGGTATTATTGACATTGTAATAGGAAACATAAAGTTCTTCGGAGCCAACAATAGACACGTCACCTCCTAGGTCATCAATTCTGTGTATCTGGTAGTTAGCAGTAGAGGTTTGAATGGGGCCAGGATCGTAGATCAAATTTGGTGCTGACGAAATGGATTGCCCATTTACTTTTACAGCCGACCCATAAGAACTAAGCACAAATAAAGAACCACTAAACTTTGAATTATCATCTACCTCGTCAATTCGAGCAATACTCTCAACATCACCAACATTTGTACAACTCAGCGGAGGCACAAAAAACATCCCTTGATTCGCTCCATACCAGTGAATTTGTTGACTATCAAAGTATCCAACTTCACTCCCTTTTTTCCCAGTTCCTTGAAAAACATAGATGTTTTTGTTTGACTGGAGATACAGATAATCTATAGAAGAGCTAGGATTGTTTGTAAACTGATCCCCCTCTACAAAAATATGTTCACCAGCATCAAGACTTATAGGTATTATGCTATTGTTCACATAAATTAGTGTATTGTTATCATTGGCGATGATAAGTGCATTTTCAATGCTGTTGAAGCTGTCCCCCTTAATAAGTAAGTATTCAGTAGCGTCAACACTCGGGTTCAAACTTATCAGTTGATCAATCCCTATATCGCTTCCATTAAGAAAGCCAAAATCCTCTTCCCCACTATAGAATTCAGGGGATTCAATAATCTGGTTGCTAAAACTACCAAGAATTGACCCTGAATTCACAACAATATCATGGTTTTGCGACTCGATGAGAGTACCTATAAATAGGTCATTATTAACTCCATTAAATACCGCAACGTAAGTTTCATTTTTATTTAATACAATGGTTTTTGGTAATTGTTCAGTTTTTGAACTATATGGCCTAAGCGATGAATCAAAATCAAGATCAATAATGGTATTATTTTTAGTTCCCATTACTGAAAAGAACGAATAGTCATCCACCCCTTGCCGTTCCATTCCCCCCACTCGAAAGCTCTTTCCGAGCCCATCGACTCCTTTGCTTACAATTGAGCCCGCATGATTTTGTGCTCTCAATCGAAGTGAAACATAAACCTCTCTGGTGGCAAAAACCTCAAACCCCTTGTTGGTAAAAACGTAATCTGGACTATAATTCCAAGGCTTAGCGCCAACTTGAATGTTGGCTACTTGTATTTTGTAGGAGTTTGTGTTGGATAAGGTCCCAACCACCCAGCCACTAGAGGGCTGACCAATGGGCTTTATTGTAAACTGCACATTTTCATGAGGAGTGGAGATATATAGATGTGCAGATTCAAAAACTATGTCTGGTACAGGAGGAATATAATGTTGCTTGCTCAGCTGAGCGTATGAAAAAAAAGGCAACACCACCACAATCAACATCAAGTAGAGTATTGGGGTTTGGTTAAAATAATTATCTTTTATTTGCACAATTCAAGTATAGTGAAAAAATTTACATTCATATCACTAAAAACATATACTAAATGGCTGCTGTTTTTTGCGCTGGCACAAACTTACATTAGTTTCGGACAGCCACAGCTTCCCATTTATTCGGACTACCTTACCGACAATTATTTTTTGGTTCACCCAGCAACGGCAGGCGCCCAGCTTGAGGGCATCAAAGTGCGGATGACACATCGATCACAGTGGCAGGGCGTGTCGAATGCACCAAGTTTACAAACCATCAACGCGCATGGGCGAATCGGCTTAAAATCTGGAGTCGGTACCGTCTTCTATAATGACAGAAATGGATTTCAAAATCAAGTTGGCGCCTCAGTAACATATGCCCACCACATCAATCTTATTGTTGGAAATAGAGATATTCATCAACTTTCATTTGGTCTTTCGGCTGGAGTATTCAATAATACCCATGACCAATCTCAATTTGCTCCAGACCTTGGGGACTCGCTTGTGGAAGGAAGCCAAGTGAAATCTAATGGCCACCACATGGACTTGGGGCTCACCTACACCCGTTATCATTTCTATACGCACCTCACAGTTAGAAACCTTATTTTTAAAGGACAGAACATTTCTGACGACATTGGCTTGGACAAAGCAAAAAAGATAATCGTGAATACGGGTCATTTTTTTGAACTCAGCGATAACGCTGCTCTTGAACCCTCCGTCATGATACAGCTGGTAGACTATGCAGACCTTCCATCCTTCGACATGAATATGAAGTCCCACCACTCTCTTAACAATTTAAACCTATCATTTGGAGCATCATATCGCTTTGGCACACAACCAAACGCAAACCTTTTTGCAGGAGAAAACCTCAACCAAAACCACAAACAATTGGTTCTATTGACAGGGCTGCAGTTCAGAGGATTTTCATTTTATTACACTTACACCCAAAGCTTTGAAGACATACAAATTGCTCCTTTCAATGGGCATCAGTTCACTTTAGGGTTTGATCTTTCCTCAGACAAATTTCGATTTTTTCCAGTTCAAGGGATCTTTTAACTCTGGAACAATGTGCTATCTTTAGAAAAAAAGCAGTGGTAGAAATCGAACGTAAATTTTTAGTTACTAATCTCAACGCGTGTTTGCAGCTCCATATCAACTCAAAAAGCATTGTTCAGGGCTACCTGTCTTTTGACCCAGCAAGAACAGTGCGCGTACGGAAAACCGACACCAAAGCGTTTTTAACGATTAAAGGAAAGTCCAACGCAACTGGGGATACTCGTTTTGAATGGGAGAAAGAAATCCCAGAACACGAGGCAACACTACTTTTGGATTTGTGCTTGGGGCAAATCATTCGAAAAACCCGATATGTTGTGCCCCATCAATCCCACTTATTTGAAGTCGATGTCTTTTCAGGAAAACTCCAGGGATTGGTCGTGGCAGAAGTCGAATTATCTGCAGCCAATGAACAGGTAGATCTTCCAAAATGGATTGGGAAAGAGGTTACAGGAGATTCACGATACTACAACAGCGATTTGGCAAAAAAGGGATTAAAGCCCGAGATCATCTAAGTCGATCACATCATCTGCGGTATTTTGATGTCGGAGCTTTGCCAGCAACTCACAATCTAGAGGGATATTCACTTTTTTAGGCGCGGGGAAAGAATCAATCGAGATTTCTAACAGAGGGTCTTCATATAATTTTTTCATATACAGAGCCCATATCGGAAGCGCCATCGTTGCGCCTTGGCCATAGGCAATGGAGTTAAAGTGCGTTGCCCGATCTTCTCCACCAACCCAAACCCCAGTCACGAGGTTTGGCACCATGCCAATAAACCAGCCATCGCTTTGATTTTGTGTTGTTCCTGTTTTACCTGCTATGGGATTTTGAAACTCGTAGGGATATCCAGTTACAACCGTTCCAAAATAGGGATTGTTTTCTTCTGCGCCTCGATGTCTCAAACGAATTCCAGAACCAGATTCGGTGACCCCTTCAAGAAGTTTTACAGTAACATAGGCCGACTCTGCACTTAGCACATCGCTTGTTTCTGGAGTTGCTTCAAACAAAACCGTTCCGTTTTTATCTTCGATTCGAGTGACCATGACGGGCTTTACATAAATCCCTTGATTGGCAAAAGCACCATAGGCAGCAACCATTTCATATACACTCAAATCCGCAGTCCCCAATGCAATTGAAGGGACACTTGGAATTTTTGAACTGATCCCCAAGTCTGTAGCAAGTTTGCTCACTGGTCCAGGCCCCACCTTGTCAATCAACCTTGCACTGATGGTGTTAACAGAGTTTGCCAGTGCATTTTTCAAGGTTCGCATTCCGGTGTATCGATCGCCAGAATTTTTTGGACACCAAGCTTCATGAGCACCGAATTTTCTCGCTTCAACACAATAAAACCCATCTGGAAATGAATCACATGGAGAGAGCTTCAACTGATCAATCGCAGAGGCATAAACAAAGGGCTTAAATGTTGACCCAATTTGACGCTTACCCTGATAGACATGATCAAACTGAAAATGTTTGTAATTAATCCCACCAACCCAAGCTTTTACATGGCCGGTTTGCGGATCCATCGACATCATTCCAGACCGCAAAAAATGCTTGTAGTGACGAATCGAATCAATGGGGCGCATGACCGTATCGACATCGCCTTTCCAACTAAAAATTTTCATTGCCGTTTTTTGTTCAAAAGACGCTTTGATGTCGTCTTCCGTTTTGCCAGCAAGCTTCATTTTTCTCCATCGCTCCGATCGTCTCATCGCTTGATCCATCAGTCTCTCAACCTCTTTTTCAGTAAGGTCTAAAAACGGTGCAGTAGGATTCCATCTGGGTGTGTTTTGCTCAAAAAAAGCATCCTGCAGATTGGACATATGCTCTTTCACAGCGTTTTCAGCATAGGTTTGCATCTTGGAGTCAAGCGTAGTGTAGATTGTTAACCCATCCAAATACAAGTTATATTTTTCCCCATCTGGCTTGGGGTTGTCCTGAATCCAATTCAGCATAAATTGACGGAGATAAGCTCGAAAATAGGTCGCAAGACCCTCGCGATGCGATTGTGGATTAAATTGAATCTGGAGAGGCAACTGCTGTAAAGAGTCAACCTCTTTTTGGGTGAGCATCTCATTCCGAAGCATCTGTTGAAACACAATATTTCTCCTTGAAGTCACGAGTTCAGGCCTCCGAATGGGGTTGTATAGAGACGAGTTTTTAAGCATACCCACCAGCATAGCAGACTCTTCCATTAGCAAGTCGGAGGGCTCTTTGGAAAAATAAATATTGGCAGCTGAGCGCAATCCATCTGCATTGTAATTGAAGTCATACAAATTCAAATACATCGTTAAGATTTCTTTCTTGGCGTATCTCCGTTCGAGCTGTACGGCAATGACCCATTCTTTAATTTTTTGAATCACGGCATCAAGGGTATTTCTAGAGCGAACGCCTGTAAAAAGCTGTCGTGCCAACTGTTGCGAAACCGTACTTGCCCCACCCTTTTCGCCGAGATAAACAACGGCTCTTAAGGTGCTTCTAAAGTCAATCCCAGAGTGATCATAAAAGCGTTCGTCTTCTGTGGCAATCAAAGCGTCGATAAGATTCTTGGGAATCTCTTCATAGTAAAGGGGTGTGCGATTGTCGTTATAATAAAACTTCCCAATGACCTTATTGTCCGAGGAATAAATCTGTGTAGCCAGGTTTGTTTTGGGGTTTTCCAACTGACGGAATTCAGGCATTTTACCAAGCAACCCAAACCCAGCGGCTAAAAAAATGGTCACAAAAGACAATACCCCAATTGAAAACACCATCCAAAAGACTTTAATACTGCGGCGGTATGTTCCATTCTTTGCCTTCATTGATCTTTTTGAATTCGTTCTATACCAAGCCCCACATCAGTAATCCCTTTCAAGACATCGATCGACTCCGCCTGTTCATTGTGTCGCATAGCGGGTTTGATTGTCAGTCGGTGCTCACCAACAATACGAAAATGGTAGGCCTCCTTAAACCATAGCTTACTTTCTTGAACCAACAGGCCTTCTCCGAGCCACTCACCACCGGGTGTAGCCATGGTGTATGAAAGTGTATCAACCAATTTTTCTCCAATGGGATTTTCGAGCGTGGTGATCAGGTGGATATTGGCAAATGGATAATCATCATTGTTTCGCAAATACAAAAACAAGTTTGTAGGAGAATTGATTTTTTCGGGAGTAAACCGAAATTGCACCTCCTCATGCTGTGGCCACCCATTCGAAAAAGACGAAAATTGCAATTTCTCATTTCCTAAATCGCAACCTCCTATCAAACCAATCAAACAGAGGTAGAGGGGTAATTTTCGTGAAATGAACATTCGATTCAGCATACAGATTAGGTGCTATTTTTTCATAAAAGCAAGGGCTTCAGACCTTCCTTTTTTAAAGATTTTATTGCTGTTCTTTGTCCCTTTTCGGAGACGTTTCTGTTGGTCTTCAGGAAGCTGAACAATATCTGAACACGTATCAGAGCAACAGTTATTGTGTGTCTCTGCACAAGTCGGACATTGAATAAACAGCAAATGACAAGCTTCATTAGCGCAGTTGACATGGGTATCACACGGGGTGCCACACTGGTGACAGACCGAAATAACCTCGTCGGAAATTTGCTCGGCTCTCCGCTGGTCAAACACAAAGTTTTTTCCGCGAAATTTATTGTCCAAACCCTGTGCTTTTACTTGTCGCGTATACTCAATGATACCGCCTTCTAATTGAAATACATTTTCAAAGCCCTTGTATTTGAAGTAGGCACTTGCTTTTTCACAGCGAATACCACCTGTACAATACATGACGATATTTTTGTCTTTTTTATGTGGCTGCAAATCTTCTTCGATCAGAGGGAGTGAATCTCGAAAGGTATCAACATCGGGGGTAATGGCGCCTTCAAAATGCCCAATCTCACTTTCGTAATGATTCCGCATATCCACCAACAGGGTCTCTGGCTTTGAAATGAGGTCATTAAAGGATTGCGCATCAACGTGAACCCCGCATTGGGTGACATCAAACTCACTGTCCTCAAGGCCATCTGCCACAATTTTATCCCGGACTTTGATTTTTAGTTTTAAAAAGGATTTGTTGTCCTGTTCAACAGCAATGTTCAAACGAGCATTTTCCAGATATGAAATATCGTCTATCATTGCTTTAAATTCCTTAAAACGGGTTGCTGGGACGGAAAGCTGCGCATTTATTCCCTCAGTTGCGACATAAATCCGACCCAGAACATTGAGCTTGTCCCAGTGAATAAAAAGATAATCGCGAAACAACTTTGGGTTTTCGATCTGTGCGTATTTGTAGAACGACAGGGTGAGGCGATCTTCGCCTGCTTGGTCAATGAGATTGGCGCGTTCTTTCGCACTTAATGTGTTGTACAGTTGCATGCTATACGGATTAAGTTTGTTGGCAAAGGTACAAATTTAAAAAACGCATTTGTGCAGCTTGTTTTTGCGTCTAAAATTGTACTTTAGAGACTTCAAAAAACCACAATATGGCAAATGAAAAAGAAGCGAAATTAAAAGCGCTACAACTTACTTTAGACAAGTTGGATAAAGCATACGGCAAAGGAACTGTGATGCGGATGAATGATGAAGCTCTCGAAGAAGTAGAAGCCATTTCTTCTGGTTCCTTGAGTTTAGATGCAGCACTTGGCGTTGGCGGATATCCAAGAGGAAGGGTCGTTGAAATCTATGGCCCAGAGTCATCAGGAAAAACGACACTCACCCTACATGCCATAGCGGAATGTCAAAAGAGCGGCGGAATCGCAGCATTTATCGATGCCGAACATGCCTTTGATCGCTACTATGCGCAAAGCTTGGGCATTGACATTGACGAATTAATTGTTTCTCAACCAGATCACGGAGAGCAAGCTCTTGAAATCGCCGACAACTTAATCCGCTCAGGAGCGGTTGATATTGTTGTTATTGATTCAGTAGCTGCCTTGACGCCAAAGAGCGAAATCGAAGGGGAAATGGGAGATTCAAAAATGGGGCTGCATGCGCGATTGATGTCGCAAGCATTGCGAAAACTAACAGCTTCAATCAGCAAAACCAAATCGACGGTGATTTTCATCAATCAGTTGCGAGAGAAAATCGGCGTGATGTTTGGCAACCCAGAAACGACTACTGGGGGGAATGCGTTGAAATTCTATGCCTCTGTACGCTTAGACATCCGTCGCTCAACTCAAATCAAAGACAGCCAAGGGGGAATCAATGGAAACCGTACGCGTGTCAAAGTGGTCAAAAACAAGGTCGCCCCTCCATTTAAAACTGTCGAGTTCGATATTTTATATGGAAAAGGAATTTCCAAAAATGGAGAATTATTGGACTTGGGCGTAGAGCAAGAAATCGTTCAAAAAAGCGGATCTTGGTTTAGCTATGGAGACACTAAACTGGGACAAGGAAGAGACTCGGTTATTAAGCTATTCGAGGACAATATCGAGCTTGCAGAAGAGATTGAAGAAAAAATCCGAAGCATCCAATCTGAGGAAGAATAACTCAGGAATAGCCCTCTTTTCGCAATTGATCACGAAAGAATTCAAAGGTCTTTTCTTTGAGTTTTGGAAGGTCATTGGTTGTCATGCCGGTTGTTTCAATGGCAGGGTGAACAATTGCGCGAACAACCCCAGGGGAACCCGACCAGTATTTGTGACCAAACTGAAAAGGAAATCGTTTTTTACAATCGGGTAGTGTAATAGGAACGATGGGCATTTGGTATTGAATGGCCAAGCTGAAAGCACCTTTTTTAAAGGGAGCCAAATAGACGTCGGGATGAGGAACGAACCCCTCCGGATAAATACACACACTGTATCCAAGGTCTAATTTTCTTTGTGCTCGGTGATATACGTTTTTTCTACTTTTCGGACTTTCCCGATCGACAAGAATTGCAGCGCGACGATAGATATAGTTAAAAACTGGAATTTGTTCAAGTTCTCGTTTACCAACAAACACAAAGGGTTTTCGAACCGCCATCAGAACGAGCATGATATCAATCATACTGAGGTGGTTGGCTACAAACATATAATTCTTCCCTTTTTCTAGGGTTTGAAATTGCTTGAATCGAGGCCAAAACCCCATGCCATATAGTATAATTGGCGACCAAACCCAACGTGCTAGCCAAAAGACGTGACGATACCATTGCTCTCTTTGAAGAAAAATAAAAAGCAAAGGAAAACACAAGAAGACACCAATTCCTGCAAGGATATAAAACCACACATTCCAAAGCCCATAAATGATTTTCTTCGCGAATTGTATCACGGCAGTAAAAGTAGTGATTTGAAGATAATCGAAAAGGCGTACCTTTGTAAGGGGATAAAAAAAGCGCATATGGCTCGGATTTTAACAGGAATTCAAAGTACCGGGACTCCACATTTGGGGAATCTGCTCGGAGCCATTCTGCCTGCCATTGAAATGGCAAATCAAAGCAAGGATGACTCCTTTTTGTTTATTGCAGATCTTCATGCCCTAACCCAAATTAAAGATTCCACCCAAACCAAAACAAACACCTATGCGACTGCTGCTGCATGGCTTGCTTGTGGTTTGGATCCTCAAAAAACAGTTTTCTATCGCCAGTCTGACGTGCCTCAAGTCACAGAGCTAGCGTGGTATCTCAACTGCTTTTTTCCTTACAGCCGCTTGAGTTTAGCCCATTCATTTAAAGACAAAGCCGACCGACTAGAAGATGTCAACGCTGGGCTATTTACTTATCCAATGCTGATGGCTGCAGACATTTTGTTATATGACGCTCATCAAGTTCCTGTGGGAAAGGACCAGCTACAACACCTTGAAATGACGCGAGACGTCGCCAATCGATTTCATGCTCAATTTGGAGAAACCTTTGTACTCCCTGAAGCCGTATTGCGGGAGTCGAATATGCATGTGCCAGGAATAGATGGTGGCAAAATGAGTAAGTCAAAAAATAATATTATCGATGTCTTTTTAGCTGAAAAACAACTTCGCAAGCAAGTCATGGGAATTGCCACTGACAGCACACCCCTTGAGAAGCCAAAAGACCCTGAAAGTTGCACCGTATTTTCGCTTTACCGCATGGTTGCTGAAGAGAATGCCGTCAAACAAATGCGCAAACAATATGAATTGGGGGGCTTTGGATATGGCCATGCCAAGCAAGCTTTATTTGAGACATTACTCGATAAGTTTGCACCGGCAAGATCTCAGTTTGACAAGCTCATGGACGAGCCCCAACAAATGGACTTGGTCTTGAAGCAAGGTGCCCAAAAAGCACAAGAAATTGCAGAGGATGTCCTCTCACGGGTACGCTCTCGCTTGGGCTTTCTCACACAAGCTTAAACTGCTTTCCTGCCACTGGCCGAACCAAACCCATCAATTCGAGCTCGAAAAGTAAAGACGCAGCCTCGCCGACAGGACACTCCGCTTTCAAGGCAATCAGATCCAGGTGTTTGGGTGTAGGGTCGAGATGTTTTAGCAAACTTTTTTGTTGATCATTGAGCTGCTGAAAGAGTTTAGACTGAGAATTTTCTGTGCTTGCTGCTGTGGCTTTCCAACCCATCGCAGTCAGAAAATCAGATGGTTTATCAAGCAGTTGTGCAATGTTTTTTTTGATGAGCTGATTGCACCCCAAATGTGTAGGGTAGTTCGGACTTCCTGGAACGGCAAACACTGCTCGATTATAATCAAAAGCCAACCGTCCAGTTACCATTGCTCCCCCCTTTGTTCGTGACGCAACGACAATCGTAGCATGTGAAAGCCCCGCAATGATTCGATTGCGACGAATAAAATAACCAGGATGTAAGGGCGAGTCAAGGGCATGCTCTGTCAAACATCCACCTTGCGCTTCAATTTCGGCTTTTATTTTATTGTGGAAAGCGGGATAACATTGATTGACACCATGTGCCAAACAAGCATAGGTTTGTAAGCCACCATCAAGTGCCGCTTGATGCGCACCAACATCAATTCCTTCGGCTAGCCCAGAAACAATAATGGGATTTACATGCTGTATGCTTTCAACGATAGTTTTGGTAAATACAAGCGCATCTTTGGTCGGTTTTCGAGTCCCGACAATGGAAACAACTTTATCAGTCCGAGGAAAGGGTTTGCCTCGAAAAAACAAAAGTAAAGGACTGTCGTGAGTATGATTGAGAAGTAAGGGAAAGTCTTCTTGCCGATAGTCAACATACGACACTTTTTCCTTTTCGATTTTTGCCCACGCTTTCTCTGCTTTCTTTCGAACGTTTGGGGCCTTGAGTTTTTTCCATAGGGAATCCCGAACACCATCGGGGGGTTTAGTGCTTTTGTCTCTTTCTCGAATCACGGCTTCAGCACTCCCCAAAATGTGAATGAGTTGGCGAGCAATCGGAGGGCTTACACCGGGGTGTGAAAGCAAAGAAAACAAAGCAAATGTATCGTTCATGAAATGGGGTTTTTTTGCTAAATTAACAATCCTAATGGATTTGGAAATATCCGTTCAAAAAACACAAAAAATTTATTATTTTTGAGCATGCAACTAACCAAGCACATCAGCTACTTACTATATCGATACGACTGTGTAACCGTGCCAGGATTTGGTGCCTTTTTGGGAACTCTAGCTCCAGCCGAACTCGATACGGATAACGAAACCATTTCCCCACCAACGAAACAAATTTCGTTTAACGCACAACTTCAATCCAACGATGGTCTATTGGCCAATGCAATAGCCGTTGAGCAGCAAACGAGCTACGAGCAAGCCGTGCGCCTTGTCCACAAAGAGGTGGTGCGTTGGAAGTCGATGCTCCATGAGGGAAAAACTATCGAATTGAATCGTATTGGAAAATTGCAGTTTAATGCAGAACAAAATGTCGTTTTTGTTCCTACAAAAGATCACAATCACCTCGCCGATTCATTTGGGCTTTATCCTGTTCAGGCACAAAAAATTGATCGAACCAAGCTGTTAAAAAGCACCCCAAAGGTTATTGATTTTAACAATGAAAGAAATCAAAACCAACCGGATTCTCAAGGCACAAACAGCAACCCATTGCGACATGTTGCCGCCGCCGCCGCCGCAGTTGTAATTGGTTATGCAGGTTTTATGGCCTATGATGATTACAACCAAGATCAACAGATTGCCCAACAAATGCAGTTGCGCGACGAAGCCAAGCAAGAGGTACAACAAGCTGTTTTTGACTTGGGAGAGTTGCCAAAACTATCGATTCAAACCACCCCTGAAGAGGCATACCACATCATTGGTGGTGCTTTTGCGGTGGAGTCAAACGCCGATCGTTACCTCACCGAATTACAACAAAAAGGATTTGTCAGCTCCCAAAAGCTGGCACCCAATTCATATGGCCTCCACATGGTTGCTTTGGGCAGTCGTGTCGACCGTACTGAAGCGATTGATTTTCTACGCCAAGTACAGCGTACCGAAATTGCGGATGCGTGGATGTTAAAACGCTAAAAGATGAATCCCAAAACACCTGCTGCTTCCAAAACTGTTCTCACAGATTTGGTTCTTCCAAGTGATACTAACCCCTTAGGAAATCTTTTTGGAGGGGAACTTTTGTCGCGGATGGATCGCGCAGCTTGCATTGCTGCTGAAAGACATGCGGGGAATGTTGTTGTGACGGCTTCAGTAAACCATGTTCATTTTAGCAAACCCGTTCCTTTGGGGAGTGTATTGACTTTAGAAGCCAAAGTATCGCGTTCTTTTAGTACCTCAATAGAAGTCTTTATCGATGTATGGATCGAGCCAAGAGGGTCATCAGATTTGCGAGAAAAAGCCAATGAAGCGATCTATACTTTTGTAGCGGTTGATGGTAAAGGCAAGCCTACTGCGGTTCCGCCTGTTCAACCTGAAACGGAACTTGAAAAGTCACGATATGATGCGGCTTTACGCCGTCGTCAACTCAGTTTGATTTTGGCAAAAAAACTATCGCCAGATGACGCTACAGAACTCAAAGCGCTTTTTAACTACTAGAACGTTCTTTCAAAAGATAAATACAAACCGGGAAATGATCGCTATAACCTCCAGTAAATCGCCCATTTGAAAAACTTCGGAACGGGGTTCCCTTATACGGTCCTTTTGCATGGATCAGCATGGGGGGGCTAAAAATCTCGGCCTTCCAATAACGCCAACGAAAAGGAACTGTTTCAAGTAAATTGGAAGTGAAATACATTTGGTCGAGCATATGCCAACGATTACGATAGGCACTCGTTCCCAGCCCCTTTTGGTGCATGACTTCCATGGGGTTATACAACCGCCGATCTTTCAGTGCCTCTTCTTTTTCCCCAGAAGTGTTTAGGATCGATTTAAAACCTTTATTCGTCGGGTCATCATTAAAGTCTCCCATACTGATAATTTTCGCCTTGGGGTCGAGTTGTTGAATAGAATCTATAATCCGTTGATTTAATTGTGCAGCACGCAATCGGTAGGGCTCACTTCGGGCTCGACCACCACTCCGCGAAGGCCAATGGTTGACAATCAAGCAAAGACGCTCACCACCCAAAAACCCACTCACGACCAACTGATCGCGCGTATAGTCTCTTTCACCCTTTTTGTTATACAGAACCAATCGGTGCTTTCTAAAACTCTGTGGGATAAATACGCCTTTTTTGTAGAGTAAGGCCACATCAATCCCGCGCTCATCTGGGGAGTCATAATGAATAACACCATAATCGATTTGAGAAAGACTTGGCTGTCGAATTAAATCGTCTAGTACTCTTCGGTTTTCAACTTCACATAGCCCAACAATCACAGGGGCAGTTGAAGAGACCTTACGTCCAATTCCTGAAATCACTAAGGCAAGGTTGTTTAGCTTTTTTGCATAGACATCTGCAGTCCATCGATCTTTTCCCGTAGGAGTACGATCGTCGTCTAATGTATTGGGGTCATCAATAGTGTCAAAGGCATTTTCGACATTGTAAAAAGCAATCGTTGCCACCTCAAATTCGTTTTGGGAGTAAACAAGTAAACCACTTAAGAAAATGGTCAAAAGACATGGGGCTAACTTTGACATATTGAGAATCAGACAATAAAGATATACAAATCTATATTCCAGTTCTTTTTTATGTACAAACAATGAAATCCTATAATTATTGTTTCTTTGTAGAAGCCATAGTCCCAATATATGCACCTACTTATCTTACACGGCTCCCTACTTTTGTTTTCTGCGTCAATGTTGTCTCAGATTACCATCACAACCCACATCATCCAAACACATTCAGAGGGTGCTTTTCTAATACATGACATAGACACAAATTCGGATGGAGACTCCGATTTTATTTCCGTTTCACGTTACGGAGCGGGAGAATTCCAGTTTGAAGAAAGTATACACTCTGATCAGCTAACGATGTCAACAGAACAGTTCTACGCATTACTGGTGGTTGATCTTGACGGGGATAAAGATTTGGACATGGTGACCGCAGAAAAAAAATCGGGAACCATTCAGTGGTATCAAAATAACGAAAGCGAATTCACAACATACACGATTCAATCAGGGTCTTTTCAAGCAGATTTGCTGACCAATATGGACGTGGACGCGGATGGAGATCAAGATATAATGGGGGTTTCTTTGGTGAGCAATCTAGTGACTTGGTTTGAAAACGATGGATCAGGAAACTTTGTGGTAAACAACGATCAAGATATCGAACTAAGCATGCATGATTGGAATGAAGATGGGGTAGCGGACGAGATCAATATGACTTATTTTGATCAGTCAGTGAGTTGGTTTCATTCTGAGGAGCAGCTGTCTACGTACGACACCACTATATGGGAATTTGGAAATGAACGTTGGTTTTTGAGTAGTAAATACGGCAAAACCAATCAAAGTTATACGCATATGATTTCCTATCAAACGGACTCGAAAGTGTATTTCAAACAACAAGAAACTTTTCTTACACACACTGTGAGGACAGCGGACAATAAAATTACAATCAGCACATTCGATGAAAATCTAGACTGACAAAAAGAAGTAGTAACCGCATATTTTACAGACAGCCCAACCTGGATGTTGAACACCCCTGAAGACCCTAAACCAAAAGCCCCAAACTTTTATCCAAACCCATCAGAAGACTTTTTGTTTGTGCAACGTCAAATAGAAGTTCAAACACAACATATGATTTATGATAAGCGCGGTCGGCAAGTTGACCATCAAATCAAATCGGGAACCTTACACGCTTTAGAGGTATCCAGTTTGTCTTCAGGAATCTATTTTGTAACCACACAGGACAAGAATGAAACCATTCTTTTTCGAATGATAAAAAAATGAACGTGAAATCTCAACGGCAGACGAACGCCTAATAATAAAATGAATACGACCAGAAGAGCGACGTTTTTATACCTTCTCTTTGCGCAGCTTGGGTTTACTCAGACTGCAACAATTCAGTTTTACCCGATTGAAGCAGAGAGCTTTCGTTCGATTCAATCGCTTCAAGTCCAGTTGCCAGATAAGATAATCACAACGCACGCCACCCAAAGTGGTCGTCACACCATTGTGGTACCACTTGGCACCTATGACATTGGATTGCAAGCAAAAACACGACGCAGACTAAATCTGTCACTGGTCATGCAACAAGCTGGCGAAGTCAAAGATCTCGGTCAAATCTTATTTTTTGGACAAGTTGAAGACGAGATGAGTTTTGGAGTTATCAGTTTAACAGAGGAAGAGCTCGACTCAGATAGCGATGAATCCTTGAGCGCATCAACTTATTTAAATACGGTTTCAGATGTGTTTTACCGCACGGTTGCTTTTCATTTTAGCGCTGCTTTTTTTAAACCCCGCGGATTGGACTCTTCTCACCGAAAGGTATTGATCAATGACATTGAAATGAACAAGTTAAACACAGGTCGTCCAGTGTGGTCAAATTGGGGAGGGCTCAATGATGTGATGCGCAACCAAATATTTGCACAGGGATCACAGGCGTTGCTTTCTCATTTCGGCGGGCTGATCGGGAGTACCAACATCAATACGAGTGCCACACAATTCGGTAAGGGGAGCCGGGTGACATACTCTCATTCGAATCGCAGTTATCAGCATCGACTGCTAGTCAGTTATCGCTCGGGTGTGGCTGACAATGGCTGGGGCTATGTTGCCGCATTTGGCTTGCGCCGAGGACTTTCAGGGGCTCAAGAAGGCACCTTTTACGACGCAACATCTGCCTTATTGTCTGTCGACAAAGTCATTTCCCCCCAACACCAGCTTAACTTCACCGCAATATATACCCCTGTTCGAAGGGGAAAAGGATCATCCTACACCAAAGAGGTGGCAGAGATAAAAGGAAACACCTATAACAGCTATTGGGGGTGGCAAAACAACATCCGACGAAATGCACGTGTCGCTCGGATCGCCGAACCCCAACTAATGCTCTCACACCACTGGCAACCGAAACCAACCTTGGTTTGGCGAACAACCATTGCTTATCAGTTTGGAGAAACAGGGAATAGCCGTTTGGACTACCCTGGAGGCACCAACCCTGACCCAACGTATTATCAAAAACTCCTAAGTTATTTTTTGTCCACCTCCAGTGGTCCTGATTATGAAAAGGCCTTTCAAGCAAAATCGTTTTTTGATCAAAATGGACAAATCGATTGGGAAGCCATGTACCAAGCCAACCAAACCAAAACAGCACTTGGCAAAGCCGCTGCATACGCTCTTTACGAAGATAGAGAAGACCAAAGCTCTTGGGCAATATCGTCTACTTTAGAAACCCAACCCAATCCCAACCAGCAACTCCATTTATCTCTGCGATACAGAAAAATGCAATCCGAGAATTTTGCAACACCCATCGATTTGCTCGGAGGACTACCGCTCCAAAACGCCGATCCATACGATCATTATGCCTATGATCTCGACAACCCAACAACACACAGTGGCTTGGGGGACCCATACCGATACCACTACCTTTTTGATGCAAACCGTGTCGGGCTTCACACAAAGTTTGAAGTCAACACCGCAAGATGGCAAGCCACTGTTGCATCACAGATGACCCATACCGCCTATCAACGCTATGGTTTGTTTCGAAATGGGGGATATCCCAACGCATCTAAAGGCAGGAGCAAAAAAATTTCCTTTTTCGGAATAGGAATAAAAGCAGGAGCAAAAATCAATCTCATGGGGCGGCATTGGATTGACGGAAATCTCGCATATATCAAACGACCACCGACCTTGCAAAATAGTTTTTCAAACCCACGAGAAAACAATCATATTGTGGGGGAGTTTAGCAACAGCCCCTTGAAAAGAGAAGCGATAGTATCCGCAGAGATGAGCTATCTATTCCGAAGCCCAGCAACGGATATTCGTTTGACAGTTTATGGTGTGCAAGAGAGAGACATTACAGATGTGTCTTACTTTTTTGCAGACGGGATTGGGGGCGATACCGCCGCGTTTATTCAAGAGGTCGTGTATGGGCTTGCGAAAGATCATATAGGACTTGAGTGGGGGATGCAAATCGAGCTTCTTCCCGAACTCACACTCAATAGTGTTGCCGCATTGGGATATCATGCACACGCTAAGAACCCATTTACCTATGCGACTTCCCAAGATTTTGAAGAAGAATTTATTGATTTTGGAGAATCCAAACTCAAGAACACCCGCCTGGCAGTTGGACCTCACAATGCCTTTGCACTAGGCATTGGCTATCAAGACCCAAATTTTTGGCGCTTGGGAATAACCTATTCCTACTATACCCATTCCTATTTGAGCATAAGCCCCATCATTCGCACGCAGAATTTTATTCTCGACGATGATGGCCTTCCGTTTATAGACTATAATCCTGAAAAAGCCAAGGACTTACTCACTCCTAAACGCTTTGACGATTACGGCCTCTTAAATCTTACCGCCAGCAAGTCGTGGAAGATTAACCAAATGTATATCGGATGGTTTATGGGGATCAATAATATCTTGGGACAACATATATTTCTGGGGGATACGAACAATCACGTAGTGCAAATTATCGCAGCTTAATCGATGATATTGATGCCCCAGCTCGACGATTTGGACCTAAATACTGGTATGGTCGCGGAACCACCTTCTTTATGAACCTCAGTCTTCGATTGCAAACAGCAACCAATGAAACAACTTTTCTTTATAGGATTTTTATTTATGATATCCTGCACACAGAAACGGGATTTTGACATTCCCAAAAACTTGGGAAACGAGGAAAACGAAATGCTTAACGACCTACTCGAAAAACTCGATAGCGGTGAGTTGACAAAGGTTTCGTTTGTTCAAGTTCGCCAATTGTACAACGGACGTGAAGCCACTCAAATCGATGGTAAATTGGTAATCAGTGGGGTTGTCGTTTCGTCCGACGAAAGCGGAAACTTTTACAAAGAAATCTATATCCAAGACCACCCAACAAACCCCACGGAGGGAATCAAAGTGATGATTGACAGAAGGGAACTTCACAACAAGTACAACATCGGTCGAGAGGTTTATCTCAACATCTCTGGCTTGTTTGTTGGGGAAGCAAATCGCGGAGATGGGGTGATTGCAATTGGAGGCGGAGAAGACAACGATGAGCTTGTTGTCATGTCAGAACAGCAGTCTATAGAGAGGGTATTGCGCACCAAAAACACCTTTGAAATAGGTGAAAAAACGATCACACTTACTGAGTTGATGGAGACGCATATCGGGTTGTTTGTCACGCTGAAATCCGTTCACTTTCTGTCCGAGGAACACGGACAACCACTTGTCGCTGCCAAAGACTGGTATGATACCCAACGAGAGATAACACAATGTATAGAAAACACAAAAACAAGTTTTTTGCTGGAAACAAGTCGTTTTGCTGATTTTTCAGATATGCCAATTCCAAATGGTGCTATTCGTGTTCGTGGGATTATCACGAAAACCTATAATGGATCAGACTTGGTTTTGGCGCTCAATGCTTACGAGGACATTACCCCCGATGATCCTTCTTGCAGCGAGTAAATTCGATTGAGCCAAAAACATCTTGATTTCGTACCTTTGCCCAAAGTGGGACTATGATACGCTCAATGACCGGATTTGCTCGGTCCACATTCGAATCTCAAGACATCAGCATATCCGTGGAGATTCGAGCACTGAACAGCAAAAATCTTGAACTCAACCTTCGACTGCCATACAGTTATCGATCTTGGGAGGACGAGTTACGAACCGCCATCAAACCTCAATTGTTACGCGGAAAAGTCGATGTCAATTTGAACGTAAAACAGCAAGGCGCAGCGGCAGCCGCTGATCTCAACAAAGACGTTATTTCCGACTATATTCAACAACTGCGTGAAATTGCTGACGTAAACCCTGCTGAATTGCTCCCCATTGCGACGCGTTTGCCAGAAGCCCTCCAGTCGGCAGAAGTTTTGCCAGACGACAACCAGAAAAAAGAAGTATTTGACTTGGTACAGCAGGCAATAAAGCAGTTGATAGACTACCAAACGGTTGAAGGACAAGCCATGACCAAGGATCTCAATTCCCAAATCGAAAGCATCGATAAAGGACTTGAGCAAGTCAACAACACGAAGGATCAACGAATTCAACAAGTACGATCAAAATTGCAAGAAAACCTCAAAAGCTTAGCCGTAGAGGTTGACCAAAACCGGTTCGAGCAGGAGTTGATCTTTTATCTCGAAAAGCTTGACATCAATGAAGAGATCGTTCGTTTGCGGCAACACCTCCTTTATTTTTGTGAAGTGATGAACAGCCAAGCGCAAACAAAAGGAAAAAAACTCGGGTTTATCTCCCAGGAAATCGGAAGAGAAATCAACACGATTGGCTCCAAAGCCAACGATGCGTCCCTTCAAAAACAAATCGTTCAAATGAAAGATGCTCTAGAACGAATCAAGGAACAACTGCTCAACATTCTCTAAATGAAAAAAGGGAAATGCGTCGTCCTGTCAGCGCCCTCGGGAAGTGGAAAAACAACCTTGGCAAAACAATTACTGCAAAACAAACCCCTACAGCTTGCGTTTTCGATTTCGGCAACTTCTCGTGAGCCCAGAGCCAATGAAAAGCACGGAGTGGATTACTTTTTTATCAGCCCAGAGCAATTTCAAAAACACATCTACCAAGGGGATTTTATCGAACACGAAGAAGTTTACCCAAACGTTTTTTACGGCACCTTAGGATCAGAAGTGGAGAGATTGTGGCGCGAAGGAAAACACGTTATTTTTGATATAGACGTTGAGGGGGGCTTACAAATCAAAAAACAATTTCCCGAACAAACGATCACGATTTTTATAAAGCCACCGAGCTTGACAGCACTCAAAGAGCGGTTGACCAATCGGGAAACAGAATCGACAGAGAGTTTGAAAATGCGACTCGACAAAGCCGAAAATGAAATGAAATCGGCATCAAAATTCCAACACATTGTTCACAATAACGTTCTCAGTGAAGCTGGGGCGGAACTCGAGGAACTGGTCATTCAATTTATTAAATCATGAAGCGAACTGCCTTATTTTTCGGAAGTTTTAATCCCATACATCATGGCCACCTCAACGTGGCTCGGGCAGCAATCGAAACAGGAAAAATCAAAGAAGTCATTTTTATCGTCAGCCCGCAAAATCCCTTTAAACGCGATGTCGATTTACTTCCAGAACAACAACGCCTAGACCTGGCTTCAACGGTCCTTTCCAGAGAAGAAAAGATGACTTGTAGCGATGTGGAATTTCAATTGTCGCGTCCAAATTACACAATCAACACCCTGAGACATTTGGATGTTTTGCCCGACTCAAACACCCACACCCTATTGATGGGCGCAGACATTTTTGTGCAAATGAAAACCTGGCAAGGGGCAGCGGAAATATTATCTCACGAGTTGATGATTTATCCACGTGCGGGATGGCAGCTTCCTCAGGAGAGCGATAAAATCACGCTGTTGGATAGTCCAATGATATCAATTTCGGCCACGATGATTCGACAAAAAGTCGAACAGCAAGAAGAGATCAATCACCTCGTCCCCGAAGAAGTTGCGGCGTTTTTCTACGAAACACACCTCAAATAATCCCCTAACACACCCAATCAATTGTATTTGATTTTCCGCAAAATCCGCATGGCGTCTTTATGGTTTTGATAGGCGACACTGCTACATTCACGAAGTGGATTTTGAATCGAAAAGAGAAGTTCTTTCGCTTCTTCAAAACCATTGAGGTAGCACAGCATCAGAGTGGGAGAAAGGGTTTCAACTTCTCTTTTTTGGGCACTTGTCAAGGTGTTGTTTTTCAGTAATTTTTGAGCAATCGTTTTTTGGGTATTCATAATATGGTGCAGGAGCGTTTTCTCAAAAACAGGCGGTTCAAACAAAAACACGGAACTCATTTGATAGCTCCCGTTGTTATCAAATTGCAGATCAATCTGCTCTAAAGGATAATACTTGTCGATATTATTCAGCCCGAGTTTGACATACTCAATCAATCGAAAATGATTGGCATCAAACTGGATTTCAACTTCGTCGTAGGCAGAGTAAAACAACTTCACATGCTCATTGACCAACTCGATGTCCACACGAGAATAGTAACGCTTTCCCTTAACCGTTTTTTCAACCCCTGCCCAGCATACCACAAAAGATTCTTTAAAGACCTTGTACTGAGGGTTAAGCCCGTCGTGATGCCGTTGTACAAAATCAACCACACCGTCAAGAGTGAGCTCGATATTGTTTTGTGCGTGTTTTTCAATCTCCGCTACAACTCTGGAATTGGTGTCTTTGATTTCGACATCAAGCGCTCGGGGCATAGAGGTGCTGCCTTCACGAAAAAAAACAGAACCCCCATAGTATTTCCAAATGTTTTTTCGCAACGACGTCAGCGCTTCTGTGGGCTTGATCGTTACCAAACCAACGACTTTCCCTTCTGGCAAGTGAGGAAAATGAATGTTTTCATAAAGCACTAAGGGCGGGTTTTCGAGGTAGGCATTGATTAGGTTTTGCAACTTGGCATCATCAAAAAAATCGACACCCACGATATCATTGTCGTGATCCATAATGCCGACCACGATGTAGGAGTTGTTTTTGGGGTTGGAATTGGAAAGGGCACAGATGTGCTTGAGGAACTTTGCCTTCCCTTCTTTGTTGCCAAGGTTGAGCTGTAGCTTTTTGTCATAAAAACTGTTCTCATCATTGTGAGCCAGTAAGTTTTTTACCAATAAGCGTTTGTTGATCATTGATAGACAAGGTGTGTTTACGCAATTTGAAAGATACAAACTCAGAGGGGCTAGTATAAACACCAACCCAACCTTTTTTAAAAGAATATCAACAACTCAATGGCGCAGAACCCCCACAAAAACCGTTTTGCACAGTTGATATTTTTTTGTTTATTTAATGTTCTAAATCTTACTTATCATGTTTAAAATAATACCTTATTATAGATACGTTATTGGCGCATTTCTAGTGCTTCCTTTATCATTTTTAACCGCTCAAACGCCACTGATTTCGATCAAAACGGCTGGTGTTACCCATACGGGGGGATTCACAACCGTGGACGAGGCAGACAAGACCTGCCACGACAGCACAAACCCCACTCCCAGCGCTGAAGAAAGCGTTACCCCATATATAAGCACCAAGACTCTGGACAACCCAGGCCATAACCCCGTAGCTGAGGCGATCATTGATTTTGACAACCCCCCTCGTTTATTACAATTTGTTCTAATTGACCCCAATATTATATTATTTGATATGACATACAAATCTGCTTCACAGCAGGTGGATTTCGTATCTGCACACTCTAGTACATCCAATTATACCCTTACCCTTTATAAAGATGGAGATACAGAGGGGATTGTATTGACCGCCGATGACCCTAACCTTGACGTTTCAGGGACGGTCAACCCTCGTTTTACACTTAGCTTGGATCCCTATACAGCAGAAGAAAATGGGGAAACGTCCTTTCTCTTTGGCTCAGATTATAATATCCTGCAAAGAACTTCCTTCGCAGGCATTCAGGAGAGTCAGTACTTCATAGGCGAAAAGGGTGATCCCATAGTTTTGACGGCCTCAGAGGCGGCATTTCTAGGAGACGCGGATGGGGAAACGCTCACCTTTCGGCAAACGTCTACAGAAGCAACGTCAATGGTGACCATAGAAGCCAATGCAGATGCTGTTGCCATAGGCCAGGCCATCAAGGATGCTGCAGGGGACTTTACAATTTATGTACAACCCGAAGTGCAAGAAAATGGGGATCTCCACATTTATGCCGATGAGGCTTTTACCCTAGAGGGACCGTTTACCGCAAACATAACAGACTTTGCGGGTCAGAGAGTGGCGCTCTATCCCAACCCCGCCAAATCGGAGTTGCAGTTGAAATACGCATATCCAACCCCTGCTCAGTACACAATTTATTCGCTCAGCGGTCAGTTGTTGGGGCAAGCCCAGCAGCAGGACGAGGCGGTGCATACTATAGACATTGCACACCTCAGCCGAGGCACTTATCTGCTCAAAACGACAAACGGTACAGACGAAAAGTATTTCCATTTTATAAAAGAGTAGTTTTTTAGTATGCCACTTCACACACCCTCCAAACGGAGGGTTTTTTTGTGCAAGGGCTCATCTATGATGAGGGGATTGCCTTTTCAGAGTGCAAAAAAAGGAAGGCGGGATGTTGTTTAGCGCACGAAAACCCCAGTATGCTTCGCTTTTTAACCAAACATTAACAGATTTAAAAACATTTTTTGATCAACTTGCAGCCCTTAAAAACAAGCGTTATTTTTAAAGTCAAATTTTTATCACATGGACGATAAACAAGTGGATATTAAATCCCTAAACGAAAAAATTGAAAAAGAAAGTGCATTTGTGGATCTTCTCAATATTGAGTTGGGAAAAGTAATTGTTGGTCAGCAACATATGCTGGAACGGTTACTGATTGGTCTATTGGGCGAAGGACACATCCTACTGGAAGGAGTGCCTGGACTAGCAAAGACCCTAGCGATCAACTCTTTAAGTAAGGCGATTAAGGCATCTTTTAGTCGGGTGCAGTTCACTCCTGATTTACTTCCTGCTGATGTTGTCGGAACGATGATTTACAACATCAAGGAAAATGACTTTAGTATTAAAAAAGGACCTGTTTTTGCGAACTTTGTCTTGGCCGATGAGATTAATCGTGCCCCTGCTAAAGTACAGTCGGCATTGCTTGAAGCAATGCAGGAAAAGCAAGTCACGATTGGAGACGAGAGTTTTCCACTCAAACCACCATTCTTGGTCATGGCAACCCAAAACCCTGTTGAGCAAGAAGGGACTTACCCCCTTCCTGAAGCGCAGGTCGATCGATTTATGCTAAAAGTAGTCATTGACTATCCAAGCAAATCAGATGAGCAGCAAATCGTGCGCGCCCACATGAGTGGTGTGACAAACAAAATCAAAGCAGTTGTTACTACGGCTCAAGTGATCAAAGCCCAAAAAGCAGCCCGCGAAGTGTATATGGACGAAAAAATTGAGAAGTATATCATTGATCTCATTTTTGCTACGCGTTATCCAGAGCAATATGGTTTGGAAGACCTCAAACCACTGATCAGTTTTGGGGCATCACCACGTGGAAGTATCAATTTGACAACCGCTGCCAAATGCTATGCCTTTATCAAACGACGTGGCTATGTCGTTCCTGAAGACGTCCGCGCAGTGGTACACGATGTTCTTCGGCACAGAATCGGAATTACTTACGAAGCAGAAGCGGAAAACATCACTTCGGAAGACATCATCAATCGGATTGTCAATGTTGTAGAGGTTCCCTAGCCAAGCCCAACAAAAGATAGAATAAAACGGTATGGATACGAAGGCCCTTTTACAAAAGGTTCGTAAAATCGAAATCAAGACGCGCCGCCTGAGCAATCATATTTTTGGTGGGGAGTATCACAGTACCTTCAAAGGCCGTGGGATGACTTTTAGCGAAGTGCGCCCTTACCAATTTGGGGATGATGTTCGTGCCATCGATTGGAATGTAACCGCTCGTTACAACGAACCATTTGTTAAAGTATTTGAAGAAGAGCGCGAACTGACATTGATGTTGCTTGTCGATGTCAGTCGGTCTTCCCAATACGGATCACATGAGCAGTTTAAAAAAGAAATCCTAACGGAAATTTCAGCAACCCTCGCCTTTTCGGCTCTCCAAAACAACGATAAGGTTGGGGTGATTTTATTCACAAACCAAATCGAGTTGTATATTCCTCCCAAGAAAGGAAAATCACACGTTCTCCGAATCATTCGTGAGCTGATTGAATGTAAACCCCAAAGTCATCAAACCAACATCTCGGAGGCACTTAAGTTTATGGCCAACGTGCAAAAAAAGCGAGCGATTGCCTTTGTGCTTTCCGATTTTATGGATGCCGAATATGCCACCAATCTTAAAATCGCCGCCAAAAAACACGACCTTACGGGAATAAGGATTTATGACAAACACGAGGTCGAGCTGCCCAATTTAGGCCTAGTCCCTATGGTCGATCTTGAAACGGGAAAGTACCAATTGGTTCATACGGGCTCCAAAAGACTTCAACGTAATCACCAAAATCACATTCGTGAACGCATATCGTATTTCGACGAATCTTTTCGAAAAAGCGGAGCAGGAACCATCGCTTGTCGAACCGATGAGAGCTATGTAAAAAAACTATTATCCTATTTTAAAAACCGTGGGTAGAATTTGTGTTTTCTTGTTGTTCTTCATGCCAGCTCTCGTGCTTGCTCAGCCCCGTATTGCGGCAAGTCTAGATACTATTGCGATGACCATAGGTGAGGATATTCGATATCAAATTGAAGTCCAAACCGATTCGACAACCCAAGTCGTTTTCCCACAAGGGCAAACCTTCTTACCCTTCGAAATCATTGACACGACCAAAGTGGACATCCAAAAATTGCTAGACAAAACCCTTTGGAAACGTTCATACACCCTTATTCAATTTGACTCTGGAAGCTATCACATTCCCCGTCAGCGGATTTTTGTAGATGGAACTCCAATCCTCACAGATTCCCTTAAAATCGAAGTGTTTTCTGTAGAAGTGGACACGCTCAAACAGCCATTACACCCCATCAAACCCATCATTGAGATTGACAAAAACAACGCGGGTTGGTGGCGCCCTTACCTTTGGGGTGTACTGGGACTCATCGGACTCATTACCCTGTACATGGTTTATGGTCGTGCCAAAAAAAGAATCGAAGAACGAAAAAGATTACCCCCTTTTGATCGTGCAATCCAAGAACTTCAAGCCCTCGAAGCAAGCGAACTAAACGATCAGGAAGCGTACAAACAGTATTATTCATCTCTTACAGCCATCGTTCGTAGCTATCTGGAGGAAGAGGCAAACGTAAATGCCTTGGAAAGCACAACAACAGAGTTGATTCAAAAACTTGAGCTCTTGCGAACGGCGGGGTCTTTGGTTCTCCAACACGAAACCATATCCAACCTCAAAAAGGTGTTAGAAACCGCAGATCTTGTCAAATTTGCCAAAGCAGCTCCAGGCGTTGGTCTGGCCTCCTCTGATCGATCGGCGATTGAATCTGTTGTTGTTCAAACCAATAAAGCAATCCCCGAGCCCACTGAAGAGGAGCGCCTACAAAACGAGGCCTATCAGCAAGAACTACAAAAGCAACGCCGCCGCAAACAGTTTAAAGTAGCGATGCTATCTGCACTTGGGGTCCTTGTATTGACATTTGGGATATCTTCCTATGTTTACGGATTCAATCAAGTCAAAGACCGTTTATTGGGGAACCCTACATTACAATTGTTAGAATCTGAATGGATCACGAGCACCTATGGCGCTACGCCGATTCGAATGACGAGTCCTGAAGTGCTGACCCGAATTCCCTCCGACAAACCCAACACCCAAACTTTCCGATTGGGAGTACTAGATGATCCATTTTCGTTGACCCTACGAGTCGAGCAAGTAATGGGGGAAGGAGAGGTTGAGGCCGATTTGGCTGCACGCGCGGAGGGGCTTATTCAGAATTTAGAATCAAGAGGAGCAACAAACATTTTCCAAAAGCAGGATGAATACGAAAGCCCAACAGGCATCAAAGGGATTGCCATATCTGGTTCTTTTGACTGGACGCCCGCGGAAAGCGATTCGACTCGTAAAGAATACACCGTTTATTTCTTTGCTGAGAATAGCGGTTTACAGCAAATCGAAATCGTGAGCAATCGCGATGATCGCTATGCACAGGACATCATTGACCGCTTGGTCAATTCGTTTGCCTTTAACACTGATGTCCAATGATTTTTCAAGACTACACCTTTGCGAATGTATCTTTTCTATGGGCATTAACCATCATTCCGTTTTTGGCAGCATGGTTGTTTTGGCGACCACAGCAAAAACAAAGTGTTTTGCGGATGTCATCCCTGAAAGGTTTGGAAAGCCCAACTTTCTGGACACGGATGTATCCTTTGTTATGGGGGTTTCGATTACTGGCCATCGCTCTGTTGATTGTCGCCCTTGCCCGACCTCGAACGGCCAACATATCTACGCGAACCAAAACGACAAAAGGGATTGATATCGTCATGGCAATTGACATCTCATCAAGTATGTTGTCTCGCGACCTTAGACCAAATCGCCTGGCGGCTTTAAAAGAAGTGGCGCAGACCTTTGTCTCCGATCGGATTAACGATCGAATTGGGCTGGTTGTTTATGCCGGGGAGTCGTATACCAAAACCCCAATTACAAGCGATAAGGCCGTTGTGACAGATGCCTTGTCAAACTTAAATTACGAGCGAGGCGTGATTGATGATGGAACGGCGATTGGTATGGGATTGGCAACGGCTGTCAATCGACTTAAAGACTCCAAAGCACTAAGCAAAGTCATTATTCTATTGACGGATGGAGTGAATAATGCGGGCTTTGTTGACCCGACGACCGCGGCAGGGCTTGCGAGTTCCTACGGCATCAAAACCTATACCATTGGCTTGGGGAGCAACGGCAATGCCATGGCACCCATTGCCATGAAGCGAGATGGGAGTTTCCGCTATGGACTCACCCGAGTTGAAATCGATGAAGAACTCCTCAAAAGCATTGCCGAGCAAACAGGAGGGGTGTATTTTCGGGCAACAGACAACCAACGCTTGGCATCGATTTATGATGAAATCAACAAGCTGGAAAAAACCGAAGTGGAGGAATTTACATATACCACTTTCGAGGAACACTTCCGTATTTTTATTTTACTCGGAATGGCATTGTTGTTGGTGGAATGGATTTTACGAATCACCATTTATAAAAGTATAGTGTAATGTTTCAGTGGGACGCACCAGACTATTTTTACCTTATCATCCTCCTTCCGATGATGGGGCTTGCTTATGGGCTTTTACAGTTGTGGAAGCATCGTGCGCGCAATCGTTTTGGATCGTCCGACTTGTTAGCAGCACTCGCACCAGACAGCTCTTCCTTTAAAAATCACATGAAGTTTGCGGTCTTACTCCTTGGGTTTATGGCTTTGATTTTCGCATTGGCAAACCCCAAAATAGGCACAGAACTCGAGACGGTCAAGCGGGAGGGTGTGGACTTGGTCTTTGCGGTTGATGTTTCTAAAAGCATGTTGGCGGAAGACATAGCGCCCAACCGACTCGAAAAAGCCAAACGCTTGGTTTCGGAAACGATCAACAAGCTATCTGGAGATCGCGTTGGAATCATTGCCTATGCAGCGAGCGCCATACCGCAACTGCCCATAACAACAGACTATGAGTCTGCCAAACTCTTTTTACAAGCCCTCAACACGGACATGTTGTCTTCGCAAGGAACCGCCATTGCCGAAGCCATTGAGCTATCAAAAACCTATTTTGACGATGAGAACCAAACCAATCGGGTGTTGTTGATCTTCAGCGATGGGGAGGATCATGAAGAAGGAGGGCAAATGGCAGCAACCGCAGCAGCAGCGGAGGGCATTACCATTTTTACAGTTGCTTTGGGAACCGAAAAAGGGGATGTGATTCCGCTCAAACAAAACGGGGTAACTTCGTCGTTTAAAAAAGATGCAGAAGGTGAAGTGGTCATTACCCGAATGAACACAGATATTTTACAAACCGTAGCCGACAACACAGGGGGCTTGTTTTTGATTGGCGACAATACCAGTGAGGTTGTCAGTGCGATTACCGATCGCTTGGTCGCCATGGATAAAGCAGAGTTTGAAGCCAAACAGTTTGTTCGCTTTAAGGATCAATACCAATGGCTGCTTGCCATCGGTTTGTTTTTCATTTGCTTTGATTTATTTTTATTGAATCGTAAAACAAAGTGGATCAAATCTCTAAACCTATTCAACGACAAATGAAACAACAGCTATTGATTGTCGGTTGCTTGCTTTTTGCGCTTATGGGTTTTGCCCAAACAAGCCAAACAAAAGTGGAGGACAATTTGATTTATGATGGAAACGAACTCCACAAATCGGAGACCTATGCCCAAGCTGAGAAAAAATACCGCAAGGCATTGGCCCGCGCACCCAAAAACACCATCGCCCAACACAATTTGGGCAATACGCTCTTTGATGAATCCTATTATGGAGAGGCCTTTAACGCCTATAAGTCTGCCACGATGAGTGCACAAAGCAAGGAAGAAAAGCATAGTGCGTTACACAATTTGGGCAATGTGTTTATGAATCAAAAAGACTATGCCAAAGCGGTAGAAACCTATAAAGAGGCCTTGCGAAACAACCCCAAAGACGACCAAACGCGGTACAATTATGCCTTGGCCAAAGAGTTGTTGGAAAACGAAAATCAAAACCAAGATCAAAACCAAGATCAAGAAAACAAGGACAACAAAGACCAACAAAATCAAGACCAGCAAAACCAGGACAATAAGGACAGTGATAAGCAGTCTCCAAAAGACGACAGCAAAGACAACAAAGACCAAGATCAAGACGGGGAAAACAAAGACCAACAAGATCAATCTGATAAAGAGAAAGACCCCCAAAACCAACAACAAGACCCCAAAGCCCAACCCACAAAACTCTCCCCACAACAGATTAAAAACCTGCTTGAGGCGATGAACAACGAGGAGAAAAAAGTGCAAGACAAGGTCAATGCCAAAAAGGCCAAACCCGTTAAACCAAAATCCAAAAAAGACTGGTGATGAACAGCAAGCACTTACTTTTTGGACTGTTGTTGTTCTCGGTTTTTGGCTGGGGGCAGATCAACTTTGAGGTGTCTGTGAGCAAAAAGCAACTCGGACTCAATGAACGTTTGCGCGTTGACTTCAAGATCGATAAGTCCGGGGACAATTTTAGACCGCCTAAATTTTCTTCTTTCCGTGTGATTTCAGGACCGATGCAATCGGTGAGCAATGTGTTTGTCAATGGCAAACGCACCTATTCGATGACCTATACCTATTTTTTAACCCCTCTCCAACAAGGGGTGTATGACATCGAACAAGCACAAATCGAATATAAAGGAAACACCTATAAAACCACACCAGTAACGATTAACGTTACCGAAGCGGTTGCCATTCCGAGAGATCCCAATGATCCCAAAAACATCGTGGATGAAAAGCTGCATTTGGTGGCTGAGGTTTCCAAACGAAACCCTTATATCAATGAGCCGATTACGATTGTGTATAAACTGTATTTTGCCCAGAATGTTAACCCCACCGACGTAGACGTGGTGGACATGCCCAAATACAATGACTTTTGGTCTTACAGTGTGGATATTTCCAATCGAGATGTAGCAACTTCAATTTATAAAGGCGAACGGTACAACTTTGTCGAATGGCGAAAGGTTGTCTTATACCCACAGCGGGCAGGCAAACTGGAAATCAAACCTTTGAGTTTGGACGTAACGGTCAATGTGCCCACTGGCAAGCGAGACTTTTTCCAACGAGTGATCTATACACAAGTACCCAAACTCGTTTCGGCAGGAAACCTCAACATCAATGTCAAGCCCTTACCGAGTGAGGGACAGCCCGATCATTTTAGCGGAGCAGTTGGAGATTTTTCGATTGACCTTTCCACCACAAAAAAGCAACTAAAAGCCAACGAATCCCTACAAGCAAAAATCAAAATCTCTGGACGGGGAAATTTGCGATTGTTTGGTCTGCCAAAGCTACAAACACCAAGTGCCATCGAGCAATATGAGCCCGAATCCAAAGAAAATATACGCAGCAATCTAAGTGGGATGAGCGGCTCCGTAACGCAAAGCTATACGCTTGTGCCACAGTACCAAGGCAAATACCCTATCCCAGCTGTTGAATTCTCCTTTTTCAACCCAAAAACAAAACGCTATAAAACGGTAAAATCTGCCGAACAACTGGTGGATGTTACTGAAGGCCCGTCCGTCAACCGATCGGTGAACCCAACGACACCAGCAGCAGCAGTGTCGATCGACACCCCGTTTAAATTTATTGCTCTCGACACCTCTTTTGTTGCGATCACTCCTTCGGTCTTTTTTGGTTCGTCAATGTTTTATGGGTTGTGGATATCCCCCTTAGGTCTGCTTCTGCTTTTTGCGATCTATGCCCGTCGTCAACGCAAACACTTGGGCGATACAGAGGGGGTACGGATGCGAACTGCCAATCGAATGGCTCGAAAATACCTGTCTGAAGCCAAGCGAAACCTCAACAATTCTGAAGAGTTTTATGTGGCTCTGGAACGTGCGTTGCACAACTACCTCAAAGCCAAACTCAAAATGGAAACGGCGGATTTTAGCAAAGAAAAAATCAAAAATATTCTTTCTCAAATCGGGGTAGAAGAATCATTGGTAAACGACTTTGTGTCGGTGCTCGAAAACTGTGAGTTTGCGCGCTATACCCCGTCCTCTGTCAAAGCGATGGAGCAAGACTATGCCAATACCGCCAAAATGATAACACAAATCGATAAACAATTGTAGGATGCGAATGCCCATGATTTTTTTGTTCTTACTGGCGGTGCAACTGCAAGCACAAAACCCGGATTCTATATTTTCAAGGGCCAACAAAAACTACAATCTCGGCAGCTATGAGCAAGCCCTGGTGGGTTATGATTCCATTGTACAGCTCGGACTGCATTCTTCTGAATTGTACTTTAATATGGGCAACGCTCACTATAAGCTCAACCGCATTGCGCCGAGTATTCTCAACTATGAAAAGGCACAGTTACTCGACCCCACAAACGAGGACATCCAGCACAACTTGCGCTTTGCCCAAAACATGACCATAGACGTTATTGAACAGTTACCACCAAATGCCTTTGATTTGTTTATCAAGAATATTTCAGGTGCTTTACCTCTCCCACTGTGGAGTGGATTGGTGATTGGGTTATTGGCATTGGCGTGTTTGGCTTTTGCGGTGTATTTGCAAAGCCGGCAGTCTCGGCAGAAACGTCAATTTTTTGTCTTGTCGCTATTGTTGGTGGTGGGGAGTGTTAGCAGTTTTGGGTTGGCTTTGGACAGGCAAGCCCGAGACGCACAGCAGTCCGAAGCAATTATTTTTGCGCAAACGACCGACTTCCGTTCCGAGCCCAACTTGCGTTCTGAGATTTTGGTGCAACTGCATGAAGGCACCAAGGTCAGGGTAGAAGACCAAGTCGAGCAATGGGTAAAGGTGCGATTGGCCAATGGCACGGCTGGCTGGCTTACCCAAAGCGATGTGCAGCGGATCGCATTCTAGCCTTCCAGTAGCCCATCGATTTGCGCCTTACCTTCGGGCACATAATCAAAAATCCATTCCCCAAGGCCGAGAAGGGAGTCACAAAGCAATGACTGTTCGATGATTTCGGTGGGGATAAACCCAAATAGGGCGTTGGCTTTCATCAAAAAGATTAAAATCACTCCTGAAAAGACAGCGAGTTTCATCCCGCCAAACAACAAACCAAGCATCCGGTTGATACCATTGAGCATGACCAGTTTGGCGAGGGATGTCAGCATTTTACCAAGGAGGGAAACCCCAAAAACAATCCCGATCGAGGTGAGCCCAAAAGCGGCCAAATCCACATAGCGTTTGTCCCAATCGATATAATTCGCGAGTTGGTCAGCCACATAGCCAGAGAAGTGGATCGCGCCATAGATGCCCAGTACCAAAGCAAGCAGAGAGGTCAGTTCCACAATGACCCCTTTACGAAAGCCCTTAAAGCCCCCATAAACGATGAGCCCGCCAAACACCAAGTCCAAGATATTGACTTCCACAACACAAATGTACAACGAAGATTGAGAATATATTCGCCCTTTTTTTGTCAGGGTCTATACGGACTGAATCGAAAGCTGTATTTTTGTAGCAGATTATGGAACAGTTGATCGATCAAATCCAAGCGCATCTCTCCGAAGTGGAGGCCTTTCAGTCGAATGACCCCACAGAGATTGAAAATTTTCGGATCAAGTTTTTGGGAAAAAAGGGGATCCTAACAGGGCTTTTTGCTTCCTTTAAGGAGGTTCCCAATGATCAAAAAAAGGCCTTTGGGCAACAGCTAAACGCTCTCAAAATCGCAGCGACCAACAAGCTGGAAGAGAGCAAAAAATCGTCTGGCACCAAGTCAAGCAACACCGCATCGACCATCGATTTTTCACGTCCGGGACAGCCCATAGACGTCGGCTCACTCCACCCGATTTCGATTTTACGAAATCAGGTCATCGATATTTTTTCACAGCTTGGCTTTTCCTTGTCCGCTGGACCAGAAATCGAGGATGACTGGCACAACTTTACGGCTTTAAACCTTCCCGAACACCATCCTGCTCGGGATATGCAAGACACCTTTTTTGTGCAAACCAACCCCGATATGTTGTTGCGTACGCACACCTCATCGGTACAGGTGCGACATATGGAAGCCAACAGCCCCCCGATACGCACCCTTTCTCCGGGACGGGTGTTTCGCAATGAAGACATCTCTGCCCGATCACACTGTGTGTTTCACCAAGTGGAGGGCTTATACATTGACAAAAACGTTTCTTTTGCCGACCTCAAACAAACGCTTTTATACTTTACAAAGAGCTTGTTTGGCAAATCCAAAATTCGTTTGCGACCCTCTTATTTTCCCTTTACCGAACCCAGTGCGGAGGTGGATATTTATTGGGGCTTAGAGACAGAGGCAGACTATCGCATTACCAAAGGAACGGGTTGGTTGGAAATCATGGGATGTGGAATGGTTGACCCCAATGTACTGACCAATTGCAAGATCGATCCAGAAATCTATTCCGGTTATGCCTTTGGGATGGGTCTTGAGCGCATGGCGATGCTGCTTTATGGGATTGAGGATATTCGGATGTTTTATGAAAATGACATCCGCTTTTTACAGCAATTTTCTGCGTTGGGCTAGTGCAGTCCTTCGGCCACTTGGGCCATGACTTTTTTGGCAGATTTTTTCTCGTACAGAATTTGGTAAACGGCCTCCATAATCGGAAAGGATTTATCGATTTCCTGTGTCAATAGATGTGCCGTATGTGAGGCGTAATAGCCCTCCGAAATCATGGTCATTTCATTCAGGGCAGACTTGACCGTATAGCCCTTCCCGATTAGGGTTCCCAGCATCCGATTGCGGCTAAAGAGCGAATATCCAGTCACGAGTAAATCCCCCAAATAGACAGAGTGCGACATATCGCGTTTGGTCTTGTGAATTTGTTTGAGAAAGCGTTTGAGTTCTCGAATGGAGTTGCTCATCAGCACACTTTGAAAGTTATCGCCATAGCCCAAGCCATGTGCAATACCCACGGCAATCGCATAGATGTTTTTAAGGGTACCTGCATATTCTGCTCCGATGATGTCGTCGGTGACTTTGGTGCGGATATAGCTGCACGTCATTTGTTGGGCAACGGAATTTGCGGTGTCTTGATTTTGGCTGGCCAACGTCAGGTAAGATAGTTTTTCCAGTGCCACTTCTTCGGCATGACAAGGACCCATGATAACTCCGATTTGATCTCTGGGCACCCCAAAGGCGTGGTGTAGGTGTTTGCCAACCACATCTTTGCTTTCGGGGACGATCCCCTTCACCGCCGAAAACACGATTTTTGAAGGGAGAAGGTCTTTGACTTCCTGTAAACTTTGATGAAGAAAAGGCGAAGGAATGGCCAAAATCAGTATATCAGCTCGTTCCACAATCTCACGCATATTGCTGGATAGTTTGAGCTGATTGGGGTTAAAGCTTACATTTTGTAAATAACTTGGATTGCTTCCTTTTTGTTGAAGGTGTGCGATTGTTTTTTCGTTTCGCAAATACCAAAACAAGGGATCGTTTTGCTCACAAAGGATTTTGGCAAGTGCGGTTGCCCAACTCCCACTGCCGAGGATTCCAAATGTCATCTTGTTATTCATTTAAGAAGCCAACAAAACTAGATAAAAAGGAATGGTGAATATGGAAATGTAAAAAAACTTTAACAAATGTTTTTGATTTAAGCGTCTGTTTAGTCATTACCTTGCCTTAGGCAAATACAAATTTTGCTTACTATTAGTTTTTCATAGTTTAATATGGTTGGTTGGTAGAGGAGTGCATTGCGCTCCTTTACTTTTTTAGGGCCATTCAGACCAAGGAATACGGCTGAGTAAGAGAACAAGCCCCAATAAATAAAATAAGCCAATGCGCATAAATCGCTTTCCATTTTCAGATTGTCGTTTGTGCATCGACCAGCCCATGGTAATCAAAACCACAGCAAGGACATTGGTAATCGGGTGCTCCACCAAGTACAAACGCAGGGTGCTATCGCCCATTACCGCACCCATACCTTCCTGCCAAGCACTGAAGCGTGGAGACACAAAATAGAGGATCAATCCGATAAGCAATTGAATGTGGGTGACAATCAGCGCAAAGAGAGAAATGCGTAAGTCTTTGATCGTAAATGGTTTATTGGAAAAACGTCCAATAAAGGCATTGAAGATAGCAATGACTAGGACTGCGAGAACGACATACGCCCAATAAGAATGGATATTTTGTATGATACTCATAACAGATGATTTATCACAAAGGTAAACAATTCAAAATAGTTATCACTTTACGATGTTTTTTGGGCTTGATGATCTCGCATTTGCTGATAAACGGCATCGGCTTCATCAAGTGTCATGATGTTGCCATTTTGCAAATGCAGAATCCGATCAGACATATAGCGCACTACCTCAAGATCGTGGGCAATAAATAAATAAGTAAACCCATAGGTTTCTTTGAGCTCGTTGAGCAAATTGAGTACTTGGGCTTGAACCGAACGGTCGAGAGCCGAAACGGATTCATCGCACACAACAAGTTTTGGTTCGACTGCCAAAGCACGTGCAATGCCGATTCGCTGACGTTGCCCCCCTGAAAACACATGGGGGTAGGCATTCATATGAGCAGCATCCAACCCCACTTGTTCTAAAAGTTGAATAGCACGATCGATTCGTTCTGTTGTGTTGGCCCCAATGTTGTGTACCAGCATGGGTTCCGTTAGGATTTTCTCAACCTTTTGCTTGGGATTTAGTGAGGAAAACGGGTCTTGAAAAATCAGTTGAACGTCTTTGCGATATTTCTTTAGAGCTGCGCCTTTAAGCGTATCGATTTTGGTTCCGGAATAATAAATCTCCCCACTGTCGGGTTGGGTGAGCTTCAGCAGACAATTCCCCAAGGTCGATTTTCCACTTCCCGAGTTACCGACAAGTCCTAAGGTTTCGCCTGGATAGAGAGAAAAGTTGATTTCATGCAACGCATGATGAGACTGTTTTCCTTGTCGAAAAGTTTTTTCAAGCCCTTTCACTTCTAGGATTGGGGGCTGTTCATAGATTCGTTTGTGGCGTTTTTTTCGACTTGCGACTGTTTCGTTGGTGGGCTTGGCATTCCCGTTAATAAAATCTTGAACGGTTTGCAGGCGTTTTGGACGTTGATCGACCGGTGGGACCGCATTGATCAGTCCTTTGGTATATGGCGTTTGTGGGCGTTGAAAAAGTTGTTTGGCGGTTCCCATTTCTTCGCAGACCCCTTTGTTGAGTACCAAAACGCGATCGGCCCAGCGCTGTACCAAATTCAAGTCGTGAGAAATCAGCACGATACTCATTTTGTTTTGGGACTGAATCGATTTGAGCAAGGCCATAATCTCCTCCTGCACCTCGGGGTCGAGTGCTGTGGTGGGCTCATCTGCGATAAGAAGTTTCGGGTTACAGGCGATTGCAATGGCAATCAACACCCGCTGTTGTTGTCCACCACTAAGTTGGTGTGGGTATCGATTGGCAATGGACTTGGGATCTGGGAGCTTGACCTTGTCAAAAAGGGAAAGCATAGATGCTTGATGATCATTTTTGGGGTGTGGACTGTGTAAATCGAGCATTTCTAAAACTTGCTTTCCGCAGCGCATACTTGGATTGAGTGCGCTCATCGGGTCTTGAAAAACCATGCCCATTTGTTTTCCACGAAGTGCTTGAAACTGCTTTTCGTCAAATGGAATTAGGGATTGATCTGCAAAATCCATACGGGTTGCGTGTAAACAATCACCCTGATTGGGGAGCAAGCCCATCAGTGACATTGCAGTTACCGACTTTCCACTTCCCGACTCGCCGACGATTCCTAAAATTTCATTGTGATGGATTGAAAAAGAGAGATCCGAAACCACCTTTACACCACCCAATCGAATGGACATTTGCTCAACGGTCACCAATGCTTGTTTCGGCATGTTTGCAAGTTATTCTTTTGCGCTTAGATGTGCAATCTCATTGTCGGCAAGTAAGGGGTGACGCGCAAAGCGCAAGATGACTTGAGCCACTGCTAATACATCTTGCTCACAATAGCGAACAATGCGTTCCAGATTATTATCCCGATAATACACTTGGGCAACTTGACTTCCGTCGATGTCTGTTTTGGGAGAGGGGATATTCAGGGTATGTGTGAGTAGTTTGAGAGAAGTGTAGTGTTTGTAGTCGCCAAATTTCCAAAGCTCCATGGTGTCGAGATGAGGAACTTCCCATGGCTTTTTCCCAGCGATTTGTAGTGCTTGTGGTAATTCCAAACCGTGTACCATCATTCGTCTTGCGATATAGGGGAAGTCAAATTCTTTGCCGTTGTGAGCACATAGGCGGTGATGAGGTCGAGAAAAATGGCTGTTGAGCAGTTGGGAAAAGTTTGTGAGAAGCTCGATTTCTTCTCCGTAAAAACTTGTCACACGAAACTGCCGTGGTTTTGACTGTAAGGAGGTGAAATATCCAACCGATAGGCAAATGATTTTACCAAACTCTGCCCAGATGCCAGCTCGTTCATAAAAATCAGCAGCGGAGGTTTCTTTTCGCTGGTAGCTGGTTTTATCGGCAAAAAGCTGTTGGGCCTCTTCAGAAAGGTCGTCATAGTTGGGGTGTAGAGGAACGGTCTCGATATCGAGAAAAAGAATATTTTCAAGTTTCATTGTCAAGGGCTAACATTTGAACGGCCTCTCGAACAAACAACGGCAGATCAGCGGGCGTATCGGAGTCTGGTAAATCGGGCATACTGCGATGACCAAGTCGCACGACAATCAAGTCGTACGCTGGCAAGACAATCACATATTGTCCCAAATGTCCTCGCATACTGAAAAACGATTTGCCATCCACATCACCAAGCCACCAACCATAACCATATTGTGGGCTGGTTTCAAAACGAGGGCGTACGGCTTTTGCGGTAAAAGTTGAGTCGATGAGTTGCTCTCCGTTCCATACGCCATGGTTTTTAAACAGCTTGCCAAAACGAGCAAAATCACGTGCATTGGCGTTCCAACAGCAATAGGCCTTTTCCAAGCCATGGGTTTTGCTATCGAGAACCCAAGAGGTTGGGTGCTCCACGCCCATCGGGTTCCAGAAATAATCACGAAGCAGTGTGCGAATCGGTTGACCTGTAGCTTGTTGGAGTGCCATGGCCAGGAGTTGAGTACTCCCACTTTGGTAAACGAATCGCTGTCCCGGTTCGGCTTCAATTGGAATGGTTTTCATCAAACTTGCCATATCCTTCTCCACATAGGTTCTGGGGGTAATGGTGAGTAAATTCTCATAATCTTCTTTCCACTTCAGACCAGAGGACATACTTGCCAAATCGCCCATACTGACTTCTTTGGCATAGTCTCCTGCGAGCCAAGGTAAAAAGTCGATCACTTTCTGGTCTTCGCTTTGCACATCGCCCTCTTCGACGGCTTTTAACAAGGCCGCAGCAACAATCGTTTTTATCATTGAAAACGAATTGCTTTTAGAGTCGATTCCATAGCCGTCAAAATAGTATTCATGCCAGATCGAGTCGTTTTTGATGACCAGAAAGGCCACGGTCCCGAGCTCTTTGTGAAGACGATCGAGCGAGGGTTGACTGGCGGTGCGATTATAATCTTCGTGCAAAGGCCAAGCTTGTGGGTTGTCACTCGGGGGAATTTCTGCATTGTCAAAATACAAATAATCGTCGATCCCGGCCGTGGTGCGTCCAGTTTCCAGTACTTTGCCAACGAGTTGAAAAACAAAACCATTTCCAGTGAGGCATAAAACAGCAAAGAGACTAACAAGGACAAGAACAAGAAGACGAATGACTTTTTTCAACACGATAGTTTAGATTATACGACCCAATGTACAAAAACTATTTCAAGTTTTTGGGTTTGCTTATCCCAACAACGCTACTGCATCTTTGGCGGAATAGCTTGCAATGATTGAAGCCCCGGCACGTTTAAAAGCGAGGAGTTGTTCCATCATCACCGTTTCGTAATCCAACCACCCCTTTTCGGCAGCAGCTCGTAGCATGGCATATTCCCCACTGACTTGATACACCGCCAAAGGGACATCAATGATATCGTGTAAGTCGCGGAGGATATCCAAATACGCAAGACCTGGCTTGACCATCACAAGGTCGGCTCCTTCTTCGATGTCGAGAAGGACTTCATCCATGGCTTCTTTTCGATTGGCGGGGTTCATCTGATAGGTTTTTTTATCTCCAAATCCTGGAGCCGAATCCAAAGCATCTCGAAAAGGACCGTAAAAACTGGAGGCATATTTTGCTGCATAGCTCATAATACAAGTGTCTGGAAACCCGCTATTTTCGAGTGCCTTTCGAATGTGCAGCACCCGCCCGTCCATCATATCGCTTGGCGCCACAACATCGGCTCCTGCTTGCGCATGACTGCGTGCCATTTGCGCCAGTACGTCAATGGTTGCGTCATTGACGATGGTATTGTTTTCCACGATGCCATCATGCCCAAATGAAGAATAGGGGTCAAGGGCCACATCGGAAAAGACAACCATTTCTGGAACAGCAGCTTTGATCGTTTGAATGGCGCGCTGCATCAATCCGTCAGGGTTGAGGGCTTCTGTACCAGCATTGTCTTTTAGGCGGTCTTCTACTTTGGCAAAAACCAAAACTCCTTTGAGCCCCATCTTCCAAAGCAAACCAACTTCCTTTTGGATTTCATCCAAGCTCATGCGGTAGATGTTTGGCATGGAGGGAATCTCTTCTTTTACCCCCTTACCTTCCACCACAAATAGGGGAACGATAAAGTCATGGGGGTGAATATGTGTTTCTTGCACCAAGTCTCTCAGTGCAGCACTTTTGCGTAAACGTCTTTTTCTACGAATGGGATACATCACTTATTGTTTTATCCAGTTGATGGGTTTTTGTAATACATGTACGAGGCGTTCTTCTTCTGAGTCAGGGGCTGGGCTGACGTTGTATTTCCATTGCACAGCAGGGGGAAGACTCATCAGTATACTCTCAATTCGGCCTTGGGTTTTGAGCCCAAAGAGGGTGCCTTTGTCATGAATCAAATTGAATTCGACATAACGTCCTCGTCTCAGCTCTTGCCAGTTTCGTTGTTCGGGACCAAACGGGAGGTCTTTTCGCCTGTTCACAATGGGGCTATAACAATCCAAAAAAGCATCTCCTGCTGCAGTGACAAAGTCAAACCATTGTTCTATCGATCGTTCATCACTCGTACGGCAATAGTCAAAAAACAATCCTCCAACTCCGCGTGCCTCGTTTCTATGCGTGTTCCAAAAATAGCGATCGCATTTGTCCTTAAAGGTTTGATAGAACTCTGGGTCATGCGCATCACAAACCGACTTGCACTGCTGATGAAAATGCACCACATCCTCATCAAACAGATAGTAGGGCGTGAGGTCGATTCCTCCACCGAACCACTGATCGACAACTTTTTTATCGTTGTCATAAAGCTCAAAATAGCGAAAGTTGGCGTGAACGGTTGGTACGAGCGGGCTATTGGGATGGATTACCAAGCTGATGCCACAGGCAAAAAAATCACCCTGTTCCACCTTAAGGTATGCTTTCATGGGTTCGGGCAGCTGACCATAAACTTTTGAGACATTGACACCTCCTTTTTCAAATACCGCTCCATTTTCAAGAATTCGCGACTGTCCTCCACCTCCTCCAGGACGCTCCCAGTTATCGATTTGAAAGCGCGCTGCACCATCGATTTCCTCCAGTGCGGAGCTAATGCGGTCTTGCAGTTGGTCGATATAGGCAGAAAAGCGTTGTTTCATCAGTATCTTCTTGGCTCATAGGATTTTACAGTATCGACGAAGGCCTTGGCATGATCGATAGGGATATTGGGCAGAATGCCATGACCAAGGTTGGCGATGTAGTTGGTTGTGCCAAATTGCTCAATCATTTCTCGAGTTCGCTTTTGAATCTCTGGGATTGGACTCAACAGCCGAGCGGGGTCAAAATTGCCTTGCAGCGTCATTTGGCCACCAGTGAGATAGCGTGCATTTCTGGCAGTACATGTCCAATCAATTCCGAGGGCTTTTACCTTGGATTGTGACATATCGTGAAGGGCATACCAACAGCCCTTGGCAAATAAAATCACAGGAACCTCATCGCCGAGGGCATCGATAATTTGCTTACTGTAGTTCCATGAAAAAGCGGTGTAATCATCTGGTGAAAGCACCCCACCCCAAGAGTCAAACAGCTGAATAGTATGAACGCCCGCCTTGTGTTTTGCCCGCAGATAAGCGATGGTGGTATCGGTAATTTTTTGCAGAAGTTGGTGTGCACTTTCAGGTTCAGAAAAGCAAAAGGCCTTGGCTTTGTCAAAGGTTTTGGATCCTTGTCCTTGGATCATATAGCAAAAGATTGTCCAAGGCGCTCCAGCAAAACCAATCAGTGGTACGCGACTGTCTAGGCGTTCCAAGGTCTGTTTGATGGCTTCCATCACATAGTGTAAACGGTCGTTGACGTCGGGGGTTTCAACCCTGTCAACGTCGGCTTGGGTGCGAATGGGATTTGGCAACCATGGCCCTAGGTCGGGTTTCATTTGCACATCAACCCCCATGGCTTGTGGAACGACTAGGATATCGCTAAACAGGATAGCAGCATCGGTTCCAATCTGATCGATGGGCATGACGGTAATTTCCGAAGCCAGTTCGGGTGTTTGACATCGGGTAAAGAAGTCATATTTTTCTTTGAGCTTCATAAAGTCTGGCAGATATCGTCCAGCTTGTCTCATCATCCAAACGGGGGGTCGTCGGAGTGTTTTACCCGAAAGGGCCTGTAAGAAAATATCGTTTTTTAGGGTACTCATCTTCTAAAATGTGTTGCAGCAGCAGCGACCAACAGGTCAGCGTCTGGCTTGGGTGAAACGGTTAGGTGCTCAGTCAGGGGGCGAACAGCAGTTGCGGTGGTTTCTCCGATGCAAAAGCACCAGCTTGCACCAATCGAATTGGATTGCAAATAACTTTCTACCCCACTTGGACTGTAAAACAACAACCCCTGTGGCTCGGGTCTCTGTACACGAGACACCAAGTGCGTTTGGTAGGCAGTGACTTCAGCATAGGAAATCCGTGCTTGCTGCATTCCTGCTGCAAAATCAGGTAATTTTCGACTTCCACAAATATGCAAAAAATGCTCATTTCTCATCGTTCTTTGAATAAATTCGACCAATTCTAGCATATTTTGAGCTGTTTTGACCACTTTTTGCCCATTTTCTTCCAATAGTGATTTGGTCTTTTCGCCTACGCAAAGGATCGGGTTTTGATGTGCATAAGCTGTTGGGTTGGCCAGAAAAGAGCGCACGGCATTCTGACTGCTAAACACCCAATAATTGGGTTTTTTTGGAATCGAAAAGGGTTGGATTTCGATCTGTAAAGCATCATAATCAACCACATCACATTGAGCAGCTATCAATCGTTCAAGTTGATGAAAGTGGAGTTTTTTTGTCGACAATAGAAGTGGATTAGTCATGGCTTTTTAGCTTATCGAGAACCTGCTCCCCACCATTACGGACGAGAATTTCAGCAGCTTGTTTTCCAATATCGGGGTCTTGACGATCATAGGACTCTCGGACTTCAATATGTCGAGATCCGTCGGTTTCGGTCACAGATCCTACAAAGGAAATGCGATTGTTTTGAACGCTAGCATGGGCACCAATTGGGGCTGAACATCCACCTTGAAGGGCACGTAAAAAATCGCGTTCGGCTTGTACACAATCTTGTGTTGGCAGGTGAGAAAGTGGTTTTATATTTTCGAGAAGTTTGGTTTCTTCTACTCGGGTTGTCACGAGGATGGCTCCTTGAGCAGGGGCGGGAATCATCCAGTCGATAGGGGTATAGATCGCAGGGTTTGTCGAGAGTCGTTCGAGTCCAGCTTGTGCAAATATGGCACCGTCCCAGTTATTGGCCTTGATTTTATCGATGCGGGTTTGAATATTCCCGCGAAGTGGCACAACACGATCGGATTTGTATGTATAAAGCCACTGTGCTTGTCTGCGCAAACTACTGGTTGCGATGGTTCGTTCTGGAAGACCTTTCCAGTCCTTTTCTTGAAACACAAAAACATCACCAGCAAGCCCTCTTTTTGGCACAAATCCCGCAGCGATTCCCGCTGGGAGTTTGGTGGGCACGTCTTTCATACTGTGAACACAGAGGTCGACTTCGTTTTGGAGCAAGGCCTGATCGAGTTCTTTGGTAAATACGCCCACAACGCCCATTTCATAAAGGGGTTGAACGAGGTTGGTGTCTCCTGAGGAATGAATCGGCACCAGCTCGGATGTTAGCCCGATTTCCGATAGGGTGTTTTGCACCCAATGCGCCTGCCACAGTGCGAGTGCACTGCTGCGTGTTCCAATTCGCAGCGGTTTCATTTGGAAGGGATATTAAAAACGTCTTGAATGGTTTTTACACTTTCCGCAGTGTTGTCACTATTTCGCATATGATTGGCCACGCGATTTGTGATTTTTTGAATCAAGTGTTGAGATAGTAAGGTGGCTTCTTCTGATTTGAGATGCGGGTGTTTTTTTTGATGTTGGGCAAGTGCCTGTTGCTCCAATTTCTCCATCATTTGTTTGAGGGCCTGCACTGTAGGCGCAAACGAACGCGTACCCAACCAATCTGTAAACTCTTCGACAACCTCGTCAATGATGGCTTTCGCTTTTGGGATTTCTTTTTGGCGATCGGCTAGCGTATTATCTGTGATTCTTGACAACTCGTCGATGTGAATTCGTGTTACATTGGAAAGATCCAAGACATCGTCATCCACGTTTTTGGGGATCGACAAGTCGAGAATAAGCAGTGGGCTTTCGGTGTGAATCAATGACTTGGATAGGGTTGGTTTTTCGGCGCCAGTGGCGACGATAATAATATCGGCTTTTCGAATTTCGACAGGCAGATCGGCATAGTCTTTTACGATCAGTTTAAATTTCCCTGCCATTTTCTCGGCGCGTTTGCGTGTTCGATTGATCAGAACGATATGGTCATTTTGGGTGTGTTTGACCAGGTTTTCACAGGTGTTCCTTCCGATTTTACCCATACCAAACAATAGTATATTTTTTTGATCTGGGTTGTCGATATGGTCTAGGATATAACGCACAGAGGCATAGGAAACCGAGGTGGTTCCCGACGAAATTTGGGTTTCATTTTTGATGCGTTTACTCGCCTGGATTACCGTGTTAAACAGGCGTTCAAATAGGGAATCGAGCAAGCCCATTTTTTTGGAGCGAATAAAGCTTTTTTTGAGTTGTGCGATGATCTCAAAATCACCGAGAATTTGCGAATCCAGACCCGTTCCCACGCGAAACAAATGGTTGAGAGCATCTTCGTCTTTCAACACATAGCCAATCTTGGAAAACACTTTTGGATTTCCTTGCGAAAACGCACAAAGCAGTTCCACCAATTCTTTGGTTTCGGTGCCATGGGCATAGATTTCGGTTCGGTTACAAGTCGAATGTACAGTGATGGATTGAATTTGCCTGTCTTGGGCAGCTTCTAGGAGCTTTTGTTGCGCACGAAGAGAAAGACTAAATTGTCCACGAGAGACAACATCTGCTTTTTTATAGCTTACCCCGATACACGATAACGATAGCTGGTTTGTCAACTATGGAATTTTTGGAATTTGATACAAAATTATTTTGGCGATCAGCAAATAAATAACGCTAAAAGGACTTTTTATAACGCTTTGGGGTTCAAAACATGTCATTATCTTAGATTCAATATAAATAAGCTATGTTTGTATGAACTTTGTAAGTTAAAAACAACGCTATGGGAGTAGAGCAAGTCAGTCAAATTGAAACAGGTTTTTTGGTGTTGCAGTACGACATTAGCAGTTCCTCTGAGCAGGCCATCAGCCGCGAGGTGGACGTCAATTGCATACAGTTTCATTTTTGTTTTAAGGGTGGGGCGAATTTTTTCTTCAATAATGGAAGTTATAACTTACCGCTAACCGACGGGCATGTCTTACTTCTGTACAACCCACAGCGTTCCTTGCCAATGCAAGCTCGATTGACGCCCCAAACCAAAATGATTAGCATCTTGATTTCGATTCAAAAGTTTCACGCGCTTTTTTCGCATGAGGCCGAAACCATCTCTTTTCTCAACGACAAAAACATCAATAAAAAATACTATCAAGATCAAATCATCAGTCCTGCAATGGCGGTAATTTTGAGTCAGATGTTCCAGCATGAACCCGATGCCTTGATGGGTCGACTTTACCTCAAAGCCAAGGTGTATGAGTTGTTTAGTTTGTATTTCAACCCCGACAAACCATCCGACATTGCCCAATGTCCTTTTTTGGCGGATGAGGAAAATGTTCGCAAAATTCACCGCGCCAAACAAATTGTGGTTGAGCGTATGGCAGAACCCCCGAGTTTGCCAGCATTAGCCGAGGAAGTGGGCATCAGTCTCAAACGGCTTAAGGATGGCTTTAAGCAACTTTATGGGGCTCCCGTATTCCAGTTTTTGCTCGATTATAAGATGGAAACCGCCCGACAAATGCTTAGCGATGGAAGTCAAAACGTCAATGAAGTTGGCTTGAAATTGGGCTATAGCACTTCGAGTCATTTTATTTCTGCTTTTAAAAAGAAATACGGCACAACACCCAAAAAATATATTATGTCATTATCTTCGTAAAAAAAAGCGATGAAAGGAGTATTACTCGTCAATTTAGGGTCACCCGATAGCCCCGAACCCAAAGACGTTAAGCCATATCTTGAAGAATTTTTAATGGACGAACGCGTGATCGACGCACCCAAATGGTTGCGTACATTCTTGGTGAAGGGGATTATCCTAAACACCCGTCCTCGCCGATCGGCAAAGGCCTATAAAAAAATCTGGTGGGACGAGGGATCGCCTCTCATTGTATTGTCGGAGCGTTTACAAGCCAAAGTCCAACAAAACACCTCGGTGCCTATCGCTTTGGCGATGCGATACGGAAAGCCCAGCATCGCCACGGGTTTGGCCGAGCTTCACAGCCAAGGGGTTGATGAGGTTCTCCTCGTGCCGCTTTATCCCCAACATGCCATGGCAACAACGGAAACCATCATTGTTTTGGCGGAGCAAATTCGAGCCAAAGACTACCCCGATATGGAGTTTACCCATCTCCCTGCTTTTTATAAGCATCCCGATTATATCCGGGTTTTATCCCAATCGATTCAAGAATTTTTACAAGAAAAAAACTGGGAACACATCTTGTTTTCCTACCACGGGATTCCCGAAAGACATTTACGGAAAACGGATATCACCAAATCGCATTGTAAGCCCGACCAATCTTGCTGTCAAACCCCTTCTGTGGCGCACGAATATTGCTATCGCCATCAGTGTTATGAAACCACCCGTTTGGTCGCGGACTATTTGGAGTTAAAGCCAGGCACTTTCTCCACTTCCTTTCAGTCTCGTTTGGCGGGCGACAAATGGCTCGATCCATACACGGATAAGATCATCGAAAGCTTTGCCAAAACAGGCACAAAAGATATGGCAGTTGTAACTCCTGCTTTTGTTTCCGACTGTTTGGAGACTTTGGAGGAAATTGGTATGGAAGCCGTTGAAGATTTTGAAGACAATGGAGGTGAAAACCTTCATGTCGTCCCCTGTATCAATGACCGTGACGAATGGGTCAAAGTGCTCAGCCGCTGGATTGATGAGTGGGCGTCGTCGTCTTAGTTGCGGATTTATCCCTATTTTTAAATCCAATTCAAAAGGATGGAGTACAACTATATCAAGGCCTTACATTTGATTTTTGTCATCACATGGTTTGCGGGACTGTTTTATATCCCACGTTTGTTTATTTATCATATTGAAGCCACGCAAAAAGACAGTCATCAAGCAAGGGTGCTGGTGCCACAACTCAAGTTGATGGCGCGCCGTTTGTGGACCATTATTTGTTGGCCTTCTGCCATACTCGCCACTAGCTTTGCCATTTGGCTTTTGGTGCTCAACCCTGGGCTACTTCTTGTGCAGTGGATGTTGATCAAGCTCGGATTTGTAGGACTACTTTTGGTCTATCACCTCATCACCCACCAGATGTATCGCGCACTCCAACGAGATCAGATTCGATACACTTCCAACTTTATGCGTTTGTGGAATGAAGGAGCAACCATTTTGTTGTTTGCCATTGTTTTCCTGGCGATTCTTAAAACGAGTTTTGACTGGGTGTATGGACTTGTTGGGCTTCTCGCTTTGGGAATTCTTTTGATGCTTGGCATCCGACTTTACAAGCGGATGCGTAATCAAGATTGATATGCGACCAAAACTGTCCTTGCGCGCACGTATTTTCACAGCAATGATCTCTTTGGTGCTCATCGCATCCGTTCTCATTGCGGGGGTGACCATCTATCAATACCGAGACCAGTCCAACCAATATCACGAACAACGACTTCAGCGCAAAGAAGCCCAGTTGAAAACCAGAATCGAGTATATTCTCAGCCAGTCGCCCTTTCCCAATCGAGAGCAATTCTTGGACTCTATTTTTGGGGAAGTGGTGTTTCAAATTGCGGATGAACAAAATGTCAACTTTCGCATCTACAACACTGAGGGAACGCTCATCACCAACACCCAACTTCCTCCTACAGATGGAAACACATCGATTACAGAGTCAACACTTGCCATACTTCGTCAAAACCCAAATACAAACTATGTCGAAATCACGGAAGATGGGCAAAGTCAAAACCGTTCATCCTATTCCTTTATCAGCAATGATAGCGGAGTGGCGATTGGGGTACTCAACTTGTCTTATGTCGATGATGATTCGCTTAGCGCAATGGAGCTACAAAACTTTCTCTCTCGGTTGATGCAGGTGTATTTGTTTATCCTCGGCGTGGCGATCATACTGGCCTATGTGGTTTCTCGTTTTATCACCAAATCTTTGGAGGAAATCAGCGACAAAATCACCCAAACCGCTTTGGGCTCGACCAATCAAAAAATTGATCTCAACCCGCCAGGAAAAGAACTCTCCAAACTGATCAACGCTTACAACGACATGGTCGATCAACTTGCCGAAAGTGCGGTGCGCCTTGCCAAGAGCGAACGCGAACAAGCATGGCGCGAGATGGCCAAACAAGTGGCGCATGAAATCAAAAACCCATTAACGCCCATGCGTTTGAGTGTGCAGAGTTTTGAGCAGCAGTTTGACCCCAAAGACCCCTCGGCGCCCAAAAAAATTGAAGAGTTTTCCTCCACTCTGATCCATCAAATCGACACCCTGAGTACCATTGCCTCTGCCTTTTCCAATTTTGCAGAAATGCCTGCACAAGAATCCGAATTATTGGATGTGGTCAAAATCATCCGGCTTGGCATGGATATTTTTACGGAGAAATACATCGTTTTTGAAGCCCCAAATGAACCCTTGTTTGCGCGTCTCGACAGAACTCAGCTTATTCGCGTTTTGACCAACCTTGTCAAAAATGCAATTCAGGCCTGTGATGAAGTTCACAAACCATCTGTTGTTGTGCGTGTACAAAAGAAAAATGATAAGGTTTGCATTAGCGTGATCGACAATGGACATGGCATTACACAAAAGCATATTGACAAAATTTTTGAACCCAAATTTACCACCAAAACCAGTGGAATGGGTCTCGGATTGGCCATGGTCAAAAACATTGTACAGACCTATGACGGACAAATTGAAGTGGAGTCAAGTACGCCCAAAGGAACGAGCTTTCGCGTTTGGCTACCCCTAGTAAATTCTATGGCATGAAATACAAAACACTAAAAGTAAACATCCAAAAGCGGCTAGCTTGGATTACAATCAACCGACCGAAAAAATTGAACGCGCTCAATCGGGAAACCCTCGCCGAAATACATCATGCGTTGGCGATTTTGGAAGAAAACGATAGCGTCCGTTTGCTTGTGATTCGTGGAGCAGGGGACACTGCTTTTGTGGCGGGTGCCGATATTCGGGAGCTTGCTGAACTTTCAACTGAACAGGGGGCAGCCCTTGCCCAGCAAGGGAATCAACAGGTGTTTGACTATATCGAACACTATAACAAGCCCGTGATTGCGGCAGTCAATGGTTATGCTTTGGGCGGCGGATTGGAATTGGCGATGGCTTGTCATTTGCGGGTTTTTGCCGATACGGCCAAGGTTGGCATGCCCGAAACGAGTTTGGGATTGATTCCAGGTTATGGGGGTACCCAACGCTTGCCACAGCTTGTTGGGCGTGGCCGCGCGATGGAACTTCTTTTGACGGGAGACATGATCGATGCTCAACGTGCTTATGAAATTGGACTTGCCAACGCCGTTTGTTTGCCAAAGGAACTCGACACCAAGGTTTTAGAACTTGCAGCAGCTATTCTAAAAAATGCACCAGAAGCCCAACAACAACTTTTGGCAGCAGTTCGTGCGGGCTATGACCCTCAAACCGATGGCTATGCAGCAGAAACAGAGGGGTTTGGCAGCTGTTTTGAAACCGACAATTTTAGGCAAGGTACAAGTGCTTTTTTACAGAAGAGAAAACCCAAATTTTAATCTTCTACTCCCCCGACAATAATTTGCTCCACACGGGCTGCCAATTCATTTGCTTTTTGCTCTTTGACAGGGATGGGCTCATGTACGGTAAACCGCATTGTGACGCCGGGCATCATTGGGAAATTCCCCCATTTCATCAACTTCCATGAGTGGCTGATGCTCACAGGAAGTACCACGGCTTCGGGCATATTTTCGAACAGAGTTACCAGACCGCCCAATCGAAATCGACGAGGTGTTCCTGAGCCAGAGCGGGTGCCTTCCGGGAAAATAATGGTGCTGTGTTTGGTAATGTTGAGCGTATTTGCATAGTCTTCTATGGCGACAAGGGCGTCTTTGGCTTTGGCACGATCGATCAACAATGACCCACCGTGACGGAGATTAAAAGAAACCGAGGGAATCCCTCGACCGAGTTCTTTTTTGCTGATAAACTTGGGGTGTAGGTGTCGCAAAAACCAGATTAGGGGTGGAATATCGTATAAACTTTGGTGATTACACACAATAATATGGGGTTGGCTGTTTTGGAGTTTGTGGGGGTTGGAAAAGCGAACCCTTGTTCCGATCAGACCCAGGCAACCGATGAGGGTTGCGTTGAGGACGTCAACACTTTGTTTGTGGGCATGATAGCCAAAGCCATAGTGGCAAACCCATTGAATGGCGTGAAACACGAGCAGGGTCGTGAAAAAAGCCAAGTAATAGATGGTCGTTAGCGGAAAAGCCAGCGCTTTGCGCATGGGAGTTTAGCAATGGGTGTTGTACGCCTCGATGAGGTTTTCTGCAATGAGTTCGGCGGGGCGCCCCTCAATGTGATGCCGTTCCAGCATATGCACCAAATCTCCATCTTTAAACAAGGCAATGCTTGGTGAAGAGGGAGGGAATGGCACCATTTGCTGGCGAGCAGCGTCTGTGGCTTCACGATCAACCCCCGCAAAAACGGTTGTGAGTTGATCGGGATTTTTTTCATTGGCGAGCGACATACGCACACCTGGACGGGCATTGGCAGCGGCACAGCCACAAACCGAATTGACAACGACTAGAGTCGTTCCTTCTTTGGCAATGGCAGTATCTACTGCCGAGGCATCGGCAAGTTCATCAAAACCTACGGCTGTGAGCTCGTCTCTCATCGGTTGAACCATTTCAGCTGGGTACATAGCAAATCGTTTTAGGTTACAAATATAAGCAGAAAATGGATTAGTCTAGTCAGAAAAGATACAGCGAAAATGATGACAGACGACCGTAAAACCGTCTGTAATCTCGCTTTCATCACAGCCCACTTCGCGGGCATAATAACTGCGATGCTCCCGTTGCCATTCGGCCAATGAGCGATCGCCTTCTCTTTCGGCAAAGGCAAAAGCAGCATCGACCTGACCAAAGGGAACGACCACAACATCTGTGGTTTGAATCACCGCTTGGGGCTCACCGTCCCAGTTGGTCACCACAAAATATTGCCCGATACGGGGGAGTGTTTCCTTGTGTTTGTCAAACCACCATTGCGAAGGCGCGGTGGCTTGTTTGATGCCCGCAACGACCAGTGCCGCACAACTGTCGGCATCATGTCGATTGTCACAAAAATAAAAGGCAATCGGGCAAGGGCGGTTGTTTATTCCTTGGGACTTTACAAACTGCTTCCAAAATGCGTCAATAGCGGGTGTTGGTTTCATAAACTGTCTGCAATCGAGAAGGTACCTGCAGAGAAAGTCTGTGCCAGTCCGCTCACCAGTACACGCTTACCTTGATCTTCACACCAGAGCTCACCCCCACGGGCGGAACATTGGTGGGCATGAAGAGTGGATTTGTTGAGCCGTTTGGCCCAGTATGGCACGAGTGTACAATGTGCAGAGCCCGTTACAGGGTCTTCCAATATTGTGGCTTGGGGCGTAAAAAAGCGAGAAACAAAATCGTGCGTATCACCCGGGGCGGTTACAATCATCCCACCAGGGCCAAGATTGATTTGGTCAAACACCGGGCGGGCAATGCGTAGGGATTCGATTTCGGCTTGGGTGTCATACACTAACAAATAGTCGCGGGCTTTATAGACTTCTTTGGGTTGTATGGACAGGGCTTGGGTGATGACTTCAGGCAATTCGCTCACTGCTCCTGGGCGAGCGGGCAGATCGAGCTGATAACGCCCTTGCCCATAGGAGACATAAAGTGACCCACTTTGGGTGGTAAAATGAATCGGTTGGGTGGTATAGTTACGATGCTCAATCAGGCAATGGGCAGCGGCGAGAGTGGCATGCCCACATAAATCGATTTCGATATCGGGAGTAAACCAACGCAACGCAACGCTGGTGCCTTGCTCGATAAAAAAGGCCGTTTCGGCTACTGCGTTTTGTTTGGCGATGGCCAGCATCAATTCCTCTGGTAGCCAAGATGTTAGGGGAACCACACAGGCCGAATTGCCCCCAAAGGGACTTTGGCTAAACGCATTGATTTGGTAGATTGGGTAACGCATTTTGATAATGTACAAATTTTATTGAACTTTTCAATTTTTCTTCATTAATATTTGAATAAACCTATATAACCAAAAACAAACTTTTTTCCCCAAAAAAAGGAGGGGGGGGTAGTCTTGGTATTCTTTCAAAAAGTGTTTTCCTTTGGTTCAACAAATCTTATATTCATGACTATACGTACACCTTGTGGTTTATATACCCGTTTTTTTACAATTGTTTTATTTTAGCTGGCCTTGGCTTTTTAGTTGCACAAAACCAACTTACACTTCCCTACACTGAAAGTTTTGAAAGTGGCTATGGAAACTTTAGGCAAAGTTCTGCAGATGATTTTGATTGGACGAGAAAAAGCAGACCTGTCGGTCTCTCGCAGTTTACAGGACCAACATCTGCAGATCAAGGAAGTTATTATGTCTATCCTCATGCACACTACAATCTCACAGCGTAGATGTGAGTGGTTTGGCCAAGGGAGTGTATCTCCTTGCAGCAACCTACCACAACAGCACAACTGCCATGCAGTTTGTGAAGGAGTAAAAAATCGTTAATCAATCATCCTTTTCCCTAGTCAACAATCCGGCCAGGGTTTAGGATGTTTTTGGGGTCAAAGAGTTGTTTGAGCCCTTTCATAATGTGGATTTCTTCTTGGGAACGGGATAGATGGAGATATGGTTTTTTGTCGAGTCCAATACCGTGTTCTGCCGAAATCGAGCCCTTCACTTCCGCTAAGGGTTGGTACACAATCTCGTTGATTTGTTGGGTGAGTTTGGGGCTATCGTTTTGTTTGCCGACAATAAGGTGCATATTTCCGTCGGCGACATGGCCAAAGGGATACACGCCCAACACCCCGTCTAGGGATAGGAGTTGTTGAATGGTATTGTTGATGATGGTTCCGATTTGATCGATTGGGATGCTGATATCAAAGTGTTGGTTGTGTGGGGCATGTGCTTCGAGTGTGGCCACATCTTCTCTAATTTTCCAACATTCCTCTTGTTCACTTGCAGAGTCAAAAAATGCAGCATCGCTAATCCATTCATGCTCAAAGCTATGAGCACAGGCGTCTTGTAAATCATTGGAATCCCGTTCAACGTTTTTGCCAAGCATCTCGACAAAGATGACATAATTGTCGGGTTTTTGTATTGGGGATTTATAGTGAGTTTCTTCTGCAGTGATGGTTGAATATGTGTTTTCCCATAGGAGTTCAAAGCCCGTGAGTCGTGCGCCGAGAGTTTGGTCAAAATAGCGAAGGGTTTGCAGTAGGTTGCTGAAGTCGTTTGTGGTGAGTATGGCCGAATGTCGAGTCTGTGGTTTTTCGATAAGACGAAAGACGGCTTTGGTCACAATACCGAGGATTCCTTCGGCCCCGATAAAGAGATGTTTGAGGTCAATACCAGAATTGTCTTTGCGAAGGGTTTTGAGGTTTTCGATAATGGTTCCGTTGGGGAGTACAACTTCGAGTCCCAAGATCCAGTTTCGGGTCATGCCGTATCGAAAAACACGAAGTCCACCTGCATTGGTAGAGATGACTCCACCGACTTGTGCTGAGCCCCTTGCGCCAAAGCTCAAGGGCAGAAAAAGGTCTTGTTTTTCAGCAGCTTCAAGTACGTTTTCGAGTATGGCACCTGCCTCGGCAGTAACCGTTCGATTTTTGGGATCAACAGCATGCACTCGATTCATTTTTTCAAGGGACACAACGAGTTGGTCGGCTTGGGTTTGGGTGCCACCAACAAGGTTGGTTAGTCCGCCGTGTACGACCACCTCTTGGTCGTTTTTGTAACACCACTGCATAATGGTTGACACCTGTTTTGTTGTTCGTGGAAACACCACGCCCTTGCAGTGTAGTGGTTCGTCGGTTTTCCAAATGTGTGAAAAGCGGCTTTGTGTTTCGTGAGCAGTCAAACTGCCTGGGATTTTGGCAAGGAGTTCGTCGATATTTGGGTGGCTCATAGTGGGTGTTTATCAAACGAAGATACATAAACCAACAAAGAGTATTGTAGATTTAGAGGGGAATCAGCCAGCCCAAGCTGATGGAAACATAGCCAGAAGAGGAGAGGTCTTCATCTTCAAAAAGATTGTTGGGGAAGTTGCGGGTATAGCTCAGGGTGACATCCAAGGTATTGTTGTCGAGGGTGAGTGGCAGTTCGAGTTGGCTATTGACCCGATCAAATACGGTTGACTCCGCAAATCGAAATAAGGACACTTGTTCGATGATGTTTTGCTGGCTAAACATCAGATACAGATTGGGTTCAAAAGTGAGTTCGAAAGCACCGATTTGCGCGATGGTCGTTTCATAGTTGATCGAGGTGGAGAGGTAGTAGCTTGGTTCGTCACCAAAGAGATAGCCCCCTGCGACATGGAGTTGTAGGGGGTCGAGCTTATAACTCACACTCGATGACAGCCGATGGGTGTTGAGCCCCTCACTGTCTTCGCCGAGGAAAGAGTAGGCATAGCTCGCGCTGACTGACCATCGTTTTTCTTTTCCAAGGGACCAAAATTGCCCTACACCAAGGGCAAACAAATCCCATGTGGGGGTCGAGCTCACTGTAATAGGATCCACCGGCAAATAGATAGGTACCACCACTGCTGAGATAGGTCAAACTCGGAGCGAGTCCAAATTGGTCAATGTCAAAGTCCCGTCCAGAAAAATAGGCCTGTTCGTCAAAGCTGATGGAGGCGTATAGAAATCCGCCTTTGAGGTCGTCATAGGCCTGTAGGACAGCAAGGGTGTCGACAACAAAAAGTTCGTCGAGGAGTTCGTCGATGTCTGAAGGTTCTTCAGATTCTAGATTTTGTGCAAGAGATAGCGAAGACCAGCAGAACAAAAAAAGAAAAATGACGCATAGGTAAATATAAAAAAAGCACCCAGAAAACGGGTGCTTTTATTGCTGGAGAAAAAAGGATTTAATTATTAGCGTTTTTTCTTTTCTTCATTCTCTTTTTGATTTGCCGCTTTTTTTGATTGGGCTGCTGCTTTTTCTCTTTTAGTCGTTGTCTGCGTTTTTTGAGGTTTTGCTTTTGCTCATCGGTCAGTGACTCGCGGAAAGAATCTTTAAGAGCTTGGACGTTGGTTTTATGGGTGTCCAAGAGATCGAGTTGGGCTTGGGTAAAGGTAGTGCGAAGGGCTTCTCGTCTTTCCTTTCGATTGAGGTCTTGGTTGTCGAGAATCGCCAGTTGGTCATCTGATAAGGTGTTTTTAAAGGCCTCGCGTTGACTTTTGACCAAGTCGTTTTGTTCTTCCAATAAGGCAAGCTGGTCAGGCGTGAGGATTTTTTCCATGCCTTTATTGCTGTTTCTTTGTGCTTGTTGGGTATCATCGACATCTTGTGCGGAGGTCATACCACTAAATACAAATGCGATGATGAGGAATAGGGATTGTAAGGATTTCATAATATTTTAAGTTTTGTATCTATCATTTAGACCGTTGTTTGGTCAGAAAGTTTTAGTCGATGTCATTTAACACGTAATTTACTTCGTACCAATCTGCAAAATCATCATCTTCAATGACGAGTGAGTCGAGGAGCAAGGTGTCAAAATTATTGAGTTCGTCATTGCTTTGGCGCAAAAACCAAGTGGTTGCCAATGCGATAACAAAGATGGCAGCCAGTTGTAGCACCCAGGGTTTGATGCGCAACACAGGAGTTGGGGTTCTTTTCTCGTTTTGGATTGCGTCGAGGATTTTCGCTTTGGAGGTTGTAAAATAGTTTTCAGGTACGGTAAAGCCCAGTTTTTGATGTGAATTTGTTTTTCGACTCATGATAGAACAATTTGATTTGACAGAATTTCTTTTGCTTTATAAAATAGGGTTTTGACCGAATTTTCATTTCGATTGGTGATTTGGGCGATTTCGGAAAACTTGAGTTCGTCATAATATTTCATACAAAACACTTCTCGTTGATTGTCATCGAGTTGAGCGATAATCTGTCGTAAGGACGCATCGGTTGCATCGGCGTCAAAATAGGGGTCAGCATACAGACTTTCCAATCGATATGTCATGACTTCTTCTGAGATTCGAACTCGTTTTTTGTTGGACTTCAAAAAGCGCATGGCTTCGTTGTAGGCGATGCGATAGCACCAGGTCTTAATCGAACTTTTAAAAGCAAATTTACCAAGCCCTTTATAGATTCGCACATAGGTAAGTTGGAGCACGTCATCAGTGTCTTCATGTACCAACACCCATTTTCTAATGGCCCAGTAGAGTGGTTCGTGGAAGTGATCCACAATCAGCCGTAACCCAGCGTGGATGTCGTTTTTCCGAAGGCAATCGGTGATATGTTGTTCTACATCTTTCAGCGCAACAGTTTATGATTTAGACCCTTAAAGTTGTAAAAAGTTTTATGAAAACCCAAAAAAAAAAGAGATTTGAACTTGATATAAAAATTTGTTACTTTGTGAAGTCTCCTTAAATCTTTCAAACATGAAATACGTCTTATTTTTTTTTCAATTTATTTATTATTTGGCTGTAAATCCAACACAATGAATAATCGTAACACAGCCCTCACGGCCACAGAACAACAAGCACGAAGTCCAGAAGATGTTTTTGAACAATTGCAAGCGGGCAATATGCGCTATGTCAGTGGCACTCCTGATCAGGTAGATGCTTCGTCTCTTCGAAGTGACACCATTGATGGTCAACACCCTCAGGCGGTTGTACTGTCGTGTATTGATTCACGTGTGCCTGTTGAAATGCTTTTTGACCAACACATAGGCGATATTTTTGTTGCACGTGTTGCAGGGAATTTTGAAAACGATGACATCTTGGGGAGTATGGAATATGCTTGTGCGGTTGCTGGGAGCAAACTTGTTGTTGTTTTAGGACACGCCGGTTGTGGAGCAGTGAAGGCAGCATGCGATGGTGTCGAACTCGGTCACATAACGGGCTTGTTGTCCTCTATCGCACCGGCGGTAAGCAAAGTAGAAGGGGAGACAAACAAAACTCCCACGAGCAAAGACAGTGACTTTGTCAATGCTGCGATTGCTGAAAATGTGCGTATGACCATGGCGCGTATCTTGGAGAAGAGCAGCATATTAAAAGAGCTTAACGACGCAGAAAAAATTGCTGTTGTTGGAGGTGTTTATCAGCTTGATTCAGGTCAAGTGATTTGGCTGGACTAGTTATCTAGAGGGACGTTATAGTCAAAAAGTGATTTGCCGTGGATATCTAGAAATGAAAAATTGATATTGCGTTTTTCCCAATCAATGTTTAGAACACCATAACTATTCACACCAATGCTTTTTCCGACCCGATAGGGGTTTTCTTCGTTCAGGTTATTGGTGAGTGCTTCCGTCATTCCACTAGAAGTAGCGTCGTATAGGACGGTGTAACCAATATCTTTTTGGGAGAGTTCCGACATATGACGATCACCAGAAAGCACGATAGGGTTTTTGACGGTATGGGTTTGCAGCAAACCGATCAAACGCTTGTATTCTTTGGGATAGTTCTGCCATTTTTCAAAGCGATGATTTGGGGATAAGACTTGTATGCCCGAAGCGATAATATGGACATCGGCGGTTGAGCTTTTAAGGAGGTTTTCCAACCAGTCCCATTGCTGCTCTCCGAGGATGGTTCCTTCGTAATCCGGGAGATAAGGGTCATTGTAGGGTTTGGGTCTATATTCTGATTTGAAGTATCGGTTATCGAGTAGGATGAGTTTGATTTTTGGGCTGAGGTCATAGGACTGGTAGGCGCCATTCCGCTCATAGGCAGGACTGTCTTTGGGGACATTTAAAAAGGCAAACAAATCGGCTCGACTGCGATCTTTGTGTTGGTAATCACGTCCAGCGTTGTTTAGACCATAATCATGGTCGTCCCAAGTACCATAAACGGTGGTTGACTGCAAGAGGTTCTGATAGCTGGATTTGGATTTGAGTTGGTCAAATTTTTTGCTCAGGTGTTTGGGGTTTCCATCTTTTCCATAAACGATATCACCAAGCCAAATAAAAGCATCGGGGTTTTGATCGGAAATGCTCGTTAGAATGATATCACTGTTGGGGTCATTGACCTTGTGGCAAGAGCCAAAAGCGATGGTTTGGGCAGAAATAAAAGTTGTGATACTGAAAACAAGGAGGAGCAGCAAGGTTCGCATTATGGAAAGTTTTTAGAAAGGCATTGGAAAGATAAAAAAAGCGTTGGAATCCAACGCTTTTTTAGTTGAAAAATGACAAAAAATTATTCGCAACTCGAACAGCTGTTAAAGCATACTGGTTCTAGGGTCATATTGCCTTCGACTTGCAGTATACGATTTGTATAGATATCAACGGTAGTTGTACACGGGTCTCCGGATTCAAAACTTTCTTCCTCCCCCTGCTCATCGAGGATAAACTTATACTGTAGTTCTCCTGGGATAGCTTGAATCGTGGTTGTATAGACACCATCACCGTCTTCATCGGTCATGGGGTTGCAAGAGCCACACCAGTCGTTGAATGATCCAAAAACGCCAACGGTTGAGAAGCTTCCATCATAGGATGAAAGATCAACGGATAGGGTAACCTGGGCAAGGGTGTCCACGTTGTATTGAAGGACTTGGAAATATTGAATTTTCTCATTTTCAATATAAACATTGGCATGATTTTGCTCTACAGTTGTTTCAGTACCGTTGTTGATTCGCAGAGAAAAACCAGAAGACACCCAGTCTCCATCAATGGGATTTCCTTCTTCGTTGATAAACTTGAGTGGCACGCCCCATTCAGGAAACACACTAACTTGCTCATTGTCGTCAAACCATTGCGTCAAGAAAGTAGTGAGCGCTTCTTTTCCGTCAATAGTAAATTCCCCTCCAGGTGCTACGATGCGGATATTTTCAGAAGCAAGTGCAGTGATTCCTTCAACGTCGCCTTCTTCGTGTAGCGCACACCACTGCTTCCAAATGGCGACACTTTCCTGACTACCAGCCACAAAGGTTCGTTCACGATCTCAAACAAAACCAAATTGATTTTGGTCTTGTGCGAAAACAGAAGTAAGGGTGATAACGAAAAAAATCAGTATCTGTAAAAATGTTGTGTTTTTTTGTTATATAAATAACTGGATATTTAATTTATTGTGGCTTGCGATATTTGGCCTGTCTTTAGTTGGCTGCGTACAAAAGAATTGTCGGAATTCAATTTAAAGCTAAATTGTTGTTATATGCTTTCCGTTTTCTTCATTTTCGATTTCAGAATACGAAAATGATATAATTTATGTGACTAACAGAGATAGAATTGCTTGATACACTTCCAATGTTAGGGCGTTTGGACAATATCTACTTATATTTAGATAAATTATACAAAATATATAATATCTCAAAAACGACTGGTTGTTTTGAGGTTTTATTGATTAAAAAACAAGTTTTTCACGTTATTAACAATTTTCTGTTTTGGCGACTCTGTTGTTTTTAATAACATTGTTAATAACCTAGTTACTATACTACGGAAAAACAATTTTTCTTCTTTCTACATTTACAAGTACAGTAATTGAACCAGAAAAGCAATTTGAGAAATCAAATAGATTCTACACAAAAGGTTACATTATTAAAACTGTTAAGACCGCATCACTCGGTATTGACTACAGGGATAACGACCCTCTTACATTTCCTGATTTCAATCCTTTTTTTCTTTCTCTTTTCATTTACGCTGTTCTCTCAGGATCAAATCTTTACGGTTACCTATAATAGTGGTGTTGGATTTATGATTGACAACCAACAACAGCCTACTTTAACCCTAGAAAAAGCAAAAACATATCGGTTTGACTTATCAGATAGTTCACTATTAATTTATGACTTTGCATTTAGTACAACTTCAGACGGCACATTTGGTGGAGGTACAATTTTCACTGATGGTGTAACATATGTTGGGACGCCAGCAAATTCAGGTGCTTATGTAGATATAACGGTTCCAATCAGCACAACATCTTTATATTACTTTGATGAAAGTTTTTCTGGCGGAGGAGGTACAATAACTTTAACCGAGCCCAAGTATATTGAAGTAACATCCTATGCCAATGTTATCGACAATGATGATGGCACAGCTGGAGGTGGTATAGTTAGTAACGGAGATAAAATTGAGTATCTAGTCAATGTCACTAACCTTTCTAATGTTCCGATATCATCTCTGAGTATATCCTCATTTTTTCAAGGGGCAGACAATTCTTCTTTATCGTTAACAGAAGCGCTTACTTTTTCGTCATCTAATACAGGATCAAGCCAAGGAACTTTGAGCGTTGGTGAAACGGCAACCTATGTTGCCTCTTATACCTTTGATGCAGCTGGTGTTTCTGCTGGTGGCGTTGAGTTTTACGCAACAGCAACAGCAAGCACGCCAGGTGAAACAGACAACGCTACAGACACAAGTGATGATGGTCGGGATTATGACGGAAATACATCAGACGATCCTAATCAGACAAATATTGGTGATTCCATCACTAGCGTTGAAGTAGTGAAATCCGCTGATAATGCGGGCGAACAGCCTGTTGTTGGCGAAGAGTGGTCGTATACCATTACAGTAACCAATAATGGCTCTGCTGATTTGACAAATATTGTTGTCAATGATGTGGTCACAGATAATGATGGTCGCAAGCTTGATTTTGAATCACCAGCTACGCCTCCTTACATTATATATATATCTTCAGACCAAGGTTCTAAAGAGGGAGATCTTTTATCAGGTGAAACGACAACATATACAGCAACGGTAGTTTTCGATCAAGCAGCCGCTGATGCTGGCGGAATTCAAAACTGTATTGATGTAGCTGTTGCTAACGCAAACGATGAAACAGACACAGCAACGGATGATTACCCATGTGTTGATACAGATTATTTTGAATCTCCAAGTATTGAAGCCACAAAAACAGCTACAATCTCTGATAATGGAGATGGGATTAACGGAACAGGAGATGTAATCACCTATGAAATTTTTATTGAAAACACTGGAGATGTGACCCTAACTGGGGTAAGTCTAACGGAGGATTTTGAAGATTTTGGCGGAAATAATTTAATTACTTCTCTGTCAGGTCCAACATTTGACTCTTCTTCGCTTGGCTCATCAGATGGTACACTTCAAGTCGGTGAGAAAGCCAGATATCTTGCCACATATACAGTAGGCCTACTCGCAGCAAACTCTGGCGGTGTTACTAATCAAGTAACAGCATCTGGTCAAAGTCCTGAAAATGTAACGGTAAGTGACGTAAGTGATGATGGTGACGATACGGATGGAAACACACTAAATGATCGAACAGAGACCACATTGGTGGCACAAAAATCAATCTTGGTAACAAAGACAGTGAATGCAGTCGATGTTGATGGTAACAATGAAATTGGGAGTAATGACATACTTAATTATGAAATTGAAATAAAAAATGATGGAGAGATTCAACTATCGAATTTGTCTGTTGTTGATAATTTAAATGATAGTAGCGGAAATTTAGTGACTACCCTTTCTACGACATTTGTAAAAAGTATATTCAGAGAAGATAACGGCGTCCAGATCGTCGAGACCCCAGGTCAATTTTCTCCAGGTGGTGCATTACAAGTGGGTGAAATTGCCGTCTACTCAGCTTCAAGACTGATTACAAATTCAGATGTATCTCTTGGCTCTTTACACAACAGGGCGATAGCTACGGCCAGCTCGCCAGGAAACACCAATGATGTAACCGATGAGAGTGACAACCCCAACACAGCGCTGGTAAATGATGCGACCATTACTAGTTTTACTCCATCTCCAGAGTTTGAAATCACAAAAGTAGCAACGCTGATAGATGTTGATAATTCTGGCTCCCCAAGTGTTGGTGATGAAATTGACTATGTAATTACTGTAGAAAATACAGGAAATGTAGGGATTAGCTCAATTACCATTGTCGATGTTTTTGAAAGAGCAACAAGCAGTCAAGGCGCAAACGCTTTTGGGCTAACAGAGCCCGCGATCGAATTTGACAGCTCTGCACAGGGGAATAGTTACACTGCTGGTTTTGACCCCACCACAACTGCTTTTGATTTATTTGTAGGAGATGTTTTGACATTTTTATCTTCTTATACAATAACAGCTGACGATATTAGTTCAGGGTTTCTAATCAATCAGATTGATGGATCAGGAACCTATGGCGGGAACACGATTACAGACACGAGTGATAACGGAGATGATACAGACTTAAATGATGTGGATGATCCAACTGTTGTTGAAATTTCTCAAAATCCTGAAGTAAAGATCATTAAATCTGTTACAACCAGCACCGGTGGTCCTGTAGGAGTTGGTGATACACTTACCTTTACAATGCTTGTCGAAAATACAGGGAATGTAGATTTGACCAATTTAACAGTTCAAGATGATTTAACAGGGTATGCAAACCCCTCAAGTTTCTCACTAACGACTGGTCCGACTTTCCTAGGTACCGATGGACCGAATAACACAGATTCAACTCGTTTAAATGTTGGAGAAACAGCCACCTATGAGGCCACTTTTGAGGTGAATCAAACAGCGGTGAATGATGTAGGTGTAAGTAATAAATTCTATCTCTTACAAAACGGAGTAGCTGTACAAGACAAAAACAATTTAGCTTCTGGATCTGTTGATGATGGAAATGACGATGATCCGACAAAAACCTCTACAGATATTGTCATTGCAACAAACGCCTCGATTAAGGTTGTGAAAACTTCTGACTTTTCTGATTCAAACACTAATGGAGTTCTAGATGCTGGCGAAACCTTAGTCTACACCATCGCTGTCGAAAATAAAGGGAATGTATTTTTAGACAATGTTAATTTTGTCGATGACCTTTTAGATGCTGGAAGCGAAACAGTTTCATTTTTAGATGAACTCTCTACAATTGTTTACTATTATGATTTAGAGTCCGATGGGGTTACTCAGGTCAATTCCCCTAGTCAAATCGCTCCAGGAAATACAGCGTATTATAGGGCATCTATTCTTATCACACAAGAAATTGTAAACTATGGAGGCCTTAAAAATAGGGTGACTGTAACTGCTGATGATCCGCGAAACAATGAGGTGACCGACACAAGTGACGATGGAGATGTATTTGATGGCAATAATGCCGATGATTATACAGAAGATGTGATTCCTCAAAACGGTTTAATTGAAGTTACAAAAACGGTTGCCATTGACTTTAATAATGTCGAGGAAGTTGTTGTTACTGTAGTAGGAGGTAAATATTATTTAAATGGCATCTTACAAGATCAAATCACACTTGAAAAAACAAAGACCTATCGATTTGATCAATCTGATACCTCAAACGCTGGGCATCCGATTGCTTTTGGTACTGCAGCTGATGGGACTGGCACGTCTTTATCCTCAACTTCAGTGGGTACACCTGGAACAGCTGGGGCTTACACTGAAATTATAATTGATAGCAGTTATACCAGCGTTTTCTATTTCTGTTCAAACCACGCCTCGATGGGAGCAGAGGCCTCTGTCATTTCTTATCTACTGAACGCACAAAAAGACGATGTTCTTAACTATACAATAACGATTGAAAACAAAGGGAATGTTGATTTAAATTCAATCACTGTAACTGATATTTTACAAACCTTGGACAATAATGGCTTAACCCTTAATAGTCCAGGTCTTGTTTTTGCAGGTAATTCTGATAATTCAGGATCAGCAACACAACTGAAATCCGGTGAAACAATCACATACACCGCCAGTTACACAGTAAATCAAACAGCAGTGGATGATGGAGGAGTTAAAAACTCATTTGTTGTCAATGCGCAAACATTTATTGGTGACCCGGTTTCAGACACAAGTGATGATGGGATTGATGATGATGGAAATAATATAGATGACCCAACAGTTGTGTCAGTGATTAGAACACCTTCAATTGAGGTGGAAAAAACCTACACTTGGGCAGACACAAACACTAATGGTAAAATTGATCTTGATGAAGTTATAACATTTACAATATCAATTACAAATACTGGCAATGTAACTGTCGATCAGTTCGAATTTATTGAGACTTTTAGCAATATCAATGGAAACAGAAACCTTGCCTTAGACCAAGCCCCATCCACGACTCAAAGCCCGACTCAGATATTACCAGGGGAAACCATTACATATACTGCACCATATACAGTCACTCAACAAACCATTGATGATGGCGGCTTATCCAATAGTGTTCTTGTAAAAGCAGTTGGATCAGGTGAAATTGTTCAGGATGTTAGTGACGATCCAACGAACAACACCACCACCACGCAAGATCCAACAGTCATTGTCATCACTCCTCAGCCAAAGATTGAGGCCACATTAATTGTAGATTATTTTGAGGACAATGACAGTGATGGATTATATTCAGATGGAGATATTGTTGTATATCGATTGGCAATTGAAAACACAGGGAATGTGTCACAACAAAATGTTGTCAAAACCTCAACAATCACCAATTTTACTACTGCAAATTTAACCCTAGAGACCTTTCAGTTTGGGCAGGATTATACTTTTGAGATCGATGGTCAACAATACACTTCAACAGCTTACGGCGACAAGATATTATGGCTACACAGCACAAAAGGATCAAGTTCGAACTATATTAAATCAGGAGAAATTGCCTATTATTTTGTCAGGTATCTTGTAAAAAGTGCTGACGTAACTTCTGGGGGGATTTCTCATTCGATTGAGGTAAACACCAATGATTCAACAAGCACAAATGTTCAGTCAACAGATATTAGTGATGATGGCGATGATACAGACAATAACACAACAGATGACCCAACGATTATTTACACGGGGAATCTGCCAGAGATAGAAGTTGTAAAAACGGGCGCACTTAATGATTCTGATTCAGTTGCAGGGTCCAGTGTTGGTGATCAGGTGGTGTTTACCATCACAGTAACCAATACAGGTTCTGGTACAATAAACGACCTATCTTATGTAGACACCATGACCAATGGTTATGGCCTTCCCATTACGCCAGTGCCCGCACTTCAATTTGAAAGTACAACAGACAATTTAACTACCACGGGTGTGTTAAGTGAAGGGGAGACAGAAACTTATAGCCTTACTTATAATATCACACAAAACGATATCGATTCTGGAGGCGTTATCAACTCGATTCGTTTTTCTGGAAACTCATCAAGAAATCAAGACACCTCATTTAAAGATGTGCATGATGTCAGTGACGATGGGGATGATACAGACGGCAATACCACAGATGATCCGACAACCGTTCTTTTAGGTCTTGACACTGATGGAGATGGCATCCCAAACACAACAGATTTAGATGACGATAATGATGGGATTTTGGACCAGGATGAGGGATGCGCAGAATTTATTCTTAACGGCTCATCATTTGAGCAATATATTGGAAGCAATTCATCGCCTGCAAATGAACTCACTGCGTTTCCAGATATTTCAAAAGCACCTCCGTTTAGTGCTGTGAATGGAGATGGAGAGATTTGGCAAGCGGGAAGTAACACAGGAACATATTTTGCGCCAAAAGAAGGAAATAAATACATTGAACTTCTACAAAATGATAATGGATATAATGACCTTGAGTGGTGGAATGAAGAAAGCTATACCGATGCCATCAATGAAAGTGGAAGCTTTACCTACAGTTACGACCGCATTGTGGTCATTCAAGATGTAAACCCCGACACAAATTACTCAATCGATTTTTGGCATAAAGAGGGAGGACGATTAAATGTCACTCACGCAGGTGGCGGTCAAACCTTATTGCAAGTGCAGTCCATGCAATCCGATGATCAGTCGTATCAGTTATTTGATCCAACTGTAAACACAAATACAGATGCCAATGGCTGGAGCCCAGAATCATATCAATTTACAACAGACAGCTCAACCACTCAGGTTGCGATTTTGTTCTCTCCTTACGCACCTAATCTAAACGTATCAATTCAGCTGGACGCAATAGACATGAATTTAGATGATGATTGTGACCCGGATATTGATGATGATGGAATTCCCAATCAACTTGATTTAGATTCTGATAACGATGGTATTTATGATCTTGTAGAAGCAGGTCTGGAGAACTATGACACCAATGGTGATGGGATGCTTGACGCGAATGATACTGGCTATCAAGACACCAATGGAGATCTTGTGAATGATGCAACGTACAACAATACCCCTTTAGATACTGATGGAGATGGAATTATGGATGCATTTGAAATTGATTCAGATGGGGATCTATGTAACGATGTTGTAGAAGCTGGATATTCAGATCCTGATGGCGATGGTGAGCTTGGAGATGATTTGCCATATACATATGCATCTAACGGAACAGTTAGTAGTGCAACGGATGGGTATACGACACCACAGGACATGGACAACGATTCAACATTGGATTATAGACAATCCACATATGACATTGCCTGTCTAAATCCAGAAATTTTAATCACAAAGACAGCAGCTTATACCCAAAGTGATAACAATGATACTTATGATGCAGGGGATATCATAACATATACAATTCAGGTTACAAATAACTCTACAAATGAAGCTACAGTCAATATTAAATCAATAAAGGATATTCAAACTAATGGTGTGGAAGATAAGGAGCTTGATTTGGAGTTAGCTTCTAGGCCAAACACTTTACCATTTACTCCTGAAAATTTAGTAGATGATTCTTTTTGGAGATATACTCCTAGCAATGGAGGGTGGGCTGGAAACTGGACTAACACGGGCTATGACCCTCCTCCGCCAGGAATTGCTGTTTATTTCGATCAGAATAACGCTGGATATATTTCACAAGCTGATATGAATAATGCAGGGTTTGACTGGGGTTTAAACTTCTATGATGATTACTCCAATGGCGGGGATTGGTATGGTGATACTGACTTTCTTGATGATTTTGAAGCATATTATGTTCGATATTATAGCTATGATTTTTATCAAGCCGTAAACCTTGAGCCAAACACAACATACACTTTTTCGTTTTATCATAAACATTATGCTTATGGATCTTCTGGGGATTTAAGACCATTTTATCGTGAATCATCTACAAGTTCTTATATATATGGGCCAGATTTTGAAACTGTTGGTTACGACACCCCTGAAACATTAGGAAATTCTCCTTGGAAAAGAGAAGTCTGGACATTTACAACTTCGGCCAATGGAGGCTATCAGCTAGGCGTTGATAATGCCGCAGGGGATGACTCTTCAACCAATTATTTATACGGGTTGCAACTTGAAAAATCCTCCTCCGCCTCAGATATTTTAACATTTACAGATTTTTATACTGATGGTGATACATCTCGATGGTCTCCAGCCCCGACAGAAACAATGTTGAGTGTAGACCCTTCAAAATTTCCAGTGGACAATGAATTTTCAGAAATTAATTCAAATGAAACCATCACCTACACAATTCAATACACAATCACCCAAGATGATATTGATTATGGAGATTTTATAAGTAATACAGCTAAAGTTGAAGCGGTGTTAACCTCTCCAGGAGGACTTAAGGTAGATCTTTCAGCTGAAATCGAAACCCCTATTGTTACCAATCTCAGAAGAACTTCTGGTGTTGAAGTTACAAAGACATATAACCATATTGATCTAAATGATGATGACTTAATCAATACCGGAGATGTTATTGATTTTGAGATTTCGATTGATAATCAAGGAACAACATCACTAATTGGACTGCAGCTTGATGACGTGTTAAAATCGATTGATGAATCTGAAACAATTGAAGAATTCACGCCATCATTCAAAATCGAAAAAAACTATGCATATTATGGAGGACATTTGTATGGGGATCCTTCTATTTCATATGGCCGACGCCCAACTCACACCCATACTTCCTTCTATGGTGTACCAAGTAATACTGATGTTTTTATTCATCCCAATACTGGGACTAGTTATTATTCTTCCAGCAGAGATTATGGAATTGTTAATACAGGGGATTCTCAGGTTGTCAGCGATTTTACAGGAAAAAATAATAGTGCTTCTTTTTCTGGATTTGCCTTGTACAATGAAGCAAATGATTATGATCATTACTACTGGCATGACTATTGGAACAGCAGTTTCAACAATGGCTCTATGAGATTAGAACCATATACGACTTACACCCTATCAGTTTATGCCAGTATCCCTGGTAGCTCTGAAGACGCAACATTTAATTTATTTGCCTATGACGGAGTTGCCCAACACACTCACTCACAAAGTGAAAATATAATTAATGACTCATTCAAATCAGAAGATTTTCTTGTTGACAGCGAAGAGCTTAAAAGGTATGAATTTACATTTACAACAGGACCAGTAAATTATCCAGATCATACCAAAAACACTGAGGGCAACAGCCAAGGCACATACGAAGCACACCCTAGATTCGGTATTGTTAGTCCAAAAGAAGCTGACGGCACATACAATTATGTATATGTTCAATTTTTTGGATTACAGCTTGAGAAGTCCGCTAAGGCTAGCACATTAGTCTTGCAAAGAAATCAAAGCCTAAACCCCTTTGATATAAAATTAAATCCATCTACAATACCAAATAATTTTGAAGATCTTATTGATATTGGAAGTGATTATGCAGCTGTGATGCCTGGCTCAGTAAATTCTGATTCAACTACAACTTTAGGAACTTTAGGAATATGGGACACAGAGAATAGATCTAATTTATATAATGCATTAATTGAGTATCCTGGTCTTGTAGATAATTTGGGTGGCTCTGTGCGTGTGGAGGATTTGGTGGCTGAGGAGTGGCTAGAAAGTAAGTTTGTTTTAACCGATGATTTAACTAATAATAAACATTATATAACTGTAAAAGGACATTCCAACTCCCTAGAAAAATCACTTTATTCAGAAAATTATAGCGATTATTATGGTGCATTAATTGAAGTAGATGGTGAAATTACAGCATTTACATTACACGACGGAAGTAATACAACTTATGTAGGTCAGTATGATGGGCATTCATACTTTATTCTTGAACCCACAACATATACAAAAACAGTATATCAACATATTGATGATTTAGCAAGAGACACAAACAGCTTAGATGCATATTTGGCTGTATTTGAAACAGAGGCTGAATTCGATGCCATTACTACACAACTTCCTATAGGTGTCAAATACTGGACTGGCGGATACAAAGACCAAATAACCAGTGAGCTTAAGTGGCATGGTCCTATGAAAAAACCCATCCTTTTGGGGCAGTATTATGGGCATACTTATTTCTTGAGCAAAATGACTAAAGGCTATAATGATCACACCACTTTTGCAAATAGTTTAGGCGCTTATCTTTTTAATCCTAATTCTTTACAAGAAAATGAATTTGTGAAGAACCAATATGGGGCAATTACCCGATCATCATTAAATCACCTATTCACAGACTCACAGGAAAATTCATGGATTGGGATTGAATGGAACGCCTCAATTACACCTGAAGGATATTATTTATCTGAATCAAATGACATTACAGGTTACATTGCTGAAAATAGTAATTCGAAATACGATCTTCAAAAAATTTCTCCAAATAGTACTATTACCATCAATTATAAAAGGGAGATCACACAAGAGGATATGAATAAAGGGGGTTATTCCAACTCTGCTACGTTTACAGCTTCAAACACAGGTGTTACTGATGTTAGTGATGATGGAGACGATACTGATTCTAATACAGAAGATGACCCAACCATTGTAGCCTTTGACATTGTTAATGAACTTGAAGTCAAAAAAGATTTTGAAATTGTTGATAATAACGCAAATAATATAACAGATTCAGGAGATACAATTAACTACACAATCAGTGTTGAAAACACAGGAAATGTAACGCTTTATAACCTTGAGGGCACAGATAATCTATCAACTGCTGGCTCAATTGATCCAACTGATCCGACGCTAGTTCCTGTTTCAAAAAAACTAGGAAATGTGAAATCATTAGCTTCGGTTTGGGAGAATGGAGAACCAAATGGAACTGGTACCTACACTTATTATGCTTATTACTATAGTGGTGGTTCAGGAACTTATCATTTTGATGATACAACAAATACCGGCAAATATATTAAATATGTGGCAGAAAGTGACGACCTTAACCTTACTTCTCTCTTTGGTTTCACTCACATAGGAACATTTGAAGGGCATAATTACTTTTTGAGTGACAATATTTTCTATTGGAATAATGCTCGAACAAATGCAGCGAGTATTCCAGAGGTTTATATGCAAATTGTTGACTCCATGGAAGAGTTTGAGTTTGTTCGAAATATTCTTAAATCTCAAAACACGCAAGCCTGGGTGGGGCTTAAGAAAATAGGTGTTCACTATAATGATCACGAGGATTGGTATTGGGTCGGAAAAGATGATGCTGGCGATACTTATGACGCAGCTACTGCAAGAGTAAATGGCTTTAATGATCTTACTGACAGTAATACAGAAAATCATGATAATATCCCGTTCTTTTGGGAAGATCTAAACTATACATGGTCTGATTATGGACTTGTAACTTACAGTGATCCATCAGAGTTTGATGGCCAAATTTCGCCAGGGCAATCCTTAATATATACTACTTCTTATACAATTGAACCTGGCGCAGTTACAAACGGGGGTGGTCATATATATAACTCAGCTACTTTTCAGGCAAACAGCCCAGCAAATCAGGACACGACTACTTTTGATGTGTCAGATGTTTCAGATGGAGATGGAGACTTAGCGGCTGATACAGAAGCAGACACTGACACTGATCCTACAAATGACCCAACAGACACAATCATTCCTTATCTAGAAGTTGTCAAAACATCTTCAGTTGATGACACAAATGGAGTAACAGGGATCGGCGCTGGTGACACAATAACCTACACAATAGAGGTGAACAATAAAGGAGGTGAAACCCTTACAGGAATTACACTGGATGACACCCTTACAGACGCCGACGGAAACCCTCTGATTCTTGATAATGCACAACAAAATCAAACGGTACAATTGGGCACAAGATCTGCAGTAACAACTCAGCATCCAGTATCAACCCAACATGAGTTTAGTTATACCCAATCTCTGATCACAAAAGATAAACTTTCAGATTTAAAATTAGTTCGTGAGCTTGTTTGGTATACGGATGATAGCTTTAGTTTATTTGAAAAAAATTCAGATCATTGGCAGATCTATTTGGCCCTTACAACAAAAACAAGTTATACATCAAATACAGATTGGGTTCCATTTAGTGAGTTTACAAAAGTCTATGATGCAGATGTAAATGTGGATTATGTGTCAGATACCTCAACCCCTGCTCAAACATTACAAGACCCAATTGACTCTAGTAGAAACCTTAGAAGAATCCGAGTGACTCTTGACAAGCCATTTTTATTAGATGAGACCTCTAATCTTGTCATCGCTGTCATTGAGGCAGAAAATAGCGATGACGGGACTAATGACGAAAATTATTATTACACCGATCAATCAGATTTTCAAACCATTGGATTTATAGGATCAAATATCGATTTTGACAATTTAGACACAAACCCTCCTTCGGCTACATATTATGTAACTCGATTGAACGACATTGACATCATTGGCCAATCAGACGATGGATTAGCATTTAGCTCATCTACGGGATCCTCAACAGAAGGGACGCTTACCCCAGGTGAATCTGCAACTTATACGGCAACTTATACAATTGAACAATCAACTTTTGATTCAACGGCAATTAATAATGATGTGACAGTTACTGGAACTTTTACTGGCATTGACGGAAATACAGCAACAATAGACGCAAGCCTTGCTTCGCCTACAACTGATAGCTTCCCCCAATCCCCAAGTGCAACAATCACCAAAACAGTTAAACTGGTTGACAACGGAGATGGCCTTGATGGGGTTGATGATGTTCTTGTTTATGATATTGTAGTTACCAACACAGGTAATGTAACACTAAACAACATCAATATAAGTGATGATTTATTAGATTTTGCTAATCAACCCCTAACCATTACAAGCGGTCCAACCTTTACCCTAAACGGATCCGTTGGGATTTCTGCAGCTAATATTGATCAGATTTCACATGTATTTAGCGACCAACATGGTGGAGGATCGACCACGGATATGTTTGAGCTCATAACCGAGGCAAAAACCTATGAAGAGGCAAGAACACTTGCGTTAAATAGAGGGGGCTATTTATACAAGGGTCAGCACTGGAATCTTGATAATACGGACGCTGCTTATAATACAAATGAGCAGGAGTTTATGACAAAAATTCTTGATAAACTCTCCTATAGAGGCATCGATTTATCTAGCTCATCAATAACTGAAGACGATCCGGATGCAAGTGCTCCGAAGAGTTACTTATGGGCCAATGGTGACGATATTGAAACAGAGGGGTCTTGGAACAGAGCATGGTTTGATGGAGACAAAATCCCATTTACTTTCAATGATTATACAGCAACAAGCTCTGGATTTATGAATGATTTAAATGATCAAGATGCACTGGCTTGGTCTTTAACCTCACCCCATGAGCTTAATGATGTAGACAAAGACAACCAGCTGTTTTATGTGATTCAATACCAGTCCAATGACTTATCATGGATTGGGTCTGGCCAGGGGATATTGGCACCTGGTGAAAGTGCCCTTTACAAAGTTAGTTTCGCGATAAACCAGCAAGCTGTAAACTCAGGCGGGGTTAAAAACCAAGCCACTTTGACGGCAACTGCTCCTGACGGAACTCAGCTGAATATTGATAGTAACGATGGTGATGACTCCGACGGGAATACAGTTAATGATACGACGGATTATGAAATTATATATCCAGGAATCGAAGTCATTAAAACTGTAAATGAAATTTTACGAGATGATGATAATGATGGTACTTATGAGTTAACCGTATCTCAAGGATCTGTAGCAGTAGGTGATAAAATTAAATACACAATCACAGCGACAAATATAGGAAACTGGCCCCTTGAAAATATACAAATCACGGATACTGTGATTGACTCCAATGGGGATAACCAGGAAGCACTAACCCCAACACTTGTGAGCGTGAACGGGGTTCTGGTGAGCACAACACCATTTAGCGGAACCTTATATCCAAATGATGTACAAGTGTACACGGTCGAATATGTCATTAAAACATCTTCAGCAAATGCAGCATTTATTTCAAACAGCGCAACTGTAAGTGGTGATGCGATGGTTGATGTAAACGGAACACCTACTTTATTTACAAACGTTTCTGACATCTCTGATAATGGACTTACTGGAGGAGACGATAATGGAGATGATGCCACGGAGGTGAATCTTGCGCCAGATCCAAAAATGGTCGTTCTTAAAACAGTAACTGAAGATGATGGCGCTGACAATGAGCTGAACGATACAGATGTTTTAACCTACACCATAACAATTGAAAATACAGGGAACCTACCCCTGAACAACTTCAGCTTTGATGATAAAATCTACAATCAAAGCGATGAACTCATCACTAGTCTGACTCTGCAGTTTGTGGGAGACGCGATGGCTGATGCCCCAAATGATCCACTCAACAATGGATCGGGATATATAGCACCAGGTGAAATAGAAACTTGGAGCACCCAATACACCCTTACTCAAGACGATGTGAATAAAGGCGGAGTGTATAATACAGTTACAGTAACTGCCTCGAGTCCAGATAACACAGATGACGTCATTGAAACCTCTGATGGAGATGGAGACCTGACAGTTGATACAGATGGAGATACCGATCCAACAAATGATCCAACAGAAACGATAATAACACCAAACCCCATACTGGAGGTCACTAAGACAGCAAGAGTTGAGGATCTTTTACCACCCTTTGTTTCTTTTGGTGAACTCACGGGAACGAATATGTCAAATTGGACCCATCTTTCAGACAATAGAAACAACGATGGATTTATTAGTAGCAAGGGCATTTCTAAACCAGGTGAGTATTTTGAGTTTCAAGCTAATGGTGACAGAGGTTTTCGCTTTGCAATTGTGAATACTAATGAATTTAGTATTGATCAAATTAAGGATTTTATGGATACTGCACACCAAGAAAATGTACAGGTAAATCATAACAAATTTGCATACGACGGCGCATATTATGAATCAAATATAGATTATATAAAATGGGCCGGCAGGAGAGATCTTGATGGATCAACAGCAAACGCTACAATAATCTACCCAAACGGTACAGAAAATAGTTCATATACAGTTGCAGAGCTACATGAGGATTCAATGCGTAGCGTTTCAAGGGTTCGAATAGGGATTGACACAAACGGAAAGCCTACGATTTGGACGTATTCAAAATACCCAGAAGAAGATAACAAGGCAAATTTGGATACAAGCTATGATCCCACAATTGAATTTGAAAGGGCTTATAATCTGGATACTGCATTTGATCCCAATGGGTCTTACCATTTTATGTATCAACCATCAAGTAGTAATAATGGATTAGTTGAACTTAAGATGAGTTCATATTCAGGAGGAGCTATTGGAGATGAAATCATCTATGATATAACTGTTGAAAATAAAGGAAATGTAACGCTTACAAATCTTGAAATTCAGGACCTTCTTCAAGATCATACGGAGACCAATACCTTTATTTTAGAGGAGCAAACCACAGCTGGTGGAGCAATTGATATGTCCGCATCTTATTTGATTTCCAATCCAACTACAGATCCAGCACAAGGAACTTTAGAACCTGGAGAAATAGAAACCTATAGAGTTAGCTTTGTGATTACCCAAGATGCAATTGACAATAAAATTTTAGAAAACTCTGCCACTGCCACTGCAGACTCTCCAGGAAATACAAACGATGTTCAAGATATTTCTGACGATGGAGACGATACCGACTTTAATACTGTTGATGACCGAACAGTAGTTGAGCTTGAGACCAATCCGTCTATGAAGGTTACCAAAACAATTTCTAGTATTGTTAGATCAACCAATTCGATTGATATCAGCACGCCTGTTCAGTCTGGCGATATCATCAATTACTCTATCTCGGTTGAGAATACGGGAGATACGAGATTAACTGGTATAAATCTTGTTGATAATCTTTCGAACTCAAAAGGGTCACTTGGCAACCTGGTTCCGAGTTTCTCCACAACAAGTACTGGAAAATCAAACACACAATATGGGGACACACTTGAACTGGGTGAAATTGCTTATTATCTTGTTTCCTACACTGTAGACGCTGTAGGTTATGATGCTTTATATATCAGCAACACGGTAACTGCTTACGCCAGCACAGCAGGAGGCACAGACAATGTAACAGATGTTAGTGATGACGGAGATGAAACAACTGATGGTATAGATGATGATGATGATCCAACAAATGACCCAATCGTTGTTTACACGCTTGCTCTTCCATCGATTGAGGTTGTCAAAACATTTGAGCTTGTTGACAACGGAGATGGAATCAATAACCAAGGTGATATTGTCAAATACACCATTACAGTTACCAACACAGGAAACAGAGACCTTACAGGATTAAGCCTAACGGATGTACTTACAAATGGAGATGGTACTGTTGTTACGCCAGCACTTGATGGGATATATTATGCAAACTCTACGATGAACTCTCCTCCTGGAGAAATCAAAATTGACGAGATTGTTACCTATCGCGCTTTCTATACTGTTACAGAAACAGATGCAGATAGTGGCAAGTTGACAAACACAGTTACAGCTACAGCTTCAAGTCCTGGGAATACAGATGATGTAACCGATATATCTGACGATGGAGACGCAGCAACAGATGGCCCCGATGCCGATACAGACCCCTCAAATGACCCAACGGTCACAACCATTACTTCAGACGCCTCAATCAAAGTTGTCAAAACGGCACAAATTATAGATCGAGATTCGACTGCCCCGTCAGATCCAAACCTTTCAGATGGGGTGACAGCAGCAGGAGACATCATCAAATACAGCATCGTTGTTTATAACAATAGTAGTATCGAAGACGTTGTTCTTCAAATCGATACCCTAACGGATACGATGATAAATGGTGACAATGCAACTGGCATGCAATATGATGGCGCCATTACCCCAGATACAAACTTAAATTCTTTAAATAGTGGATCTACAGAAACCAATTTAACACGAGGTGATTATTTTGCTTATCAAGCATTCTATACCATTACACAAGCTGATGTTACGTCCACTTTTATCAGCAACCAAATATTGGTTGAGGCCTCTTCAGTGGCAGATAATACCATCACAATTTCTGATGTAAGTGATGATGGAGACAATACTGACGGAAACAATATTGATGACCCAACCATTACAAGTTTAACCTATGAGCCCGAACTTGAAGTCACAAAAACCTATAGTTTATCAGGTGGAGATAATGTGCCTGAGGTTGGTGAAACCATCACCTATACAATTACAGTTGAAAACACAGGAAATGTTCTTCTAAATGGTCTAACAGTTACAGATGTTCTGACGGATATTTCAGCAACAACCAGCTTAACTTTAAACTCCGGCCCGACCTTTGTGCCAGCTACTGGTATCACTGAAGGAACTCTAAAAGCAGGTGAAACAGCTACTTATGTTGCTGTTTATAATATCCAGCAAACTGCAGTTGATTTGGGTGGTATTCGTAATGTTGCCACTGCCACTGCCTCAAGCCCCGGAAACACTAATGATGTTCAGGATACCTCTGACGATGGAGATGACACGGATGGAAATACTGCTGATGACCCAACCGATATTACGATTACAAGATCACCAAGTCTGGCGGTTTCTAAAACAGCAACTGTCACTGAGAACAGTGGAAACACAATTACAGATCGTGGCGATATAATTAATTATGTTATTACAGTTACAAATAATGGTAACGTAAGCCTATCAAATGTTACTCTTACTGATGTTCTAGAAAATGCCGATGGGGATAACCTTACGCTATTTGCTGGACCAACACATGTTTCTTCAGACGCTAGCTCAGCAGATGGAACTCTCAAAGTGGGAGAAACAGCAACCTATAACGCGAGTTATGTAATCGAAACACTTGCCTCTGACTCGGGTAGTATTGTAAATACAATCAATGTAGTTGCCACATCACCCCTTGGTACAAATGATGTAAATGGAACAGATAGTGTCACCACAACCACAACCGAGGCACCATCTATCGAAGTGAATAAGACCTACACCATCATTGAAAATGGTGTTACAGGTATTAACCCCAATGATATTATTCAATATGTAATCAGTGTTGAAAACACAGGGAATGTCACGATTGATAACCTTACTTATGTAGATACGTTTGAAGACCGTTCTGCATCACCACAGACGATGACCTTTAGCAGCGGGCCTTTCTACACGGGTGCAGATCAAGGATCGGGGGATGGAGTTATAAAACCTGGTGAAACAGCCACTTATATGGCCCTATTCACAATTACGCAAGCGGCTATCGATGCTGGCGGTCTTGATAATATAGCAACATTTACAGGGTTCTCTCCTGACAACACTTCGGTTTCCGATATTTCTGATGATGGGGATCCAAATGATGGAGGGGTTGACGACGTAACAGAATTTGTGATCGCTCCAGCACCAGCAATGAAAGTTGTAAAAACAGCTCAAACAACTGACAATAACAATGATAATCTCATAGGCGGAGATGATGTCATTACATACACAATTACGGTTACAAACTCCGGAAACGTATCTCTTTCAGATTTAGACATAACAGATACCCTAGAGGATCAAGATGGAAATACCCTTTCCTACGATAACGCAAATGATCCGCAGCTAGACTCCTCATCAACTTCAAATACAAACGCAACAACATTAGAAGTTGGAGAAACCAAAACGTATACAGCTACATACACAGTTTCAGAAATTGCTGCTAGTACAGGAAGTATTGTCAATACTGCACTTGCTAAGGCAAAAAGCCCTGGAAGTACAACTTTTGATGTTACCGATGATAGCGATGATGGGGATGAAACAACAGATACAGATGCAGATACAGACACTGACCCTACAAATGACCCGACCGTTGTTTCGACAAGCTATGTGCCAGCGCTAGAAGTGACAAAGACCTTTGTTAAAACTACAGAAAGTGGCGATGGAAAAACAGGAGCAGGCGATGTGATTACATTTACAATTACAGTAGAAAATACAGGGAACACAACTCTTACAGGCTTATCGCTGGCAGATACATTTAAGGATGGAAATCAAACCGACTTGATCTTTGATCATGGTGACGGCATCCCAGAGTATCAATCCTCAGATAAAGGGTCAAGTGCAGGCACATTACTTGTTGGAGAAATCGCAACCTATACAGCTGTTTTCACAATTACCCAAGCTGACGAGGAATCAGGAAAGCTGACTAACACTGTTACTGCCACTGCCAATTATCAAACATCAACTGGAACCCTTACAGTTTCTGATGTTTCTGATGATGGGGATGATACCGATGGCAATCAAACAGATGACATCACAGAAGTCTTATTTGCACCAAACCCCAAATTGAAAGTTGAAAAAACAGTAGTCGTAGATGATGGTACTGACGATGAAGTCGGAAATGGAGATCTTGTTACTTACACAATTACGATTGAAAACTCAGGGAACGTCACCCTTACCAATATAAGTGCTGTTGATGTATTGTCAGATGGTGATGGCAATGTCCTTGATGCAGATTTAACATTAACCAACCCTGTCAACTCTGGGGTTACACCAGCATCTACAATCGGCACACTTAAAAGTGGAGAAACCCTAACCTATACAGCCACATATACGATTTCTCAAGCAGCTGAAGAATCTGGATTTATATCCAACGTGGTAAACGTTACAGCTAGTAGTCCTGAAAACTCAGATGATGTAACTGCCACAAGTGATGATCCAAGCACCACTGATGTTGTAGGGGATCCGACAGTAACACAAATGAATGCCAACCCATCGATATCTGTTCTTAAAACAGCAACGATCATTGATAATGAGGATGGGGTTACTGACTTTGGGGATATCATTCAATACACAATCACAATTGAAAACACTGGTAATGTAGACTTGTCAGAACTCACCCTAACCGATACATTGACCGATGGTGATGGGGGATCACTTACACTTACAAATGGCCCATTCTTCTCTGGCTCAAATCAAGGTTCAGCAGAAGGTGCGCTAAAAACTGGTGAAACCGCCAGTTATATTGCCTACTATACTATAACGCAGACTGCTGCAAGTACAGGATCAATTCACAACGAGGCCAATGTAAAAGCCAAAAGCCCTGGAAGTACAACCTTTGATGTTGATGAAGATTCTGATGATGGCGATACAACCGATAGCAATACAACTACGGATGTTTATATTTCACCGAATCCGTCTATTGAAGCGACCAAGACTTTTACCATCACAGACACCAACACAGATGTTCAAAACGGTTCGGGAGATGTTATTAATTATACCATCACATTTGAAAATACCGGGAATGTTACACTAACTGGCATCAATTTCACGGACACAATTACGGATGGCAATGGTCAAACACTGACACTAGACACTGCAACTGGAGATACGGATGGAGATGGACTGGTGTTTGTGAGTAACTCTGATGGTTCTGCCGAATTTACATTATTAAGTGGAGAAATCGCGACTTACACAGCCAGCTTTACGATCAACACCCAAGCTTCCAATTCAGGATCTGTCAGCAATACGATACAAGTCTTTGGAACTAGTCCGCAGTCGGTTACGGTAAATGATATTTCAGATGATGGAGATGATACGGACCAAAATCTATTAGACGACCCAACGGTCACTGACATTCAGGCTAACCCGAGTATTGAAGTAACAAAAGTTGCAGATCTAGTGGATAATGCAAGTGAGGGTGATATCATTACTTATACAATTACAGTTGAAAACACTGGAAACGTTACAGTCGGCATTGATAGTTTCTTTGACAAATTAACCGATGGATTTGGACAAGACTTGCAATACACAACCAATATTTCTACGACAGACGATGTGACTGCTATCGCACCAGGCGCAACAGTTACCTACACAGCAGACTTCGAAATCAATTACCAAGCAGTTGTTTCTGGTCGGGTAGAAAACAGAGTTACTTTCTATGCACTTCCAGTTGGTGGTACAGAAACAGTTTCTGATGTTTCGGACGATGGAATAGACGATGATGGGAACACAACTGATGATCCAACAGTAACCTTTATGTTGCCGAATCCCGAAATAGAGGTGATTAAGCTCCAACAAGTAATCGATGAGGGCGATGGTGTATTGGGCGTAGGGGATCTTATAAAATACAACATTAGCGTTGAAAACACAGGGAATGTTGATATCACAAACCTAAGTGTTGTCGATGTCCTAAAAGATATTAGCGAAACCACAACGATTTACGATTCCTCGGATCCAAGTAGTTATACTACCTTCTTTGATGGACCATACTACATTGGATCTGACAACAATGCATCAAACGGCATACTCGCCATTGGAGATACAGCTAATTATCTTGCTTTCTACAGAATTCGACAAGCAGATGTTGACGCAGGAGGTATTTCAAACACATTAACTGCAACAGGTACAAGTGCTCATGGTAATGTTGTAGACCTATCAGATGATGGAGATACGGTCAGCGGAGACATTGGGGATGATCCAACAACACTATCTATTACCAAGACACCTTCAATAGAAATTACAAAGGCAGCTGAAATCACAGACAATACAGATGAGATTATTGGCTTAGGGGATACAATTACTTATACGATTGTGGTAACCAACACAGGTAATGTTACCCTTACCGAAGCTACAATTACGGACACACTTACTGAAGCAGATGGAACAACACCACTTACACTCACAACAGCTGTAAGCCCATCAACACCACAGACAATTGAAGTAGGAGAATCCATTACCTATACAGCAACCTATGAAATAGGACAATCTGCTGCAGATAGTGGAAGTGTAATTAATGTAGCATCTGTTGCTGCCAAGAGTCCTGGAAGCACAACTTTTGATGTGACAGATGATAGTGATGATCCAAACACAACTGCTGCTGATGACGCTACAGTTGTAAGCATTGCACCACTTCCTGGCATAGAGATTACCAAGACTTCTTCTGTTGTTCAAAAAGATTCTGGAAACTTTACAACAGATCTATATGATGAGATTCATTATACAATAACAGTTACAAATACGGGTAACACACCATTGACTGGTATTGTCGTTTCAGACGTGCTGACAGACCTCTCATCAAATACTGGTGGGCTGACAATTCCTCAACCAGAATTTGCTGGAACTGGCACTTTTGATGGAACATTAGCAGTTGGCGCATCAGCAGACTTCACGACCATATTTGTAGTGAACCAACAAGCAATTGATGCTGGTGGGGTGTCAAATATGGCAAGTGTGGTTGGGTATGATCCAAACGTATCTGCTGTAAACGATAGTATTGATGATGCAGTTGTTGATCAGATTTCACAGAATGCATCGATTGAAGTTAAAAAGTCAGCTACGGTTAGCCATGTCGCAGGAACAGAAGGCGAAACATCAACAGGGGATACAATTATTTATGCAATCACAGTTGAAAATAAGGGTAATGTCACCATTGAAAATATTTCCCTAACGGACACACTCACTGACGCATCAGGAAACGTGCTTACCTTGACTTCTGGCGGGCCATCAGAGTGGGGGACATTTTACTTGATCCCAGGTCAAATTAAAAATCTTTCTGCGACCTATTCCATAGAACAAGCAGCGGCAGATACAGGTAGTATATCGAATACTATCACAGCAACTGGTGACAGTCCCACCGGAATTGACGATGTCAGTGATGTGAGTGATGATCCAAACAGCACAAGCTTGGCCTCAGATGACCCTACGGTGGTTCCCACTTACCGCAACGCATCGATAGATATTAGAAAGACATCAACGATCACCCATAGTGATTCAGATGTAAGCGTAGGTGTTGGTGATACGATAAACTATACGATCACAGTAGAGAACACAGGTAACACCACACTTACAGATGTATCGGTTAGTGATATC
>JAQWGQ010000026.1 GCA_029238125.1 Flavobacteriaceae bacterium | reverse complement strand
CTGACTGCTATTGGTCGAAATAAGCAACTCACTTGGATTCTGAACAATACGAAGTCCTTTGGACTGCATCTCATAGATTCCGAGTTCTGCCGTTGATCCAAATCGGTTTTTGGGAGTTCGTAGAATACGATACATATAGTTACGATCCCCTTCAAAGTGCAAAACCACATCAACCATGTGTTCTAAAATCTTTGGTCCTGCGATCATTCCATCTTTGGTAATATGTCCAACCACCAAAACAGGGATATGCATTTGTTTGGCAAATCGTTGCAATGCGGAGGTGCTCTCACGAACTTGCGACACACTGCCTGCCCCACTATCGATTAGATCGGTTTGGAGGGTTTGTATCGAATCGACAATGAGGAGTTTAGGTTTGAGTTTATTGGCTTGGGTTAGGATTTGCTCTACATTGGTTTCGTTGAGCAAAAAGCATTGCGAACTCCCATTATTCATTCGGTTACTTCTCAACTTGATTTGTGTTAAACTCTCTTCTCCAGAAACATAGAGCGTGGGGTAGTTAACCTGCAAAGCGAGTTGTAGCAGCAGGGTGGACTTGCCAACCCCTGGTTCTCCCGCCAACAAGACCAAAGAGCCCGGAACGACGCCACCACCCAAAACCCGATCCAATTCGGTATCGCCTGTGACCAGACGCGTTTGCTGACTTTCAGAAACTTCCGCAAGGGGGATTGGCACGCTAGCTTGTGAGTCGGTGGGCGCTTGCCAAGTTTCGGTTTTTGGCTTTTGCAATACTTCTTCGACGATGGTGTTCCATTCTTTACAAGCATGACATTGCCCTTGCCATTTACTATACTGCGTACCACAATGTTTACAAAAAAAAGCGGTTTTTACTTTTGCCATCTTCCCCGAAAGATACTTATTTTTTTCTGTTGAAAGCAGGGAGTAATACAAAAGATAAACCACCAAATAGAAGAATCATAAGCGTCTGCGTAGACCAAGCAATCCACCCATAGGCCAGAGCCATTTCATAGGAAATACCGTAGTGGCTAAGCACCGCCGCAACGGCGATTGGATACAATCCAATACCACCATTGGTAACGGCGATAGAAAGCCCTCCAGCGACAAAACCAATCAGGGCTACTTGCGGGCTGAGCAGTGCAGCTTCGGGCAATGAAAATTGAATCACCCAAAACATCAGTACATACATCAGCCAGATAAAGACAGTATGTGCCCAGAAGGCAAGCGCATTGGGAATCGATCGTATGGAGACAATCCCTTGAAAGATATTGAGAAAAAAGTTTTTGATTCGAGCGAGGTATGGGAATCGTTTGGTATTAATCAGAAAGGGAAAGGCCATGATCGCTACCACCAATCCGATAAAAACCCCAAAGCTGACGAGGAGCACCGTCGAGCCGCCGAGTTGCTCCTGTACCCAATCACCACCCAAATACATAGCCGAAAAAACCAGCAACATCATCATCACAAGGTCAATAACTCGTTCACTAATCACGGTTCCCAATCCCTTGGAAAAGGGAATTTTTTCATAGGCCGAAATGACCGTAACCCGAAGAACATCTCCAGATCGGGGGATGCCGAGGTTGGACAGATAATTGACCAAAACCGCACCAGTTAGGTTGATAAAGCTCGGGTGGTAGCCCAAGGGATTGAGTAAAAATTTCCAACGGTATGCACGTGAGATATGGCTCAGTGCTCCAAAGATTATCGAAATCAGTATCGGTATGGGGTGAGCTTGTTCAATAAAGGACCAAATCAGTGTGCGTTGATCGGCAGTGATTGTGCTAAGGGAGTAATAAATTAGAAAAACCCCGAGACCAAGTGGGATCAAGTTGCGTAAGGCGGAAATAAAAGATTTTGACAAAACTAGCGTAGGGTGTTGGTTTTGGTATCGGGAAAGATCATGTTGGGCTGAAAGACTTTTGCTTGTTCAGGGGTCATTTGAGCATAGCTGATAATGATGACAATATCCCCTTTTTGTACTTTTCGGGCTGCAGGACCATTGAGGGTGATTTCTCCACTGTCCCTCGCACCTTGAATCACATAGGTTTCCAAACGCTCACCATTGTTGATGTTAACGATCTGTACTTTTTCACCAGCAACCAAATCTGCTGCATCCATCAACACAGGGTCGACGGTGATGCTTCCGACATAGTCCAGCTCAGCGCCAGTGACGGTGACACGATGAATTTTGGATTTGAGTACTTCGATTGTCATGGAGCAAATATACTCAATTGAGAGACATATTATCAATCAATCGGACCCCGTCGACAACAACTGCGATAAAGGCACGGTATGACACGCCATCCTTCTTAGAATTAGCGGTGTGCAAGTTGTGTTCCGCAGCAATTTCAAAATAGTCGAGTTTAAAAGCGGGGGTTTTGGAGAGTTTTTGAACAACTATCTTTTTTAGATCATCGATAGCGTGAGATGAAAAGTTAGACCGAATCCATTGCAAAAGCTCGCAAATCACTTTGGCCTCTTCTCGCCGTTCAGGGGATAAGCGACGATTTCGTGAGCTCATCGCCAAGCCATTTTGCTCACGTACAGTTGGTAAACCGCAAATCCGAATTCCCATCGATTGCGCAAGGAGTGAGACAATTTGCAGCTGCTGAAAATCTTTTTGACCAAAATAGGCCATATCGGGCTGGATTAGCGCAAATAAGCGCTCGACCACCGTAGCAACCCCATCAAAATGCCCGGGTCTGTGTCGGCCCTCCATGGGTTTGTCCAAACCTTGTAAATCATATTTTTTTACAGCAGCCCCATCTGGATAGATCGTTTCAACGCTGGGAACAAACACACATATATTGGGGTTTATTGCTTGAATTTTTTGTAAATCAGTATCGATTGAAGACGGATAATTGTCCAAGTCTCTTTTGTTGTCAAATTGGGTTGGATTGACAAAAATGGTAACAAAGGTTACGCGATTCTCATCAAAAGCTTGTTTGATAAGCTGCAAGTGTCCCTCGTGTAGCGAGCCCATGGTTGGAACAAGGCCCCAACTGCGATGCATGCGGTTTTGACGTTGAAAGAGACGCAGCTCTTCTATCGTGGATACTTTCGGCATTTAGAAAAGTTTAACACCTTCTGTAAGGAATTATGGACAAACTTCGGTATAAATTTCGTAATTTTGCATACTCCAAAAAGAATAATATTTGGGCTCTATGACAGAAAAAAAAGTCCTGTTCGTTTCCGCTGAGGTTGTACCTTATTTGCCAGAATCGAACTTATCAACCATGACCTTTGCACTTCCTAAAATGGTCAATGAGGTTGGTGGGCAAACCCGAATTTTTATCCCAAAATATGGTTTAATCAACGAGAGACGACACCAGTTACATGAGGTGATACGCCTTTCAGGGATGAACCTTGTTATCAATGATATCGATGTGCCATTGATTATCAAAGTGGCTTCGATTCCAAAAGAACGCATGCAAGTTTATTTCATCGACAACGAAGACTATTTTAAAGGTCGGCAGTTGGATAAAGATGAAAATGGGAAGCTGTATGCAGACAATGACGAGCGTGCAATCTTTTTTGCTAAGGGGGTAATCGAAACGGTTAAAAAACTCAACTGGGCACCTGATATCATTCATGTGCAGGGCTGGATTGCCATGCTGATGCCGCTTTACTGCAATCACTATTATACCGATGAACCAATTTTGGCAAATACCAAGATCGTTTCTTCTTTCTTTGGCACGCCATTTTCAGAATCTCTTTCCTCAAACTTGATTCAAAAACTATCCTTTGATGGGATAGATACTGAATTGACGAAAGACCTACAAACACCTGACTTCTCAGCCCTTGCAAAAAATGCAATTGCAAATTCGGACGGTTTGGTCATTGCTGATTCGGATATCGATAAAAACATCAAAAAAGAGATTTTATCCTCTAACAAGCCTTTACTTCATTTCTCTGGGCAAGACGGCTTTGAAGACGCTTACAGAGATTTTTATACAAATCAAATCCTCAAGTGAGAGACATGAACCTCAAATTTTCTTGTGGCTTGTTTGCCCTTGCCTTTATAACTTTCTCATGTGAAAAAGAATTTAGTAATGTGGGGTCATCCTTATTGCCCTCTGATACTTTTGTCATCGATAAACAAACGGCATCAGCAGAAGTTGAGCATAAGGCAGTTGAAATCATCCGTTCAGATAACCTCTCCTTTTTCTATTTAGGGGAATATGAAGATCAGGTATTTGGGAATACAAATGCACGATTCACAACACAGTTGAGCTTGCCCACAGCTTCTACTGGTATTTTTGGAGGCATGAGTGCAGACCAAGAGACAAATGGGGTCAGTTCGGAAGACATCAATAAAAACCCGCATGATGAGAAAGAGACAGTGACTGAGGTTTGGTTGGAAATCCCATTTTATACCAATCAACGTGATCGTGATGGGGACGGCGTGGTTGATGCTTTTGACATAGACCCAGATGATCCTGATAGCGATTCAGATGGCGATACCCTCACAGATTTGGAAGAATCCAGGTCGGCAAATCTTGATCCTCTCAATCCCGATACAGATGGAGATGGAATAAATGATGATGAAGACGACGAAACCATCAATCCAGATACCGAAGCCAATGTGTATGAGATTGACTATTTGTATGGGGATACCGCACAAGAGGTCCATTTTCAGGTAAAAAAATTGAATTATTTTTTACCGAGACTTGATCCAGAAGACAATTTTGAATCAGACAAGGCATTTTATTCTGATAGGGATTTTGAACAAGAAGGATTGACATCCCAATCCCTTTTTGATGATAAGATCACCCTCGATTTTGACGAAATTGTAAGCTTTAAAGTAGACGATCCAGAGACGGAAGATGTGGATGAGTCAACAGAAGTCGATAAACGCTTAAGTCCGCGCGTTCGAATTCCCCTCGACTCTGCTTTCTTCCAACAGTCGATTCTCGATATAGAAGGAGAGGAGATGTTGCTAGACAACAATCGCTTTCAAGAGTATTTTAATGGCATCGTTATCGGATTGCAAAGTACAGCGAGCCCATTGATGATGCAGCTCAATTTTGGCGCCGGAGTGATTAAAATCGAATACGATTACAAAGAATTGGTTATGATAGATGGAGGTGATGCATCCAATGCAGGGGACTATGAATCCCAAGATAGCTCATCGACCTATACCCTTAACTTGAGCGGAGTTCGATTTAATACCATTACGCAAGCCCAACCTTCTGCTGAGATTCAAACAGCTACAAACGGAAATGATGACGGGCAAAACATTTACCTCAAAGGAGGGCTGGGGGTTGTTTCCTATATTGATTTGTTTGTAGGAGACGCAGGTCAAGACCAATTGATGATACTTCAAGACAACCCGTGGTTGATCAATGAAGCCAATTTAACCTTGTATGTTGACCGACAAAAAATCGAGGATTTAGGGGTACGTGATTTACCGAGTCGATTATATTTATTTGACGCAAGTGAGGTCATTCCTCTCGAAGATTTTAATATTGATCCAACTTCGGGCCCCAGCCCTAACGATAACAAAATAACTTTTGGTGGCCTTGCGCAGGTTGATGATAATGGGGAGGTCACTTCCTATAAGTTTGTAATTACGAATCACTTGAGCAATCTACTTCGAAATCCTGACGATTACGACAATGTACGCCTAGGTCTAACGGTAAGTTCGGACTATCTCAGTATCCAAAACACAAGTGTAACTGCTCCAACAGCATTTGAAATTCCACAATCTTCAATCAATACCCCTTTAAGTGTGATTTTGGCAGGACCAAATCACAGCAACCCCGATTTGCGTTTGCAGTTAGAGATTTTCTATACCGCCTACCAATAACTATTTACAGCACACCCAGTCTTTTTCCAACTCTGATAAAGCTATTCACTGCAGTGTCAATTTGAGACAGATCTAGTGCGGCTGACATTTGCACACGTATTCGTGCTTTTCCTTTAGGTACAACAGGATAAGAGAAACCAACGACAAAGATATTCTCTTCCAAAAGTTGACTTGCCATGGTTTGCGCCAAATGATCATCATAAAGCATAATAGGTATAATTGGGTGAGTCCCCGAAACAATGTCAAAGCCAGCTTGCTTCATGGCTGACCTGAAGTAACGTGTATTTTTAGTAAGTCGATCAAGTACTCGAGTATCTTTCTCTAGCATTTCTAAAGCGGCTATTGATGCTCCGACCAAGGCAGGAGCAAGGGTGTTTGAAAATAAATAGGGTCTAGAAGTTTGTCTCAACAATTCGATAACTTCTTTTGGCCCACAAGTAAATCCACCTGACCCACCACCAAGTGCTTTGCCAAACGTACCCGTGAGAATATCCACCCGACCAATTACTCCTTTAGCTTCATGTGTACCACGACCTGTTGATCCAATCACACCAGTTGCATGACACTCATCTGACATGACCATAGCATCATATTGTTCTGCTAGATCACAAATCTTGTCGAGCTGAGCAATGGTACCATCCATTGAAAACACACCATCAGTAACGATAATTTTAGAGCGACAGTTTTCAGCAGCTTGGAGCTGTTGTTCTAAGTCTTCCATGTCATTATTTCTGTATCGAAATCGTTTTGCTTTGCACAAACGAATACCATCAATGATTGATGCGTGATTGAGTTCATCGCTAATGATAGCATCTTCTGGACCAAAAAGAGGCTCGAATAGTCCACCATTTGCATCGAAGGCGGCAGCATATAGAATGGCATCTTCAGTACCGATAAAGTCTGCAATTTTTTGCTCAAGCTTTTTATGAATATCCTGTGTTCCACAGATAAATCGAACAGAAGCAAGCCCTAAACCATGGGTTGAAATCTGATTCTGGGCGGCTTGGACTAGTTTAGGATGATTGGCTAAACCTAGATAATTATTTGCACATAAATTGATGAGGTTGCTGTTTCCACTCAGTTGTACTTTGGCATCCTGCGGTGAAATAATGACATTTTCATTTTTAAAACGACCATTTGCGTGAATTTTTTGCAATTCTTGTTGTAGGCGAGATTTAATTGATTTGTACATTTGAGTATACTTTTGACCCTAATTTTACAAAAAGAAATTCAAATCATGATGAAAAATCAAAGAATATTAATCACAGGTGCGCTAGGTCAGCTAGGACTTTCCTTGATAAGAGCTTTATCTAAGCAGGAAAACACCTATGTTCTGGCAACAGATATCAATATACCCAAGGATAAGCTTTCCGTTGATTTTGAACATGTAGATGCTTTAAACAAAAACAGACTGGAGAGTCTAATCACAAAACATGAAATCAATTGTATTTATCATTTTGCAGCTATTTTATCAGCAAACGGTGAAAACAATCCCTTTGTGTCTTGGGATGTAAATGTAAACTCATTTCAAGTCGTCGTATCATTGGCAATAAAGCATAATATTCAGCGTTTATTTTGGCCTAGCTCTATTGCTGTATATGGCAGAGATAAAAACCCGATTAATGCTCCTCAACAAGTTGACATGAATCCACAGACCATTTATGGTGTTTCAAAACTCGCATCTGAAAAACTGATCATGTATTATCACTATAAATACAATATTGACATTCGTTCTCTACGCCTTCCGGGGGTCTTGTCATCTGACCTTGTTGGGGGTGGTACAACTGACTATGCTGTAGAAATGGTTCAAGCGGCTAAAAATAAAATACCATACACATGTTTCCTAGCGCCTCAAACCGAATTGCCAATGGTATATATTGATGATGTGATTATGGCTATACAGCAATTGATGGAGTCAGATTTTTCTGTTCATCAACGAACACATTCCTACAATATCATGGGCTTTTGCCTAACCCCAAGAAAACTAGAAGTCCAATTAAAAAAAATGGGCTTTCCTGTAGTCGTAAATTACAATCCTGATTATCGTCAACAAATTGCGGGGTCATGGCCACGAACTATAGATGATCATCTTGCAAAAAAGGACTGGGGATGGTCCCCTAAATTTGATTTAAAAAGAAGTGTTAAAAGAATGCTCTCTTAAAGTTTTTTACGCAATCGAGCTACAGGTGCACCGATGATATCCCGGTATTTGGCTACGGTACGACGAGCAACAGGATAACCCTTTTGGTTCAGTGCATTTTTGAGTTCCTCATCGGTTAGGGGCTTAGTTTTGTCCTCAGAGTCGATAATTGTTTCCAAAGCTTTTCGAATTTCAATCGAAGAGACATCTTCTCCTTCGCTATTGGTCATTCCTTCTGAAAAGAAGGATTTGATCAATCGAGTACCGTATGGGGTATCCACATATTTGCTATTGGCCACCCGTGATGCCGTAGAAATGTCCATCTGAATAATGGAGGCAATGTCACGCAAAACCATTGGCTTAATTTTCTGCTCATCACCAGTCAAAAAATACTCTTTTTGGTAATCCATAATGGCATTCATGGTAATGAACAAGGTGTGATTTCGTTGCTTTACGGCATCGATAAACCATTTGGCTGCATCGAGCTTTTGTTTGATAAACAAGACCGCTTCTTGTTGGGCTTTACTTTTTACAGCGGACTCTTTATAGCCCTCCATCATATTTCTATAAGAAGCCGAAACATGGAGTTCAGGGGCATTTCGACCGTTTAAGCTAAGCTGCAATTCCCCATCCATAATCCGAATCGTAAAATCAGGTGTAATTTGACTATTTATTTTGGTTGAAGAAGCATAGGAAGCACCGGGCTTGGGATTGAGCTTTTCGATTTCAGCAATGGCCTCTTTGAGTTGATTTTCATCAATATTGAGAGTACTCATCAACTTGTCAAAATGTTTTTTAGAAAAGGCCGAGAAATGCGCTACAATAATTTCATAAGCAAGTGCCACAGAGGGTGTTTGTGGCTTACGTTGCAATTGAATGGCTAGGCAGTCTTGCAAGTCCAAAGCGCCAACTCCAGCCGGATCGAGTTGCTGTACTTTGTCGAGTACGTCTTGTACTTGATTTTCCTCTACATATAGATTTTCAGTAAAAGCAAGGTCGTCAACAATATCAAGCAAGCTTCTTCGGATATACCCCGTTTCATCGATGCTGCCAACCAAAAACCGAGCGATTTGACTCTCGGTTTCACTCATGCTAAAGGTTCGCATTTGATCCATCAAAAACTGGGTAAAGCTAATACCAGCAGCGTACGGGACTTGCTTCTCGTCATCGTCTGGACTGTAATTGTTTGCATTGAGACGGTAAGCGGGAATCTCATCATCACTCAAATACTCATCGATATTGATGTCGTAGGTTTCTATAAGCTCGCGATCTTCTTCTTGGGGGTTGTCCAAATCTTCATTTTCAAGAGTCTCTTTCCCCGCTTCAAGCGCTGGGTTTTCCTCAAGCTCTCGATGAAGTTTTTGCTCAAAAGAAAGCGTAGGCAACTGAATCAGTTTCATCAACTGAATCTGCTGCGGAGATAGCTTTTGTGATAGCTTGAGGTTGAGCTGTTGTTTGAGCATGACAACGATTTACTTTCAATGGAAAGGTACAAAAACCTTGGAAGATGTGTGTTTTCTAAAATGATGCATTTTGAGGGGTGCGTGGATACGGAATCACATCACGAATATTTGACATGCCTGTGGCAAACTGAACCAAGCGTTCAAAGCCCAATCCAAATCCAGCATGAGGAGCGGTTCCATAGCGACGTAAATCCAAGTACCAATCGAGTTCTTTTTCGTCGATGTTCATCTCTGTCATACGTTTTTGGAGAACGTCCAAACGCTCTTCGCGTTGGGCACCACCCACCATTTCGCCGATTCCTGGAAACAGTACATCCATAGCACGTACCGTTTTTCCATCTTCATTGAGACGCATATAAAACGCTTTGATATTGGCAGGATAGTCAAATAAAATCACTGGGCTACTGAAGTGTTTTTCCACCAAATATCTTTCGTGTTCACTTTGCAAATCGATTCCCCACTGATCGACAGGAAATTTAAATTTTTTCTTTTTATTGGGCTTAGAATTTCGCAAAATATCGATCGCCTCTGTATAGGACAAGCGAACAAATTGGTTGTTTACAATAAAATGCATTTGTTCGAGTAATCCCATTGGTCGCCGTTCGATTTGTGGCTTTGTCTTTTCTTCATTTGCCAAACGCTGATCCAAAAAAGCCAGGTCGTCTTGGCAGTGATCCAATACATAACGAAGTACATATTTAATAAAGTCTTCAGCCAAATCCATATTCTGATCAAGATTATAGAAGGCAACCTCTGGTTCGATCATCCAAAATTCAGCCAAGTGCCGTGAGGTATTAGAGTTCTCAGCTCGAAATGTTGGCCCAAAAGTATATACCTTACCCAAGCCCATCGCATAGGTCTCAGCTTCGAGTTGTCCAGAAACCGTAAGGTTGGTTTCCTTTCCAAAAAAATCCTGTGTGAAATCTGTCTCACCAGAATCGTTTAGAGGTGCTTGCTTGGGGTCGAGGGTACTCACACGAAACATCTCTCCTGCTCCCTCAGCATCACTACCCGTGATAATCGGAGTATGGACATAATAAAACCCTTCCTTTCTAAAATATTCGTGAACGGCATAAGATAGGGCAGAGCGAACTCGCATTACAGCAGAAAACGTGGAGGTCCGAACACGAAGGTGCGCATTATCTCTCAAAAATTCAAAGCTGTGTTTTTTCGGTTGAATGGGGTATTGATCGGGATCGGAGTCGCCAAGGATTTCTATACGACTCACTTGCACTTCATATTGCTGCCCTTTGCCTTGACTTTCCACGAGTGTTCCTTCAATCCGAACTGCGGCACCAGTGGTAATTCTTTTGAGAACGTTTTCATCGGCTTGTTCAAAATCAACCACACACTGCAGATTGTTGAGCGTTGAACCGTCATTGATGGCGATAAATCGATTGGCGCGGAAAGTACGAACCCACCCTTGAAGAGTTAGGGTTTGCCCCACATGAGAGCCAGAAAAAAGTGATTGAATACGCAGTGTGTTCATAAAATCCATTTTCGACTACAAATATACTTCATTTTATAAGCACCTAACCTAGCTTTTTTCATCCTCAGCGAGAATGTCAATTCGAGGTTCTTTTAGGGTTCGTTCATTGGCAATACTTCCCTCTAGCGAGAGTAAGAGAGAGGGCAAAAGGATCAGGTTGGCTAGCATCGCAAAAAGCAAGGTTGCAGACACGAATCCTCCCAAAGCAACCGTACCGCCATAGCTTGAAATCATAAAGACTGAGAATCCAAAAAACAAAACGATAGAGGTGTAAAACATACTCACGCCTGTTTCACGAAGTGCCAAATACACAGACTTTTTGATTTTCCATTTATTGGCCTGGAGTTCTTGTCGGTATTTCACCAAAAAATGGATGGTATCATCAACAGATATTCCAAAGGCAACACTAAATACTAAAATGGTAGAAGGCTTGATCGGAATTCCTAAAAATCCCATCATTCCCGCAGTGAGAATAAGGGGGATAATATTGGGAATCAAGGAAATGAGAATCATACGGAAGGAACCGAACAGATAGGCCATAAAGAGAGCAATCAGCAAAATCGCTAAAGAGAGAGACAAAACCAAATTGCGCACCAAAAATCGAGTTCCTTTTAAATAGCCAAGTGCCTTACCCGTGACTTGTGTATCAAATCGATCTGCAGGAAAGATTTGATCGATGGCCACTAGCAAATCACTTTCGATCTCTTCCATTCGTTCGGTTTTGACATCTTTGAGCATGGTGGTCACACGCAGATATTGACCGGTACTGTCAATCAAACTTTCAGCCATTCCCTCGTCAGACAAACTGTTGTTGACATAAGACCCTACAAACGAATACTCCTGCCTTGTCGGCATGCTAAAGTAACGTGGATTGCCATTGTAATAGGTTTGCTTGGCATACTTGGCGATATGGGCAATAGACAAGGGTTCGGAAAGCTCTGGCACACTTCTGATATGTTCGGCAAGTCTCTCAACCCGATTGAGTGTTGAGAGTTGGGTAGCGCCATTTCTTCGTTTGGTATCGACCATAACCTCAATGGGCATCACCCCACTCATTTGGCTTTCAAAAAACCGAATGTCTTCAAAGAAATTTGCTTTTTTGGGAAGGTCGTCGATGATGGTTCCTGACAGTTTGATTTGGTAAATCCCAATAATACTCATCATCAATGCGATAACAGACACAAAGTACACAGCGATACGCTGTTGGCGAACGACCTTTTCCATCCATCTGATAAATCCGTTCATCCAGTTGCGGTTCAGGTGCGCAAGGTGTTTTTGCTGGGGCAGACTCATATAACTGTACAGAATTGGAATCACAAATAGAGATAATATAAAGAGCAGCATAATATTGACTGCGGCGACCAGACCAAACTCGATAAGCAGTTTGCTATTGGTCAGCGTAAACGTGGCAAAACCCAAAGCCGTTGTCATATTGGTCATCAGGGTAGCATTTCCAATTTTTGTAATCACGCGCTGCAGGGATCGTGCTTGATTGCCGTGTTTTTTGATTTCGTGTTGGTATTTGTTGATCAGAAAGATGCAGTTGGGCACCCCAATCACAATCACAATGGGCGGAATGAGTGCAGTGAGTACAGTGATTTCAAATCCAAAAAGGCCTAAAATTCCAAAGGCCCACATCACCCCAATGACGACCACTACCATGGAGATAAAGGTGGCGCGATAGGACTTGAAAAAGAAAAAGAAGATCAAGGTTGTGACCAATGCAGCTACGATGACAAACATGCGAATCTCGCTCAGGATGGTACCAGCGTTAATCGTTCGGATATAGGGCATACCCGAAACATGAATATCAAAACCGGTATCGGCCTCAAAGGCAAGCACCTTGGGCAAGAGTTCATTATTGACAAAAAGCTCTCGCCCTTTGGCGTTGACGACTTCTTTTTTAAGGGTGAGGATGGTCAGATAAACCTCGGTTTCTGGATTGAGGAGTACGCCGTGGAAAAAGGGTGATTTTTCTAGGAGTTGTATTTCCAGCCGATCCACTTCTTTTTGGGTACGAGCCAGCTGGTAGGGGACATCCTCTACAACAAAATTTTGTTGCCTTGCATTTTTCTTCAATTGTTTTAGATTCCCGATTCCAGAGACTGTGGCAATCGCATCATGATCTTCAAACGACTTGGTCAGCGCACTCCATTGTTGGATATTTTCCGGACGAAAGAAAGTCGAATCTTGGATTGCCAAAACAATCAGGTTGCCCTCATCGCCAAAGCGATCGACAAAAGATTGATACTTGAGGTTAAACGGATGGTCGTCTGGAAGGAGACTGGCTTCATTGAAGCTAAAGCGCATATTTTTCCACTGCATTCCCAAAAACACAGTTGTTGCGATTATCAACAAGATGCAAATAATTCGATTACGGAGAATGAGCGAGGCAACAGTACTCCAAAATCGAGTGGAAACCCATTTTATCATAGCAATGTGAGACGTCTAATTTTGATCAGACCGTCATGATTTCGTCTTCTTTCGAAGCGTATTTATTGTCAATTTTTTTGATGTAATCATCGGTAATGGTTTGCACATCAACTTCTGCATTTCCCAATTGATCTTCGGAAAGTTCTGTTTTTTTCAGTTCGTTATTGGCGTCTTTACGTGCATTTCGAACACCAACTTTTGCGTTTTCTGCCTCGGCTTTGGCGAGTTTAACCAACTCTATTCTTCGTTCTTCGGTCAGCGGTGGGATATTGATAATTACCGATTCCCCATTGTTTGATGGGTTAAAACCTAGATTCGCAACAAGAATCGCTTTTTCAATTTCGGGGATCATCGTTTTGTCCCAGGGCTGTACAGAAAGGGTTTGTGCATCAGGCGTATTGATATTTGCTACCTGACTCAAGGCCGTTTGGGCGCCATAGTACTCCATTTTTACAGTGGATAGCATGGCGGGATTTGCCTTTCCAGCACGGATATTAACAAATGCTTTTTCGAGATGGTCAAGCGATTTTTCCATTGCCTCTTTGGCAACATCAATGATAAAACCAATTTCTTCCATAACTATTTAATTTACCGTAGTTCCAATATGTTTTCCAGCAACAACTTGCTCGAGGTTACCGGGCGTATTCATGTCAAAAACAACGATTGGCAAATCGTTTTCTTGGCTGAGAGTAAAGGCCGTGCTGTCCATTACTTTAAGCCCTTTTTGAAGGACATCACGAAAGCTGATGGATTCAAACTTGACCGCATCTTTATTTTTTTCAGGGTCAGCATCATAGATACCATCCACGCGAGTGCCCTTTAATATCACATCTGCATCCACTTCGATTGCACGAAGTACGGCTGCAGAGTCGGTTGTGAAAAAGGGATTTCCAGTACCTGCCCCAAAGATCACCACACGTCCTTTTTCCAGATGGCGAACTGCACGACGTTTGATATAAGGTTCTGCAATCGCTTCGATTTTAAGAGCCGTTTGCAGTCGGGTTTGTACATCTGCATCTTCCAAAGCACTCTGCAGGGCAAGACCATTGATAATGGTTGCCAGCATGCCCATATAGTCGCCTTGCACACGATCCATTCCATTGCTCGCTCCAGCAACCCCACGAAAAATGTTCCCGCCACCAATGACAATGGCAACTTCAACACCTTTTTCTACAACGTTTTTGATTTCGCTAGCATAGCTGGCCAATCGCTGGGGGTCTATCCCATGGGAGCGATCACCCATAAGCGCCTCTCCGCTGAGTTTTAAAAGAATCCGTTTGTATGGCATGGATAGTGTTTGTGCAAATATAATAAGTTCAAGGGGATAGGGGCTGTCAAAAAACAGTCTTTCTAATTCATGCTGGGGATTACAATCTTTGAGATTTTAATTTAGAGGAAAATCTGGAATATAACGACCGATCGCATCTCGGGAATAAAAATCTGTAGGCACAATTTGGTGTTCAGGTTCAAACGCTTCTAAGTTTTGTGATGAAACAGGGGTGATTGAATTGAAATAAATACGCCGACTTTCTATGTTTTTAAAACGGTAATTGATATCCATTGAAAGTATATTTTGTCTGTTTCTCCCTTTTACCACCTTGTTTTTTTCAATGATTTTAATCGGTCTTTTAATGCCTAAAACGATTTGGCCTTCCAGCGTGACGTTGTACAAGCGATAGTTGTTAAACTGATTTTTTATAAAAATATACTCTTTGTTATTGAGTCGCTCTTCATAAAACAATCCAAATAGTTTTATCCTGCTTTCATGAAGGTTGCTGCGATACACAATTTTATAAACGCCAAAATCGAAAACATCGACAAGCAGATAGCCATTATACCTTTTCTTTCCTTTTGACGTAAATGTAATTTTATAAGCGGGAGTGATGAAGTCATAAACTATTCCCGTATTGTTAAACGTATATTTTGTTGTTTTTGTCAGGAAAGGCAATAGCCATTTCCCTTCTTCATCAAATGTTTTGTGGTGTAAATTTCGTAGATAGGAGAGCTCATTTTTTGCAAAATCTGTAGGGGTTAACTCTTCCTCTTTTTGTGCAACGGTATCAACAGCCTCTGTGGTATTGTTATCAATTTTGAATGAAACAACAGGTCCCGATTTGATTTTAAAATAGGAGTCTTTTTTAACTTTTTTCTTCAGAATCCCATTTAAAGTTTCCTCCATAGAATCATATGCGTCAACCATCATTGAATCTTTGAGCTTTGCTGCTTTTAAAACCTCCAGCTTATACGATTGGGTGTGATTACCGCCAAGAAGTTTACTTTTTGTGTAAGACCGATATTGTTCTTCTCTAGGAAGTTGCTTTAACATCTCATCTACAAATGTTTGATCCAACTCATCAAGGGTTGATTTTTCAATTTCGATATCCATTTTATCAATATCATAAGTGCTGCTTTTATCAACAAAGACCTCACTGGAAAATAGCCCAAAATCATAATTTTTCTCAGTATTTGATAGGATGCTATCGATTACCTCCGAGCCAGTGAGCGATCGGTTATTTACAATGACAGGTTGAAGCTCAACGGCTTTAGGGGCCATATAGATTGTATCTCGAATTTGTGAAAATGAAATGGTCTTTGAGGCATAACCCAAGCAAGATATGTACAAAGAGTCCCCAGTTTTTGGAACACCCCAGTAAAATGCTCCATCTTGATTTGCAACAACCCCTTTTCTGCCATCATATACATGTACAAATGGGATGGGGTTATATGTTAGGCTATCCAAAACGGTTATTTGTTGACCGAAGACATTTGTAATAGAAAATAAAAGAAACAGGCGAATTGCTTTCATACAAGGATAAGAAACTTTCTAATATAAAAAAAACCTCGAAGAATCGAGGTTTTTAAGTTTGTAATATGGGTAGCTGTTTACACCAAAGCCAAACGCTTAAAGCCCGTGACGGTGAGTCCCGCATCAACAGACTTCACATAGTCGCTCACGCTTTGCTTAGCATCCTTAATATATGCCTGATTGACCAAGGTGTTGTCTTTAAAGAAACGCTTGAGCTTTCCTTTGGCGATATTGTCGAGCATTGCTTCGGGCTTGCCTTCTTGACGTAATTGGTCCTTAGCGATCTCAATTTCTTTTTCGACGGTTGCAGCGTCAACTCCATCCTCATTAAGGGCGATAGGATTCATCGCAGCAGCTTGCATCGCTACGTTTTTGGCAGCTTCTGCAGCTCCATCTACTCCAGCAGACAAGCTGGTGAGGGTTGCAATTTTGTTTCCAGCATGAATATACGAACCGACAAACGCACCTTCGAGGCGTTCAAATCCCCCGATTTCGATTTTTTCTCCGATGACTCCTGTTTGCTCTGTGAGTTTTTCAGCAACGGTCATCCCACTAAAGTCAGCTGCTAAAAAGCTATCTAAACTATCGTGACCAAGTGCCACGTCAGCCAATTGGTTGGCAAGGGTCACATAGCTTTCGTTTTTGGCAACGAAGTCCGTCTCACAGTTAACCGATACAATGACACCAACAGTAGCATCATCATTTACTCTGGCGATAACAGCTCCTTCTGAAGAATCACGATCTGCGCGATTCGCAGCTACTTTTTGACCCTTTTTACGAAGAACTTCTACTGCAGTATCAAAATCACCCTCAGCTTCTACTAGGGCTTTTTTACAATCCATCATTCCGGCTCCAGTTGCTTTGCGGAGCTTGTTTACATCAGCGGCACTTATTTTTGACATCTGTACTTGATTTTTTAGGCGGACAAGGCCGCAATTAATTCTGCTTTTTTCATTTTACTGTATCCAGAAACACCTGCTTCTTTGGCCAGTGCTTTTAAGTCCGATACCGTCTTTCCACTCAAGTCTTCTGCAGGTGGTGTTTCGACGACCTCTTTAGCAGGCGCTGCTTCAGCTTCTGCGGTTTCGGTTTCTTCTACAGCTGGTACTGCTTCTTCAGCAACAGCGGGTGTTGTTTTTTCGACAGCTTTGGGAGTTGCCTCAGCAACAATTTCTTCAGTTTTTTCAGTTGCTTCAGCCGTTTCAGGAACGACTTCGCCTTCGCTACTCGCTGCATTGGCTTCATCACGTTCTTTTTTTCGCTCGCTTGTACCAGCGGCTATGGCCTCTGTGACAAACCCTAAAACCTTATCAATCGATTTTGAGGCATCGTCATTGGCAGGAATGGCAAAATCAACATCCCGAGGATCAGCGTTGGTGTCTACCATCGCAAAAATTGGAATATTGAGTTTTTGTGCCTCTCGAACAGCGATGTGTTCCCGGCGAATATCCACAATAAAGAGAGCACCTGGCAAACGAGTCATGTCCGAAATCGAACCGAGGTTCTTTTCTAGCTTGGCACGCATACGCTCAACTTGTAGTCTTTCTTTTTTGGAGAGGGTGTTAAAGGTGCCGTCTGTTTTCATCCGATCAATTGCAGCCATTTTTTTAACAGCTTTTCGGATGGTGACAAAATTGGTCAACATACCCCCAGGCCAGCGCTCGGTGATATAAGGCATATTCACTTCACTTACTTTTTTGGATACGATATCCTTGGCTTGTTTTTTTGTCGCCACAAACAAGATTTTTCGACCAGACGAAGCAATTTTGTGGAGTGCTTGCTGAGCTTCCTCAATTTTTGTAACGGTTTTGTAAAGGTTGATGATGTGAATCCCGTTGCGCTCCATGTGAATGAAGGGCGCCTTATTGGGGTTCCATTTTCTTGTAAGGTGACCAAAGTGGACACCAGCTTCTAGTAAGTCTTTGACTTCTATTTTTGACATTGTTGTTTTCGTTTACGTTCCCTGAATAGCAATGAACAAGTGGCGAATTTCGGCCTTCCTCATTTAGATGCTAAACTAATGGCAACAAATTATACACTAATTAATGAACTTATTGTTATGCCAATCCAAACAAACGGTTATCGTTTGGAGAATTGGAATTTTTTACGGGCCTTTTTCTGCCCAAACTTTTTACGCTCAACCATACGAGGATCTCTAGTGAGTAATCCTTCAGGCTTCAATGAAGAGCGGTGCTCTTCATCAACGGTACACAAGGCACGTGAAATGCCAAGACGAATCGCCTCTACCTGACCGGTTGGCCCACCACCTGTTACCGTCACATTGAGGTTGTATTTCCCCAAGGTGTCCGTTAGCATGAACGGCTGATTGATTTTATACTGGTGTGTTGCAGTTGGAAAATAAGAATCTAATGACTTTTTATTAATCGTAATTTCCCCTTTACCTTGAGACATATAAACGCGAGCAACTGCGCTTTTACGACGACCAATGGTATGAATCACTTCCATATTAATTTAATTCGTTGATG
>JAQWGQ010000014.1 GCA_029238125.1 Flavobacteriaceae bacterium | reverse complement strand
CAAAGGAGGAGATACGTTAAACTAAAATAAAATATATACTATGGAATTATTAACAACAAACAATGTATGGATGATGATCTGTACTGGTCTTGTATTCTTTATGCACTTAGGGTTTACCTTTTTAGAAAGTGGAATGACCCGCCAAAAGAATACCGTAAATATTTTATTTAAAAATTTCTTTGTCATCACTATGGGACTTCTTGTGTACGCTATTGGCGGATTCAACTTGATGTACCCTGGTGATTTTAATGGCTATTTTGGCTTTGCGGGATGGGGTCTTGACTCTGTTGCTGCTGCTGACCTTGCCTATAATGAGGGCTATACATATTGGACAGACTTCTTGTTCCAAGGGATGTTTGCTGCTACTGCTGCAACCATTGTTTCTGGAGCTGTTGCTGAGCGAATCAAGTTAGGCGCGTTTATGCTTTACGCCTTACTACTCGTTGCATTTGTTTATCCAATCGTTGGTTCATGGCAATGGGGTGGTGGATTCTTCAGCACCTTTACAGAAGAAGTCGGCTTTTATGACTTTGCTGGTTCTACACTCGTTCACTCTGTCGGTGGCTGGGCTGCTCTTGTAGCAATCGTTTTCCTTGGTGCTCGTGTTGGTCGATTTGACAAAGACGGTAAACCAAATGCGATTCCTGGTCACAACTTACCAATCTCTGCTGCTGGGGTATTAATCCTCTGGTTAGGTTGGTTCGGATTTAACGGCGGTTCTGTATTATCTGCAGACCCAGCATTGACGTCCTTAGTACTTGTAACGACCTCCTTAGCTGCTGCTGCAGGTGGAATCTTTGCATTTATCTTTTCATTGGCACTCTACAAGAATTACGACGTAACGATGTTTATGAACGGTATTCTTGGTGGATTGGTAGGAATCACAGCTGGTGCTGATTTGATGAGCCCAATCGAAGCTGTAATTGTCGGTGCTATCGGTGGTATTGTTGTTGTTCTTGCAATTGCCTTTATGGACAAGCAAAAACTCGACGATCCAGTTGGTGCAATCGCAGTTCACTTGTTTGCTGGTATCTGGGGTACTCTCGCTGTAGGTATTTTTGGAGATAGTGCTTCATTTGAGCAATTTGCTGTACAGGCTGCTTGTGTTGGTATCACTGGTGTTTTCTGTGTGGTATCCTGTACAATCATCGGTTTTATCACTTCGAAAGTATGTGGTGGAATGCGTGTGAGCAAAGAAGAAGAAATTGCTGGATTGGACGGAACCGAGCATGGTATGTCTGCGTATGCAGATTTTCGTTTAAACCAACATTAATTAGGTTATAGTTTAGTTCTTTGAAAAATCCCGCTTCGGCGGGATTTTTTTTATCCTCTTTCTATTTTTACATTTGCAACCGATATGAGCGCACTTACCCTTGTCATTCAGTGTCCCGATCAAAAGGGAATTATTGCAGAAGTCACCCAGTTTATCTACGGTCATAAGGGCAATATCCTGTATATCGATCAATATGTCGATCGAGAAAATCAGGCGTTTTTTATGCGTTTGGAAAGTGAGTTTAATGGCGACCTGCATGCGATTGAACAATTTCAACAGGCCTTTGCCGGTGGCCCTGCCGAGAAGTATCAAATGACATGGTCACTCTATCCCCAAGAGAAAAAGCCGCGTATGGCACTGTTTGTGTCCAAGTACGATCACTGTTTATATGACCTTTTGGGTCGATTTAAATCTGGTGAACTCGAAGTGGAAATCCCATTTATCTTGAGCAACCACCCTGATTTACAGCCGATCGCAGAATCTTTCGGCATCCCATATTACCATATCCCTATCACCAAAGACACCAAAGCACAAGCCGAAGAACAACAACTGAAATTGCTCAAACAACACCATGTATCGTTTATTGTCCTTGCGCGATATATGCAGATTGTCTCCCCAAAGCTCATCAATGAGTATCCGAATAACATTATCAATATTCACCACTCCTTTTTACCTGCTTTTCCAGGAGCAAAACCCTATCATTCTGCCTTTGAGCGCGGCGTGAAAATCATTGGAGCCACCAGCCACTATGTGACTGATGAGCTCGACGCCGGTCCAATTATTGAACAGGATGTTGCACATGTATCACACACCCACAGTGTGAGTCAGCTCGTGGCTAAAGGAAGGGATTTGGAAAAGATTGTCCTCGCTCGTGCGGTCAAAAATCATATTGCCCACAAAGTAATGGTCTATGGCAATAAAACAATCGTATTTTCTTAACGATTGAGCTTCTCAATAAATGAAATCGAACGGGAATTAAAGGCGTCTGGCTGATCAACATTAACCACATGCCCTGATTGCGAAACAACGCATAACTGTGCAGATCGATGTGCCGATGCTAGTTTTTCAATACTTGGTAAAAACATATAATCTTCACTTCCCATCACATATAAAGTGGGGATGTTGATGTCCACTTGGCGAAACAATCGCAATAAGGGTTTGAGCTCGGCGGTGAGTTTATACCAACGTAAAAATTCTTTTTGATAGAGTTTTTTGGCCTCTAGAACAAATAGTAGTCTCGACTCGTTATGGCTCTTTTTTGGCATAATGATATAGGCGAACAATCGATAAAGCCAGAGATAAGGAATGATGGACTTACAGATATTCCCAAAGCGCATCAAAATCTGTGAACGGACATTGAGTTTCATAATCGCCCCCGCCATGACCATACTCTGTACACGTTGGGGGTACATTTCTCCAATCTGACGAATTAAAATCGTACCAAGAGATATCCCAACAAAATGGGACGATTTGATGTTTTCTTTGTCCAGAACAGCAATAATGTCTTCTGCCAATACATCAAAAGTGTATTTCTTTTTAAATACGTTAGACAACTGCATCCTAGACTTGCCATGCCCTCTTAGATCGAGTAACAATACATTAAAATGTTTTGAAAACTCACGCAACTGCTTAAACCAAATCGAAGAACTCCCTCCTGCCCCATGGACAAAAGTGACCCAGATTTTGGATGTGGGATGCAAATGGGTAGAATAGTGCAGCATCAGAGCAGTTTTTTCATTTGTTGTTGTAAATCCATGGCAGCATTTCGTGCTGCTTGGGCATAGTCATCTCCGCTTGAAGCAAAAATGATACTTCTTGACGAATTGACCAAGAGTCCAATATCATCATTGGCTGCCGCATGAAATACAGATTGCAAATCCCCGCCTTGTGCTCCCACACCGGGCACCAAAAAGAAAGACTTTGGAGTCAAAGTGCGAATGGTGGCTAGATGTTCGGTTTTGGTTGCACCAAGCACGTACATCAAGCGATCGGCGCCATCCCAAGTGCGACTGGTTGCAACAACAGTTTCGTAGAGTGACCGATCGGCAGTGTTTAGGGTTTGAAAATCATAAGCCCCTTGGTTTGAAGTCAGTGCCAACATAATTGCATACTTGCCCTCAAATTGTAAAAAGGGTTCAATGGAGTCGCGACCCATATAAGGAGCGACCGTAATGGAGTCAAAAGAGAGCTTTTCAAAAAATGCACGTGCATACTGGGTTGAGGTATTGCCAATATCCCCTCGCTTGGCATCTGCAATGGTAAAATGGTTTGGATGGTTTTGATCCAAATACGCTATGGTTTTTTCAAGGGCTTGATACCCTTTTGAACCGTCAGACTCATAAAAAGCGGTATTGATTTTATAAGCAACTGCCAAATCATGGGTTGCTTCAATGATTGCTTTGTTGAACACAAACTGTGCTTCCGGGTGATTGCGTACTGCCGCTGGCAACTTGGCAAGGTCTGAATCTAGACCTACACATAGGAAGGAAGCTTTGTTTCGAATCTGCTCGGTGAGGAATTGGGTTGTCATATCAGTTCGCCAGAAACTTTGAGTTTTTCGGTGTTGTAATGCAACTGGATTTCGTCAACCAACTTGTCCAGATCCCCATTGACAATATTTTGTAAATCGTAAAGCGTGAGTCCGATGCGGTGATCGGTCACACGACCTTGTGGGTAATTGTAGGTCCGAATCTTTGCAGAGCGATCTCCAGAAGACACCATTGCACTACGCTTGGCAGAATCTTCTTCTAGCTTTTTGCTCAGCTCAAGCTCATAAAGACGAGAACGGAGTACTTTCAGAGCTTTTTCCTTGTTTTTGTGTTGCGATTTTTGGTCTTGACATTGTGCGACAATTCCAGTTGGCATGTGTGTGAGCCGTACAGCAGAATAGGTCGTATTGACCGACTGACCACCAGGTCCCGAAGAACAAAACAAGTCGAGTCGAACCTCATTCATATCGATTTCAATATCAAATTCCTCCGCTTCTGGCAAAACCATCACCGTAGCAGCAGAGGTATGTACCCGCCCTTGTGTTTCCGTTTGCGGAACACGTTGTACACGATGCACTCCAGACTCAAATTTCATGGTGCCATATACATCTGTACCCGATACCTCCATTATAATTTCTTTAAAACCTCCTGAAGTACCTTCACTTAGGTCAACAACACTCACTTTCCACCCCTTGCTTTCGCAGTATTTGGTATACATCCGATACAGATCTCCGGCAAAAATCGATGCTTCATCACCGCCTGTACCCGCACGGAGTTCCATAACGATGTTTTTTGCATCTTCGGGATCTTTGGGAATCAACATAAAGCGAATGGTTTCTTCGAGTTCTGGGAGTTTGGCTTTAACTTCTTCCAACTCTTCTTTTGCCATATCGGTCATTTCAGGATCCGAGCCATCAGATATGATTTCTTCTGCTTCCTGTTGTCGTTGGGTTAGATTGAGATATGCTGTTCGTTTTTCCATCAAGCCGCTCAAATCTTTATATTCCCGATTGAGGGCAACATAGCGCTTTTGGTCGGCGATGATGTCGGGCTGAATAATCAAATCCGAAACTTCGTCGAAACGCTGTTTTACAATGGCCAAACGCTCTATCATAGGTGCAAAGTTACGACAAAATCACGCAATGGGTCACTTGGACAAAAGGCAATAATAAAGTGAAATAAAGAGTGTATTTTAAGGTGTTCTCATATAGTAACTATTTTTAACACTTTTTTATAACAAAATCGGCTTTTTGACACATTTTTTCGGCTTTTTATGATGCCAAGCTAAACCGCGAGTTCTAGTTTCATGGGATTAAACAAAACATATACTATGAAACAATCAATTCAATATGGCATCATATGGTTGCTAGGGATTGCACTACTTTCTCCCCTATTTGGGTGGTCACAAGGGCTAATCACAGGAACCGTGAGCGATGAAAATGGCGCTCCCCTTCCTGGAGCTACCGTTGTAGTGGAAGAAACCAACCAAGGAACAACCACAGACTTTGATGGAAACTATCAAATCAATGCCGCACAAGGACAAACGCTAGTGTTTAGCTACGTGGGGTATGATACGGAATCAGTATCTATAAGTAGTTCAATGACAGTGAATATGCAAATGCAAGCAGCGAATGAATTAGATGAGGTGGTCGTAACCTCTTTAGGGATTAGTCGAGCTAAAAAATCTTTGGGATATTCACAACAGTCAGTTCAAGGGGAAACTTTAGTTCAGACCAAAGAAGTTGACTTGAACATAACACTGGCGGGTAAAATAGCAGGTGTACAGATGATTGGAGGATCATCATCTACATTTGATTCAGGTTTTTTACGACTTCGTGGAGAAACTGGTGTACTGTATGTTATGGATGGTGTTAAAGTGTATTCTATTTCAGATATAAATACAAATAATATTGACAATATATCTGTCTTGAAAGGAGCTGCTGCAACAGCACTCTATGGTGCAGATGCTTTAAATGGAGTTGTTATAATTACAAGTAAAAAAGCAGCGTCTGGAGAAGCTTCATTAACTGTTGATCATACAACAAGTGTAGCTTCAGTTTCTATTCTTCCCGAATATCAAAACGAATACGGTGGGGGATATTATCAAGAATGGGATGTTTTCGAATATAATCCCTCTACTGATCCAGATTCTTACGCCTCTTTTGATGGACAAAAAATTCCATATTATGCTGCAGATGAATCTTGGGGACCAAAATTAGACGGTACGCTTGTTAGGCATTGGGATAGTTGGATTCCAGGACATCCAGAGTTTGGAAAATTACGACCATGGGAACCTAACCCAGATAATGTTCGTGATTTCTTTGAAATGGGAATTACAAACAATACCTCTATAACTTTTTCCAAAGGAGATGACAATTATAACTTAAACACTTCTTTACGAAATCTATCTCAATCGTTGGTAATTCCAGAGGCAAAAAGAGATCAAATTGATTATAACTTCTCAGGTTCAGTAGATATTAGTGAACGATTTAATTTCTATTCATCGATAAACTATCAATTTCGCGAAACAGTTAATGAACCGCTCAATGGATATGGTGGGTTGGGTTCAAATTTTATCCAATGGTGGCAGCGTCAAGTGGATATAGACCGAGTAAAGGAAAATTACTTTTTTGAAGGAAATTATTACAGTTGGAATTCAAAATCCGCTAGAGATGCAAAACCCTTGTATTGGGACGCCCCTCACTTTGGACCAGAACAAAATAAAAAGTTTGGACGAAAAGATAATTTATTTGGAAACTTCGGTTTGAATTATAAAATTAATGAAGATTTCAAATTTAATTTTGAAACCAGAAGAAGATTTAATAATTATTTAGGGAACAGCAGAGTAGCATTTGGCGGACTTGATTTACCATCGTTTAGTGAATATAATTATAGATACATTCAAAATGAAATATATAGTCAAATCAATTATAACAAACGTTTTAATGAAATTGACATCAATGCCCTTGCAGGACTTCAACTTCAAAAGAATTGGCGTAATTTAATTTTTACCAACTCAGTTGGTGGACTTTCCGTCCCTAATTTTTATAGTGTGGCAACTTCAGTAGATCGACCAAATTATTCCTCGAGTTTAGTCCAATCCAGATTGGTTTCAAATTTTGCGCAAATTTCTTTTGGATTCAAAAGTATGCTTTATCTTGATGCTTCATATCGTCTTGACTGGGGTTCTACGGCAAATGCAGAAAAAAATCGAATTTCCACTTTAGGAGTTTCAGGCAGTTTTTTGATACATGAAATTTTTGATCTTGGAAATGCAGTTTCATTGGCAAAACTAAGAAGTGGATTCTCTCAAGCACCTATCTTTCCAAAACCATATAGAACTACAAGCGTATATAATGTAGGTAGCCCGTATGGCGGGAATGCGTCGTTCTCAGTTCCAAATACTGAGGCCAATGCGAATCTTGCTGGAGGGAATCGTACCGAGTTCGAGTTTGGGCTTGAATTGAAATTTTTAACAAACCGACTGGGAATAGATGTTGCTTATTTTGACAGAAAGGATAAAGAGTTACCAATTTCTGTACCTGTAACAGCTTCTTCTGGATTTACTGGCCTATCAATCAACTCTGGTCAAACATCCTCAAAAGGATATGAAATTACTTTAAATGCCACTCCATTTAAAAGAAACAATTTTAACTGGGATATTTCTTTAAACTTTGCAACTCTTGAAAAAACAGTAGACTTCCTTGGAGAAGAGAGCGGTGATGATGGCGTAAATGTATTGGATAGTTGGGTTAGCTGGGGTGGACTACAGCTTCAGGAAATTGTTGGGGAAGAGTGGGGTACTTTCGTAGGAAGAAAGCGAAAATATGATTCAAGTGGAACTCCTATCTTGGATGAAGATGGAAGTTTTGTTTACGATACCAATGAAAAATTAGGGAGTATTCTTCCAGATTTTACGGGTGGTTTTCTTTCCACAATTCAATACAAAGACTTTTATCTTAATTTAGGTTTTGACTTTCAAAGTGGAGGACTATTTTACACTACCACTAATATGTTTGCTTATTATTCTGGTCTTCACATTGATACAGTAGGTAACAATGACAAAGGAAAGCCTGTGAGAGATGCTATTGATGCTGGAGGTGGATATCACGTAGTTGGAGTAACTGAGGATGGAAGTCCTGTAGATATATATATGGAAAGTCAAAGTTGGGGTGGGCGCTATTTTGGCACTCATGATGAGTGGCTCTATGATGCATCTTATTTAAAATTACGTCAGTTGAGACTTGGATATTCATTACCAAGTAAGTTTCTTGAGAGTAGTTTCATAAATAATGTAGATGTTTCAATCATTGGAAACAACCTCCTCTTGTTATATTCAAATATAAAACATGGTGGTCTCGATCCGAGCGAAATAGAAGGAACCGGAAGTATTGCTGGAGAATATAGACAAGCCGAGGGTGGACAGTTGCCCCCAACACGCTCAATAGGACTCAATGTTAAACTTAACTTTTAATACCTTAAGAAATGAAAAATTATTTTAAATATTTGAATTTAATACTTATCGTATTAGTTTCATTATATTCATGTGAGACTGTTGATTTTGGGGATGAAAATTTAAATCCTAACTCACCGTCTACTGCTTCTACCGCCGCATTATTAACGAATGCACAAAGAGCTATTCCAACTGTTGTTAGTGAAGTAAATAGTAACTTAATGGTTCAATACATCTCAGAAATTACTTATACTGAAGATTCTAGATATGAGGCGTTTGAGTGGTCATACGACTATTGGTTTAGTGGACCTTTAAAAGACTTGCAAGAAATCATTGATTTGAATACTAATGATCCTGATAAATATAAAAGTGATGGTACCACTGAAAATCAGATTGCAATAGCTAGAATCTTAAAAGTATATTTCTATTCATATCTAACTGATCGTTGGGGAATGATTCCTTACTCAGAGTCTTTACAAGGTTCTAAAAACACAAAACCTAAGTTTAACACGCAAGAATCCATTTATTCCTCTCTTTTTTCTGAAATTGACAATGCATTAGAGTCAATAAAAACCGAAGGTTCTTTGAAGGGTGATATTTTATTTAGTGGAGATTTACTTCAATGGAAAAAATTTGCAAATACGTTGAAATTTGTAATGGCAATGCGAATTTCTAATGCAAATGAAACTTTAGCTAAGGAAAAGTTGAACGAGGCTTATACAGCTGGTATAATTAGTAGTGTTGAAGAAAATATTCACTATCCCTATTTAACTGAGGATACAAATGACAATCCTTGGCAGGATCGATTTCAAACTCGAGAAGACTATGCTGTAAGTGATGTACTTATTAATTTTCTGGTTAATCATAATGATCCGAGAATTAGCAGTTATGCGGAGCTTCCACTTTCAGATGAAACAGGGACATATGTGGGATGCCCTTACGGACTAGAGAATCCAAATGTTTTACAATCAGACATTTCTTTCATAGATTCTGATGTCATTTATGATGGGACACAAGCTGGAGGAATGCTTTTCAGTTTTGCTCAGATTTGTTTTTCCATGGCAGAAGCTGTGCATAGAGAGCTGATAGATGAAGATACAGCTGAATCATGGTATAAAAAAGGGATTGATGCATCAATGAAACAGTGGGGTGTTTCACAAGAAGATACAGACGCATTTAAAGCACAGAATAGCGTAACTTTTAATGATGAGAATGCAATAGAATTAATTGCAACACAAAAATGGGTATCTCTATATTTGCAAGGTTCTGAGGCATGGGCTGAGTGGAGACGCTTGGACTATCCAAAACTAGAGCCAGCCCCAGATGCTTTATCAGGAAATGGAATTCCTGTTAGTAATGGCTACTCTGCTCTTATAAAAACATTAAACGAGGATAACTATAATGAAGCTGTGAAGCTTCAAGGAGCAGATAACCAAGATACACGCTTATGGTGGGATGAAAAATAGAAATTATTTTTGTCAACCAAATAAAGAAAACCCTGCCGAAGCAGGGTTTTTTAATACCCAAACTCTCCGTGTGGAGACAAAATCGTGAGTTGTTTTTTTGTGGAGGCCTCTACCCGACCAACAACCTGGGCATCTACTCCGAAAGACTGAGAGATTGAAATGAGTGTACTGGCAATCGCTTCGGGCACATACATTTCCATACGGTGGCCCATATTAAAGACTTGGTACATTTCTTTCCAGTCTGTTACAGACTGCTCTTGAATCAGTTTAAACAAAGGAGGTGTGTCAAACAAGTTGTCTTTAATGACATGAAGCTCATCGATAAAATGTAAAATTTTGGTTTGGGCTCCTCCACTGCAATGCACCATCCCGTGGATCTGCTTCCGATCAACTTGATTTAAAATCGCTTTGATAATGGGTGCATAGGTTCTTGTTGGGGAAAGTACCAACTTGCCTGCATCTAGCGGCGTAGCTGTCGCATCGGTCAATGATTTTTGTCCAGCATACACCAACTCCTCTGGCAGGTTAGGATCAAAACTTTCTGGATATTGTTCGGCTAGCGTTTTGGAAAACACATCATGTCGCGCAGAGGTGAGTCCGTTGCTGCCCATCCCTCCGTTGTATTCGCTTTCATAGGTGGCTTGTCCAGATGACGCCAAGCCAATAATCACATCTCCAGCTTGAATTCGGGCGTTGTCAATCACATCGGCTCGGTTTAAGCGAGCGGTTACTGTCGAGTCCACAATAATCGTACGAACCAAATCTCCAACGTCAGCGGTTTCCCCGCCTGTGCTGTAGATATGTACGTCGTATTTGGCCAAATCTGTAATCAACTCTTCTGTTCCCTGAATAATGGCAGCAATAACCTCTCCAGGGATTTTGTTTTTGTTTCGTCCAATGGTCGATGACAACATGATATTGTCCGTCGCACCTACACATAGTAAGTCGTCGAGGTTCATCACCAACGCATCTTGCGCAATTCCTTTCCAAACCGACATGTCCCCTGTTTCTTTCCAATACATATAGGCCAAAGAGGACTTGGTTCCAGCTCCATCAGCATGCATGACGATACAAGAATTGGGGTCATTCGTCAAATGGTCAGGAACGATTTTGCAGAACGCTTTGGGAAACAACCCTTTGTCAATGGAAGCTATGGCCTTGTGAACATCATCTTTGGTTGCGGAAACCCCACGTTGGTTGTACCGTTGGTCGGACATGAATGGTATTTTTTACAAAGATATCCGTTTGTTTGTTAGCGCAAAAACAAAAGTTCACGATACTTGACCATAGACCACAATTCATCGTCAACAAGCAGCTCGAGTCGATCAGAGTGATAGCGGATTTCATCAAAAAACGGCAACACCTCATTGCAATACAATTGTGCCCGCTGCTCATTGTTGGATATGGCATTGGCTTTTTTCCGCGCGTTAATCATGTCCGTTACTCCCCGATTGATGTTGGCGATAAAAGATGATATTTTTTCGATAAGATCCATTTGCTCACTGGCGTGTTTGGCATATTCAGAACCATAGATTTCTTTTAGCCCACGCACATTCTCAATAAGCGTGTTTTGATACTTTACCCCTGTGGGGATAATATGATTTCGAGCAATATCCCCGAGTACACGGCTTTCAATCTGAATCCGCATGACATATTCCTCTACTTGAATTTCATAGCGCGCCCGAACTTCCGTGGCGTTCATCACACCCATCTCCTCAAATAGAGAAAAGCTTTGTTTATCCACGCGTGCTTTTAAAGCGTCTGGCGTTTTCGGGGTGTTTGTAAGTCCTCTTCGTTTGGCTTCTTTTGCCCAGGTCTCACTATAACCATCCCCTTCAAAAAGTATGGGCCGTAGTTTTTTAATGTAATCCCGTAAAACATTAAAAATTGCATCGTCTTTTTTAAGTTTTTTCGTTTTTATTAGCTTGTCAACCTCTTTTTTAAATGCGTTCAGTTGGCTCGCAACAACGGTGTTAAGCACCGTCATCGGATTGGCACAATTCGCAGAGGAACCAACAGCCCGAAACTCAAATTTATTTCCGGTAAATGCAAAGGGTGACGTTCGATTTCGATCCGTATTATCCAGAAGGATTTCGGGAATTTTACCAACAACATTCAATTTTAAATCTGTTTTTTCTTTAGGTGAAAGTTTTCCTTCAGACACATTTTCCAAGTCGTCTAACACTTTGGTTAAATGTTCTCCAATAAATACAGACAATATGGCTGGTGGTGCTTCATTGGCCCCGAGTCGATGATCATTACTTGCACTCGCAACAGATGAGCGAAGCAAAAATTCATAATCTTTTACCGCTTTAATGGTATTGATAAAAAAGGTCAGGAACTGAAGGTTTCTCATCGGTGTTTTTCCTGGACTCAATAAGTTGACGCCAGTATCTGTTTGCAAAGACCAGTTGTTGTGTTTTCCAGAACCATTGATTCCCGCAAATGGCTTTTCGTGCAACAATACTTTGAGATTGTGCTTGCTGGCAATTTTACCCATGATATCCATGAGCAAGGCATTGTGATCAACAGATAGGTTGGCTTCTTCAAAAATCGGTGCCAATTCAAATTGGTTCGGTGCCACCTCATTGTGGCGTGTTTTGACTGGGATTCCGAGTAGCATGGACTCATGCTCAAGCTCACGCATATAGGACAATGCGCGGTTTGGTATTGAACCAAAATAATGGTCATCGAGTTGCTGACCTTTAGCAGGTGCATGACCGAGAAGGGTTCGGCCAGTGAGTACAAGATCAGGGCGACTTTGCGCAAGTGATTTATCAATCAAGAAGTATTCTTGCTCCCAACCAAGCGTAGCAATGACCTTGTTGACTGTTTTATCAAAATACTGAGCGACCCCAGTTGCAGCTTGATCAACAGCATGCAAGGCACGTAATAAAGGGGTTTTGTTATCTAGAGCTTCACCAGTATAGGATACAAAAACGGTAGGGATACACAAGGTTGTTCCATAAATAAAAGCTGGTGAAGTTGGATCCCAGGCGGTATAACCACGTGCTTCAAATGTATTGCGAATACCTCCACTTGGAAAACTCGACGCATCGGGTTCCTGTTGAGCGAGCTGTGCGCCATCAAAATTTTCGAGAGCAGTCCCATCCGAGGTTAGATCAAAAAAGGCATCGTGCTTTTCGGCTGTTGCTCCAGTAAGGGGTTGAAACCAGTGTGTGTAGTGAGTGGCTTGTTTGGATAGTGCCCAATCGCGCATCGATGCTGCAACGTGATCGGCCACCTTTCGATCGATTTGTCCGCCTTTATCGATGGCCATGCAAACTTGCTGATACGCCTCTTTGGTGAGGTAGGCACGCATTGCATTTTTATCAAAAACATGATTGGCAAAAAGTTGAGAACGGTCTTGATGAGCCAATGGCTCAACTGGTTGGCGTTGGGAAGCATTTTGAACTGCTGTAAAGCGAATTGTTGACATAACGGTAGATTTTATTCAAAAATACGCAATAATGCCAATTGAGTCTATCAAATTCTGCAATATTCTCAACGTGAATTACAAAAAATAAGAAAAAATAAATTTACCCCCCTCAAAAATAGGGTGTTCATAAAACTAGTATTAATGTTTGTAGTTTACCCTCACAAGTTGAATGGGGTGAGTCAAAAAAATATAAATTTGTGCAGTTTAAAATACTATTATGAGCAAGTCAAAAGTTGAATATTTATGGTTGGATGGGTACAAGCCCACTGCCAATTTACGCGGTAAAACAAAAATTATTGAAAATTTCAGCGGTAAGCTTGAAGATGTACCAATGTGGGGGTTTGATGGAAGTTCTACTCAACAAGCCATTACAGGTTCTTCAGACTGCTTACTCAAACCAGTAGCCATCTATCCCGATCCTGCTCGTAGAGATGGGTATTTGGTCATGACTGAAGTTTTGAATCCCGACGGAACAGCTCACGCATCAAATGGTCGTGCGATGATCGATGACGACGACGATGATTTCTGGTTTGGATTCGAACAGGAATATTTCCTTTGGGATCCTGAGACAAATCTACCTCTTGGGTTTCCAAAAGATCAAACACCACAAGGTCAATTTTATTGTTCTGTAGGTGGTAGTAATGCTTTTGGAAGAGAAATCATGGATCGTCACCTCGATTTATGTTTAGATGCTGGGATCAATATGGAAGGTACAAACGCTGAGGTTGCTCCGGGACAATGGGAGTATCAAACTTTCGCGCAAGGTGCTGCTAAAGCAGGGGATGAAATGTGGGTTGCTCGTTACATACTTGAGCGATTAGCTGAAGAGTATGGTTTATCAATCAATTACCATCCAAAGCCACTAGGAGCTACAGACTGGAATGGATCTGGAATGCACGCAAACTTCTCGAATACGACTTTAAGAACTTGTGGTTCTAAAGAAACATATGATATCATTTGTGAAGCTTTCCGTCCTGTTGTAAAAGAGCACATTGAGGTCTATGGCGCATATAACGACCAACGTTTAACTGGTGAACACGAAACGCAGTCAATTGACGAATTTAGCTACGGCGTTTCTGATCGAGGTGCTTCTATTCGAATTCCAATTATGACAGTTGAAAAAGGATGGAAAGGTTGGTTGGAAGACAGAAGACCTGCTTCAAACGGAGATCCTTACAAAATTGCAGCTAGAATTATCAAAACCGTAAAGTCTGCAAAGGTTTAGTTTTCATTTACAAGGCAAGAAAAAAAAGCACCTTCTAGGTGCTTTTTTTAGTTTATGGTGATGGCGATAAAAGCGACATAGACTACAAGTAAAATAAGACCATCACGCCAATAGATTTCCATTTTCTTAGGTGTAAAAACCAATGGGATTAAAAGCGCAGCGATTCCGATCATCACATAAATGTCAAAATCAAGTAAGGTATTATCAATAACGGTCAATGGATGAATGAGAGCAGTAATCCCCAGTACGGCAAGAATATTGAATAAGTTTGAACCCAGAAGATTTCCAATTGAAATGGCATTTTCACGTTTAGCAACTGCTACAAGCGAAGCCGCAAGTTCAGGCACACTTGTTCCGATTGAGACCACAGTAATCGCAATCACTCTTTCACTCACCCCGAGCTGACTTGCAGCATTAACGGCACCATTGACCAGCAAATCCGATCCGAGGGCCAGAAATGCGGAGCCAAATACGATGAACAACAAAATTTTTGGCCATGATAACAACGTATTCAAATCGTCGGCTACAAAAACTGCGCGTTCCTTTCGTCTCAATAGATAGAATAGCATCAGTATGAGCAGTGTAACCAATGCAAGCCCCTCAAGTGCAGTGATTGTTCCATTTTGAATAAATACCCATAGAAGAATGGAGGCAATAAACATCATAGGCCAATCGGACTGATAAAAGCTCTTGGAAACCTGGATTCGGGTAAATAGTAATACGACACCCAATACAAGACCAAGATTGGCAATGTTTGAGCCCATTACATTCCCCAATGCAAGATCAGGGTATCCTGCCAAAGCAGAACGCACACTCACAATGAGTTCAGGAAGTGAGGTCGCAAAAGAAACGACCGTCATCCCGATAATAAATTTTGGAATGGCAAACCGGTTTGAAGTCCCAACAGCTGCCCGCAACAACCACTCACCTCCTACAATGAGTCCAACGAGTCCTGCTACAATTTTTAATATATCCATTCCCATATTGCGAAGATACAACACAAGAGTTTTTGTATTTTTGAATATGATAAAATTCTTTTTCCAGGTTTTGGCAAAGTTGAACAAAGCCATTCTACCGAGTCTATCCAAGAAAGGGGTTGATCTCGCCAAGGCATCTAAGGCACAATTGGCTCTTATTGGCTGGAGATCTTATGTGACAATGCGGGCCTTATAGTTTTGTAAACAAGGTAAAATAGGATATATTTGCCGTCGAAAAAGGCCTCGTGGCGCAACTGAATAGCGCATCTGATTACGGCTCAAACATAACTTCACTAAATTTTACCCCCAAAATAAGCCTTATTAAGTATTTTACATCTTAAATTTGGAATTAGCTCATATTTAAAAATTAGTATATTTGTTGTACACATTGTTGTACACATTATTATTTTTTGTTGTACACATCAAATATGTACTTTATGAGAATTGCGTTTGAAATCAACAGTAGAGAGAATAAGGATGGCAGACACAACGTAAGAATTAGGGTGTCAGATGGTAGAGAAGTAACACCAATAAAGTTTTCTACCCCTATCAATATTTACAAGAGATATTGGGATAAAAGAGATGAGCGAGTTAGCAACGAACACATTGAATTTGCTTCTGTAAACAGAGCTTTGTCAAAATACAAGCAACGTAAAGAATATTGCATGGCTAAATGGGAAGAAGGTGTATTTACACTACGAAATGTAGCTAACTATATGGAAGGTGTTACCGACTATAGCTCTGTTGATGCCTTTGTAAAATCTGTATTGAGTAGAAGAAAAACAAATGTTACATACACAGATTATGTCCAAAAGCTGAACATAATTAAAGGGCACATGGGCATAAAGAATAGAGAGCTGAAATTTAAAGAGATAAACAGGAATTTCTATTATGAGTTACTTAAAAAATTAGTAGATAAAAAACTCTCTAAATCATCTATAAAGTCCTATTCAATAGCTATTGGTTCTATTCTTAAAAGTGCCTATGATGAAGGTGTTATACAAGAGCTTCCTAAACGACCTAAA
>JAQWGQ010000005.1 GCA_029238125.1 Flavobacteriaceae bacterium | reverse complement strand
TTGACCGAAGCATCAGGCGATTGGTCAGAGGGGGATATCCATTTTGGATTTAATATCAGTAGAGTGTTTGATTGGTAGTCACTTTCGTATTACTTTTGTCTTGTAAAACAATCAAACTATGTCATCATTTGACGTTGCTGTAATCGGTTCTGGTCCTGGGGGCTATGTTGCCGCCATTCGTAGTTCACAATTGGGTTTAAAGACGGCTCTAATCGAAAAATACGACACCCTAGGAGGTACTTGCCTCAATGTGGGTTGTATTCCTTCCAAATCCCTTTTGGATTCTTCGCATCACTATGAGGAGTCGATTAAAAATTTTGCTACCCATGGAATTGATGTGGAAGGGGAAATCAAAATCAATTTTGGGCAGATGATGAAAAGAAAGTCAGAAGTCATAGCGCAAACCACCAAGGGCATTGACTATCTGATGGATAAAAACAAAATCACGGTTTTTCACGGTCTTGGCAAATTTGTCGATGCGACACATATCGAAATCACAGGTGAGAAAAAACAGACTATCGAAGCCAAACACAGTATCATTGCAACGGGTTCCAAACCCGCAGTTTTACCTTTTGTCACTTTGGACAAGGAACGAATCATCACATCTACAGAAGCTCTTTCGTTAAAAGAAATCCCCAACCATTTGGTGGTGATTGGCGGTGGGGTGATTGGACTAGAGCTCGGCCAGGTCTATCGCCGATTGGGTGCTGAAGTGTCTGTTGTGGAATATGCCGATCGGATTACGCCGATCATGGACAGTTCGCTTTCCAAAGAATTGATGAAAGTGATGAAAAAACAAGGCGTTAAATTCTATCTCTCACATCAAGTCAGTGGGGTAGAACGCAAAGGCGATGAGGTGACCATTACTGCCAAAGACAAAAAGGGACAAGACGTTATGTTTACGGGTGATTACTGCCTGATGTCTGTTGGACGCAAACCCTATACCGAAGGACTTGGTCTAAAAGCCGCTGGCGTTGTGGTCAATGAGCGTGGGCAAGTGGAAGTGAACAAGCAACTCCAAACCTCGGTTTCTAACATCTATGCCATTGGCGATGTAGTACGCGGTGCGATGCTCGCCCACAAGGCAGAGGAAGAAGGGGTGATGGCTGCAGAGATCATCGCTGGACAACAACCGCATATCGATCACAATCTTATTCCAAATGTGATTTATACTTGGCCGGAAGTGGCTGCGGTAGGCAAAACCGAAGAAGAACTCAAATCCGCTGGTGTGAGCTATAAAGCAGGGCAGTTTTCGATGCGTGCACTGGGTCGTGCCAGAGCGAGTATGGATACGGACGGTTTTGTAAAAATCCTAGCAGACGCTAAAACAGACGAGGTTCTCGGCATTCATATCATTGGTGCTAGAGCTGCCGATTTGATTGCACAGGCGGTTACTGCGATGGAGTTTAGAGCATCTGCAGAAGATATTGCTCGAATGAGTCATGCGCATCCTACCTATGCAGAAGCGATGAAAGAGGCCGCTTTGGCTGCCACGGAAGACCGCGCGCTACACGTCTAGACAGCTTATTTTCCGAAGTGCTTTGTGAACTTTTCCCGAATAGCATCGAGTTCCAAATTGCCAATGCTTCCGCTATGGGTATGCTTTGCCATTTTTGGGGGGACGAATTCACCTTTGTTGATGGCTTCCCCAATCTGGACATAAGCATCCCGAAACGGTACTCCTTGTTGAATGAGCTCGTGTAGGGCATCTACACTAAACACATGGGTGTACTTTTCATCTGACAGAATATCGCCTTTGACTTCCACTTCTTTTATACTCGAAGTCGTCATGGATAAACAGCTTTTGATCTCATCGATGGCTTGTATGATCGGCCCTTTAAACAATTGCATTTCTCTGTGGTATCCACTGGGCAAATTGGTACTCATCATCGCCAATTCGTTAGGAAGGGCTTGGAGTTTGTTGCATTTTCCACGGATGAGTTCAAACACATCTGGATTTTTTTTGTGTGGCATGATGCTAGAGCCCGTTGTGATGTCATCTGGAAATGAGATAAAATCAAAGTTTTGACTCATATACAAACAGACATCCATCGAAAAACGACTTAGAGTTCCAGCGAGACTACCAATGGCCTGTGCCAAGTTTTTTTCGAGTTTCCCCCGACTCATTTGTGCTGCAACGACGTTGTATTTCAGGGTGTCAAATCCGAGCGTTGCTGTAGTGTCATGCCGGTCAATCGGGAAGGAACTACCATATCCAGCAGCACTCCCGAGTGGATTTTGGTCACATAGCGTGTGAACAGTATTGAGCAAAAGCACCTCATCGGCAAGAATTTCCGCATAGGCAGAAAACCACAACCCAAAGGAAGATGGCATGGCGATTTGCAAATGTGTGTATCCTGGTAATAACTGATCCTTATACCGATCTGCCAAGGTCATATACTGCTCAAATAACGCCTTGACGAGTTGCTTGATTTCTTGAATTTCATCTTTGAGGTAGAGTTGCATGGCGACCAATACCTGATCGTTTCTCGAACGCGCGGTATGGATTTTTTTACCAACGTCTCCGTATGTCTTTGTCAATTCGTACTCAATCTTAGAGTGAACGTCCTCAAATTCGTCAGAAATCGTAAATAAACCTTGTTCAACTTCTTTAGACAATGCAGAAAGCCCCTCCATAAGCTGATCGACTTCGGATTGGGAGAGCAAGCCAACCTTCCCCAACATCTTTGCATGGGCTTGTGATGCAATGATATCATAGGGAGCAAGTCGCAAATCCCAATGGCGATCATCATCAACTGTAAATTGGTCGATGTGATCTCTTACTTTCGTTCCTTTTTTTTGCCAGATTTTCATGATGTTATTACTTGGTCGAGCAATTCGATATATAAGCGAACCGCTTCTTTGATTTCATTTTCATAAATAAATTCGTCTGCCGTATGTGATCTTGTCGAATCTCCAGGACCGAGTTTGAGCGACGGACAGGATAGGGCTGCCTGATCAGATAGGGTAGGCGAGCCATAGGTGTTTCTCCCCATCGCAATCCCCGCAACAACCAGCGGATGGTTTTTATCGATCGAGGAAGATTGCAATCGCAAGGAGCGAGCGGTTACCTCACAAGGTGCTTGACTTACCAGCTTTGCAATTTCTTCATTGCTGTAACATTCATTTACGCGTACATCCAATACCAGATTGACCTGTGCAGGCACGACATTGTGCTGACTCCCTGCGTTGATCTGGGTGATGGTGAGCTTAACAGGTCCTAAGGTATCCGACACCTTGTCAAACGAAAGGTTTTGAAACCATTGGATCACATCCATACTTTTCAAAATCGGGTTGTCGTTGTTGGGGTGAGCGGCGTGTCCAGCCGTTCCTTTTACCACTGCATCAAAAACAACAAGTCCCTTCTCGGCGATTGCCAATTGCATTTGTGTGGGCTCTCCAACAATCGCTACATCGATTTCAGGGAGGTCTTTTAACAAGCTATTTAATCCGTTTGGTCCTGAACTTTCTTCTTCTGCTGTAGCGGCTACAATCAGGTTATAGGTGAGGTTTTCCGCTTCGTAGAAATTGGCAAACAGTCCGAGTAAGGATACCAAAGCACCCCCGGCATCATTGCTGCCCAATCCAAACAGTTTTCCATCGATAATCTCCGCTTTATGTGGGTCTCGTGTGTAGGCCTTATTGGGACGTACAGTATCGTGATGCGAATTTAATAGCAAATTCGGTTTGGCTGGATCGTAGTGCTTGTTAAAGGCAAACACATTGTTTTGAATGCGCTGGGTTTTAACCCCTTTGCTGTGTAACCAGTTTTGGATACAATCAGCCGTTTGCGATTCCTCTCCAGAGAAGGAGGGGATTTCGATCAGTTGCATCAGCAACCCAATCACATCATCTGCTAAATGGTCTGTGCTCATTCGATTACTGTTGTTTTAAGTGCCTGTCCTTCGTGAACAGTTTCTGGTTTTTCAATGGTTACTGCTTGAACACCATGGTGGAGTGCCATCACTGCATTTTGCAATTTGGGAAGCATTCCATCTGCGATAATGCCTTTGTGGTGTAGTTCGTCCACTTCGTTGACTCGAATGGTGGGAATCACGCTGTTTTCGTCCTTAATATCTTTCAATACACCTGCATGTCCAAAGCAATAGTGTAAATATACTTTGTAATCCGCAGCCAAAGCACTGGCGACAGTGGCAGCTATGGTATCGGCATTTGTATTGAGCAGTTGACCGTTTTGGTCATGGGTAATCGCACAAAACACAGGTGATAAACCAATCGACAGAAATGCCTTTAGACTTGCCGTATTGACCGAACTGATGTCTCCAGCCCATCCATAGTCAATGTCTTGTACAGGCCTTTTGTTAGCTTGAATCAGATTGGCGTCTGCACCCGATACCCCAATGGCGTTGGTTCCGAGTTTTTGAAGACCCGCTACGACTGTTTTATTGGCAAGACCGGCATAAACCATAACGGCTACATCTAAGGCATCATCGTCAGTGATTCGTCTTCCGTTGTGCATTTTGGTTTCTATGCCCAGTTTTTTACAGAGTACACTGGCTTGGCTACCACCGCCATGGACAAGGATTTTGTGTCCAGAAAGTGCATGAAAAGAGGCCAAAGCGGTTGCTGTCGCATTGCTGTCCTCGAGTAATCCACCGCCAAGTTTGACAATGTGTAGCTTATCCATGGTTTAAAAATTCTTGTAAAACGGCCTGTGCGGCAAAAGTTCTGTTGTTGGCTTGTTCGATCACCAATGACTTTGCGTGGTCCAAAACACCGTCTGATGCAACTACGTTTCTTCTGATAGGAAGACAATGCATAAAAAAGGCATCGTTGGTGCGTTCCATTTTCTCACGTGTCATCATCCACTTGTTGTCTGTTCGCAAAATCGCACCGTAATCCGTGTAGGAACACCAGTTTTTGACATAGACCACATCGGCTCCTGCCAACGCTTCTTCCTGATTGTAGTTTACTGTATGATTCCCGACAATAGCAGGATTGAGATCATAACCCTCTGGGTGGGTAATAACAAAGTCTGCATCAGAATGATTCATCAATCCGATAAATGAGTTGGCAACTGCGTGAGGCAATGCCTTTGGATGTGGCGCCCAACTCAACACGATTTTTGGTTTTTTGATGGTTACTTGCTCCTGTATCGTTAGCCCATCCGCCAAAGCTTGCAGGGGATGTGCTGTTGCACTCTCCATATTGATAATGGGAACTGCAGCAAACTCTGCAAATTTTCGAAGGACTTGTTCTTCTTCATCACGTTTTTTGTCGGTCAAGGACGCAAACGCCCGAATTGCAACAAAATCACAGTATTGGGATACGACTTGCGCTGCTTCTCTTACGTGTTCTGATCGAAGTCCGCTCATGATGGTTTCGTTTTCGTACTCGATCGCCCATGCCTCATTGCTAAAGTTCATTACCATGACGTCCAGACCGAGGTTTCGAGCTGCCTTTTGGGTGCTGAGTCGTGTGCGCAAACTCGGATTAAAAAACAATAAACCAATCGATTTTCGTTTTCCCAAATGGGCATGTGCAAAAGGGTCTTGTTTGCAGCTTTTGGCAAGCGCAATGGTTTTTTTGATATCGACTAAGTCTTGTAGTGTAATAAAATTTTTCATTGGTGACATGCATTTAAGGCAGTAAACAATTGATCCAAATGCTTTTGTTTGACATTGAGTGGGGGTAGGATTCGAATCAGGTTTTTGTTGCTACTCCCACCTGTAAAAATACGGTGTTTAAAAATCAATTCTTTTCGCAACGCGCCCACTTCTTTCTCAAACTCCAGTCCAAGCATCAGCCCTCTTCCTTTGATGGTTTTGACAAAGGGGAGTTCTTTAGCTCTTTCAACAAAGTATTCGCCCATGGCTTTGGCGTGATGGTAAAGTTTTTCTTTTTCCAACACCTGTAAAACCGCTAGAGAAGCACTGCAAGCAAGATGGTTTCCGCCAAAAGTTGTTCCCAATAGTCCATACTTGGCCTTGATGACTGGATTGACAAGGATTCCCCCAACAGGAAAGCCATTTCCCATGCCTTTGGCAATGCTGATAACATGGGGATTGATGTTGTATTTCTGAAAGGCAAAGAAGTCACCACTGCGGCCAAAACCAGATTGTACTTCGTCAGCAATCAGGCAAGTTTGATGAGTTTCACAAAGTGTTTCCATTTGCGCAACAAATGCTGCTGACGGTTCATCTAAACCGCCAACACCCTGTATAGCTTCAAAAATGACAGCACAGACATCTCCTTTAGCCAGCTCTTTCTCGAGGGCATCAACGTCGTTAAATGGAATAAAATCCACTTGTTGTTGGTTATTCAAAGGTGCCTGTATGTTTATGTTGTCCGTGGCAGCAACTGCTGCACTGGTACGTCCATGAAAGGCATTTTCAAAGGCAATCACTCTTGATTTTCCAGTGTGAAATGAGGCCAGTTTAAGTGCATTTTCATTTGCCTCTGCGCCCGAGCTACACATAAACAACTCATAATCGGTACAACCCGACTGTCGATTGATTTCTGCTTATAGTTTTTCTTGTAGTGGGTTTTGAACCGCATTGGAGTAAAACCCAATCCGATGAAGTTGTTTTTTCAACATTCGTTTATAGGTCCGGTGCCCATGACCGATCGAAATTACCGCATGACCTCCGTACAAATCGAGATATTTGCTTCCTTTTTGATCATAGACATACACCCCACGAGCTTTGGTGGGTTCTACGTCATATAAGGGATATACATCAAATAAGGGCATGGCTTATCCTTTACTAATCACATTAATTTTATTAAACGAAGCAACAATCCCTTTGATTAAAGACGAACTCAGTCCTTGGTGCTCCATCTCATTGAGTCCTTCAATAGTACAGCCCTGTGGCGTGGTCACCTTATCGATTTCCTGTTCTGGATGAGAGTCGGTTTCAATCAATAAGGAAGCAGCTCCTAGGGCGGTGTACATCGACATCTTCATGGCTTCTTCCGCATCAAAGCCGAGTTGAACGCCTCCTTGTGTCGTTGCGCGAATCAATCGCATCCAAAAGGCAATCCCTGATGCACAGATGACTGTTGCAGCCCGCATATGCTTTTCGTCGATGATGATACTTGTGCCTAGGGCATTGTAAATCGCTTCTGCGAGTGATAGGCGTTGTTTTCCTTTGTCGTTGGCACATAAACAAGTCATCGATTTGCCAACTGAAATTGCTGTGTTTGGCATCGATCGAATGATGTATTTGTTGTTTCCGACTACGGCTTCCATTCTCTCGATTGAAAACCCAGTCACTGTTGAAATTAAGACGTGTTTTTCGGTAAATAGATTTGTATTTTTTGCAAGAACTTCGCTGAGTTGAGCGGGTTGTACTGCAAAAATAATGACGTCAGAAGATGAAATGGCTTTCGCATTATCATCCGTGATGTGTGTGTTTTTGTACTCGCTCCAATCCGAAATCGAGGATGTATTGCGCTTGGTCAGGTATAACTGCGTAATGATATTGTTGGTCAGTAGCCCTTTGGCAATACTCAAGCCAAGATTTCCAGCACCAATAATTGCGATTTTCATAGTATTTCGTGTTTAATGAACGTTTGCTTTAAGTTGTAATCCCGTTGTTTGTGGCCAGGAAAACATCAAATTCATGTTTTCAATGGCTTGTCCTGATGCCCCTTTAAGAAGATTGTCTAAACAGCTGGTAATCAGGAGTAAATTTTTGTGCTTATGCAAGTGAATCAAGCAGTTGTTGGTGTTGACTACCATTTTTAAATCCAATGCTTGCTTGCTGATGTGCGTAAACGAGCTATTGGCATAAAATTGTTCATACAGAGAATAGGCATCATCAACGTTTCCATCAAATGTTGTGTACACACTGGTAAATATCCCTCGGGTAAAGTTTCCCCGAATCGGTAAAAAATTGATTTCAGGAATATTCGGTTGTAGTGCTTGGAGGGTTTCGCCAATTTCTCCCAAATGCTGATGGGTAAATGGCTTGTACCAAGACACATTGTTGTTTCGCCAGCTAAAGTTAGAGGTCGCAGAGGGTTTTACACCTGCGCCTGTGCTTCCAGTGATGGCGTGTACTTGAACATCATTTTGGAGCAACCCTTCTTTGGCAAGGGGTAAAAGTGCCAGTTGAATCGCTGTTGCAAAACAACCAGGATTGGCTACCGCTTGGGAGGATTGAATTTTTTGTTTTTGAAACTCAGGTAAGCCATACACATAAGACTTTCCTAAAAAATGCTGATCATTCTGCAATCGAAATTCATTGCTCAAATCAATAATTTTTGTGTTGTCGTTCATCGGTTTTTCATGTAAGAAAGTTCCCGATAATCCATGCCCAAGACACAAGAATAAGACGTCCACATTTGGATTGATCTCATCAGTAAACTGCAAATCGGTTTGTCCAATCAAATCCGTATGTGTTTCAGTGAGGTACGTTCCAGGTCGTGTGCTGCTATACACAAAATCAATGGTAACCAATGAATGATTCACCAACAAGCGAAGGAGCTCACCACCTGTGTAGCCAGATCCACCAATGACACCGACTGTCTTTTTAGCTGTTGTTGACATGGTTGTAAATTTTAGTTGCGTTTGCGGTAACCGTGATAAATCCTTTGGCATCTTCACTCGTCCAGTTGAGGTTCATCTCGCCATAGCTTCCAAAAGAGGAATCCATCAAATCATGAGCCGATTCAATACCATCAAGATTAAATCGATAGGGGTGGAGCGTGACAAAAACCGTCCCTGTGACCATCTTTTGTGAACTTTCCATAAATGCCTCAATGTCTCGCAAGACAGGGTCGAGATAATGTCCTTCGTGAAGATGCATCCCATAAAAACTTGCGAGTTGTTCCTTTTGTTGCTGCTGCCATTTGCTCAAGGTATGTTTTTCGAGCAAGTGATGTGCTTTGATGATCAAAAGCGGTGCAGCTGCTTCAAAGCCCACTCTTCCTTTGATTCCAATAATCGTATCCCCAACATGGATATCTCTTCCGATCGCATAACTAGACGCGATCTTGTCAAGCGTCTGAATGGCAAAAACCGCATCCATTTGTTTGCCGTCAATTCCCGATAATTCTCCTTTTGTAAACTGCAAGGCAATTTTGGTTGGTTGCTGTTCGGACAATTGGCTTGGATAGGCCTCTTCTGGCAGCGGATCTTTCGATTCCAACGTTTCTTTCCCACCCACACTCGTACCCCAAAGTCCTTTGTTGACAGAGTATTGGGCTTTGGACCATTCCATTTCGACGCCGTGAGATTTGAGAAAGACAATCTCATCTTCTCTCGACAACTTTTGGTCGCGAATCGGCGTAATGATTTCAATATTTGGAGCTAGGGTTTGAAAGATCAAGTCAAATCGTACCTGATCATTACCGGCACCTGTGCTGCCATGCGCAATATGGGTCGCCCCAATGGATTTGGCGTAATTGACAATCTCTACTGCTTGTATAATTCGCTCGGCACTAACCGAAAGGGGATAAGTATTGTTTTTCAAAACATTCCCAAACACCAAAAAACGAATGACTTTCTGATAAAAGGTACCCACCGCATCAATCGACTGGTAGGATGTTGCGCCTAAAGTCATGGCTTTGGCAGATAATGATTTGACTTCCTCAGTGTCAAAACCACCAGTGTTTACACTCACTGCGTGCACTTCATAGCCCAACTGGCTGAGGTGCTTTACACAATATGAGGTGTCTAGACCTCCGCTGTAGGCAAGGACTAACTTTTTCATGCTTTTTTCTTGTTTAGAAACAATGATTGTTTGATTTTGTTCAATCGATTCATTACGGCGTTGTCATAGGTCTTTTCTTCTGCATCTGCTTGTGGGTCATTTAGCATTCCCGTACACAAACACATTTTATGATCGGTCCTTGAGAGGACATCGTAATTTTTACAGGTTTGACATCCCTTCCAAAAGTCAGGATCATCGGTCAGTTCAGAAAACGTAACGGGCTTGTAGCCAAGCTCATAATTGATTTTCATCACAGGGAGTCCAGTGGTAATCCCAAAGACCTTGGCGTCGGGATATATTTCTCTGGAATACTCAAATATTTTTGTTTTGATCGCTTTTGCCAGCCCTTTTCCTCTGTATTCTGGCGCGACAATCAAACCCGAATGGGCAACATATTTGCTATGTCCCCAAACCTCGATGTAGCAAAAGCCTGCAAAGACATCGCCGTCTAAAGCGATTACCGCGTTTTTGTTTTCGATTTTGCTAACAATATACTCTGGTGTACGCCGTGCGATCCCCGTTCCTCTCACCTGAGCAGAGGAAGCGATAAGTTCCGAAATTTGTTTCGCATACTGGATATGCGACTTGCCTGCAATGATAATGTTCATTGTGCTGTGAGTTTGAATTGAAAATTAGATGATGATGAAGATGAAGCTGGACGCACCATAGCTCCCTAAAGACTATATACCCCCAAAGGGGCGACGCGGGCGGCGTGGAGTTAACGAGAAATGTCTTTTAAAATTCACGTTGCAAATATCAATAAAAATTGTGAAAATAAAAGGCTTACTGCTAAATCTATTGATTATTTTTGTTACAAATCTAACAATCTGTATTCGTTGAAACGCAGTTTTACCCGTTTTTCACATCCCAATATCGAACAACTCAAGTTGCAACTTTTGCATTGGTCCAAACGCTATTCGACTACAGTTTTGTTGGATTCGAATGACTATGCGCATCAAGAAACGGACTATGACTTTATCCTCGCAACAGATCCTTTCTCTGTTGTACAATCACAAAGCCATCATGCGTTCACAGATTTACAAACTCACCTTCATTCCCACTCCGACTGGTTGTTTGGCTACCTGTCATACGATCTGAAAAATGATTTGGAAAATTTACAGTCCCAAAACCTTGATCATCTGGACTTTCCCGAACTTTTCTTTTTTCAACCCAAACGCTTGTGGATCATCAAAGGCAGTCAAGTAGAAGCACATTATTTATTCCCATATCAACCAAATGATGACTGGGAGCAGATCATCTCCACTCCAGATCGGTACGAAGTGAGTATTGAAAAAGAGGTTTTTATGCATCACCGGATTACCAAAGCAGATTATCTCGCCAAAACACAAGCTCTCCAGCAACATATCGCAAGAGGTGATATCTACGAAGTGAATTTTTGTATGGAACTCTATGCGGAAGATACCAAAATCGAACCGCATACTCTGTTTCAAGAACTTAATGAAAGGGCAAAGTCACCCTTTGCTGCCTTTGTCCAAATCGGTGACAGATATTTACTCGGTAGCTCTCCTGAACGTTTTCTAAAACGAGTTGGGGATCGGTTGATTTCCCAACCGATTAAAGGAACAGCAAAACGCCATATCGATATGGTTCAGGATGCAACAGAAGCATCTCAATTGCAAAAGAACGAAAAGGAACGTGCAGAAAACACCATGATCGTCGATCTGGTGCGCAATGATATGTCGCGGATTGCAGCCAAGGGAAGCGTGCAAGTGGAAGAGTTGTGCAAAGTCTATCCGTTTGCGCATGTGCATCAAATGATATCAACAGTCGTGGCCGAATTGCAAACAGAAACGCAAGTTTCAGATGTCATAGCAGCTTGTTTTCCAATGGGAAGCATGACAGGTGCTCCCAAGTTGCGAGCGATGCAACTTATCGAACAATATGAGGAGACCAAAAGAGGACTGTATAGCGGTGCTGTTGGCTATATCGACCCCAATGGAGATTTTGATTTTAATGTGGTGATTCGCTCCCTTTTATATCGAAAAGACACACGATATTTATCGTTGCAAGTTGGAAGTGCCTTAACCGCAAATTCGAATCCTGAAAAGGAGTACGAAGAATGTCTGCTCAAAGCAAAAGGGGCTCTGGAGGTTCTTTCGAAAAAAATGACCATTAATTTGTAGTTTGCAGCCATGAAATTCAGATTTCAGACGCATCTTCATTCTCACTTTCCTGCGCTCAGCTCACAACGAATTTTGGTGGCTGTCAGCGGGGGAGTTGATAGTATGGTCTTATTGGATTTGCTCCGTGAATTTTTGGATGAAGTGGCTGTTGCACACTGCAACTTTCAACTTCGCGGACAAGACAGTGCGCAAGATGAGCAACTTGTCGAGTCCTATTGTAAGCGCCATCAACTGACATGCCATATCAAAAGTTTTGATACCAAACTGTCCAAACAGTCAACACAAATGGCAGCCCGAACACTGCGCTATAACTGGTTTGAGGAACTCTGCTTGTCCAACAATTATGATGTGGTATTTACTGCCCATCACGCCAACGACAATATCGAAACCCTACTGATAAACATCACTCGTGGCACTGGTATCGATGGTTTAACTGGTATTCCGGAGCAAAACGGAAGAATTTTGAGACCCCTTTTGCCATTTTACAAATCTGAAATTATCGCCTATGCCAAAGCGCATCAAATTCCTTGGCGAGAAGATCATTCGAATCAAAGTGACGACTATCAGCGCAATGCAATGCGCCATCATGTGATCCCACAATTGGTCAAACTACACCCTAAAGCTTTGGAAAACACCATTAAAACCATAGATTTTACAAAGGAAGCTGCTCTTGTGGTTCAGCAACAAACCGAACAGTTGAAAAAGCAACTTTTTCTTATAAAAAATGAGACCATTCGGATTTCCATCTCATCCGTAAAAGCACTTCGGCCGCTTTCGTTCTGGATTCATCAATTATTTCACCCCTATGGTTTTGACAAACGAGAAGTGATCAAATTGTTGAGTGCGCAAAAAGGAAAGTGCATCCATACGACAGATCACACGCTTGAAGTTGCCCGAAATGAGTTCTTGCTTTACAAATCTATCGATCAAAAGAAGGAGGTGGAGTTTGAGGTTTATGAACATGGCATTGATGAGCCAATAGAACTTCTATTTTCGAGAGATCAACAGCATGAGCAAAGCAGTTTGACTCTTGACGCTACGGCCATATCCTTCCCTATGAAGCTGCGCAAATGGAAAAGGGGAGATCACTTCTATCCGATTGGAATGACAGGGTCAAAAAAAGTTTCTAAATACTTTAAAGACGAAAAATATACCGCAACCGAAAAAGCAGCACAATGGTTGTTATGTTCAGGAAATGATATCGTTTGGGTTGTCGGTAAGCGCGCAGATCGTAGATTTGCACCAACAGAGACAACCATCAATTTTTTAAACATCATCCTCAAATGAGAATTATACCCCTTATCCTCAACCTTGTTTTTGCGAGTTTGGCCTTGGCACAGAACCCTGTGACTTGGACAACCCAAGCAAAACAAATCGATTCCCTAACCTATGATGTGATCATTACCGCTACCATCGAAGATAAATGGCATTTGTATGCCACAGAAATGCCAGAAGATGGCCCGCTACCAACCGAATTCAGTTTTCAAGATGTAACCCCAATTGGTCCATTAACGCATTCAGATTTGATCATGGGCTATGACCCCATTTTTGAAATGGAACTGTCTTATTTTGACAACAAAGCGGCCTTTTATCAAACAATAGAAGTGGCTGACCAGTCTGTTCAATATATTACAGTAGATCTAATCTATCAGGCCTGCGATGATAAACTCTGTATTTTTAGAGATGAACAGTTGTTGATTTCCTTGACAGGCGATTCGCAGAAGCAACAATCAGAAGACCTGACCGCACTCATTCCAGAGTCTGTAAAAAAGTTAAAAATCGAACTGAAAAATACCGATCTTCTCACGGCAAATTCAGATCAAGACAGCGATTCTTCTTCCATTTGGAACATCTTTTTGCTTGGCTTTTTTGGTGGATTAATTGCCTTGCTTACGCCTTGTGTATTTCCGATGATTCCATTGACTGTTTCGTTTTTTACCAAGCAGAGTAGTACCAAAAGTCAAGGGTTGACCAATGCCTTGCTATATGCCTTTTTTATCGTATTGATTTATGCCTTGTTGAGCATGCCTTTTCACTTCCTCGACTCGATTAACCCTGAAATTCTCAACACCATTTCGACCAACATCTGGCTCAACATTTTTTTCTTTTTGATTTTTCTGTTTTTTGCCTTTTCATTTTTTGGATATTATGAGCTTACTCTTCCTTCGTCGTGGGCAAACCGACTTGATTTTGCTTCGAACAAAGCAGGGGGGTTTATCGGAATCTTTTTAATGGCGCTCACCCTTGCCATCGTTTCCTTTTCGTGTACAGGCCCGATTTTGGGCTCACTACTTGCGGGCTCGCTATCGAGCACAGGAGGGGCAACCCAACTCAGTATGGGAATGACTGGATTTGGCTTGGCCTTGGCCTTGCCCTTTGGGCTGTTTGCACTTTTTCCCAATCTGTTACAGAGCTTACCCAAGTCTGGCGGTTGGATGAATACCCTTAAAGCGGTATTGGGCTTTATTGAACTCGCATTAGCGATTAAATTTCTGTCCAATGCTGATCTCGTAGCGCATTGGGGTATCCTCAAACGTGAGGTATTTATCGGTCTATGGATTCTGATTTTTGTTGGAATGATCACATACTTAATTGGCTGGTTTCGATTTCCTCATGAAGCGAAAAAACCAACACTGGGAATAGGCAGGATTCTTCTTGCGGTTGTGAGTTTATCGTTTGTTGTATATCTCGTTCCGGGGACCTTACCAAACTCGTCTTCTAATTCACTTAGACTCTTGGCTGGCTTTCCTCCGCCGACCTTTTACAGTATTTACGCGCAGGATTCTGATTGCCCACTCAATTTGGACTGTTACAAAGATTATGATAAAGGGCTAGCGGTTGCCAAAGCAACGAATAAGCCAATATTATTGGACTTTACGGGTTGGGCATGTGTCAATTGTCGGAAAGTAGAAGAAAACGTTTGGAGCGACCCCGAAATTTATCGGTTGATCAATGAGGAACTGGTTTTAATTTCGTTATACGTAGATGACCGAGAGCCACTACCAAAGGAAGATCAATTTACGCTGGAATACACCTCAGGACGGATTCGAAATATCGAAACCATCGGACAGAAATGGGCTGCTTTTCAGGCGATTAATTTCAACTCCGTAGCCCAACCACATTATATCCTGATGATGCCAGATGGGACCGTATTGGCACCCCCACAGCAATACACAGATATTCCAACTTATTTGCAATGGCTACAAAATGGCTTAGCCAATGTGCCTCGTCAAACGCTTGGATTCAAACTCGAGTAAGACCCGCCATAATAAAGAAGGGGAGAACCGTTAAACACCTGACCCGAAGAAACTTTTGCGACATAAATCCAGTGATCCCCGCCGTCGTGGGTTGCTTGTAGCTTTGCTTCCAATACCCCAAGGGTATCAGCAAAAACAGGGTGTTTGTGTTCTGGTATCGTAGCTAAACCTTTAAACCGCTCTTCATTTGTCAATTTGGAACTGGCAAATCGATTTGACACCTCTTGTTGATGTTCAGATAAGATGTTGATTGCCAGTGATTGTTCTGCATTTAAGGGCGTATTGAAACGTGCACCCTTGTCGATGCAAAACAAAACTAGTGGTGGATCAAGAGAAACAGAGCTAAAGGAGTTGACCGTTATCCCATGTGATTCCCCCTTGTGCGTGGTGGTTAAAACCGTTATTCCAGTCGCATAATGTCCACAAATATTTCTAAAGTCAGTTGGATTCATACTGCAAAGAAAATAATAGATGGGGAGAATACACGAGCTTGTGCAAATAATTTTTAACTTTATCCAAAACCTATTTATGCTTACCCAAGTCTTTGCAAGTGCCGTTTTTGGCATTGATGCTGTTCCTATCACAATCGAAGTACATATTGATGCCGGCATTGGCTACCATCTGGTGGGATTGCCCGACAATGCGGTTAAAGAGAGCAATTATCGTATTGCCGCTGCCTTGACCAATACCAACTACAAACTACCCGGCAAACGAATTACGATTAATCTCGCACCTGCTGACTTGCGAAAAGAAGGATCTGCCTATGACTTGCCGATTGCCATTGGGATACTCGCTGCTGATGGACAAATTCAACCAACACAACTCGAAAGCTGTTGCATGATGGGGGAGTTGACTCTAGACGGGCATCTTCGACCCATTAAAGGGGTGTTGCCGATTGCGGTTCAAGCAAAAGCATCTGGATTTCAATCCCTGATTGTACCTGCCGAAAACGCCAAAGAGGCCGCTGTGGTCGATGGATTAGATGTTTATGGGTTTAGTCATATCAAAGAGATCATTTCTTTTTTGGAGGGAACTTCATTTGACGCCGAACACATCGACATCCAAGAAGCGTTTCACACACAACATCATTATGGTTTGGACTTTTCCGATGTAAAAGGGCAGCAAAGCATTAAGCGATGTATGGAAATTGCAGCAGCTGGAGGACATAATATTATTTTGATTGGCCCTCCAGGATCTGGAAAAACCATGCTCGCCAAGCGATTGCCAACCATATTACCTCCTATGGAACTCGAAGAAGCTCTAGAAACCACAAAAATTCACTCCGTTGTTGGTGGCGTAAAAGATGAGGGCTTGTTACGCGCACGACCCTTTCGATCTCCTCACCACACCATTTCAGATGTTGCTTTGGTTGGCGGGGGTTCCTATCCACAGCCAGGTGAAATTTCACTTGCACATAATGGGGTGCTCTTTCTTGACGAACTCCCCGAATTTAAACGCAGTGCACTCGAGGTGATGCGACAACCCCTTGAAGACAGAGAAGTCACCATTTCGAGGGCAAAATTTACCGTTTGCTACCCTGCCTCTTTTATGCTGGTTGCTAGTATGAATCCAAGTCCTTCGGGCTATTTCAACGATGACACGGCTGCTATTCGCAGTAGCCAAAGCGAAATGCAACGCTACATGAGTAAAATCTCTGGACCATTGCTTGATAGAATTGACTTGCATATCGAAGTCAATCCCGTACCATTTGATAAGTTGTCCACAACAGAAACCAGTGAATCGAGTGCGGCAATTCGCGCGCGTGTGACCGATGCGAGAAAAGTACAGCGTTTGCGATTTAGTGAAAACCCCAAAGTCTTTCACAATGCACAGATGAACACCAAAGCCCTACGGAAACACTGTCAATTGTCTGATCAATCTCTCGCATTACTTCAACAGGCCATGGAAAAACTCAAGCTATCGGCTAGGGCATACGACCGCATACTAAAGGTTGCCAGAACGATTGCCGATCTAGAACGAGCAGAAGCCATTCAAAACCACCATATCGCAGAGGACATTCAATACCGAAGTTTGGACAGAGAGGGCTGGTTGGGGTGATTATTTATGCAGTTAAAAATCTCAAAAAATTAATATATTTACATACCCTAAATCTAAAATGAATGAAAAAAAAATTTCTAACCAACTTATCTGCTTTAGAAGAAAAAACACCCACACATTTTGTCGTCAATTACCTTGATTTGGTTGCTATTCGATATGGAGAAGAAGTTTCTGTATTATACGGACGCTGCTTGCATCGTGGTGCACTGATGTCTGATGGACATATAGAAGGTGAGGACATCATTTGCGGACTTCATGGATGGGATTATCGTTATAAAACAGGCGTAAGTGCATACAACAATAATGAAGTTTTGCACAAATTCAGTTCATGGATTGAGGAGAATAAGGTTTTTATTGACTTATTGGAAATTGAAGATTATTTAAAGAAACATCCGCAGCCATTCCAGCGAAATGAATACTTAGGTGTATATGCAGACACCCACGCTGAACCACTAAAAAACAGTATCCGATTTATTGTTTTCATTGCATATTGAGTTTAATCAGTTACAATCATTTTTGAAATTACCTTCTCTATCATTTCCAATAGATAATCTGATTTTTGCTTTCTCTCAGAAAACCTCATCATCAACAGATTTTGTTTTATCCAAAAACCAATTTCTTAGAAAGCCCTAAGACAATATGCTGTTGGACTAAACCAACAAAAAATGACTCAGGGCTTGTGGCACTTGTTTACAACGTCTTAATCGAGCACCCGATGGCCTTGGTTGTTGTAGTACTTGGAGATTTCCCAATCAAGAGCGCATCAACCGCTTGTTCGATATAACGTTTTTTGACTTTTTTCGGATTGCGCGAGCTGTCATCTATCGCACCGATATAGCGCACGATATTGTCATCACCCGCCTTTTGTAAGACAAAGACATGTGGGGTTTTTGTAGCGCCGTATTGGGGATAAACCTGCTGCCCAACATCTTGCAAATACGGAAAGGTAAATCCTTTGTCAAGCGAACGTTGTTTCATATCTGACATAGCTTCTCCTTTTGCGGCAGCAGGGTCATTTGGGTTAATTGCGATCACTGGATATCCTTTTTCTTTGTATTTGTTGTCTAGCGCAATGATTCGATCTTCGTTTGCAATAGAATACGGGCAGGTATTGCAAGTAAAAATGACAATAAAGCCCTTGGCATCTTCAAAATCGGCCAATGACACCATCTCGCCGTCGACATTGGGTAAGGAAAAATCTGTGGCAATATCGCCAATCGAGTAACCATTTTCGGTTACAAGGTCTGTTGGCGTTGAGAGGAATAATAAACTAAAAGCGAATAAAATGGTTTTCATAATGTTATTGAATTAAAAGTAAGACTTGACTTCTTGAAACAGTTCTTCTTTTGTAAAAGACTGCTCATAAAACCCGCGTCGGTTTTGGGTATAGATCAAGGTTGCGGGCAAGCCACCACTCCAAGTGGTGTTGATTTCATTGATCCAATAATTTTCATCATTATCATCGAGGTGTACTACTTTCGATTGGAGTTTGTGTTTTTCAACAAAAGGAATCAGTCGTTTTTGTTTGTGCTTCGGAAAGTCCAAGCTAACAAGTAACACTTCGACACCCTCCAGCTTGTTGAGTTCTTCAAAATAGGGGAGTTCCTTAATGCAAGGTGCGCACCATGTTGCCCAGAAATTGACAACCTGAACGGTATTACTGTTTTGGTGTAAAAGGGGTTGGAGCTGTTGATAATCCAAAGAAATTACTTCTGTGGTTTGGGCAAACGAATATGCAACAAATAACAGGACAGCAAGTAGGAGATTGGGTTTCATATTATAAATGTAATGAAGTTTTAATCATCCACAGTAAATGCGATAAAATTTAACATTTTTTGAAGAAATGATTTTCAACAAAACCCCCTTTGATATTGTTAATTTCTTTCGCTAGTTGCACTTATATATGTAAAGATGAAGTTTTAAATTAGCCACCATGCCACAAGCCACGCAATACACAGAAGACAATATCCGTTCGCTCGATTGGAAAGAGCATATACGCATGCGTCCCGGGATGTATATTGGAAAACTTGGCGATGGTTCTTCTGCCGATGATGGGATTTATATTTTGCTTAAAGAAGTGCTTGACAACAGTATCGATGAGTTTGTCATGGGTGCTGGCAAAACCATAGAAATTTTTGTCAAAGAAGGGCAAGTCACTGTGCGTGACTATGGCCGTGGTATTCCGCTTGGAAAAGTTGTTGATGTTGTGTCTCGCATGAATACTGGGGGGAAGTATGACACCCGTGCCTTTAAAAAGTCTGTTGGACTCAACGGGGTAGGTACTAAGGCCGTCAATGCACTTTCTGCCCATTTTAAGGTGGAGTCGGTGCGAGATGACCAATCCAAAATTGCGGTATTTGAGCGTGGAGAACTTGTCGATGACCCTGCACAAGAGCCGAGTAGCAAACGAAAAGGAACTTCGGTTTCATTTGTGCCTGATGAAAGCATATTTAAGCACTATCGATATCGCCATGAGTACATCGTGCGGATGCTTAAAAACTATGTTTATCTCAACCCGGGATTGACAATTGTTTTTAATGGTGAAAAGTATAAGTCGGAAAATGGTCTTAAAGATTTGTTAGAAGACAACAACAATGCTGAGGATATGCTGTATCCCATCATTCATTTGCGTGGAAATGATATCGAAGTGGCCATTACACACAGCAAAACCCAGTACAGCGAAGAATACCACTCTTTTGTCAATGGACAACACACTACCCAAGGCGGAACACACCAGTCTGCTTTTCGAGAGGCAATCGTAAAAACGGTACGGGATCATTATGGCAAAAACTTTGACGCATCCGATATTCGTAAGTCGATCATTTCAGCGATTAGTATCAAGGTGATGGAGCCCGTTTTTGAATCCCAAACCAAAACCAAACTCGGCTCTACGGAAATGGGAGGTGATTTGCCATCGGTTCGTGCCTACATCAATGATTTTATTGGAACGCAACTCGATAATTACCTTCACAAAAACACCACAACGGCAGAGCAGCTTCAACGTAAAATTCTCCAAGCCGAAAAGGAAAGAAAAGAGCTTTCGGGTATTCGAAAGCTGGCACGAGAGCGTGCCAAAAAAGCGAGTTTGCACAACAAAAAGCTACGGGACTGTCGTGTACACCTTGGGGATCTAAAAAAAGAGAGACGATTGGAATCGACTCTTTTTATTACGGAAGGTGACTCGGCAAGTGGATCGATTACCAAATCGAGAGATGTGAACACCCAGGCGGTCTTTAGCTTACGGGGGAAACCCCTGAATTCGTATGGGATGAGCAAGAAAATCGTATATGAAAATGAGGAGTTTAACCTTTTGCAAGCTGCCCTTAACATCGAAGAAAGCATGGAGGATTTGCGGTACAACAATATTGTAATCGCTACCGATGCCGACGTCGATGGGATGCATATCCGCTTGTTGTTGATCACCTTCTTTTTGCAATTTTTTCCAGAACTAATCAAAGAAGGACATCTCTATATCTTACAAACGCCATTATTTAGAGTGCGCAACAAAAAAGAAACGATTTATTGTTATTCAGAACAAGAGCGAATCAAAGCCATTGAAAAGCTTGGTCAAAAACCCGAGATCACCCGATTTAAGGGGTTGGGAGAGATTTCGCCAGACGAATTCAAATACTTCATCGGTGAGGACATTCGTCTCGACCCAGTTATGCTGGACAGAGCAGTGGGCATCGACGAGTTGTTGTCGTTCTACATGGGTAAAAACACACCCAAACGCCAAAAATTTATTATTGATAATCTCAAAGTAGAACTCGATCAAATCGAGGAGTAGTATGGAGGAACACTTGGACGAACATCACGACAAAACGCAAGATACCTTAGTCAAGGTAACGGGCATGTACAAGGATTGGTTCTTGGACTATGCTTCATACGTGATACTAGAACGTGCTGTACCTGCTATTTCGGATGGACTTAAGCCCGTGCAAAGACGGATTTTACATTCGATGCGAGAGTTGGACGATGGGCGCTACAACAAAGTGGCCAATATCGTTGGACATACCATGCAATACCACCCACACGGAGATGCCAGTATCTCTGATGCCATGGTACAAATCGGGCAAAAAGACTTATTGATTGACACCCAAGGAAACTGGGGAAACATTCTCACTGGCGATAGTGCTGCTGCCTCTCGTTATATCGAGGCACGCTTGTCCAAATTTGCTCTGGAAGTTGTTTATAGTCCGAAAGTCACACAATGGCAAATGTCGTATGATGGACGAAAAAAGGAGCCGATTCATCTTCCAGTAAAATTCCCTCTGCTGCTCACACAAGGTGGAGAAGGGATTGCCGTTGGACTTTCCACCAAAATTCTGCCGCACAACTTTATCGAACTGATCGATGCGTCAATTAAGCACCTGAAAGGAAAGCGATTTGATTTGTATCCCGATTTCCCAACAGGTGGCGTGATGGACGTGGGTCTGTACAATGATGGTTTGCGAGGGGGTAAGATTCGTGTGCGTGCCAAAATCGCTCAACTGGATAAAAACACCTTGGTAATCCGTCAAATTCCATTTAGCACAACGACCTCATCGCTAATCGATTCTATCTTAAAGGCCAACGATAAAGGAAAGATCAAGATCAAGCGTATTGAAGACAATACCGCTGCTGAAGTTGAAATTCTGATTCACCTGCCACCCAATATCTCTCCAGATAAAACGATTGATGCCCTTTTTGCGTTTACCGCTTGTGAAACCTCCATTTCTCCCTTGGGATGCATAATCGAGGAAAACAAGCCCCTATTTATCGGAGTGAGTGAGATGTTGCGCCGATCGACAGACAACACCGTTTCGATTTTGGAACAAGAACTCTTGGTCAAGAAAGCTGAAATCGAAGAGCAGTGGCACTTTGCATCTCTCGAACGTATCTTTATTGAAAAGCGTATTTATCGAGATATTGAAGAGCAAGAAACCTGGGAGGGTGTGATTCAGGCCATTCACAAGGGCTTGGCTCCACATATCGGTCATTTAAAACGAGAGGTTAACGACGATGATGTGATTCGATTGACTGAAATCCGAATCAAACGTATTTCCAAATTCGACCTAGACAAAGCCCAGCAGCGTATCGATGCCCTAGAAGCCGATTTGGCGCAAGTCAAGCATGATCTCGCCAATTTGACGGACTTTGCGATCAGTTACTTCACACATCTCAAGAAAAATTATGGAAAAGGGCGTGAGCGCAAAACCGAAATACGTGTGTTTGACGATGTAGATGCCAAAAAAGTTGTGATTCGCAACACCAAACTCTATGTCAACAGAGAAGAGGGCTTTGTGGGAACTTCACTCCGTAAGGATGAATATGTAGCGGACTGTGCCGATATTGATGATATCATCGTCTTTACTGAAGATGGAAAGATGACCGTAACCAAGGTTGAGTCCAAAACCTTTATCGGAAAAAATATCATTCATGTAGCTGTATTTAAAAAGAAGGACGACCGCACCATCTACAATATGATTTATAGGGATGGTCGGAACGGCACAACTTATATGAAACGATTCCCAGTAACTGGTGTGACTAGAGACAAATCCTATGACCTGAGCAACGGAAAGGCCCAGTCCAAGGTGTTTTATTTTTCGGCAAACCCCAATGGAGAAGCTGAGATTGTTACGGTCTTATTGCGTCAGTCGGGGAGTATCAAAAAATTGAAGTGGGATCTTGACTTTGCGGATTTGGATATCAAATCAAGAAGGGTTCGTGGAAACACCGTCACCAAATACACAGTTAAACGTGTAGAGTTAAAAGAAGAAGGGGTTTCTACCCTAAAACCTCGTGACATTTGGTTTGATGAAGCGGTAGGTCGTCTCAATGTTGATGGGCGTGGAGACTTGGTTGGGGCGTTCCGTGGGGATGACCGTTTGTTGATTGCAACACAGTCAGGGTTGATTAAAACCAGTATTCCTGACCTTAATATGCATTTTCCTGAGGATATGCTAATCTTAGAAAAATGGGAACCGACCAAACCGATATCTGCAATCTATTTTGACGGTGTGAAGGAGCGTTATTTTGGCAAGCGTTTTCTCATTGAATCTGCCGATCGGGAAGAGAGTTTTATCCAAGAAGGCAAGCAAAACCATCTGGAGTTGATCAGTACGGATCACAGACCTGTGTTTGAGATTGAATTCGTCAAACCGAGAGGGAAAGTCCCTAAACCACCTCAGCAACTTGTATTTGAAGATTTTATATCTGTCAAAGGCATTAAAGCAATCGGCAATCAAGTCACCACCGACAAGGTAAAGCAATTTAATGTGTTGAATGCTTTACCCTACGAAAACCCTGTGCAAGAAACTCCTGCCGATATTGAAGTAGAAGACCCTGAAACGGTTGATCAAGAAGAAAAAGGCAACTCCCAAATCAGTTTGGAGTTATAAGGGACGTTTGTAGCCCGTGATGCGGAGTAACCATCTAAAACTCCCCGGGAAAAACCGATTGAGCACTACCAGAACACCCAGCATAAAGGGAGCAAGAACCTCAGATTTTGGGTGTTTTACTGTTTTCGCGATGCGTTGTCCTGCTTGTTGGGCAGTCAGGGTGGAGATAAGCCAATCTGCAATTTTGGGAATTCGACTTTCACTGATGGGATTGTTGCTAAAATACGGAGTGTCCACCTTTCCAAAAACAACAGAAGACACGCTAAAGTCCGTATTGTGCAAGTCTGCCTGAAGCGCTTTGGAAAAGCCCAATAATGCCCAGCGGGATGGGATGTAACCAGTCGCCCCTGAGAATGAAAAATAGGCCGCTGCTGAATTGACAATGATAAAATGCCCAGCCCCTCTCTCTTTCATCAAATCATAAAAGACCTTACAAGTGAGTGCTGTTGCCAAATAGGGGGAAGCGATGGTTTGGGCATAATGATCGGGATTGGATTCCAGAAAGGAAAGCCATTCGCCTTCCCCCGCACAATTGATGATACAATCGGGAAGGCCGTGTTCTTGAACGATCGCCTTAGCAGAAGCTTCTACATCACGTAGAGAAGTCAAATCGGTGGAGTAATAATGTACGCGTTTGCCAGTCGGGTCAATTTCGTGAGCTGCAGCTTGAAGTTTGTCAAGGTTTCGCGCTTGTAGTAGCACAAAAGCCCCTTGGGCATAGAGCGCAGCAGCGGCGGCCTTGCCAATACCACTAGAGCCACCCGTAATTAGAATAAGTTGTTTTGTCATGGGTTGATTTTAAGGGGTCGATTCCCAAATATACAAAAGAGGTAGAGAAAGTCTTTGCCTTACTCCACCATCCTTGTCACACGTCCGCGCTGGACATTGGAGCGATCTCCGACAAGGTTATATTCAAAAATATAGCCATCCTCAAGAGTAGAGAGGATTTTCATTTGAACGGCTTTGGCTTCTTGAAAAGTGAGAGGGTTTCGTTTGGTGACAATACACTCGCAATCACTGACCCAACGGATATTGGCAGTGTCGGGAGTGTTGAAGAAATAATCGATTTCAATGGAATCGTTGCGGACAAAACGACTGGAAAGGGTATCACCATCAACAACCGTGTAAAAGCTGAATGCGCCAGTTTGATAGGGCTTGCAATTCCGCTCAGTTTGATAACAAGCAGTAAAGAGAATCAAGATTGTTATAAAACGGCAGAACTGATGCATAGCAGATTTTAACTACAAAATTAATCATTTTTGGGGATGTACTCTGTAAAACACCCATCTTTATGTAGCAAAACAATCTTATCAATTTCCGAGTGTGATTTGGAAGTTGAACCAGATTCTATTGGACTCTGGTCTGTAATGGGTCGATCTTTAAACGCGATATCTTGAGCGTTAGAAGGTGGCGTCTCATTTGTAGGGGTTGGGTAGGTTGCTGGGGATTCGGATGATTTGCCAAACAACAACCAATCGGTAGAGTAGGAGGGGAACGCACGAACCGTCTTTAGAACAAATTCCAAGCTAGGTTTGTTTCGACCGGACAAGACATGCGAAATGGAAGATCGCTGTACGCCTATGGTGTCTGCGAAAGCAGAAGAGCTAAGCTGTTGATCTTCCAAAATTTGTGTAATCCTTTTTACAATTTCTTCCATGTTACAAATGTAAACTACAGTTGATTTTAATCATAGTGAGGTAAATATACGTATTAATTTAATACCTTATAAACTAATTATACTTCATCTTTTACTTTAAAATATATATGTAATTAACTAATATACAGTCATTTAAATAATACTATGATTCAATATTATACAACTGTAACATTTTCAATGAGTTTTCGAATCATTTTCTATACAATTGTAACATTTAGGAGTTTACTTTTGTAACTTGTATTCTGTTTACATTTGCAAACGATAATTGCATATGAATCCATTTCCATCATATTCGACTGTTGCAGAATCCAAATTGGCGGGGAGATATATTACCAATGCCCATATTGAGCCCTTGCTGTCCGATTACAATCACTCGATAATTGGCCATAGCACGTCTGGTTTGCCCATTTATCGCATTCGAATGGGTGCAGGGGACACCAAGGTGCTGATGTGGTCGCAAATGCACGGAAATGAGTCCACAACAACGAAAAGCTTGTTTGATCTTCTTCGTCTTCTCGATACCAAACCGGATTGGCTTAATCAATTGCAACTTTCCATTATTCCCATTCTTAACCCCGATGGAGCAAAGGCATATACCCGTGTAAACGCGAATCAAGTGGATTTAAACCGTGATGCGATAGACTTGAGTCAGGTTGAAAGCCGTGTGCTACGTGATGAATTTGATCAATTTTCTCCTGATTTTACATTTAATCTACACGATCAGCGTACGATTTTTGGGGTCGATGGTATGCCAGCAACGGTATCCTTATTGGCTCCCGCTTTTGATTTAGCTCGAAATTATAATCCGTGCCGAACATTGGCTGCACAATTGGCAAGTACAATCTTTGAAGGGCTTCAGCCGTTGATCGGACCGCAAATTGGTCGTTTTGATGATCATTTTAATCCCAACTGCGTAGGAGATGCCTTTCAGTCTGCTGGCGTACCGACCCTGTTGATCGAAGCGGGACACTACCCAGGCGACTATGGACGTGAGAAAACTCGAGAATATGTATTTTACGCCTATATTTTATCACTGCAAGCCATTGCGACAACTTCTTTCAGCGAGTTGTCAATTTATCATTTGATCCCAGAAAACCAAAAGATCTTTTTCGACTTTCTTCTTCGGGATGTAAGCTTTATCGAAAACGGCAGTCTGCAGAGAGGGGATATTGGATTGCAGTTTCAAGAAGTTTTGCAAAACGACTCCATATCTTTTCAAGCGGTTTTTGCTGCTGTTGGTGATTTATCGCATTGCTATGGTCATATTGAGCCCAATTGTGAAAAATTAAACAGAATTGACAGTAAAATCGATGAATCCGCACAAAATGTGTTGAATACGTTGGATTTATAATGCGATTTACAATAAAATAGCAAATAATATACATATAATTCAAAGATTTTTTGCTTTATTTGCAAAAAAAATAATATGAACAAAGTAAAATTGGACGAAATCGATCATCAAATCCTTGATATTCTGATTGATAACATGCGCACCCCTTTTACCGACATTGCCAAAAAGCTCTTGATTTCAGCGGGAACTGTTCATGTTCGTGTAAAGAAAATGGAAGATGCAGGAATTATCAAGGGGTCATCCTTAACTCTGGATTACAAAAAATTGGGCTATTCGTTTATTGCTTACATCGGGATTTATTTAGAGAAAACCCACCAGACAAAATATGTTTTGGAGCGTCTTTCCGAAATTCCAAACGTAACGGTAGCACACATCACGACTGGAAAGTTTAATATCTACTGCAAGGTCCGTGCAAAAAGTACGGAGCATGCCAAAGAAATCATTTTCTCGATCGACGATATCGAAGGGATTTTGCGTACCGAAACCATGATTTCGTTAGAAGAAAGCATCAATGACAAAAAGCGCTTGATGCATACCATTTTCCAAGAACTGTAATTGGGTAAACAAAAAAAACACAACCCTCTTACCACAAGTTCGAGGTTTTTTTTAAACGATAAATAATCAATGGTACAAAAAACAAAATTAGAACGCTTCGAAAACGAGGTTGTTTCGAGATTTAACCTGTATAACAGTGTGTTTTCCACACTTCCATACTCCCAAATTTCGAAAACCTCTACGCTCCTTCCTTTCTTTGCTGAATTTTGTGCGCTCGGATTTGATCAAAACAAAAACCCAATTGAAATTGTAGAGGAGTTTTTCGAACAATACTACCCAAATAACTCCGAAAAAGACAATATCGACACCTTGTTTCGATTGATTCAATTTATTGAACGCCAGGTTGTACTTTTCGATGCTATTGAAGATGCTGCCTTCACAGAAATCAATAATTTCAGTGGACGGGGAACCCTGAGAAGTTCTAAAGAAGAGGCTGCAGAAAAATCAAAAACGGGAGCATTAAAAGATTATTTGAACAATTTTAGAGTACGACCAGTACTCACTGCTCACCCGACACAATTTTATCCGGGTTCCGTTCTCGGGATTATCACAGATTTATCAACTGCCATTAAGGCCAATGATTTGCCTTCCATCAAAATTTTGCTTGCCCAACTCGGTAGAACTCCTTTCTTTAAGAAAGAAAAGCCAAGTCCTCTTGACGAAGCAAAAAGTTTGATGTGGTATTTGGAACAAGTGTTTTATCACTCGGTCAGCAATATCCATCAGTATATCAAAAACAACATTTTTGACAAGGAAGACTTTGTAAATCCATTGATCAATCTTGGATTTTGGCCTGGTGGAGATCGAGATGGAAACCCCTTTGTCACCACAGATATCACTCTTAAAACGGCTGAAGGACTGCGTAGTAATGTGATTCGGAACTATTATCGCGATATCCGCAAATTGCGTAGAAGACTAACCTTTAAAGGGGTAGAGGATATAGCTGTGGACATCGAAACCAAGCTCTATAACAGCATCTTTAGCAAAAAAGAACAGCCCGAAATATCCCTTGCCGATTTGACCTTAAAGTTGGAGCAGATTCACGAACTTTTGTTGTCGGATTATCATGGAATGTTTGCCAAAGAAGTCGATGCCTTGCTCAGTAAGGTCAATATCTTTGGTTATCACTTTGCGAGTTTGGATATCCGTCAAGATTCGCGTGTCCACCACGAGGCCTTTATGACTTTGCTCAAAGGCGCTCAAAAGCAAGGTGTAGTCAGTAAGGATGTGGATTATTTACAACTTGGTGAAGTTGAGAAAATTGAATTTCTAACCACACTCAAAGGAGATTTGTCTCCAGATAGCTTTTCCGACGAACTTGTCAACAAAACCCTTGGGTCGATTCGCGCCATGCAGGAGATTCAAACGAAAAACGGACAATTGGGGTGTCATCGCTATATCATTAGCAACAACCAAACCGCACAAAATATCTTTGAAGTTTTTGCGATGATCCGCCTGAGTAACTGGGAAGCACCTACTGTTGATGTGGCGCCGCTTTTTGAAACCATTACCGACTTGAGTATTGCACCTACGGTGATGGATATCGTGTACAGCAATCCTACCTATCGAAATCACTTACGGGAGAGAGGAGACCAGCAAACCATTATGCTCGGATTTTCAGACGGCACAAAGGATGGTGGTTATCTGATGGCAAATTGGAGTATTTTCCGCGCCAAGGAAGAGCTTACCGAAATCTCCAGAAAGCATGGGATCAAGGCCTTATTCTTTGACGGTCGGGGTGGGCCACCAGCACGTGGTGGTGGAAACACACACCAGTTTTATGCCTCTCTTGGAGACAGCATCGAATCGGATGAAATTCAAATCACCGTTCAAGGGCAAACGATCAGTTCGAACTTTGGCACGATCAATTCTTGCCAGTATAACCTCGAACAACTTTTGAGTTCAGGGATTGCCAACCGGGTTTTTAACAGTAGCAAGTCGGAGTTGTCTGTCGAAGACCGTCAAACCATGGACGAGCTTGCCGAAACAAGTTATCAGGCCTATCAAGATTTTAAGTCTCACCCAAAGTTTTTGCCTTATTTGGAGCATATGAGCACCTTGAAGTTTTACGCCAAAACCAATATTGGCAGCCGCCCAACCAAAAGAGGAAAATCCAAGTCGTTGGATTTTTCAGCCCTTCGCGCAATTCCTTTTGTCGGGAGTTGGAGTCAGTTAAAGCAAAACGTACCTGGGTTTTATGGCGTGGGTCTGGCTTTGGAAAAATTCGAGGTGTCGGGGCGATTTGATCAGGTGTTGGCTTTGTATCAAAACAACGCTTTCTTTAGAACATTGGTGTATAACTCCATGATGAGTTTGACCAAATCGTTTTTCAAACTCACTGCCTATATGCAAAACGATCCAGAGTACGGTGCGTTTTGGGATAAGATTTATACAGAATACCAACGTTCCAAGAAATACTTACTTAAGCTAACTGGACAATCAGAATTGATGGAAAATGAGCCAGCTGGTAAAGCATCGATTATGATGCGTGAAAAAATCGTGCTGCCACTGTTAACAATACAGCAGTATGCGTTGGGTAAACTACATCAAAAGGGGAGTGATGAAATCCTTGAAAAAATGGTAACCCGCTCATTATTTGGAAATATCAATGCGAGTCGAAACTCTGCTTAGTCAGCGTAAAACTGAAAGGCAGCGTTAATATCCTCCTCGCTAACCAGGCAGTCAATAACAGGTTTGCCGATGGCTTGAAGAAGTACAAAGCGAACTTGATTCGATTGATTTTTCTTATCGTGCCTTAGTAATCCTTTGATTGCAATCACATCGCTTTCTGCAAACGAGACAGGGTCATAAATCGATGAAAAAACGGTTTTGATTTGATCGCGCTCTTCCACTGTCAAATTTGTAGTACGGCATGACAACTCGGCTTCCATTATCATCCCAATCGCAATCGCCTCACCATGCAACAAGCGATCTTTTGTTGGATGCTCTAGAAAATGGGTCTCAATCGCATGCCCTAGGGTATGACCGTAGTTGAGAATTTTACGCAAACCCTGTTCAAAAGGGTCTTCGGTAACCACTTGACTCTTAATGCTGACCGATTGACGGATATGATCTGTCAATTGGTCGTTTATGTCAATAGAGTTTGACGAAAGCATCGAGAAATAATCCGCATCTGCTATCAGTCCGTGTTTAAGCATTTCGGCATACCCACTTCTGCGTTCGTCTGGGGGAAGGGTTTGCAAAAACACTTGATCAATCACAACAAACTCAGGTTCTTTTATGATTCCGATTTGATTTTTTAATCCTTGGAAGTCAACACCAGTTTTTCCACCAACTGAGGCATCGACCATTGCGAGTAATGAGGTGGGAATATTGATAAAATCAATTCCTCTTTTGTAGGTGCAGGAAACAAAACCACCCAAGTCAGTTACGACACCACCTCCAAGATTGATCAACAAGCTATTTCGATCCGCTCCTTGGTCGGACAGTGAAGCCCATAAATCTTCACAAGTCGCAAGATGTTTGTTGGTTTCACCAGCTTCCATAGTCAGTAGGGTGTAAGCGTACTGAAAGTGATTGTCAAAAAGGGGTAAACAGTCAGTTTTGGTGTTGCTGTCAGTGAGTACAAAGATTGAAGTGTACTGGTTTGACCCGACCGTTTCGTCGAGGCGATTCCATCCTTTCTCTGTGTAAAGTATCGTGCTAATCGATGGTTTGTCAATCTTTTTTTTACCCATGATGCAAAAGTAAACCAAATGTTTTATTTTTAAATGTTGTAAAACAAACAGTTTCGATTATATGCGTGATAATTTCAACAACCATTCTTCTGCTTTTGCACATCGTTCAACAAAAGAACTTAAACAATTGGTGCGTTTGTTTTGGTTGCTGTCAAATCCAAGAATTTCAAAAATCGGTGTTCAGCTATTGAAACACTTCGGGCATATCCAATTACCAGGATTACAACACCTTCAACGCTGGTTATTTCATCCGTTCTATGCAGGGACATCCCTACAAGCATGCGAATCTACGGTTGTTTCGCTTTCCAACTCTGGGGTGCATTCTTATCTCAATTATGCCGTTGAAGACATTTCTACTGATAGCGAGTTCGACACAAACTGTGAGATGGTGCAAAAGCTAATTGTTCACGCTTCAAAAACAAATGACATCCCATTTAGCGTCTGTAAACCTACCTCGTTTGGTCACAAGCATTTATTTCAAAAAATAAATGCGAAACAGTCGCTAAATTTAGAAGAACAAATCGCTTGGAAAAAGGTCATAAATCGATTTCGTTCCTGTTGCCAAATTGCGCAGGAACATGGGGTTGCTTTGCTGGTTGATGCCGAAGAATACAGTATGCAAATTGCAACCGATCAACTGGTTTTAGATTTGATGCGTGAGTTCAATCTCAACAAAGCTGTGGTATACAATACCGTTCAATTGTATTTGGTCGATGGAAATCATCGTTTGAAACAGATGCATATGCAAGCCATTCAGCAGTCATTTTATCTTGGAGTCAAGCTCGTTCGCGGTGCCTACATGGAAAAAGAATGTAAAATTGCTCACAAACACGGTCTTTCCAGTCCCATTTGCACCTCCAAATCCGAAACAGATATGAGTTTTAACGCTGCTGTGGATTATTGTATCAAGCATCTTACCAATATCGCAGTTGTCTTGGGGTCTCATAATGAAGAAAGTATGATTCAGGCCATCAATCTCATGGATCAATACGAGATAAAACGAAACGATGATCGGATATGGTTTAGTCAATTGCTCGGTATGAGTGATTACATCAGTTTTATCCTAGCCAATGAAGGATATAATGTGGTCAAGTTTGTGCCATTTGGTCCAATGGATAAATTGATTCCTTATCTCGCAAGACGAGCAGAGGAAAACTCCGCAATAGCTGGGCAAACCACAAGAGAACTTGTGCAATTACAAAATGAATTGAAAAGAAGAACGAGATTGGCTAACGAACGGTAAAATAAGCGATACTATCACAATTCTGAACATCATAAACTCCATGGGGAAGCCGCAGTCGATATATATTGCAACTATCTAGTCCAACTCGGCTCTTGGAAAAAACAATGTCACCACTGTTTAAAAACTGACTTCGATTAATGCTATCATTGGTGGGCGTGTTAAAGACCCATTCTTTTTTGGAAAAATCATTGATCACTCGCGCATCAGGCGTATAAGTACATCGTGTGTTTTTACCATTCAAAAAGAAGAGTAACAATACGATGCCAATCGAAAATCCACCGAGATAGTACGACAAGCGTTTTAAGAAACTCATTTGAAGTTCAATTTGCGTTTATGATCATTTACCCATTCGATATTCAAGTGATGACACCCGCCTTGGATGTGCTTGGCAGCTAGCTCTGGCCACTCAATCAAACACAAATTTCCAGGGGAGATATAATCGTCAAAACCAAGCTGTTCAAGCTCACTTTCCTGTTCTAAACGATACAAGTCCATGTGAATGAGCTTTCCATTGGGAATATTGTACTCATGAACCAGTCCAAATGTAGGACTACTCACGGTTTCGTCACTTCCCAATTGCGAAGCGATAGATTGAACCAGTGTGGTCTTACCACTTCCCATTTGACCGCTAATGGCGACTACAGAGTGGGTGAACGAATCGATGAGTTGTTTGGCAACACGATCGAGTTCTTTCAAAGTATATTCCAGTACCATGGTGTAAAAATAGATTACTTGGGGGAAAGCACCGCAAAAGGAATCAGCATTTCTTCTAAAGAAATTCCACCGTGTTGATAGGTGTTTTTATATAACTTGACAAAGTGATTGTAATTTGACGGATAGATCAAATAGCGATCTTCGGTAGCGAAAGTAAAGCTACTAGAAAGGTTGATTTTTGGTAAGCCAATCTCTTCAGGGTTGGAAACCGTAAAGAGGTTTTTATCTTCAGTAGTGAGACGTTTTCCTGTTTTATATCGAATATTGGTACTCGATTCCCGGTCTCCCAAAATTTTGGAGGGCTGACGCACATTGATGGTGCCGTGATCTGTGGTAATCATCAAGGTAAAGCCCAGTGACTGCGCACGTTTGATAATGTCTAACAAAGGAGAGTTCTTAAACCATGTGGACGTCAACGACCGAAAGGCCTTATCAGAAGATGCCAACTCTTTGATGATTTCCATCTCAGTTTTGGCATGAGAAATCACATCGGCAAAGTTATAAACGACTACACAGAGGTCATTATTTGCTTCATTTTGCAGTTGGGAAGCAAGTTTTAATCCTTGTTCTTGGCGATTGATTTTATGGTAACTAAACGATAAATCTTGCTCAAGCGCAGCAAACTGTGCATCCAATAGCTCTTGCTCGTGTTGGTTTTTCCCTCCCAAATCGGTGTCGTCTTTCCAGAGGTTGGGGTACAATCGTTTGATATGAACCGGCAACTCCCCAGCAAATAATGCATTTCTTGCATACTGAGTAGCAGTGGGTAAAATACTACTACAAATCATTTCTTCTTGCAATTTGTAGAAAGGGGAGAGGTGTGTTTGTAAAACTCGCCAGTGATCGTAGCGAAGGTTGTCAATCACAACCAGAAGAGTTGTTTTGTCTTTTGGCATCTTGTCCAATACCAGTTGTTCAATCATTTGATGGGACATGATTAAGGGGCTATCCCCTCGAACCAAATCTTTATAATTGGCCGATATGAACTTGGAAAACTGATGATTGGCTTCTGCCTTTTGGTAATCGAGAATCTCTTGAAAGTCATTCGATTCCAAATCGTCGAGTTCCAATTCCCAAAAGCAGAGCTTTTGATAAATCGCAGCCCATTCTGCATAGTCATTTGCCCGACTGATTTCCATATTGAGTTCTTGGAATGAACGCTGATAATCCATCGACGTTTTTTCAGTAATCAAACGTGAGTGATCCAAGTTTTTTTTCAGAGACAATAAAATCTGATTGGGATTGACGGGCTTGATCAGGTAGTCTGCTATTTTTGAGCCAATGGCTTCCTCCATTAGTGTTTCTGCCTCACTCTTTGTGATCATAATTACGGCGAGGTTGGGAAGGATTTGTTTGATTTCGCTCAAGACAGATAACCCATCCATGCCAGGCATGTTTTCATCGAGAAGAACAACGTCAAACGCTTTTTTTTTAATCAATTCCAATGCATCTGGACCATTTGTACATGGATTGACTTGGTATCCTTTTTCTTCCAAAAACTGGATGTGTGGTTGCAATCGACTGATTTCATCATCTACCCACAACACCTGTATCGACTCCATATTCGTATATTTGTTTAAATTCTAATATTTGAGACTCAAGAATTATAACGATCCAATTTACGGTTTTATTTCAATTCCTACTCCGTTTATTTCCACCATTATTCAAGAGCCTGTTTTTCAGCGACTCCGACGAATCCAGCAGATGGGCTTGTCGCATTATGTCTTTAGTGGCGCTACACATCACCGTTTTGCCCACGCCCTAGGGGCGATGCACCTGATGCATAAAACCCTAGAAATCCTAACCTCAAAAGGAACTCCCATTTCAGAAAGTGAACGGGAAGCCGCCATGATTGCCATTCTTCTTCACGACTTGGGTCATGGCCCCTTTTCTCATGCCCTTGAAGGGATATTGATTGACAATGTTCCCCATGAGTTTTGGTCACTCTCCCTTATGAATATGCTCAATGACAAATATGACGGAAAACTCAGTCTTGCGATCCAAATGTTTGAAGGGAAATACAAGCGCCCTTTTTTTAATCAATTGATTTCTTCCCAATTGGATATGGATCGATTGGATTACTTAAAGCGAGACAGTTTCTATTCTGGGGTGACAGAAGGCAATATCAGCACCGACCGTATCATCGCCATGTTGCGAGTACATCAAGATGAATTTGTTGTTGAAGATAAAGGAATGTATTCGATTGAAAAGTTTTTACTCGCAAGACGCTTGATGTATTGGTCGGTTTATCTTCACAAAACGAGTTATGTGGCTGAGGAAGTGTTGAAGCGGATTATGTTGCGAGCAAGAGAATTGACACAAAACGGCGAACCCATCCAAGCTTCTGCTGATATACTCTACTTTTTATCCGCTACACGTTCTTCAAGACTAGAGCTTGATATGAAGCACTATGCGGCAATTGACGACGTGGACGTACTTTCCATGATCAAAGCAGGTGTCAATCACCACGATCCTGTGTATTCGGCACTATGCGAGATGGTTCTAAACCGTCGTTTGCCAAAAATCGAAGTCAGCAATAAACCGTTCTGCTCTGATTTTATTGAGAAACAAAAAAACAAAGCGGTATCCAAGTTGGACATATCCGTTCAAGAGGTACCCTACTTCGTGTTTGATGGGAAGATGAAAAATATGGCATACAATTTGGAGCAATCTCCAATTATTCTGATTGACAAGAACGGGGGTACCAAAGAGTTATTGGCAGGTTCAGATGAATCAAATTTAAAAATGCTCACCAAAGCCGTAACCAAGTATTACTGTTGTTATCCCAAATAGTCTTGCAATTTTGTTATTTTTGCACCGATGGAATACACTGCTTCTCAGATTGCTGAAATTCTAGATGGATTTATAGTGGGAGATAAAGATGCTCGCGTTTCTAAATTATCGAAAATTGAATATGCAACAGAGGGATCACTTGCTTTTTTAGCAAACCCGAAGTACATGCCCTATGTCTATTCGACCAAAGCCAGTATTACTCTTGTCAGTGAAAGTTTCCAGCCAGAAAAAGAAATTCACACGACTCTGATCAAAGTTTCAGACCCTTATCAGTCGTTTACGACGATGCTCAGTCAGTTTAATGGCGCTTCGAAAGAGCTCAACGGCATTCACAATCAGACTGCGATTGATTCCTCATCTGCAATTGGAAAAAATACCTATGTGGGAGCTTTTACGGTTATTCATAATGGAGTAAAAATTGGAAATAACGTCAAAATCCACGACCATGTGGTTATCGAATCCGATGTAATTATTGGAGATAACACCACGATTTTCTCTGGTGCAAAAATTTTACGACAATCTGAAATCGGAGCCAATTGTATTCTTCACAATAACGTAGTGGTTGGTTCGGACGGCTTTGGGTTTAGTCCTACTGCTTCTGGATCTTATGAGAAGGTACCCCAAACGGGTTCAGTCTTGATTGAAGATGATGTTGAAATTGGGGCAAATACGACGATCGATCGGGCAACACTAGGGAAAACCATCATTCGAAAAGGCGTCAAACTTGACAATTTGATTCAAATCGCCCACAATGTTGAAATCGGATCGCATACGGTTATTGCAGCGCAATCAGGTATTGCTGGGTCATCCAAGATTGGAAGTCATTGTGTGATCGGAGGCCAAGTCGGTATTGCTGGTCACCTCAAAATTGGTAACCGCGTCCAAATTCAGGCCAAAACAGGGGTTCTCCGCAATCTAAAAGATGATGAAAAGGTAATGGGCTATCCTGCACTGGACTATCGATCCTACAACAAATCTTATGTACACTTCAAAAACCTACCGAAGCATATAGAAACGCTTCATAAACTCCAAAAAAACCAATCTGAAAATGGCTAAACAAACTACAATTTCAAATGCAATTACTCTCAAAGGGGTAGGGATACATACTGGAGAAGAAGTCACGATGACTTTTAAACCAGCCCTTGCCAACCATGGCTATGCTTTTCAACGCATCGATCTGGAAGGCAGCCCGATTATTGAGGCCCTTGCTCAGCATGTTGCAGATACCAAACGAGGAACAAGTATCCAAAAAAACGGCGTTACTATCCAAACTTGTGAACACGTCTTAGCAGCCCTTGTTGGCTGTGAAGTTGACAACGTACTTATCGAGCTAAATGCCTCTGAACCTCCAATTATGGATGGTTCATCCAAATTTTTTGTCGAAGCGATTGACAAAGTCGGAGTCAAAGAACTTAATGCAAATCGTGAGGAATATGTCGTCAAAGAGAATATCACCTACACTTGTGATGAATCGGGAAGTGAAATTACCTTGTTGCCCGCTGACAACTATGAAGTTACGACTATGGTGGATTTTGGCACAAAAGTTCTTGGTACACAAAATGCAAGTCTGAAAACTCTTAGCCAATTCAAAAATGAGTTTGCCAATGCGCGTACATTTAGCTTTCTTCACGAAATTGAAAACCTCTTGGAAAGTGGTCTGATCAAAGGTGGGGACCTCAACAACGCCATTGTCTATGTTGACAAAGAATTGTCCGAAGAAACAATGGATCGCTTACGAAAAGCATTTAATAAAAAATCGATATCTGTAAAACCCAATGGAATTCTAGACAACCTTACCCTTCATTATCCCAATGAAGCAGCACGTCACAAACTATTGGATGTGATTGGAGATTTGGCATTGATTGGAACACGAATTCGCGGAAAGGTCATCGCCTCAAAACCTGGCCATGCAGTCAACACTCAGTTTGCCAAAAAAATGGCCAAAATCATCAAGGAAGAGAAGAGAAATCACGTTCCCAATTATGACTTAAACGCTGAGCCAGCTCTAGATGTCAATCAGATTATGGACATTTTACCTCATCGACCTCCTTTTTTGTTGGTTGATAAGATCCTTGAAATCAGTAAAAAGCATGTCATAGCTGTCAAAAGTGTAACCATGAATGAACCTTTTTTTCAGGGACATTTTCCAGGTCAACCTGTGATGCCAGGTGTACTTCAAATCGAGGCAATGGCACAAGCTGGTGGGGTATTGGTTCTCAATTCCGTTCCCGATCCAGAAAACTATCTCACTTTTTTTATGAAAATAGAGAACGCCAAGTTCAAGCACCCCGTAGTTCCTGGCGATACCCTTGTTTTTAAATTGGAACTCCTGTCTCCAATCCGAAGGGGAATCTGCCACATGCAAGCTTATGCATATAGTCGAGGTCGATTGACCACAGAAGCGGAGATGATGGCACAAATTGTCAAGAAAAATCAAGTTAAAATATGAATCAACCGCTTGCATACGTCCACCCAAGAGCCGTAATTGCCAAAAATGTCGTCATTGAACCCTTTACAACCATTGACAAAAACGTTGAAATTGGAGAAGGAACTTGGATTGGGTCAAACGTTACGATTATGGAAGGTGCACGCATTGGAAAAAATTGTTCGATTTTTCCCGGTTCCGTAATTTCCGCCGTCCCACAAGATTTAAAGTTTAATGGTGAAGACTCTACAGCCGATATCGGGGACAATACCACCATTCGGGAATGTGTAACCATAAATAGAGGAACTTCCTCAAGAGGGAAAACAATAATTGGTGAAAATTGCCTGGTTATGGCCTATTCTCACATCGCACATGATTGTATCGTCGGTAACCATTGTATTTTTTCCAATAATAGCACACTGGCTGGGCATATCACCATTGGCGACCATGTGATTTTGGCAGGGATGACGGCTGTCCATCAGTTTTGTTCTGTGGGAAGTCACTCTTTTATCGCTGGTGGGTCTTTGGTCCGAAAAGATGTCCCGCCTTTTGTCAAAGCCGCACGTGAACCTATCTCCTACGTAGGGATCAACTCTGTAGGGCTTCGTCGTCGTGGTTTTACAAGTGAAAAAATTAGAGAGATTCAAAATATTTATCGAATCCTCTACCAAAAAAGTTACAACAATACCCAGGCAGTGGAAATCATCGAAGCAGAAATGGAGGTTTCGTCTGAAAGAGATGAGATTTTACAATTTATTCGGGACTCACAACGCGGGATTATGAAAGGATATTCCAAAACATCATAACGCATGACATCAACTTCTGATATTCGCAAAGGACTTTGCATTCGCTACAACAATGATATTTTTAAAATCATTGAGTTTTTACATGTCAAACCTGGAAAAGGCCCTGCCTTTGTTCGAACAAAACTCAAGAGTGTTACCAGTGGAAAAGTGATTGACAATACCTTTTCAGCAGGCCATAAAATCGATGATGTTCGTGTTGAAACCCGCAAATTTCAGTTTTTATACAATGATGGGGAAACCTATCATTTCATGAACACCGATGATTACAATCAAATCGAACTTCAAAAAAGCATATTAGACGCCCCAGAATTGCTTAAGGAAGGGGTACATGTTACTGTGATGACAAATTCGGATGACGGGATTCCATTGTCTGTTGACATGCCCGCAAGCGTGATATTAGAAGTTACACACAGTGAGCCCGGCGTGAAGGGAAATACCGCAACCAATGCGACCAAGCCCGCTACATTGGAAACTGGCGCAAAAATTAATGTCCCTTTGTTTATCAATGAAGGAGATAAGATCAAAGTAGACACAGAAAAATCAACCTATATCGAACGAATTAAAGAATAGTTATGAGCGTATTGGTCAATAAAGACTCGAAAATTATCGTACAAGGTTTTACAGGGAGTGAAGGAAGCTTTCACGCCGAGCAAATGATTGCCTATGGCACACAGGTTGTTGGTGGAGTTACGCCAGGAAAGGGCGGACAAATCCATTTGGATAAACCTGTTTTCAACACGGTCAAAGATGCTGTTGATGCCGTTGGGGCAGATACATCCATCATATTTGTACCCCCTGCTTTTGCAGCAGACGCCATCATGGAAGCCGCAGATGCCGGTATTCAGGTCATTGTAACCATCACAGAGGGAATCCCTGTCGCTGATATGGTCAAAGCGTCTTCTTATGTCAAAGAACGCAATGCTCGTCTAGTCGGGCCCAATTGTCCTGGTGTAATCACTCCGGAAGAAGCTAAAGTTGGTATTATGCCTGGCTTTGTATTTAAGAAAGGAAATGTGGGTATCGTGTCCAAATCGGGAACCTTAACCTATGAAGCTGCTGATCAAGTTGTGAAAGAAGGTTTGGGAATCACGACTGCTATTGGCATTGGCGGAGACCCAATTATTGGAACAACAACCAAAGAGGCCGTAGAACTCCTTATGAATGACGAGGAAACAGAATGTATCGTTATGATTGGTGAAATCGGCGGGCAACTCGAAGCCGATGCCGCACGCTGGGTTTTTGAACAAGGCAATCCAAAGCCAGTTGTTGGGTTTATCGCAGGAGAAACTGCTCCGAAAGGCCGTACGATGGGTCATGCAGGTGCGATAGTTGGTGGGGCAGAGGATACTGCAGAAGCCAAAAAGAAAATCATGTCAGAATGTGGGATTCACGTTGTGGACTCTCCAGCTGAAATCGGAAAAAAAGTAGCTCAAATCCTAAACTAAATCAATGAAACTACTCGAAAACAAGACTGTTTTAATCACTGGGGCTAGTCGTGGTATCGGAAAAGGTATCGCAACTGTTTTTGCGGAACATGGTGCCAACGTGGTCTTTACCTATAGCTCTTCTGTCGATGCTGCCAATGCACTCGAAACAGAATTACAAGGGCTTGGTGTACAAGCCAAAGGATACCAATCCAATGCCGCAGACTTTGAACAAGCCCAAGAACTTGTCGAAAATGTCCTCGCAGACTTCAGCTCGATTGATGTATTGATCAACAATGCGGGAATCACCAAAGACAATCTGCTGATGCGTATCTCGGAAGAGGATTTTGACAAGGTGATTGAAGTCAATTTGAAATCTGTCTTCAACCTCACCAAAGCTGTTCAGCGCACGATGCTGAAGCAGCGACATGGCAGCATTATCAATATGAGCTCTGTTGTTGGGGTAAAAGGGAATGCTGGACAATCAAATTACGCAGCATCCAAAGCGGGAATTATTGGTTTTTCGAAGTCTGTTGCTCTTGAACTTGGATCGCGAAACATCCGCTGCAATGTAATTGCTCCGGGCTTTATCGAAACAGAAATGACTGCAAAACTTTCAGAAGAAGTTGTCGCAGGATGGCGTGCTGGAATTCCGCTCAAGCGGGGTGGAACGCCAAATGATGTAGCCAATGCATGTGTGTTTTTGGCTTCGGACTTGTCGAGTTACATCACTGGACAGGTGATCAATGTAGATGGTGGAATGCTTACTTAAATTTTTAATATATATCAATGAATAATTTACCTAAACTCGGACTACCAATCACTGTGCTGATTTTTGTTGCACTCATTTTTCTTTTCCGATCAGCTGTTAATATCGGATACGGAGAGGCAGGAGTTGTATGGAAACGATTTGGTGGTGGTACCGAAACTGACAAGCCCGCATTATCGGAGGGTTTTCATATCATAGCACCTTGGAATAAGGTGTATGTCTATAACATCAAGCAACAAGAAGAGTTTGAAAGCAACATGCGTGTTTTGTCTTCTAACGGTCTTGAAATTTCACTCGATGTTTCTGTACTCTATCAACCTATTATAGAAGATCTGGGACTAATGCACAAAACCAAGGGTGAGGATTACCTCAATATTGTGATCGTTCCCGAAATTCGAGCAGTCGCTCGCTCGGTCATTGGACGTTATACGCCCGAACAGTTGTACTCGTCCAAACGCGACGCGATTCAAAACGAAATCTATGAGGAAACCAAAAAGAAAGTAGAGCCACAGCATGTGCAAATCAATTCGGTACTGGTACGTGATGTGACCCTACCACCTTCAATCAAAGAAGCAATTCAACGTAAACTCACGCAGGAGCAAGAAGCACTGGAATACGAGTTCCGTTTGGTAAAGGCAAAGCAAGAAGCTGAGAAAGTACGGATTGAGGCAGAAGGTAAAGCACTTGCAAACCGTATTTTAAATGCTTCCCTAACCCGAAATATTCTCCTTGAAAAAGGAATTGAAGCAACCTTGCAATTGTCAGAATCGACCAATGCAAAAGTGATTGTGATCGGAAGTGGAGAAGGTGGTTTACCCATAATTTTGGGCAATCAATAAGTTTTTTTCAAAATTTTGTTTGATATTTGCAATCGAAATGAAAAAAAACACACATATCCATCATATATATTCCTTGTCTCAAGCGAGTTGAGTTGGATATGATATAACATTATTCAAAACCCGTTTGAGATTCAAGCGGGTTTTTTTGTTTGTATAAATTGAAATCGTGAAAAAAAAGTTACACATCGCCGTTCAAAAGTCTGGAAGACTACATAATGAATCATTGAAACTCCTCAATGACTGTGGAATTTCTATCGATAATGGCAAGGACCAGTTAAAAGCCGTCGCACGTAATTTCCCTATGGAAATTTTCTACTTACGCAATGGGGATATCCCCCAGTATCTCCGTGATGGAGTCGTTGATATTGCGATTATCGGCGAAAATTTACTGGTTGAAAAAGGAGACGATATCTCCATCAAAGAGAAGTTAGGATTTTCGAAATGTCGGGTATCGATCGCAATTCCAAAAGAGGATATCTACAAGGGTATTGAAAGCTTGACAGGGAAGAAAATCGCGACTTCTTATCCAAACACCGTGAAAGGGTTTCTTGCAGAAAAAGGGATTGACGCTGAACTTCACATCATCAATGGTTCTGTCGAAATTGCTCCGAATATCGGTTTATCTGACGCGGTTTGCGATATTGTTTCCAGTGGCTCTACGTTGTTTAAAAATAACCTTAAAGAAGTCGAGGTGTTGTTTAAATCCGAAGCTGTTCTCGCAGCCAGCAGTACCTTGAGTGTTGAAAAGAATGACATCTTAAAAAAATTGCAGTTTCGTATTCAATCTGTGCTGAAAGGACGTCAGTCAAAGTATATTTTGATGAACGTACCCAATGAGAGTATTGACAAGATATCGTCTATACTCCCCGTATTAAAATCTCCTACGGTATTGCCTTTGGCCGAACCAGGGTGGAGTTCACTTCACTCTGTCGTTAATGAGGGGACGTTCTGGGAAGTCATCGACGAGTTAAAAGCAGCTGGTGCGCAAGATATTTTGGTTTGCCCCGTAGAAAAAATGGTCTTATGAAAACGGTTTTGAGTCCAACTACCGATCAATGGAACGAGCTAACCATGCGTCCAACGGCATCTTTAGACGACGTCTTGCCTGTTGTGGACGAAGTCTTTGGCGCAATTCAACGGCAAGGCGATCAAGCCATACAGGCCTATAGCGAGAAGTTTGATGGCTATCGACCCGAGCGCATTGAAGTTGACCCAGCCGACCTGAAAAGCGCTCAAAACGAGTTGTCAGCTGATTTACGAGCTGCGATTGACAAGGCCTATGACAATATCTACGCCTTCCACAAAGCGCAGCAAACCGATCGGGTACAGCTTGATGTGCAAGAGGGGGTATCATGTTGGCAAGAGAAAAGACCAATTGAGAAAGTCGGGCTTTATATCCCGGGAGGGACAGCCCCTTTGTTTTCTTCTATACTTATGCTTGCCATTCCTGCTACCATTGCTGGTTGTCGTGAAATCGTACTGTGTACGCCACCAAATCAATCAGGTCAACTTGCGCCAGCCATCCGTTATGCAGCTTATAAATGCGGTGTCACCCGCTTATTTCAAGTCGGGGGAATCCAAGCCATTGGCGGAATGACCTTTGGCACAGAGTCGATTCCACAGGTTTATAAGATATTGGGGCCAGGTAATCAGTATGTTACTGCTGCCAAACAAAAAGCAACGCAATACGGCGTTTCAATCGATATGCCCGCTGGTCCGAGTGAGTTGCTGGTCGTTGCAGACGAGACAGCAGTACCTTCTTATGTCGCAGCAGATTTACTGTCACAAGCAGAGCACGGGACAGATAGTCAAGTGGTATTGGTCAGCACGAGTCAAAACACCATTAGCAAGGTGCAAGATGAAGTGCAAAAGCAACTTGAAGCACTTCCCAGAAAAGAAATCGCTGCACAAGCACTTGCAAACTCAACGGCCATTTATTTTGCTGCTGAATCCGATGCCATTGCTTTTATCAACGAATACGGCCCTGAACACTATATCATTTGTATGGCCAACGAAGACATGTTTGTCAAGGGGGTAGTCAACGCTGGATCGGTGTTTATTGGGAATTATACTCCTGAAAGCGCAGGTGATTATGCTTCGGGGACCAATCACACTTTACCAACCAATGGGTACGCCAAACAATACAGTGGAGTTAACTTGGATAGTTTTCTCAAGGCGATTACCTTTCAAAAGATAAGCGAGACAGGTTTGAAAGACCTTGGACCCTCAATAGAAACCCTGGCCAATGCCGAGGGCTTGTATGCGCACAAAAATGCAGTAAGTCTTCGATTAAAAGATTTGATATGAGTTTTGATATCCAAAAACTAGTCCGCTCACACATTGTTGATTTACAGCCATATTCCTCGGCGCGGGACGAATTTGACCCTGTTCAGAGAGAGGTTGTGTATTTGGATGCCAACGAAAATCCATTTGACAATGGTGTAAACCGTTATCCCGATCCGCAACAACGAAAGCTAAAAGAAGTCATCACAAGGCATAGAGGGGTAACTGCCAATCAATTGCTTCTCGGCAATGGAAGTGACGAGGTTTTAGACTTAATTTTTCGTGCGTTTTGCATTCCAAATCAAGACAGAATCATTGTGATGCCCCCAACTTATGGCATGTATAACGTGCTTGCAAATATCAATTGTATTTCTTTAGATGAAGTTCCTTTAAATGATGATTTTCAGATAGTTACAAAAGACATTATCCGCCAAATTTCACCCCAAACCAAAGCGATATTCCTATGTTCTCCCAACAATCCAAGTGGTAATTCATTTCGCCGAGAGGACATCATTTACTTACTTCAATCTTTTACTGGTCTTGTGGTGATCGATGAGGCATATATTGACTTTTCTACGCAAAAGAGTTTGGTTTCGGAATTATCATCCTATCCCAACTTGATCATCACCCAAACCCTTTCCAAGGCCTATGGGCTAGCGGGAATTCGGCTCGGGATTTGTATCGCAAGCGAAGAAATTATCGATATTCTCAACAAAATCAAACCCCCATATAATATCAATTCATTGACCCAAGAGCGTGCCATTTCTGTTCTAGAGGATTGGAATACAACCCAAGGGCAAATCACACAACTTATTGCGCAAAGGAATGATCTATTTGTACAGCTTGAGAAGATTTCCTTTGTTGAAAAGGTTTATCCGAGTGATGCGAATTTCCTTTTGGTACAGGTTGATGATGCGAACAAACGATATGCTCAACTCATCGAAAATGACATCGTTGTGCGCAACCGCAGTAAGCAAGTGGGGTGTGAAAACTGCCTTCGTTTCTCTGTTGGAACACCCCAGGAAAATCAAATATTGATAGAAACATTAAATCGCTTGTCATCATGAAAAAGGTCTTATTTATCGATCGTGATGGGACACTGGCGCTAGAGCCAGAGGACTATCAACTTGACAGTTTTGAAAAATTGACGTTTTACCCTGGTATATTTACCTATCTGGGACGTATCGCCAAAGAATTGGACTATACCCTTGTCATGGTAACCAACCAAGACGGATTAGGTACCGATAGCTTCCCGGAGGAGCAATTTTGGCCTGTGCACAATCATTTGATTGATGCGATGAAAAACGAGGGGATTATTTTCGAGGAAGTCTGTATTGACAAAAGCTTTCCAGCAGATCAAGCGTCCACGCGCAAACCTGAAACGGGCTTGTTAACGGCTTATTTGTCTGGGGATTATGATTTAGAAAATTCCTTTGTCATCGGAGACCGCTTGAGCGATATGCAATTGGCGGTCAACCTTGGGGCGCAAGGCATTTTGCTTCAACACGATGATCGCCTTACCGAAACTCCTGGCAAGGCCACCAAAGCAGCTATTGCTTTAACGACGGCCAACTGGAGTGAAATTTACACCATGCTCAAAGCTGGTCAACGCTTGTGTACGCACAAGCGTGTGACCAAAGAAACGGACATTTCGATTGCACTCAACCTCGACGGAACTGGGCAAAGCACAATTGATACAGGAATTGCATTTTTTGATCACATGCTCGATCAATTGGCACGCCATGGAGGGATTGATATCGAAATGACCACCAAGGGCGATTTGGAAGTCGATGAGCACCACACCATTGAAGATACTGCTATCGCGCTCGGAGAGGCCTTCTCAATGGCTTTAGCAGACAAACTCGGTATCGAACGCTATGGATTTTGCTTACCGATGGATGATTGCCTTGCGCAAGTCGCCATTGACTTTGGCGGGCGGTCTTGGTTGATGTGGGACGCCAAATTTAAGCGTGAGCTGATTGGCAAAATGCCAACCGAGATGTTTTTCCACTTTTTTAAATCTTTTGCTGATGGGGCAAAGGCCAACCTGAATATCAAAGCAGAAGGACACAATGAGCACCACAAAATCGAGGCGATTTTTAAAAGCTTTGCCAAAGCCATCAAAGCAGCGATTCAGCGCGATCCTGAAAAATTGATTCTTCCTTCTACCAAAGGGCAGTTATGAGTGTAGCCATTATCGATTATGGAGCTGGGAATATCCAGAGCATTCGCTTTGCTTTGGCACGTTTGGGGGTTTCGGCCACTCTGTCAAGTGATCCAGAAACCATTCAATCGGCTTCTCATATTATTTTCCCTGGCGTGGGGGAAGCGAGCTCGGCAATGGCAAAACTCAAAAGTACCCAGTTGGATACGCTTATTCCAGAGCTGGCACAACCTGTTTTGGGCATTTGTTTGGGAATGCAGTTGATGTGTAACAGCTCCGAAGAGGGAAATACAACGGGCTTGGGAATCTTTGATACCGAAGTGGTTCGGTTTACGACCACACGCAATGTGCCGCATATGGGTTGGAACGAAGTGAAGAGTAGTGGAGTGTTGTTTGATAAAATCCCAAACGACAGTCATTTTTATCTGGTGCACAGTTATTATGCCCTACCCAATGAAGACACGGTTGGACAGTGTCTTTATGACGTCAATTTTGCTGCGGCAATGGCAAAAAACAACTTTTATGGCACCCAATTCCACCCGGAAAAGAGCGGAGCCATGGGCGCACAACTTTTACAAAATTTTTTGTCATTATGATTATTATTCCTGCAATCGATATCATAGATGGACAATGTGTACGTCTAACCAAAGGAGTTTATGACACCAAAACCGTTTATAGTGATTCCCCCGTTGAGGTTGCCAAACGCTTTGAAGGGGCTGGACTGACACACCTACACGTGGTTGACCTTGACGGTGCTCGTGCCAAGCATATTGTCAACGCGAAGGTTTTAGAGGCCATTGCTACCCAAACCGCCTTACAAGTAGACTTTGGCGGTGGAATCAAGTCGGAGCGTGATTTGCAAACTGCTTTCGATTGTGGCGCTACACAGGTCACCCTTGGAAGTATCGCTGTGGTCGAACCCCAACTTGTATTGAAGTGGTTGGATCAATATGGTGCAGATCAACTCATCTTAGGGGCAGACGCCAAAAACCGTCGTATTGCCACTCATGGCTGGGAACAAGACTCTGGACTTGATGTGTTGGAGTTTATTCAGGATTTCACAAAAAAAGGATTTACAAACGTCTTGTGTACAGATGTCGCCAAAGATGGGATGCTAGAGGGTCCGTCTTTAGAACTATACCGAGAGCTACTCAATGAGGTTGAGGGCTTGTCTTTGATCGCTTCAGGTGGGGTGAGCACCATGGACGACCTATACGCTTGTCGTGAACTTGGATGTTCGGCAGCAGTTGTGGGTAAAGCCATATACGAAGGAAAAATCGGGCTAGAAGAATTGGAAACCTATCAACTCAATCAAAACTGATATGCTCACAAAACGAATCATACCCTGTTTAGATATCAAAGATGGTCGCACGGTCAAGGGAGTCAATTTTGTGAACCTTCGGGATGCAGGAGATCCTGTTGAACTTGCTCAGCGTTATGCAGAGGAAGGGGCAGATGAGCTCGTGTTTCTCGACATCTCAGCATCAGAAGAAAAACGAAAAACCCTTGCCAAGCTCGTCCGTAATGTTGCCCAAGCCATTGATATTCCTTTTACTGTGGGCGGTGGCATCAATGCAATGGACGATGTAGGAATCCTGTTGGACAATGGCGCGGATAAGGTCTCGATCAACTCTGCTGCTGTTCGCCGTCCTGAACTCATTAGCGAGGTTGCCAATCGGTTTGGTACACAATGTGTCGTTGTAGCGATTGACGCCAAACAAATTGCTTCGGAATGGGTTGTTCACTTGGTTGGCGGTAAGATTCCCACCGAACGAAAATTGTTTCCATGGGCGCAAGAAGCCGTAGATCGAGGTGCAGGGGAGCTGCTGTTTACCTCTATGGATCACGACGGAACCAAACAAGGGTTTGCCAATACCGCACTACGGCAACTCAGCGAAACAGTCACGGTTCCAGTCATTGCCTCTGGCGGTGCAGGAACCATGCAACACTTTATTGATACCTTTGTCGAGGGAAATGCAGATGCGGCTTTGGCAGCAAGTGTATTTCACTTTAAAGAAATCAGCATACCAGAACTTAAAAACGAATTGCGATTACACAAAATACCAATGCGATGACAATCGATTTTAGCAAATACCCAGACGGACTTGTTCCCGCCATCGTGCAAGATGCAACCACCAAATGTGTACTGATGTTGGGCTATATGAATCAAGAAGCCGTTACCAAAACACAAGAGACGCGACAAGTCACTTTCTTCAGTCGTTCCAAAAAACGCCTTTGGACAAAAGGTGAAGAAAGTGGTCATGTATTGACCCTAGTCAATATGGCGGTAGATTGTGATCGTGATGCCCTATTGATTCAGGCCAAGCCCAAAGGCCCCACTTGTCACAAGGGAGATGATACGTGTTGGGGCGATAGCAATACACCTAACTATGGCTTTTTGACTGCCTTGGAAGAGGTAATTGCGAATCGCAAAAACAACCCTTCTGACAAAAGCTATGTGGCGAGTTTGTTTGCCAAAGGCATCAATAAGATTGCGCAAAAGGTAGGGGAGGAAGCCGTAGAAACCGTCATCGAAGCAAAAGACAACAATTCCGATTTGTTTTTAAACGAAAGTGCAGACTTGTTGTTTCACTTGATGATTTTATTACAGGCCAAAGGGCATACCTTAAACGATGTGGTTCGCGTACTTGAGGAACGACAGAAGGGATAGTACTCTTTATTTGCCAGCAAGCAAACCGATTAAGAGCAATAGAAGAAACAAATACAACAGAATCGTTACGAAGATACTGCACCCGGGATATTTGTAAAAGGTCATGGGGTAGAGCTTGTTTAGCCCGTGTAAAAACAGCAAGAACAATCCAATTAGAAGAAAATCCATGGAAATTCGTTTAATAAAACGAATGCCAAGTCAGAACGATCATTACCGCTAAGGCGATCAGCACATAAGACACCATGCTCACAAATATGCGAAACAATGGGGTCTTTGAAAAGCGTCGTTTAAAAGAACGATAAAGCAGATAGCTACAGCCCAATAAGGCGAAAACCAAAATCAAAGTTGTGTTATTCATTCCTGACCGATTGAAGAATATTGATACATCACATAATATTCAATGATCTCAAAATTGTCTCCATAGATCAATAAAAAGAAGTAGGCGGCAAACAAAAAAGAAATCAATACAAAGCTCAAAATGGGCTTGTTCAACGAGGCCTCATAAAAGAGTTTGTTGATAATAAGTACAAGTAAAAAAAAGAGATATGTGGTTGTCCAAGGCATAGTTTTAAGATTTGGTTACTTCAAAATTACATATTTTTATGGATTACCAAAAATATAGACATGCAATTACCAAAAGGCATTTATTCTTTTTTTTCAGACTTGCAACAAAACAACAATCGGGATTGGTTTATGGAGCATAAACCCACCTTTAAAGCCCTAGAAACCCAAGTCAAGGCCTTTGGGGAACAACTCAAAGACCAGCTTAATACCCATGACAGCATTGATCGATTTAAGGTGTTTCGCATTTATCGGGATGTGCGTTTTTCCAAAAACAAAATTCCCTTTAAAACACATTTTGGACTGACATGGCACCGCACCAAGCCCCACTATCGAGGTGGCTACTACTTGCATTTGTCTCCCGGTAATAACTTTCTCGCTTGTGGCTTTTGGGATCCCAACCCTGCAGACTTAAAACGCATCCGCCAAGAAATAGACATCGATGGAGAAGAATACCGTTCTATCCTAAACAACAAAACATTCAACAGTGTTTGGGGCGAACTCCAAGGCGAAGCGGTGAAAACCGCACCCAAGGGATATGCCAAAGACCACCCACATATTGATCTTTTGCGTTTTAAGCAGCATATATTCACCATTAACTACACAGATAAGGAAATCTGCCAGCCCGACTTTATTAACCGCGCAAACAAAGCCCTACAAGCCGTGCGTCCCTTTGTGAACTATATGAGTGAGGTGCTGACCACCAATGCCGATGGGGAGTCGTTGATCTAATTATTTTTTTATAATTTTAAACAATGCATGGTAGCCATGAGCTACGCATTGCATCCAAATTTTAGCTTTCAGCATACTGACTCCCTTACATGGGGATTTTATTGAACATGAACCTACTTGAGATGTAAAATACTTCTACTTATTCTTTGCATTGCGATTCCGCAGCTATTCAATACTATGGAGTGCTTGAAATATGGAAGGAATTAGAGATCACCATTCTATTGTACTCCGATTCTGAAGCTGAAAATCGCTATGATGAACATGAAGTAGTGGTTGTTGACAAAGGCAAAAAAATGGACTATCTACCCAAAAGTCCAAACCAAACCATTTCAAAAATTTCACATGCTGGACATGATGCACACGCTCTAAGTCTGTATGCGCAAAAACCTTATATGTATAAAAAATCTGCTTACGGGTAAAGAAAAAGGAATAAAAAATGCCCCGTATTATAAGACGAGGCAACTTAATGTTTTCACAACGGAATAATCCTTATTGTGATTCGCTTTAAATTGTTAACCAAATATAAAAAAATAATTTAACCATGAAAAAAATATTAGGACTTGACCTCGGAACCACCAGCATTGGCTGGGCATTGGTAAATGAGTCACAAAAAAATCAATCATCTATTATAAAAACAGGAGTTAGAATTATCCAATACGACAATTTTAGTAAAGTTGATAGAAAGAGTGGAAAAGTTAGTGATTCTGCTAAACCAGAAGAAGATTTTAGTTCAGGTAAAGGATTATCACCAAATGCATCAAGAACCTCAAAGCGAGGAGCAAGACGAAATTTACATCGATACAAATTGAGAAGAAAGGCATTGAAGGATATTCTTCTTGCATCAAATATCATTTCTACTAGTACAAAACTTACCGATGAGAGGAGTAATGCTCATCACGAGATTTGGGAATTGAGGGCGAAAACGGCAAACGAGCAAATAGGCTTAGAAGAATTAGCGCGTGTGTTTTTTGCCATTAATAAAAAGAGAGGTTATAAAAGTAATCGCAAAGCAAAAGATGAAGGAGACGGGCAAGCTGTTGATGGTATGGCGTTAGCTAAAAAGTTGTATGAAGAAAAGTTGACACCTGGGCAGTTGATGGTGCAACGGATAGAAGCAGATAAAAAAGGAACACCTGATTTTTATCGGTCTGACTTGCAGAATGAATTTGATCAGATTTGGGACACACAAAGTAACTATTATGCCGAACAATTAATACCCGAGCTCAAACAAAATCTTTTTGAAAAAAGTGCTAAACAGACCTATAAGATTTGTGAAGAAGCCTTCAAGATAGAAGGAATAAAGCGAACAGTCAAAGGGAAAGAATTGGTTTTAGAGAACTACCAATGGCGTGTGAAGGGTCTTTCTGAACAATTAAATTGGGAACAATTAACCATTGTTTTCCAAGAGATAAACCGTCAAATAAGTGGCTCAAGCGGTTATTTGGGAAAAATAAGTGATCGCAGCAAAGAGTTATATTTTAACAAACAAACGGTAGGGCAATATTTACATCATCAAATTAAAGCCAATCCGCATAACAGACTAAAATCTCAAGTATTTTACCGTCAAGATTATTTGGACGAATTTGAACGAATTTGGGAAACACAGTCTAAACATCATATAGAATTAACAGAGGATTTAAAAACACATATTAGAGACATTATTATCTTTTATCAACGTCGTTTAAAATCACAAAAGGGATTGATTAGTGTTTGCGAATTGGAGGGCAAAGAGGTGAAGATTGAAAAAGATGGAAAGGTTAAACGAAAAATAATTGGCCCAAAAGTTTGTCCCAAATCATCTCCCTTATTTCAAGAATATAAAATTTGGCAAAAGCTCAATGATTTAGAATTTAAGAATGTAATAACCAAAGAAAAGAGCTCTCCTAGTTTAGAGTTAAAGCAAAATCTATTTCGAGAGCTCAACATTAAAGACAAGCTTAGTCTAAATCAAATACTAAACTTTACCGATTTAAAGTCAAAAGATGGTTGGGAAATAAACTTTAAGAATGGTTTGGATGGAAATATAACCAACAAGGCACTCTATGACCAGTTTAAAGAAATTGCACTGCATTCTGGACACGACGTGGACTGGAGTAAATTAAATGGCACTGAAACAAAAGAAGGCATTCAAAAAGTTTTCGCAGAGTTAGGCATCAACACCCAAATTTTAGCATTGGATACTGATTTGGAAGGACATGCCTTTACCCTACAACCTGCCTATCAATTTTGGCATTTACTTTATTCGTATGAAGGGGATGATTCTAAAACCGGTAATGACATGCTTATTCAAAAACTCAACGATCGTTTTGGATTTGAGGAGGAATATGCAAAACTGTTGGCTAAAGTTGTTTTTAAAGATGATTATGGTAGTTTAAGTACTAAAGCCATGTAATTGCATTTCCGCCATTTTTCATGACATCAATACCAATCGCCGACGCCAATGGATGGGCCGATGACACCATAACGTGCTTTGAAATCGTCCCAGTTGAAATGTTTTGAGGATTTGGACTTGTACAACTTATAATACTTGCTACGCAGACCAATAAAATTTTGAATCCTTTCATAATTTGTGATTTGGATGATGTAAATATAGTTGAATTTTAGTGGCTTCTTAAAACAATATAATATATATTATGTTAAATTATGGTATTTGAATTTATTTTTATAAACCCTACATTTGTTACACATAAAATAATCAAGGCACTAATTGTGCTAAATATCACAATATGAAAATCGGAGTCCCAAAAGAAATTAAGAATAATGAATTCCGTATCGGAATTACACCAGATGGAGTTCAAACACTGATTTCGCATGGACACGATGTCTGCGTCGAAAACAATGCGGGTGTTGGTAGTGGGTTTTCAAATCATGATTATCTCAAAGTTGGGGCAACCATTGCATCTTATTCAAAAGAAGTCTATCAATATGCCGATATGATCATCAAGGTTAAAGAGCCCCTACCCGAAGAATTTGATCTGATACAAGAAAGCCAATTGATCTATACCTTTTTTCATTTTGCCTCTTCTGCGTCTTTAACCAAGGCCATGATTGACCGCAACGCGGTCTGCTTGGCTTATGAAACCATTACTGATGATCAGGGTGGTCTTCCCCTACTTACCCCCATGTCCGAAGTCGCTGGTCGTTTGGCGAGTCAGCAAGGCGCGAAATACCTAGAAAGTCCACAAGGGGGATTGGGTGTTCTTATGGGTGGTGTTTCAGGAGTTTCTCCCGCCGATGTGATGATCCTCGGTGGCGGGGTTGTTGGTACTCAAGCTGCTTTGGTAGCGGCTGGAATGGGTGCTGATGTGACCATTTACGATATTAACCCCAATCGGATTGAAGAACTCCAAGCAATCATGCCAAAGAACATAACTACTTGCTTGTCCTCATTAAGTGCAATTGAAAAGCATCTTCCCAAAGCCCATTTGGTGATTGGAGCGGTACTTGTGCCTGGTGCTAAAGCACCCAAGTTAATCACTCGAAAACAACTCCGTATTATGCAAAAAGGAGCCGTTTTGGTCGATGTTGCAGTCGATCAGGGTGGCTGTTTTGAAACCACAAAAGCAACCACTCATCAAAACCCGACCTATGTCGTTGACGATATTCTACACTATGCGGTTGCAAATATGCCTGGTGCGGTACCGCAAACTTCAACCAAAGCCCTGTCAAACGTGACCGTTGACTACGCCGTTAAACTTGCCAATTTCGGTTGGCAGAATGCCTGCAAACAATTTCCACATTTGGCAAATGGACTTAATATCGTACAAGGAAAAGTGGTTCACCGCTCTGTTGCTGAGGTCTTTTCCTTACCATTTGTTCCCGTTAAAAACATATTGTAATAGAATTGTTTAAATTTGTGTAAACCATAAGTATGAAACAAATTCCCTCAGTTGATCTTGGTGATTTTTTAAGTGGTACTGACGATATACGTAACGAGTTTATTCAAAACATCGGAAAGGCATATGAAGACATTGGCTTTGTCGCATTAAAAGGTCACTTTCTAGATCAAAATTTGGTCGATGAACTGTATACACAAGTTCGTGAGTTTTTTAGTCTTCCCTTCGAAACGAAGGCAAAATATGAAATTCAAGGGCTTGCTGGCCAACGTGGTTATACATCTTTTGGAAAAGAACACGCCAAAGGTCGAACCACAGGTGATTTAAAGGAGTTTTTTCATTTTGGACAACATGAACCTCCCAGCAATAGCGAGGAATACCCCGAAAATGTATTGGTCGATGAGAGTCCTGCTTTTAATTTGGTTGGGCAAAAAACCTTTGCAGCATTGGAAAAAACAGGATGTTTTGTTTTGCGCGCTCTGGCACTTCACCTTGGCTTAGATGAGCACTATTTTGACCCATTTGTCAAAGGTGGAAACAGCATTCTCCGAGCCATTCACTACCCGCCCATTACAGAAGAACCAAAAAAAGCTGAAAGAGCTGCTGCTCATGGTGATATCAATCTGATTACACTGCTTATGGGTGCACAAGGCCGTGGGTTGCAGGTACAAAATCACCAAGGCGAGTGGATTGATGCCATCGCAGAAGAAGACGAACTTGTGATTAATGTTGGGGATATGCTCTCAAGACACACCAACAATAAATTGAAATCAACGATCCACCGTGTAGTCAATCCACCAAAATCGGCTTGGCATAGCTCCCGTTATTCCATTCCCTTTTTTATGCATCCTGTTTCCGATATGAAACTCGACGTACTCCCTCACTGCGTTGATGATGAGCACCCAAAAAGGTTTGAAGACATCACAGCTGGAGAATTCTTAGAGGAACGTCTGCGCGATTTGGGCTTGCGAAAATAATATGGCTAAACTCAATAGTCTTTCTGATTTAAAGTCCCTCTTCCCAGAAGCAGAAGGGACCTACCAACCCGAAATACAGCCCAAAAAACAACAACTCGAGGCACACTTTAGCAATAAAGGGCGGGGTGGGAAAACCGTTACCATTATCAAAGGATTTGTCGGTAGTCCGCAAGAGTTGAAGGCCCTAGAAAAAGAACTAAAGTCTCTTTGCGCAGTTGGTGGGAGTGTCAAAGACGGAGATATTTTGATTCAGGGAAACTATCGAGACAAAATTACAGCTCATCTCCAAAAACAAGGGCATCAAGTGAAACGTGTTGGCGGATGAACGAGGCAGAACTCATACTCAATGACGATGGTTCGATATACCACCTAGGGATTCGGCCTGAACATTGCGCTCCCCTTATTATTACTGTTGGAGATCCTGATCGCGTTCCGACCGTGTCTCAATTCTTTGATCGAATTGATTTTACAAACCAAAAAAGGGAAATCTGCATTCATACAGGGGTATTAGGAAACCGAATGGTTAGCGTGATTTCAACGGGGATGGGAACGGATAATATCGATATTGTTTTCAACGAACTAGATGCCTTGTTTACTCTTGATCTCAACACTGGAAAACCGCTTAACTCCCCCACCCCTTTGACTTTTATTCGACTTGGAACTTCAGGTGCCATACAAGCCAATATTGAGCTCGACAGCTTAGTCGTAGCAGAAGCAGCGATCGGATTTGACAATCTCATGCATTATTACGATCCCAGTATGTGCGATCACCCATTCGCAGTTTCACTTCTCACACAATTAGGAATCTCCAAAAAATTCAACCATCCCTACTATACGGAAGGAAATTCAGTCATGATTAATGACTGTGAGAAACTCGGAATGAGCAAAGGAATTATCGCAACAAACCCTGGTTTCTATGCCCCGCAAGGACGTCAATTGAGAACAAAAAATAAGCTCCCTTTTAATTTGAATGAACTTACAAGATTCAGTTACAAGAACGCTTTGATTACCAATTTCGATATGGAGACTGCGGGGATTTATGGCTTGAGTCAGGTCTTGGGTCATAGAGCAATTTCCTTATCTGCCATTTTAGCCAATCGCTTCCACGGTACATTTTCTGACCAACCTGATAAAACAGTTTACAATATGATCGAACGAGTCACGAATGCTATCAAAAAAGGATTTTTTTTGTAACATATAGACTAAATTATGGCACAACTTTTGTTTATTTTTTTTAAAACCCCCGAAGCATGAAAACCTATTTGAACCTAAGCATTATTTTCCTCTTATTAACTTCTTGTGTTTTATCTGATGTTGAGTCGGAAGCGCAGCAAATCATTGTTGATATAGAAAATATGTTTGAAGAAACCGCAACTTACCAGCTTAGTTTTGTCTTTGATTGGAACAGCACCGATTTTCCCAACGAATACCCTTCATCTGCACATTTCTCGCCTTTAGTGGGATGGGTACATGAAAAAGATCATCCCTATTTTAAAGAAGGAGAGTTTGCTTCAAGTGGCATTGAGCAAATGGCCGAAACAGGCAGTACAACCACTTTGGAAAACGAACTGGAAGCCCTGATCAGTCAAAATATTGGATTGAAAACCTATACCGGTAGTGGACTCAGTGGTGGGGTCGGTACAATTTCAATTGAAATTGAGGTAAACCGCGAATTCCCAGCTGTTTCTTTTGCAAGTATGTTGGCACCAAGCCCCGATTGGTTTGTCGCCTGCGCTAGTGTAAACTTATTGGATGAGGACAATGAATTTGTTTTAGAAAAAACCCTTGTTGGCCATCTCTATGATGCTGGAACTGAAGAGGGAAATACGTTTTCATACAACAATGAAGAAACCCAACCGCAAAATCCCATTACTAGAATAACCGAACCGCCTATGGGCGACGGTACAGAAGTTAAACCTTCTCTTTGCACGGTGATTTTTACAAAGCAATAACTACCAATCGATTGGCGATTTTCCTTTGCTAATGAGAAAGCTATTGGCTTGACTAAAGTGGCGGTTTCCAAACCACAGTCCTCGATTTGCACTCAAGGGTGATGGATGTCCTGATGTCAGAATAAGATGTCGATCGCGATCAATTCGTTTTCCTTTTTGTTTGGCATAATTTCCCCAAAGCATAAAGACAACATGATCACATTGTGTTGAAATCACATCAATAACAGCGTCAGTGAATTGCTCCCACCCCTTATTTTGATGACTTCCGGCCTGACTTGCTGCAACGGTTAAGGTCGCATTGAGCAACAAAACCCCTTGTGATGCCCAAGAAGTTAATGACCCGTTTTGGGGATAAACCTTTCCAATATCCGTTTCAAGTTCTTTAAAGATATTGATCAACGAAGGTGGATGTGAAACCCCCTCAGGAACTGAAAAGCTCAATCCATGTGCCTGCCCTGACCCGTGATAAGGATCTTGACCAAGAATGACGACAGTTGTGTCTGTCAATGGACAAGAATCAAGTGCATGAAAAATAAGATGAGAAGGTGGGTAAACTACGTTGGTTTCGTAAGCATCGCGAACAAAGTTTGTCAAGTCGGTAAAGTAGGGTTTTGTAAACTCTTCATTGAGTGCGGCTTTCCAAGATGCTTCCAGTTTAACATTCATCAAAAAAAAGTTAGTTTTGCGTTTTCCGAAGGTAAGGAAATGCAATGAAAAAGATTAGCGAAAAATCCATAACCGACTTAGAGTTCGATGTTGTTCTCGAACAAGCAGCTTCACGCTGTGCAACTGAATTGGGAAAATCATCATTACTCACACTTCGTCCGCATACTTCTTTTTCGCGTGTTCAAATTGAAATTGAACGAGTCAACGAGTACAACAGTTCTTTTAGCAGTGAATACAACATCCCCAATCATGGGTTTGAGTCTATCGACAAGGCCTTGGGTTTGCTTTCTATTGAAAACAGCAAGATAGAGATCGAGCTTTTTCAACACATCACGCATTTGGCAAAAACTACCCAAAGTCTTCTCCAATTTTTTAAAAAAACAAAACTCTTTTTCCCCCAACTCCACAAATTTGGAGAGGACATTCCGATTGAAAAATCCATTCCCAAAGAAGTCGATCGGGTGATTGACCGCTTTGGAGAGGTTCGTAACCAAGCATCTGATTCTCTTGCTGTCATTCGTAAACAGATGGATCAAGTTCGCGGTAAAATCAGCCAAAGTTTTGGGTCAGCAATGAGCAAGTATCAAAGCTCAGGTTTTCTAGATGACATTAAAGAAACTGTGGTTTCAAATCGCAGGGTGTTGGCTGTGAAGGCGATGTACCGACGTAAGGTCAAAGGATCTCTTTTAGGAAGCAGTAAAACAGGGAGTATTGTATACATCGAGCCCCAAGCTGTAGTACAGTACAGTCAGGAAATGGAGAATCTGATTTATGATGAGCAAGATGAGATCGATCGCATTTTGAGGGAGTTAACCAATTGGATGAGACCTCATGAAGAACTTCTTACCAATTATCAGCGCTATACCACCGAAATCGATATGATTTGTGCCAAGGCACTATACGCCAAAGAGATGAATGGTGTGATGCCAAAATTGAATGAAAGCGCAGACTTGGATTTGAAAGATGCTTACCACCCCCTACTCTATTTGTCAAACAAACAAAAAAAACAAGTCACCTACCCACAGACCATCCACCTCCATAATGAACTCCGAATTCTGGTCATTTCAGGTCCCAATGCAGGAGGAAAAAGCATTACGCTGAAAACAATTGGTTTGCTTCAACTAATGCTTCAAACTGGTTTTCTCATTCCAGTCCATCCTCAATCTCATATATGCATATTTGAAAGCATCCTTACAGACATAGGAGACAACCAATCCATTGAAAATGAATTGAGCACTTATAGCTATCGACTCAAAAACATGAATCGATTTTTAAAGAAGTGCAATGCGAAGAGTTTATTGCTAATTGACGAATTTGGGACTGGTTCAGATCCTGAACTTGGTGGAGCATTGGCAGAGATTTTTCTTGAAGTTTTCTATGAGGAAAAGGCACTTGGTGTGATTACTACGCACTACACCAACCTGAAGTTATTGGCTGATGAATTGCCCTATGCTGCTAATGCCAATATGCAGTTTGACCGAAATAAACTCTCCCCTACCTTTCAACTGGTTACGGGTGAAGCTGGGAGTTCTTTTACCTTTGAAGTTGCCCAGAAGAACGGAATCCCTTACAGTTTGATCAATCGAGCTAAGAAGAAAATCGAACGTGGAAAAGTCCGTTTTGATGCAACACTTGCCAAAATGCAACGCGAGCGTTCAACGATGGCAAAAAACACCAAAGAGTTGCAAGATGAAGCCCTAAAGTCTAAAAAGCAAAATGAGAAGTTAGAAGCGCTAAATGCAAAAGTGAAAGCGAAATTGGAGAGTTACCAAACCCTTTTCGACCAGGATCAACGCATGATTGTTCTCGGAAACAAAGTAAATGATGTTGCAGAATCTTTTTTTGTCAATGGGAAAAAACGAACTTTAGTGGCTGCGTTACTTCAGATTGTTGAGGGCGAAAATGCGAAGAGAAGAAAACAGTCTGCTGCGATTGTTCGCAAGAAAAAGGCAGAAAAGAAAAAGTTGAAAGAAGAGGTCGAAGAAAAAATTGAAAAAGTACGGGTCGAGAAAAAAAACAAACCCAAAGTTGTAGAAAAAAAGCGGAATAAAGTGAGTTTATACATCGGAGACCATGTCCGTTTATTTGATGGAAAGGCGGTTGGCACTATTGATAGTTTAGAGAAAAACAAAGCGATTGTCAACTACGGAACGTTTACAACCCAAGTCCATACAGATGAATTAGAACTTGTCAAGCGATCATAATGAACTCTCCCCAACATCATGTTATTTTTATTGATGGTATATGCGTGTTGTGTAATCGACTTTCTAAGACTCTTATTCGCCTAGACACCAAAAAACGTTTTCTATTCTCTACAATTGATAGTCGCTATGCAAAAAAAGTCCTAGGACATCAAAGTACAGATTCAATCATTGTACGCAATTATCATGGGAAAGTGTACACAAAAAGTCAAGCAATATTGTGGATTATGCGACAACTCCCCTATGTCAATATCATTGGCGTATTTTTTCAAATCATACCTACTCCGATTCTCGATTATATGTATTTATTAATCGCAAAAAGAAGATATCACTGGTTTGGCAAATATGATAATTGCCCTATTCAGACTCATCACAGGTTTATTAAAGACTGAAACCATCAAGTTTTTTGAATTTAACTATCTTGTAAAATTATATTCTAACATATCAGTAATTATATAAAGAATCATATATCCCCCTCTTATGAAAAAATTAGCATTATACTGGCAGATTTTAATTGCTTTTGCATTATCCATATTATACGGCATTTATTTTAGTGAACATGTTCACCTCGTTGCTTGGATGGGCGACATTTTTATCAAAGCCCTTAAAATGATTATCATTCCACTCATTTTCACTTCAATCATATCTGGGATTGCAAATGTAGGCAGTGGTGGTAACCTCGGACGCTTAGGAATAAAAACCGTTAGCTATTACATTGGTACCAGTACCATTGCGTTGATTACGGGATTAGTGACCGTCAACATCTTCAGGCCAGGTGTAGGCGCTGACTTGGGCTTTGCCAACCAAGTAGATGGACTTGGAGTTGCTAAAGAATCTTTTGGAAGCACCCTAATGAATATAGTTCCAGACAATCTTTTCATTGCTATGGTCGAAAACCAGATGTTGTCGATCATATTCTTTGCCATCTTAATGGGCTTTTTCATTACGAAAACCAAGGAAAAAAGCCGTAAAACATTGCTCAGCTTTTTTGACTCACTGTTTGAGTTGATCATGAAAATTACCATTTTCATTATTAGTTTCACTCCCTTTGGAATCTTCGGAATTGTCGCTAAACAAATTGCTGAAAACAACAATTTAGGTGAACTCTTTTCTCGTTTAGGACTGTTTATGGTTGTGGTCATCCTTGCACTATTTATTCATGCTGTGATTGTGTTACCACTCCTTTTAAAAATCATTGGTCGTGTTAGCCCATCAAAACACTTCAGTGCGATGCGGACACCATTGATCACAGCTTTTTCAACCTCGTCTAGCAATGCCACCTTACCCCTTACTATGAGTGCTGTTAATAAAAATAGTGGGGTTTCTACAAAAATAACAAGCTTTACCCTACCCCTTGGTGCGACTGTAAACATGGATGGTACAGCCTTATACGAACTGGTTGCAGCCATGTTTATTGCACAAGCATATGGAATTGAATTGACGTTTACAGAGCAAATCATTGGCGTACTCACAGGGTTATTAGCATCAATTGGAGCTGCAGGAATCCCTATGGCAGGCCTAGTTATGATTTCCGTTGTGCTATCAGCAATGGGGTTACCTCTTGAAGGTGTTGGACTCATTCTTGCCGTTGACCGCATTCTTGACATGTTCCGAACTGCCGTAAACGTGTGGAGTGACAGTTGTGGAGCGGTGATAATCGCTAAAAGCGAAGGTGAAAAACTCAACGTATAGGATCAGACACCAAACACGGAGTGCACAATAGCTGTTCTAATGCATATGGAACAGTAAAACAGTGAAATCTTAGTTGAGTCTTAGGTTGATTTAAGTACTAAATCGTATTATGATCCCCGATAATTGAGTTTGTACGTGCAATCAGAAAATAATCTGCTAGCACAAGTGATGCCATCGCTTCCACGATAGGTACCGCACGGGGAACCACACAAGGATCATGGCGACCTTTTCCTTCCATGGTAATCTCTTTTCCAGATTTGTCAATTGTATTTTGATCCTGCATAATGGTTGCAACTGGCTTAAAGGCAACGTTGAAATAGATATCCATCCCATTGCTTATCCCCCCTTGAACACCACCAGAATAATTTGTCTTTGTCGTGCCATCTGTATTAAAAAGATCATTGTGTTGACTTCCGCGCCAAGAAGCACCTTCAAAACCACTTCCATATTCAAATCCTTTCACGGCATTGATAGAAAGCATGGCTTTACCGAGTTCTGCATGAAGTTTATCAAACACGGGTTCTCCCAATCCAATGGGAACATTTTTAATGACACAAGTAACCAATCCGCCAACGGTGTCTCCCTCTTTTCGAATTTGCTTGATGTATTCCTCCATTTCCTTGGCCATTTTGGGGTCAGGGCAACGAACAGGATTGGACTCAACCGATGAAAAATCATTGATGAGATGTGGATTTTCAAGCTTGAGATCTCCTACAGCAGACACAAAAGCATGGAATTGTACACCAGACATGAATTGTTTTGCAATTGAACCGGCAACAACTCTTGCCGCTGTTTCACGAGCAGAGCTTCGACCACCGCCTCGATAGTCGCGAAAGCCATATTTTTTATCATAGACATAATCCGCATGAGACGGGCGATAAGCGTTTTTAATATGGTCGTAATCTTTTGATTTTTGATTGCTGTTGTGAATCACAAACCCAATTGGTGTGCCTGTTGTCATTCCTTCAAAAACACCTGAATAAATCTCAACATGATCGGGTTCTTTTCGCTGGGTTACAATTTTGGATTGACCTGGTTTTCGACGGTCAAGATCTGCTTGAATGGCATCTTCATCAATGGACACCCCGGCTGGACAACCATCAATGACTCCACCAAGGGCAGGTCCGTGTGACTCACCGAAAGTGGTTAATGTGAAAATATGACCGAATTTGTTGCCTGCCATGAATCTATTTTTTGCAAAAATACAATGATTTTACGGAATGTATTCTATCAATTGAGAATACCAAAACATTACTTACATTTGAAAAAAATAAAAAAATGCGTTTACTAGCTCCATATATCACTCTCATACTCTTTATCATCGGTTGCTCCTCTGGGTCAACTGAATATACCCTAAATGGAACAATCGACTTAGAGGATGGCCAAAGCGTTCTTCTGCTAGGTGTAGACGATCAATCTCAACTTATGCCCATCGACACGATAAAGGTTGAAGCTGGTACGTTTAGCTTTTCTGGTTCTGCAAAGTATCCTGAAATGCACTACCTAAATTTTGAGGGCGTTCGCAGTTTGTTGCCTTTTGTTTTAGAGCCAGGAACAATAACCGTTCAGGCGATTAAAGACAGCATTCAAAATGCGAGTGTAAGAGGTACAAAATCCAATCTCGATGTGAGTCAGTTTTTAGAAGATGTCAGTACATTTAATATTGCTTTGCGTGAAATTTCGTTTGAACTTCGAAATGCCATGCTGCGAAAAGACAGCTTAAACACCTCTGATTTGCAAGGCCAATATGACAATATAGTCGCTAAATTGAAAGATTTTGAACTCAGCTATGTCACTGATAATCCAGATTCTTATGTGTCTTCTTTGATACTTGAGCAGCAAGTGACATCTGGTCAAATCGATTCTGCAGAAGCACAAATTTTGTTTGATCAACTCGATGGATATATCAAAAAAACAAAATCTGCTCAAAACATACAGAAATTACTCAATCCAGAAGAAGTACAAGAGAATAAGGAATCTCCAGAAGTTGGTGAAGTTGCTCCTGACTTTCAAGCACCTAGTCCAGAAGGCGAACTCGTTTCTCTGTACGATACCAAAGAAAAATTTACTGTGATCGATTTTTGGGCCTCTTGGTGTAAACCTTGTCGCGACCAAAGTCCTGAGCTTGTTGACCTCTACAACAACTACCAAAATAAAGGAGTGACCATTTTGAGTGTATCACTTGATCGTAACAACGAACGCTGGCTGCAAGCGATTAAAGACGATCATTTGAATTGGACTCATGTATCGAACTTAAAGCATTGGCAAGACCCCATCGCAGCTGAATACAATGTACGTTCTATTCCAGAACTATTTTTGATTGATGAACGCGGTGCTGTTCTCGCTCGTAGCCACGATTTGGCATCGATTAAAAGCATCCTTAAAAATGCAACGGCCGATCTATAAATTGCCATTTCTTTTCATCACTACATACACAATCAAGGGAATCAGCATAAGTAAGATGAGGTTGGTTTGCATATAAATCAAACTTGGAAAAATAAAAAGGGTGATTGCAAAGCCCGACACAGCTCCCCCAAAATGTGCTGTATGCCCGATATTATCTCTACGGCTTTTCATGCCAAACAAGGTATACAACAGATATAAGATCCCAAATACATACCCTGGCATTGGGATAGGAAAGAAGATCAGGGCCAATTGCATTTGAGGAAAAAGAAGTATCGATGAATAGACAATCCCAGAAACCGCACCACTCGCCCCTACTGCGCTATAGTTTGGTTCATTTTTATGGTTGACATAAGTAAAATAATTCCCTGCCAGCAAACTGAGGATATAAATCAGCATAAAAAGAAAGACGCCAGTGATTTGAATAACAACATCGCCAAACATGTAGAGGGCAAACATATTAAAGACCAAATGCGCGGTGTCTACGTGTAAAAATCCAGAACTCAAAAGGCGATAATACTGCTGCTGATGAAGTGCTAATACGGAAAACTTGTATCGCTCAAAAAAGCGAGATTCTGACAACCCTTTGTAGGAAACCAAAACATTGAAAACAATCAATAGTAGAATAGGTGTCGACATGGCTAAATTTGATGTCAAATATATATATTTGCACTTCGAAAAATTAGCATTTTCAGGCGATCTTCATGAAATTACTTATTTATATTTTTGCGCTCCCCTTTATCTATACCCTCGCCTTGATGCCATTTCGTTTGCTGTATATTATTTCTGATGGACTCTCTTTTGTGCTTTACCATATCATTGGCTACAGAAAAGAAGTGGTACGTGCCAATCTAATTCGTACGGGCTTTGGCAATGACCCTGTCAAGCGCTTGGCTATCGAAAAGGCAGTTTATAAGCACTTTTGTGATTTGTATTTGGAGACCTTTAAATCCCTGACTCTTTCTAAACGCCAAATTCAAAAACGATTTGTTGTTCACAATACCTCAATTATGCAAGATCTCGCTTTACAAGGCAAATCTGTGATTATGATGTGTGGGCATTATGCGAGCTACGAATGGCTTTTATCAATGGGATATTATTCCGATCATACCGCATATGGAATTTACACTCCTTTGGCCAATCCATATTTTGACAAACTCGTCATCAAAGCAAGACGACGATATGGTGCGTTTTTAATTCCACGACGTAAAACAGTTGCTGCCATTAAAGAACATGCTGAAAGCAATCATTTGGCACTCTACGGATTTGCGAGTGACCAGTCCCCTCAAATCAGGAAAAAGACCTACTTCCGTTCTTTTTTAGGCACGGAAGTTCCTGTTTTTACAGGAGCAGAACGCATTGCAAAAGAATACGATATTCCAGTGTTAATGGCTAAAGTTAGACGTGTAAAAAGAGGGTTTTACGAAACGAAGATCATTGTGCTTTCGAAGAACCCAAAAGAAGTGAAAAACTACGAAATTACAGATCAGTTTACGGAAGAATTGGAGTCCCTAATCAAACAAGATCCGAGTCATTATCTGTGGACTCACAATCGGTTTAAGAGAATGCGACCTGGCAGCTAGTATTTGAATCTTGGCAGTTCCAAATGGTTACAACGGTCACACAAATAAAATGTTGGGCTGCGGTGTACTTCTTTGTCTGCCGTTACAAAAGTTGGTTTGGAGCATAAATATTTGCATAAACACCTAAACCTCAATATTTTATTTTTTATGTTTTTTTATATCTCAGGTCTAAGATCTAAATAATTATTATTCCATATTTTTAATTGGTTTGCCCGGTCAATATTACCGCCTGATAAAATAATCATTACACGCTTTTTCGTTTTCTGATTTTTCAACCATTGAGCGACAGCTTCCATAGTCATTGCACTTGTTGGTTCAACATGTAATTTTAATAAATGAGTCAACCATTGTGTCCAGTAAATGATTTTTAATTCCTCAATTTCATACATGTCATCTAGCATTTTTAAGTACTCAAATGTAATGTCACCTACTGCCATTGACATGGCTCCATCAGCAATGGTATCAGGAACAGATGGAAGTTTTTGTATTGAATTCATTCTTAATGATTGTGCTGCATCATTCGCATTCAAAGGTTCAGCTCCTATAACTTTTGTTTTGGGTGAAAGTGAACGAGTTGCGACAAGTGCCCCTGACAAAAGTCCACCACCACCACAAGGAGCAAAAACAGCATCAATATTAGAAACTTGGTTAAGGGCTTCGTAAATTGCAGTTCCTTGACCTGCTATTACTTGATTATGATTAAATGGTGGTATCCAATAGGCACCCTTCTCTGCTGAAGCTTGTTTCACTTTTTTATCTGAGACATTGTGGTTTTTGCATAATTCTATTTGGGCACCATAAGAATTAGTTGCTTGTATTTTTATTTTTGAAGAGTAGGTTGGCATATAAATAGTTACTGGTATATTAAATTGTTGCGCAGCCCATGCAACGGCTTGTGCATGATTTCCAGAACTATTTGCAATTACCATTTTAGGTTTTGAATTGTTCTCAATTAACCATGATATTGCATTACATGCTCCTCTTGCTTTAAAAGCTCCAATTTTTTGCAAACACTCGGCTTTAAAATAAACCTCATGACCAATCCATTCATTTAAAACAGAAGAAGATAGAACGGGTGTTTCATTCACATAATTATAGATCCGTTCTTTGGCTTTTTTTATGTCTTCAATATTTAACATTGTATCAGTTTATCTGTTCGCACTTTGTATTGGCACTATCGACCCTAAACGGAGTAGGTTCTTGAGGGTTTTTGATATTTGCAAGCGATTTTTTGCTACCATGTGTCATAAATCCTAGTGATCTTTGAACATCTGGCTTTAATGCTTGAATTTTTTCAGGGGGGTGGGTAATGGAAAGTGAGCCCCTGAATTGAGAATTATCAATAAAATCCTTTTTAAAAACACACCACGTCTTTAGGTATTGACGCCAACGAACTCCCTTTTGTTGTTTAACAAAAGTGATTAACCCTCTGTCATGAACAACGTTTGATTTGACAAGTGGACGACTTTTATGGATATCGTGAATGAGATGTAAGCTAATCATGGAGCGAAACAAGATTTGGGTTTTGTCTAACGCTAATATAACAAAAAAGAGAGGGGCTACAAGTTTAGTATACGCAACGTACTAATCGGTTGCGACAAGGGTTTCTATCGCCGTCACCAATTGGTCTAATTCACTTTTTGTTTTTGCTTCTGCATATATGCGAATAATGGGCTCTGTGTTAGACTTTCGGATATGCACCCACCCATATGGGAAGTCAACCTTTACTCCGTCAATCGTAGTGACTTGTTCATCAGAGAAATGCAAAGCGATTTTTTTCAATAACGCATCTGTATCTGTAGTTTTAGAGAGTGTGATTTTGTCTTTTTTCATCAGCCAATTTGGGTAATGGCTTCGTAATACAGATACCGAGCAATCTGCATGACACAGGTGAGACAGAAACAAGGCAATGCCTACCAAAGCATCACGTCCGTAATGTAGATCAGGGTAAATCACTCCCCCATTACCTTCCCCGCCGATCACAGCATTTGTCTTTTTCATCATCTCAACAACGTGTACTTCGCCTACAGCACTAGCAACATAGTTCCCACCATATTGGGCAGTCACTTCAGCAAGGGCACGGGTGGAAGATAAATTAGATACCGTGTTTCCGGGGTTGGTACGCAAAACATAATCGGCACAAGCCACTAACGTGTATTCTTCTCCAAACAATGTCCCCTTTTCATCCATAAATACGAGTCGGTCAACATCGGGATCGACGGCAATACCCAAATCCGCTTGATGCGCAACAACTGCTTCTGACAAATCTGTCAAGTGATGCGCAAGAGGCTCAGGGTTGTGAGGAAAGTCGCCGTTGGGTTCACAATGTATCAGTACCACATTGGCGCCCAATGCTTGCAATAATTGTGGAACAGCGATTCCACCACTAGAATTCACGCCATCGACAACAATTTTAAATCCTTTTGTTCGAATTGCTTTAAGATCGACGATTGGCAAGTTGCGTATTGCCTCAATATGATGCTGAATCGCATCTGGCTCTATACAAATCGACCCCAAGTCGTCAACAACAGCAAAGTCAATTGCGGACAAGTTTTGACTCATCTGGTTGATTTTCTCGCCGTCCTGCGCATTGAGAAACTCACCTTTTTCGTTTAGCAACTTCAAGGCATTCCATTCTTTTGGGTTGTGACTGGCAGTAAGTATAATCCCTCCATGTGCTTTGTGGCGCACAACCTCCATCTCTACTGTTGGTGTGGTTGATAGTCCAACGTCAATCACATCAATTCCTAGCGAAATCAATGTTTGTTGAACCAAGGTTTGTATCATTGGGCCAGAAGGTCGTGCATCACGACCAACCACGACTATTGCCTTTTCATGATTTTGCAACAACCAGCTTCCGTAGGCACTGGCAAAGCGCACGACATCAATTGGGGTGAGGTTATCCCCTGATTTACCCCCTAGGGTTCCGCGTATACCTGAAACTGAGCTGATTAATGTCATCTTTTGCAAAGATAATAAAGAATATGTCCGACATTCCTATTTTTGGGGAATGAATTATCTTGGACATTTGATTCTTTCAGGAAGTGACGAAAAAATCCTGTTGGGGAATTTTTTGGGGGACCATGTCAGCAATAAGACGCTTCACATTTATGATTCGTCTATTCAAAAGGGAATCGAACTTCATCGGGAAATCGATCTATTTACGGACAGTCACCCCATCAGTCGGGAATTACGCGCTATGTTGTTTGATCAATATCGTCATCGGTCACGTGTTATTTTAGACTTGTTTTACGATCATTTTCTGGCGGCTGATTTTCGCGATTTCCAAAGTATTTCTCTATCCGATTATGTCACTAAAGCATTGAACATTCTCGAAAAACAACTTCACTTGATGCCAGAAAGTGCTAAACATTATTTTATGGCCATGAAAAAATATGGTTGGTTAGAAGGTTATGCTTCGATTGATGGTATACGCTTGGTTTTAAATCAGATGTCGAGACGTAAGGATATGGATTTAATGGGACCTTCTGTCGAGATTTTAAAAAAACACTATCCGCATTTTAGAGCACAAATACACGCGTTTTTACATGATGTAATCGCTCACTTCGCCGTGAATAAAATCAGCGTATAAAACTGTTTCTTTAATCGATTTAAAAAAGTATCTTGCATGTTTGCTCATGAAAGAAAAAATAGTTGTTAAAGGTGCTCGAGAACACAATCTAAAAAACATAGATGTTTCTATTCCACGTGATGCACTGACCGTGATTACAGGATTATCGGGCAGCGGCAAATCATCTCTTGCATTTGACACCCTTCATGCCGAGGGACAGCGTCGTTATATCGAAACCTTTAGCGCCTATGCACGTCAATTTATTGGCGGTATGGAGCGACCAGACGTTGATAAAGTCGATGGTTTATCACCCGTCGTTGCGATTGAGCAAAAAACAACGAGTAAAAGCCCAAGATCTACAGTCGGAACAATCACAGAATTGTATGATTTTTTCCGTTTACTCTATGCAAGAGCTGCCAATGCCTACAGCAGCGCCACCCAAGAGTTGATGGTTCAATACAGTGATGATGAGATTGTTTCTCTTATTCACAATGATTTTAATGCCCAAAAAGTCATTTTACTGGCACCTGTTGTGCGTTCTCGAAAAGGACATTATCGCGAATTGTTTTCAACAATCTTAAAACAAGGGTTTACTCGAGTGAGAGTTGACGGAGAATTTGTCGATTTAAAACCAGGGTATAAAGTGGATCGCTACAAGCTCCACGACATTGAAATTGTGATTGATCGCTTGTTGATTGACAGTGAAAAAGCAAGTTCACAAAAACAGCTTAAAGAGAGTTTGCAAACTGCGATGTATCACGGAAAAGACACCATTATTCTTTGGGGGCAAGACAGTGAGGAAAATCGATTCTTCAGTCGAAAATTGATGTGCCCAAGCACTGGAATTGCCTATCCTTCTCCTGAACCAAATAGCTTTTCATTTAATTCTCCCAAGGGGATGTGTACAAGTTGTAGCGGACTTGGCGTAAAGTATGAAGTCAACCTAAACAAGGTAATCCCCGACGATTCTGTATCGATTCACGCTGGGGGGATAAAACCTGCTGGAAGTCATAAGAGCAACTGGACATTCAAACAGTTTGAAAGTATTGCAGCCCGTTACAAATTTTCCTTGCAGGACCCCATTCATTCGATCCCGAAAGATGCTATCGAGGTGATCCTTCACGGAGGAAGCGAACAGTTTTCTGTGGTCTCTAAAACGCTTGGGTTGACTCGAGAATACGCAATCGACTATGATGGCATTGTTCCTTTTATCGAGAACCAATTTAAAGAGGCGCATTCTGCATCACTTAAACGTTGGGCTAAATCGTTTATGGATGAGATCAAGTGCCCTTCTTGTCATGGCTCGCGCTTAAACGAAGCGGCAAAGTGCTTTAAACTGGCAGGTAAAAACATTGCTGAGGTCTCATCGATGGGCTTAAGTGAGCTTGCACTTTGGGTAGGCAAACTGGAATCAAATCTCTCTGAGAAACAAGTGGCAATTGCTTCGGAAGTCATTAAAGAAATTCAAAAGCGTATTCAGTTCCTATTGGACGTTGGCCTCGACTATCTGTCACTTCACCGCAGTTCAAAATCATTGTCAGGAGGGGAAGCGCAACGAATACGATTAGCAACCCAGATTGGCGCACAACTGGTTGGTGTTTTGTATATACTCGACGAACCGAGTATTGGACTACATCAAAGAGACAATGACCGACTGATTGACTCTCTCCTATCGTTACGTGATATTGGTAACACCGTTATCGTGGTAGAGCATGACAAGGAGATGATGGAGCGTGCAGACCACTTGATTGACCTTGGACCAAAAGCAGGTAGAAATGGCGGAGAAGTGATCGCACAAGGAACACCAAAAGAGGTAAAGAAGTTAAAAACCATTACAGCCGCGTTTTTAAACGGAAAGGAACAAATCAGCGTTCCAAGCTCTCGACGAAAAGGGAGTGGAAAAGATTTGAAACTGCGCAATTGCAGTGGACATAATCTGAAAAATATCGATGTAAAATTTCCCCTCGGCACCATGATTGGAGTTACGGGTGTCTCTGGAAGTGGTAAATCCACCTTAATCAACGAAACCCTCTACCCCATTCTCAACAAATACTTTTTCAATGGCGTAAAAGAACCCCTTGGATACAAATCGATTGACGGATTAGAACACATCGACAAAGTTATCGATATCAATCAATCTCCTATTGGGCGTACTCCGAGAAGTAATCCAGCAACCTATACAGGCGTATTTAGCGAAATAAGAAGTCTATTTACTAAGACTCCAGAAGCGCAAATTCGTGGGTACAAACCCGGAAGATTTAGTTTTAATGTGGTAGGTGGCCGTTGTGAAAGTTGTCAAGGTGCGGGCTTAAAAACGATAGTGATGAACTTTTTACCCGACGTCTATGTCCCCTGTGACGATTGTCAAGGAAAACGATTCACAAGAGAAACCTTGGAAGTTAGGTATCGAAATAAAACGATCAATGATGTACTAAACATGACCATTAATGAAGCTTGTTTGTTTTTTGAATCTCATCCTAAAATTTACAGAAAACTCAAAACCATACAAGATGTTGGACTCGGTTATATCAGCTTGGGACAACAGTCGACAACCCTCTCAGGAGGAGAAGCCCAACGTATTAAGCTTGCGACAGAACTCTCCAAAAAAGATACTGGAAAAACATTTTATATCTTAGATGAGCCAACCACAGGTTTACATTTCGATGATATTCGGGTCTTGCTTGAAGTTCTTCAAAAACTCGTTGACAAGGGTAATACCGTTTTGGTGATTGAACACAATCTAGATGTGATTAAAACCATGGATCATATCATTGATATTGGGCCAGAAGGCGGTGCAAAAGGTGGGCAGGTCGTGTGTACAGGTACCCCAGAAGAAATTTTATCGTCAATAAACTCTCACACGGCAAAATATTTGAAATACGAACTTAATAGATAGACTATGGATAAAAATTATGCGTCAGGTTGGAATGAATTAACGACAAAAAACTCATGGATGTTATTCAAAATCATGGGTGAATTTGTCGAGGGATTTGAAAAAATGGGACTTCATAACCCCTGTATTTCTATTTTTGGATCAGCTCGAACGCCAAACACAGACCCCAATTACAAATTGGCGAGTGAAATCGCTCAGCGAATTGTTGGTCTTGGATTTGGAGTTATCACAGGTGGAGGCCCTGGGATTATGGAAGCTGCAAACAAAGGAGCGCAAGAAGCTGGAGGTTCCTCAGTGGGGCTAACCATTGACCTTCCCTTTGAGGAAAATCACAACAAGTATATCGACAAGGATCGAATGATCAATTTTGACTATTTCTTTGTTCGTAAGGTGATGTTTGTCAAATATGCACAAGCATTTGTTGTTCTTCCTGGCGGATTTGGCACTCTCGACGAATTGATGGAGGCAATCACGCTTATTCAAACCTCTAAAATCAAAAAAATCCCAATTATCCTCGTAGGAACTTCGTTTTGGAGTGGACTCATAGACTGGCTAAAACAAACCCTCTTAGCACAAAACAACACCATAAGTGAAGGAGATTTAGATATATTCATCTGTGTTGATACGGCAGATGAAGTCATCGATTTACTCAAGCAGTATTATTCCGATACAGACACAGGACCAAACTTTTAGACTTGAAAAAACGGTTTTGCCTCATCTTGATTTTTCAAATAGCGTTTTGCTTCGCACAGCAAGACAATGAAATTGATGCACAAGTTGATCCACTGAGGGGACTTATCAAAGTAAAACAGTTATTTCGCTACACCAACACAGGTAGCAATGCTTTGGACACCTTATATCTTTATGATTGGAATCATGCTTATGCGAATACTTCCACGCCTTTGGCTGTCAAACTTGCACAAGAATTCAATTTCCAATTTGAAAAATCCAAATCGGATGAAAAAGGAAATACCAAGATCCATAGCTTTCGTACTGCACATGGCAGTTTGAATTGGCATCGTTTAGATGAACAAATAGACATTGTTGCGATTCATTTGACACACCCGATTCAACCAAAAGATTCGATTGTATTTTCCGCTTCTTACATCGTAAAACTGCCTGCCGATGATTTTACAGGGTATGGAATCGATAATAATGATGAAATCAGCTTTAGAAATGGGTTTTTGCAATTTGTAAATCAGGACTTCGATGGGCGGTGGAATCTCGACTCTAACTATGGATTTAACGATCGGACTGCGTTGCGTTCATCTACAAAGTTCACCCTTTGTTTTCCAGAAGATTATGACATCATTCCCTCAATCAAGGGAGATTTGCAAAACGCTTGTTGGCAAGTAAAGGGACAAATTCAGGGTGATTTGGAGTTTTATTTAAAAAAAAAGAACGATTATAAGTCCATTCGTTCGTCTGACTTTGAGATCGTGACAGATATGGCAGACAATTTGGACACAGTCCAAATTGGTGTCGAAATCACAAAACGAATGCAAAAATTTGCAGAGAGTTTTTTCGGAAACCTGAGCAATGAATACTTTTTAATCGATTCGAAGTTTTACAATCAGAATCCAATTGTAGGCTTTGATTTGCTACTGAACACCTTCCGCCCGATCCCAAAACAGGAACAGTTTGAACTAAAGGCCATTCAAATTCTCCTGCGTAAATTGGTTCAGTCCAAATTTCCTGAGAATTACCGTCAAAATAGGTGGATTGCTGATGGTCTATCCCATTACCTATTTATGCGGTATGTAGAAACCTATTTCCCTGAACTGCGATTGATCGGGAATCTGTCCAAATTCCCTCCGCTATCGACCTATCAATTTGCGCAAACTCCATTTAGCTTTAAAACCAATTTACAAGCTGCTTTTGTGTATCGCAGAAACCTTGCACAGCCCTTACTCATGCCAAGTGAGGACGTGACAAAATACAATCGTAAAATCGCTTTGCGGTCCCGTTCAGCTATGGGAATCAAAATCTTAGAGGAGACAGAAAGCAAAAAACAAGTTGATGCGTTTATCTTTAATCTATTCACAAGCAAAAACAACCTAAATCCGCTAACGATTCAAGACCATTTCGAATTATTTTTTGAAGGACGCGCCAAATGGTTTTATCAAGGGTATTGTGCTGACAATGGACTAACAGATTACGAAATTCGCCAAATTGGGAAATCTGAAAATCAGGTTCACGTTGAATTGACAAACCATACAAAAGCGCAAAACCCAATGAGACTAAACAGCTATTCAAAACATCAGCTCGTTTCGTCTGTTTGGCTTCCAGGCGGGGTCGAGAAACAACACTTGTCATTTGATCAAACGCAGGTTGACAAAATCGTTTTAAACCCCAATCAACTGGTCCTAGAGGTCAACACGAATAATAACAATATTTGTCTTAATAACAGTTTTGCAAAACGAGATAAAAAGCTTCGTTTGTTTGAAGACATCCCTTCCTCCCATTACGCGACAACATATATTGCTCCCAGTTTGACATACAATGCCTATGATGGTGTTTTAATGGGAATGGTGATTCACAATGGGCTTACGCTCAGACAACCAACAACCGTGTTTTTCTCTCCACAGTACGGAAATAAAGAGATGAGCTTAAGCGGTTCGTTCTCCATCCGACACCGATCCTATTTTCAGAAAAAAAAGCTAACCAATATTTCATACGGATTTGGCATAGAGTCTTTCCACTTTAATTCAGATCAAAGATACTATCGTTTCAACCCACAAATCAATGCAACGTTCCGACCCGAAGGTTTGACTGGTAATAAACACTCCATTGTTGGACTTGAACTGGTCTCTTTGTTTCAGGAAGATCAAAATAAAAAGCTTTTAGACGGATCGTATAACAGCTCACTTTCTTACACTTATTCCAATAGTAGCAGCTCTTCATCGAGGGGATTCGGTGCAACTTTACAAATGGGAGATTCGTTTACAAAGTTTTCTGCCTCTTATCGGAATCGAAAATACTACAATGAAGGAAAACAATACACCTTTCGATTTTTTATGGGATTACTTTCTGATCAAAACAACAGTGGAAATTTTGATTTTGGCATCTCAAGAGTCAATGATTATTCCTTTACGTACAACCTTTTGGGTCGTTCCGAAACAAGTGGTTTTTTTAGTCAGCAATATCTACTTGCAGAAGGGGGATTTAAATCATTTATTCCGATTCAAATGGTCAATCAATGGATGATATCTGCCAACTTAAGTACAACCCTTTGGCGTGGACTTGAAATTTACAGCGACATAGGTTTGGTTAAAAATCGAGGACAAAAAAATCGTTTTATTTACGATGCTGGGCTTAACTTAAACCTGATACAGGACTACTTGGGGTTATATTTCCCTTTGTATTCAAACCTAGGTTGGGAGATTGATGACAAGGCATATCCGTCTAAAATTCGGTTTACACTCTCAATACAAACCAGTCAACTTCTCTCTTTGTTTACGAGAAGTTGGTTTTGAGGACATCGGTTTCCAACACAAATTTGTAAATTTGTCCGCCATTACCTAATGATAAACGAACTCACTTCAGAAATTTCATTTACATCTTTTAAGGAAGAAATCCTAAAAGATTACCAGATTGTTTGCCTGAGTAGAGCGATGAGTTTATTGGGTCGAAGAGAAGTTTTAACGGGCAAAGCAAAGTTTGGCATATTCGGAGATGGTAAAGAACTTCCGCAGATTGCCATGGCCAAGGCCTTTCAAAGAGGAGATTTTCGTTCTGGTTACTATCGAGATCAAACCTTTATGATGGCCATCGATAGTCTAACCCCTCAACAATTGTTCGCTGGTTTGTATGCACACACCGATCCAGAGCATGAACCCATGTCTTCTGGTCGACAGATGGGAGGGCATTACAACACAGACTTGATCGACAAAAACGGAACATGGTTGCGTCAAACCGAGCGGTACAACTCGAGTTCTGACGTATCCTGTACAGCTGCGCAAATGCCACGCCTTGTAGGTCTTGCGTTGGCCTCCAAGCTATACAGAAAGGAAGAGGTCTTTCACGACACCCAATTTTCTGTAAATGGCAAGGAAGTGGCATGGGGTACAATTGGGAATGCAAGTACAAGTGAGGGACTCTTTTTTGAGTCATTAAATGCTGCTGGTGTTCATCAAATTCCGATGGTAATTAGCGTATGGGATGATGAATATGGTATTTCCGTGGATAACAGTTATCAAACGATCAAGGGGAGTATATCGGAAGCACTAGCTGGATTTCAAAGAAGTAAAACTAAAGCGGGTTTTGAGATTTTTACAGTTAAGGGTTGGGATTATCCAAACTTGATTCACACCTTTCAAAAAGCAGGAGAACTTGCCCGAACCCATCATGTACCTGTGCTTATTCACGTAACCGAACTCACCCAACCGCAAGGACATTCAACTTCTGGTTCGCATGAGAGATACAAATCTGAGGATCGACTAGAGTGGGAAAAAGAAAACGATTGTAATCGAAAATTTAGAGATTGGATTTTAAACAGCAAAATTGCCACGGAAGCCGAGCTTGATGAGATTGAAAAATCAACTCAACAACAAGCAAAGCAAGCAAAAGATGACGCTTGGAAAGCCAGTTTAAAGCCCATCATTAAAGAAGCACAACAGCTCCTTGAATGTCTGGCTGCATGTGGAAATCAAGATTTAATAAAAGAAGCAAATCGACTGATTAAAGACAAATCGATTAACCGCAAAAAAATTGCATCTCTTGCTCGAAAATCTCTTCGGATCATGCGACATCATCCAAGCTCACAATCAGAAGAGTTGCAATTGTGGCCAAAACGTTATTTTGAACAAATACAGCCAAAATTCAGTAGCAATCTCTACAACGAAACCCAGACGTCCTCTTTGCAAGTGGATCCAATTAACGTGACCTATGACGACCATACCACGCAAGTTGACGGTCGTATCATTATTCGGGACAACTTTAAAGCATTGTTTGAGAAAAACAGTAAACTCCTCGTTTTTGGTGAAGACACTGGCAAAATCGGAGATGTCAATCAAGGACTAGAAGGATTGCAATCCACTTTTGGAGTTGAGCGAGTAGCAGATCGTGGAATTCGTGAGGCAACGATTATTGGTGAAGGAATTGGAATGGCTCTTCGTGGACTCCGTCCAATTGCAGAGATTCAGTACCTCGATTATGTATTGTATGCCCTACAAATTATGAGTGATGACTTGGCGACTTTACACTATCGCACAAATGGAAAACAAGTCTGTCCACTCATCGTTCGCACTAGAGGACACCGACTGGAAGGAATATGGCATTCTGGATCTCCAATGGGTGGCTTGGTACATAACCTTCGTGGGATGTTTATCCTCGTTCCGCGCAATATGACCCAAGCTGCGGGTATGTACAACACCCTTCTAAAGGGAAATGATCCAGCACTTGTCATTGAATCTTTAAACGGCTATCGATTAAAAGAAAGACTTCCCAACAATTTGGGGGAGTTTTGTGTGCCACTTGGAACCACTGAAACTTTGCGAAAAGGAAATGACATCACCCTTGTTTCCTATGGATCAACCTTGCGAATCGTAGCTGAAGCAGCGGAAGAGTTGCATAAAATGGGAATCGATTCTGAAGTTATCGACATTCAATCTCTGATACCATTTGACTTGAATAACGACATTCGAAAAAGTGTAGAAAAAACAAATCGTTTGTTGATTGTTGATGAGGACGTTCCAGGGGGTGGAACTGCTTATATCTTGAATGAACTACTTGAAAAGCAACATATATTTCCGCTATTAGACAGCAAACCCAAAACTTTATCAGCCAAAGCACATCGCCCTGCATATGGCTCAGATGGAGACTACTTTTCGAAACCTAGTCTTGATGATATCATTGAAACTGCATATGAAATGATGCATGAATTCGACCCCAAACAGTTTCCGAAACTCAGCTAACCACCGATATCGTTAATCAATTGTCTCAAAACAGCTTTTTCAGAAATTAAGCCAACCCCTAGGCCTTTACATTTCATATCGGCAATTCGAATTTTGTCAAGTATAAAGGAAATGGATTTCATGGGATAACGTTTTGCTGCAACTTGATATTCTTTTACAACAAAAGGGCGAATCCCAAGCACCCGAGAAACATGATTCGAGTTGTGATTTTCCAAGCCATGATATTGCAGCAGTTGCATAAAAAACAAATGTAAAGTGGAAAGCGTTACAATAATCGGATGCTGACGAGGATGCAGTGTGAAGTAATGACAGATCCGTTGTGCGTGAGCAACATTTCCAGTCCCCAGGGCCTTTCGCAACTCAAAATTGTTAAAGTCCTTGCTAAACCCAATGTGCTCTTCGATGTGATTTTCGGTAATTTCATGATCGTGATCTACCAGAAGAAGGAGTTTTTCAAGGGATTGTTCGATTGCACTCAAATGAGTCCCCAAGCACTCAACCAAAAGGTGCGATGCCTTTAGGTTTATGGTTCGCTTTTTGTTCTTTACCCACCTTTGTATCCAATCTGGAACTTGATTTTCATAAAGTTGCTTGCTCTCAAACAAAACGGCGTGTTGTTGTAAAGCTTTGTAGAGTTTTTTTCGCTTATCAATGGATTTGTACTTGTAACAAACAACTAGGACTGTTGATGGCTGGGGATTGCTCACATAACTCTCCAGCTGATCAATGACTCGAGAAAGTTCTTGTGCCTCACGAACAATCACAAGCTGATGTTCTGCCATCATCGGAAACCGTTTGGCTGCATCTAGGATTTGATCAACCGAGGTGTCTTTTCCGTATAGTATCGATTGATTAAATGCACGTTCTTCTTCTGAAATGACACTGTGATACAGCTCTTTCTCGATTCGATCAATAAAGTATGGCTCTGCTCCCATTAAAAAATATACAGGAGAAAAACGTCTTTCTTGAATGTCTTTTAAAATGTCTTGTAGAGAGTTCAATGTTTTTTTTCAATTTTGCAATATGCAAAAACTGGCATTTCAGGCATATCCAATGATAACCAAAAGTAGTGAAAACAAGCGGTACATTTTTGATCCAATTCGCAAAAAATTTGTGATATTAACGCCAGAGGAATGGGTGCGACAACATGTGGTTCACTATTTGCTAGACGATAAGAAAGCACCAAAGTCCTGGATAAACGTTGAAAAGCAGTTTACACTTGCTGGTCTGCAAAAACGATTTGACGTGATTGTGTTTTCTGCAGATGGGAGTGTGCAGGTTTTGGTAGAATGCAAGGCACCAAATGTCTCCATTACACAGAACACTTTTGATCAAATCGCTCGCTATAACATGAACTTTAATGCACAATATATGATGATCACCAACGGCTTGAATCATTATTATTGTAGTTTTGATTATGTGAATCAACAGTATCATTTTTGCGAAGATTTACCTATGTTAAATCCAAACTGATATGAACGTTGCAATCCTCATACTGAATTATAACGGTAAAGACCTCTTATCTTCTTATTTGGGCAGCGTTGTTACTCATAAACAAGATGCAGAAGTTTGGGTAGTTGATAATGGATCAACAGATGATTCCCTAGATGTTGTAAAAAAGAACTTTCCCAAAGTTAAGGTTTTGATTCTCGACAAAAACCATGGGTATGCGAAGGGTTACAACCTGGCTGTTTCTAAAATCGATGCAGACTTGTACTGCTTTCTCAACAACGATGTTCGTGTAAGCTCGGATTGGGTCTCCCCCATGCGACAACTCTTTGAAGCCCATCAGCGTCTCGGTTTTGCACAGCCAAAAATTGTTTCTGATCAAAACGAATCTATTTTCGAATACGCTGGTGCAGCTGGTGGTCACTTAGACATGTTTGGCTTTCCGTATTGTCGTGGTCGTTATCTACACCACTGTGAAAAAGATAAAGGGCAATATGATAACCCTGAAAAAGTAACCTGGGCGAGTGGAGCGGCTTTTTGGGTTCGAAAAACTGCCTTCACCCAGTTGGGGGGTTTTGATGAAAGGTTTTTTATGCATTTTGAAGAAATTGATTTGTGTATTCGGGGAAAGGCAGTTGATTGGTATACAATGTGCCACGGCAATATAAAGGTAGCACACTTGGGTGGAGGAACGTTGGCAACCAATCAACCGAAGAAGTTGTACTACAATATCCGCAACTCTCTTTGGACTTACACAAAGACCATACCTGCTTTCCCCTTACTTCTAGTAATCATCTTTCGACTGGGCTTTGATTTCTTTTTGGGGCTCTACTTTTTTTTCACTTTCAAATTCGATCATGTTTGGGCCATTATAAAGGCACACAATTACTTTTTTCGGACATTTCCAAAAATCCTATCAAATCGAAAAAAAACAGTCATACCTTTTCGAATAACGAGTGTTTTTGGTAAGTATTTAATTGTCAAAGTCAATCCAAAATAATTTTCTCTATAAAAAAGCGTTACAATAAAGATAGATTAATCTTATTTTTAATAACTTTGGACAAAATTAAAATCATAGTAATGAAAAAAATAATCGTTTTACTTGTAGCATTCCCAATCCTGTTCACTTCGTGTGTTCCCCAAAAGAAATATGCTGCTCTTGAAACTCAACAAAAAGAGACCCAAGAATTACTCAATTCTGCAACTGTTAAACTCAATGCTTGTTTAGATGAAAAAGCAGCAACAGATGCTTCTATTGCTGAGCTTCGTAATCAAAACCAGTTTCTTATTGAGAATAACCAGGACCTCATCAACAACATGGGTAACCTAACTACCTTGACCAAAAAAGGGGCTGACAATCTTGAACGCTCACTTGAGTCACTGAAAGAGAAAGATCTGACCATTCGCAGAATGCAAGATGCGGTAACTCGTAGAGACTCTGTAACCTTAGCACTTGTAACTGCATTGAAAAGCTCACTTGTCGATATCAATGATAGTGATATTGAAATCAATGTTGAGAAAGGTGTTGTTTTCATTTCAATATCTGATAAAATGGTATTCAACACAGGTAGTAACAAAATCACTGCTCGTGCAAAAGAAGTCTTAGGGAAAGTTGCTAAAATCATCAACGATAAGCCAGAATTTGAGTTTATGGTTGAAGGGCACACAGACGATCGTCCAATCAGCAATGACCTATTTCAGGACAACTGGGACTTGAGTGTCGATCGCGCTACTTCTATCGTTCGCGTTCTTCAAAAAGAATTTGGTGTAGCTCCTGAGCGTATGATCGCTGCTGGTCGTAGTTCATATATGCCCGTTGACGATAATGAATCTGCTTCTGGACGTGCAAACAACAGACGTATTCGCATTGTATTACTTCCAAAATTGGATCAGTTCTACAGTCTACTTGACGAAGCGATGGCTGCAACTACAGAGTAGTAGCTACCGCAATAAAGAATCTTTACAAAACGCAACCCAAAGGTTGCGTTTTTTTTTGCTCTAAAAAAACTCCCCTACTCCCTGTCGAATGATTTTGGGAGGTGACACACACAAATCCACCACAGTTGATGGCTGATTTCCACCAAAACCACTATCGATAAACAAATCGACGACAGAACCCCATTCTTGTTCAATCTCATCTGGATCCGTGGTATAATCTCGCACCTCGTCTTCATGATGGAGCGATGCAGAGGCCAGTGGCTGACCTAAAGCTTCGATCAAAGCACAAATCCCTTCGTGTTTGGGCACACGAATCCCGATAGAGTCCCGTTTCCCCAAGGCCTTTGGGAGCTTTTGCATGACTGGTAAAACAAAGGTATATGGGCCTGGGAAATACGTTTTAAGCAATCGGAAGTTTGTATTGTCCATTTGCCCTGTATAGTCCGCAGCTTGGGATATGGATGCACAAACCAAACTCACAGGGGGTTTTGTTTTTTTTGCATGTTTGATTTTTGCCAACTTCTCAAGAGCTTTGACATTGTGACTTGCACAACCCATTGCATATACCGTATCAGTGGGATAAATAATAAGACCGCCAGAAGCAAGAATATCAACTGCTTTTTGAATCACTCTCTCATTATGTCCAAAAAATGACAACCGCATCTTTAAAGTAAATTGAGTTTCGCAAATCGTAAAAGTAAATTTTTTCGACCATTTGCATCAAAATCAATCAGGGCTTTTGCATCTCCCCCATTCCCCTCTATGGAAACAATTGTGCCTGCACCAAAACGATTGTGACTTACCCTTGCCCCCACTTCCAAGCCCCCGAGTTCAACGGAAGGCGAATGAGATGAAGTGGAAACTGGCTTGAGATTTTTGGGTACGTGTTTAGATTTTGATTTTGTTGGTGGCTTTTTAAAGCGAACTTTTGGCTGATCATCCCCAAAAATGGAAGGATCAACCAAGGGCTTGAATTCATAGTTTGACTCTACAACGCGATTATCCACATAAGATGGATCAATCTCAGTCAAAAATCGACTCGGTTCAGCGTCATTGAGTTTGCCCCAGCGATATCTACACTGGGTGTAAGTCAGAGTTGCTTGTTTTTCAGCCCGCGTAAGTGCCACATAAAACAATCGACGCTCTTCTTCCAATTCGGCACGGGAATTCATGTTCATCGCTGAGGGAAACAGATCGTCTTCCATGCCAACAATAAAGACATGTGGAAACTCCAATCCTTTTGCCAAATGAACGGTCATCAAAGACACCTCATTTTCATCTGATGTCTCATTGTCAAAGTCTGTCGCCAAGGCAACATCCTCAAGGAATTCAACCAATGATCCCTTGGCATCTACAATTTCACGCTGCCCTTCGACAAAATCTCGAATCCCATTTAGCAATTCCTCAATATTTTCAACTCGGTTAACAGCTTCTGGGGTTCCTTCTTTTTTTAGCTCTTGTACCAAACCTGTTTTTTTGGCAACCATATCTGCGGTTTCAAAGGCATCTTGATTGCCATTTGCAACCTGAAAGCTTTTAATCAAAGTTGCAAAGTTGACCAGTTTTGTTTTTGCACCAGCATGAATTTGCAGCGGCAAATGGTTGGCTTGATCAGCAACTTCAAACAAAGTAAGATTGTGTTCTTCTGCGGCAACCACCAGTTTGTTCATCGTAGTCAGCCCAATACCGCGAGCGGGGTAATTGATTACTCTTCGCAAGCTTTCTTCATCCTTCGGGTTGACAATTAAACGAAGGTAAGCGAGCATATCTTTGATTTCTTTCCGCTGATAGAATGAAAGGCCTCCATACACTCTGTATGGGATATTTCGCTTTCTCAACGCATCCTCCATCGCTCTGGATTGTGCGTTGGTTCGATACAGAATGGCAAAGGAAGTATAAGGCAGTTGCAAGTTCATTGCTTGCTCAAAAATGGATTGTGCCACATATCGACCCTCATCACCATCTGATGGACTACGATGAATTACAATCTTTTCGCCCTTTTCGTTGGCAGTCCACACGGTTTTATCGAGTTTGTTTTGATTGTGATTGATCACACTGTTGGCCGCTTCGACGATATATTCTGTAGAGCGATAGTTTTGTTCAAGTCGATAGGTTTTTGCATCGGGGTAATCCTTGTGAAAATTCAATATGTTTTCAATGTTGGCACCACGAAACGCATAGATACTCTGCGCATCGTCACCTACCACACATAGATTTTGAAATTTATCTGCCAAGGCGCGTACGATCAGATATTGGGAATGGTTGGTATCTTGGTACTCATCGACCAAAATATATCGAAAGCGATCTTGATATTTTGCCAATACATCAGGAAATCGATTGAGAAGCTCATTGGTTTTGAGCAATAAATCATCAAAATCCATCGCTCCTGCTTTGAAGCAACGTTCGACGTAGTTTTTATAGATATTTCCCATGGCCGAGCGTCTGGCCTCTCTGTCTGCTTCAACCAATTCGGGGTTGTTGTGATAGGCACGAACCGTTATCAAACTATTTTTAAAGGATGAAATCCGGTTTCGAATTTGCTTTGGCTTGTAGATATCTGCATCCAGATTCATCTCCTTGATAATCGATTTGACAAGGCGTTCCGAGTCCTGGGTGTCGTAAATCGTAAAGCTAGAAGGATAGCCCAATCGATCTGCTTCTGCACGTAAGATTCGAGCAAAAACAGAGTGAAAGGTTCCCATCCATAGATTTTTGGATTCACTCTCGCCAACAATCTCAGCAATTCGAGTTTTCATTTCTCGAGCTGCTTTGTTGGTAAAGGTCAGTGCCAGTATGGAAAACGCATCTATCCCTTGTTGCATCAAATACGCAATCCGATAGGTCAGAACTCTTGTTTTTCCAGATCCAGCACCTGCAATGACCATAAGCGGTCCATCCACATGGGTTGTGGGCTCTTGTTGTGCTTCGTTGAGTTGTGATAGGTAATCTTCCACAGCTACTAAAGTACGTGTAAAAAAGAAAAAATCCAGTCGCTAACCCATAACAAAAGGAGACTTTATCAACAATTCTCTTGAAAAAAATTATCTTCGTTATATGGCAGCAGCGTTGTTAGAAAAACCCATTGAGTACCTAAAAGGAGTCGGTCCAAATCGCGGCACTTTACTTCGCAGCGAATTGGGGATTGACACCTGTAAGGACTTACTGTATCACTTTCCAAACCGATATGTAGATCGCACTCGGTTTTACAGCATCGCCGAGCTACCAAAAGTGCAAGCTGACGTCCAGATTATCGGAAGAATTACCGATATCCGCCTAATCAATCAAGCCAAAGGGAAACGTCTGGTTGCTAGCTTTCAAGATTCAACTGGCGAAATTGAGCTCGTTTGGTTTCGCGGATATCAGTGGATTCAAAAGCAGCTTCAAACAAATGTTCGCTATATTGCTTTCGGTCGACTATTGTGGTACGGCTCTCGCTGCTCCATTGCTCACCCCGAACTTGAGGAAGAAACACCAGATGCAACAATAAAGTCTGCCGTATTTCAGCCCGTATATGCATCTACCGAAAAACTCATAAATCGAAGTATTACCAACCGAACGATGCGTCAAATTATGCAACACCTTTTTGACGAATTGCATTTGGGTGTACGGGAAACGCTGTCGGATAATATTCGAAATGATCATGGATTGATCGGAGCCACAGAAGCACTAGCTGCCATTCACTTTCCAAAAGATTTAGGTCAGCTCGAAAAAGCTCAAAAACGCCTGCGATTTGAGGAATTATTTTTTATCCAACTTCAACTCTTGCAGAAAAAATTGGATCATCGAAAACAGTTTAAGGGACATTTATTTGATAAAGTTGGTGATTTTTTCAATCGCTTTTACAACAATCATTTGCCCTTTTCGTTGACAGATGCACAAAAAAGAGTGATCAAAGAGATTCGTTCTGATTTTGGTAGCGGGGCACAAATGAATCGACTCTTACAGGGTGATGTCGGCTCTGGAAAAACGATCGTGGCGTTTTTAAGTGCGCTGATTGCCTTAGACAATCAAATGCAAGCGACCATAGTCGCTCCTACTGAGATCTTGGCACAGCAACACTACCAGACTCTATCTCAACTTGCTGCACCACTTGGTCTAACCATCAAGCTCCTTACTGGCGCTACCAAAACGGCTGAAAGAAAGGAAATACACACCCAGCTTCAATCTGGTGAATTGCAACTTCTTGTCGGCACGCATGCGATCCTCGAGCCCAATGTTCATTTCCAAAATTTAGGATTCGCAATCATTGATGAGCAACACCGATTTGGTGTCGCCCAAAGAGCCAAGCTATGGAAGAAAAATCAAATTCCTCCCCATATATTGGTAATGACGGCCACACCCATCCCCCGCACCTTGGCAATGACACTCTATGGCGATTTGGAAAGCTCAATTATCGACGAATTGCCTCCGGGTAGAAAACCGATTACAACAGCTCAACGTACTGATCGAAACCGATTGGCAGTCAATCAGTTTATGAAAAGTGAAATCGAAAAAGGACGCCAGGTTTATATAGTCTATCCATTAATCGAGGAATCTTCAACGATGGATTATAAAGATTTAATGGATGGATTTGAAAGCATATCACGTGATTTTCCACAACCGGATTATCAAGTTAGTATTCTTCATGGGCGAATGAAATCGGAGGACAAAGCATTTGAGATGGAACGTTTTTCAAGCGGAAAAACACAAATCATGGTGGCGACCACAGTCATTGAGGTGGGTGTGGATATTCCAAACCCAAGTGTGATGGTCATCGAGAGTGCCGAGCGATTTGGACTGTCCCAACTTCATCAGCTACGAGGGCGCATTGGACGTGGAGCAGACAAAAGCTACTGTATTTTAATGACTGGTGTAAAATTGTCAAACGACGCCAAAACCCGAATCCAGGCCATGGTACGAACCCAGGATGGTTTTGAGCTTGCCGAAGTGGATTTAAAACTCCGAGGCCCTGGAGATCTTATGGGAACCCAGCAAAGTGGAATCCTACAGATGCGTATCGCCAACCTAAGCCGTGATGCTCAAGTCATCCTTCAAGTTCGGAATGTAGCCATTGATTTATTGGCGGACGATCCGACTTTGGCAAAAGCGAAAAATAAGCCGATTGCCGATACCTTACGAATGCTACAAGCTGGCAAGGGAATTTGGAAGTACATCTCATAAAAAGCATCCATAGAAAAAATCTTCGTTGTATCTTTACCCCATTATCATTAATCAATGAAAATATCATTAAACTGGCTACGGCGATTTGTCAATACAGACTGGAGTGCAGTCCAAATAAGTGACCTTCTAACAGATTTGGGCTTGGAGGTTGAAGGTATTCACACGTATGAATCTATACCGGGAATGTTAGACGGTATGGTGGTTGGCGAGGTACTCACTTGCGAAAAACATCCCAATGCAGACAAGCTCAAAGTCACAAGTGTTGATGTGGGTGAAGATGAGCCATTGTCAATTGTATGTGGAGCGCCAAATGTTGACAAAGGACAAAAAGTTGTCGTTGCGACCGTGGGAAGCACCATTTATCCGATTGTTGGCGAGCCATTTAAAATCAAAAAAGCCAAAATCCGTGATCATGTGAGCATGGGTATGATTTGTGCTGAAGATGAAATTGGTATTGGTCAAAGCCATGATGGGATTATCGTTTTAGATGATAAATATAAACCAGGAACTCCATGTAAGGAGGTGTTTTTACCCGAAAGCGATCAAATATTTGAAATCGGCCTAACTCCCAACCGTGCAGATGCCATGAGTCATATGGGCGTCGCCAGGGATTTAAAAGCTGGTTGGTTGCAACAGGGTATACAGATGGAACTCATCACTCCCAGTATTAACGATTTTCACATCCATCAATCTCTCAAACCCATTCGGGTTGATGTCATCGACGCCAAAGCAGCACCTCGCTACTGTGGTGTCCGGATTTCGGGGATCAGTGTAGGTCCCTCACCAGCCCATATACAAAACAAACTCAAGGCAATTGGACTTAGTCCGATCAACAATGTTGTTGATGCGACAAATTACATTCTACACGAAATCGGGCAGCCTTTGCATGCCTTTGATGCGAAAGAAATCACTTCCAATACTGTTAAAGTGAAAACACTACCGAAAGGGACTACATTTACAACTCTTGATGGTGTTGAACGAAAGCTGCACGAAGAAGACCTTATGATTTGTGATGGTGATAAGCCCATGTGTATCGCAGGTGTTTTTGGCGGAATTGACTCAGGAATTACAGAGAAAACAAAAGAAGTATTTTTAGAAAGTGCCTATTTTGACCCTGTTCGAATTCGAAAAACAGCCAAACGTCATGGGCTGAGCACAGATGCCTCTTTTCGTTTTGAGCGTGGAATTGATATTCAACTGTGTGATTACGCACTCAAACGTGCTGCATTGCTCATTATGGAAGTTGCGGGTGGTAAAATTACAAGTGAAATCTCTGATGATTATCCCACCAAGGTAGAACAAAATCAGTTGACCATTCAATTTGATTACATCAACAAGTTGATCGGACAAGAGATACCCAGAGAAGAGATTAAATCGATCTTAACTTCCTTAGGTATCAAAATCAACAATGTTTCTGAAACTACGCTTGGACTGTCAATCCCCAGTTATCGGGTAGATGTAACTCGACCTGCAGATATTGTTGAAGAAATCTTGCGGGTTTATGGATACAACCGCATTAATTTTTCAGATCGCTTAATCACTTCGATGCCGACTGGTGGAAAACCAGCCGACCAAGAGGTAAGGATGCTCAGTCAACAACTGGCGAATCTTGGTTTTTTTGAAATCTACAATAACTCCCTGACCAAATTACAAGAGAATGAGAATGACAAATCGGTTTCGATTGTCAATCCGCTGAGTCAAGAACTCTCAGCGATGCGTACATCCTTATTTGGGGGCTTGGTTGATGCCATACAGTACAACCGAAATCGGAAAAATAACAATTGTCGATTTTTTGAAATTGGAAATGTATATCAAAAAGATGGCTCGGATTATATTGAAAGAAAACAGCTGGTAATCGGCCTAACTGGAATGCAACAGGAAAATCATTGGCGAAGCAACGAGCAGTCCAATGATTTCTTTTACTTAAAAGGGATAATCGAAGCCCTTTGCAAACGAGCAGGAATCGTTTACACAGAAAACACACTAGAGAACCAAAAGTATCTCAACGAAGGAATATCTCTTCAAAGTGGACAAAAAGAATTTGGATCTATTGGAAAACTAGACACTACAGCATTTGAAGGCCTAAGTATCGAGAATGAAGTTTTTGTTGCGGAAATCGATATCGAGGCATACAAAGCACTCGCAACAAATACAGCAAAGCATATTCAAGCGATTTCTAAATTTCCTTCTGTCAACCGTGATCTAGCCCTTATTGTCAACCGCGATATCTCCTATGAATCCCTACAAAAAGCTACCCAAGAAACCGAAAAAAAGTTAGTGACTTCAATTCAACTTTTTGATGTGTATGAAGGGAAAGGGATACCAGAAGGCAAAAAGTCATATGGTTTAAGTTTTACTTTAAATGACAATCGTAAAACACTTACAGACAAACAGGTAGATAAGTTATAAAAAAGATTTTTGATAAGCTTCAAAATGATTTTGACGCTGAATTGCGTTAGTAAACCGTTTTGTTTTTTTTGGGTTTCTTTTTCTTTTGTGTACATTTGGTATTGCTAAAAAAGAAAAAATATGTTACCCGCTATCGACCTTCACAAAGTACTCCTTCAATCTCAAGACACGATTCCTTCATTTTCGACACCTGAAAAATCATTACGTCGCAAGTACAATCAATTCGATTTTGAGCAATTGGAAACCGAGCGAATTTTTCATCGCGACACAATTAAAAATACGTGTATCGACTACCGCTTACGTTTTTTGGATCTTGATTATTTTAAGGGTGATGTCCCTGTTGAAGCCATTGAAAGCATACAAGCATTAGAGCAAGCGCACAACACGGAGTTACAAAACATGAAAATTGTTGCTCCTTCCAAGTTATTCAAACTCAAAAATGCAGATGACCCTTTATTGTTTGTTCCGATCGGTAATCAGTATTACTATTTGATTCACAAATGGGGGAATGACCTCCATCCCCTTCGACAGTTGATGATGTGGCCGTTTAAAAACATTGTTACCAGCATCCTTTCGATTTTATTACTGAGCTTTGTTTTGACTTCATTTATGCCGCTTACCCTGTTCAGTATGGAACCAAACTGGTCTGACTTTATTTTGATTTTCTTGTTTATGTTTAAGTCCATTGCAGCTATTGTAATTTATTACTCTTTTGCTGCTGGCAAAAATTTTAGCAGGGCGATTTGGGATAGCACCTATTACAACTAGCCAATGGCAAAAGATTACATCGTTTTGTTTCGAGGTAGCAGTATTGAAGCTGGACGAGTCCTTTTTGATTTAGAAGAAATTGGCATCAAGGGTATTCTACGTGATCAGCAAACTTCAGCCGCGAGATCTGGCTTTGCGATTCCTGCGTCAGCAGACGAAGTACAGGTTTTGGTTCATCGAGACGAGCACGACAAAGCGAAAACCATTCTTTAGACATACATTTTTTCGCGTAAGGCCTTAATTTTTTCATCTGACATATACTCGTCAAAAGTCATGTGTCGATCAATGACTCCCTTAGGTGTGAGTTCAACGATGCGATTTCCAACAGATTGTGCAAAAGCATGATCGTGTGTTGTGAGCAGTACCGTCCCTTTAAATTTAATCAAGGAGTTATTGATTGCCGTAATGGATTCCAAGTCGAGGTGATTAGTCGGCTCATCGAGTAAAACGACATTGGCACGCTGCATCATCATGCGAGATAGCATACAACGCACTTTCTCTCCACCCGAGAGTACATTTGACATTTTTAGAGCTTCTTCCCCACTAAACAACATTTTTCCTAAAAACCCCCTTAAGAAGACCTCTTCTCGCTCTTCCTCTGTTTGTGCGTATTGTCGCAGCCAATCAACGAGTGAAAGTGGATTTTCAAAAAACGAACTGTTGTCCAGCGGCAGATACGAATGTGAGGTGGTAATTCCCCAATCCAAAGATCCACTTGCAGCTGACTGATTTCCACTGATGGCTTCGTAAAAAGCGGTCGTCGCTCTTGCATCTTTCGAAAACACAATGACTTTATCCCCTTTTGCCAAATTGAGATCAATTTGATCAAACAAAGGGGTGTTGTCTTGGTTGACGCATAAGTTGTTGATATTCAAAATCTGATCACCCGCCTCGCGGTCTTGTTCGAATATAATTGCTGGATATCGTCGGGAGGATGGTTTGATTTCCTCAATATTCAGTTTATCAATCATCTTTTTTCGAGAAGTCGCTTGTTTGGACTTGGCAACATTTGCGCTAAAGCGTGCAATGAAGGTTTCGAGTTCTTTCTTTTTCTCTTCTGCCTTTTTGTTTTGCTGCGCGCGTTGTCTTGCGACCAATTGGCTAGATTCGTACCAAAAGGTATAGTTTCCGCTATAATGGTTGATTTTTCCAAAATCAATGTCTGAAATATGGGTACACACCGAATCTAAAAAGTGACGATCGTGAGAGACAACAATCACGGTGTGGTCATAATTGGCTAAAAATTCTTCCAACCACTGAATGGTTTCATAGTCCAAATCATTGGTTGGCTCGTCCATAATCAAAACGTCAGGGTTTCCGAAAAGGGCTTGAGCAAGAAGAATTCGTACCCTCTGCTTTCCATCGAGTTCACCCATCAAGGTATAATGAAGGTCTTCGGAAATTCCTAGATTGGAAAGAAGTGCGGCAGCATCGTTGTCAGCATTCCAACCGTTCATTTCCTCAAATTTAATTTGCAACTCCCCCACCCTTTCGCTATCTGCATCTGAAAAATCTGGATTGGCATACAAGTCATCCATTTCTTTTTTGATCGCATAAAGGGGTTTGTTTCCCATGATCACACTCTGCAGTACTTGATGTTCGTCGTAGGCAAAATGGTTTTGCTCAAGGACTGACATACGTTTGCCCGGCTCGAGATGGACGTGACCAGCGTTGGGATCAAGTTGACCACTGAGTATTTTTAAAAATGTTGATTTACCAGCACCGTTGGCACCGATAATTCCATAACAATTCCCCGTAGTAAAGGTCACATTAACCTCGTCAAATAGGACGCGCTTACCAAATTGAATCGATAGGTTTGAAACTGAAAGCATATTGAAAAACTAAAGTGGCAAAAGTACGCAAAACCCCAGCTTTATCAATACGCGAAAAGATTTAGTTTCCTTTTTTGTGATCTGCTAAGAATTGCGCCAAACCACTTTCGGTTAATGGATGTTTCAGCAAGCCGGTAATCGAACTCAATGGCCCTGTTATAACGTCGGCTCCGATTTTGGCACACTCAAGTACATGCATTGTGTGACGGACAGAGGCAGCCAAAATTTGTGTTTTGAAATCGTAGTTGTCATAAATCAACCGAATTTCATCGATGAGATTTAAGCCGTCTGACGAAATATCATCCAATCGTCCAATAAAAGCCGAAACATAGGTTGCCCCTGCTTTAGCAGCTAAAAGGGCTTGTCCAGCAGAAAATATCAAGGTACAATTGGTTTTAATACCCTTATCAGAAAAATAGCGAATGGCCTTTATCCCCTCCTTAATCACAGGAACCTTAACAACAATTTGAGGGTGTAAGGCAGCCAAAGCTTCGCCCTCTTTAACAATCCCTTCGAAGTCTGTTGAAATCACCTCTGCAGACACATCCCCTGTCACGGCAGAACAGATGTCAACATAATGCTTTAAAATATTCTCTTTTCCAGTGATGCCTTCTTTGACCATAAGTGAGGGGTTGGTGGTAACCCCATCTAAAATACCTAAGCCTTGGGCTTCTTTGATTAGTTGGAGATTGGCAGTATCGATAAAAAATTTCATGTTGTTTGTTGATTAGAGTTTATAAAATTTACTGAGAATGGACTCGTAGAGTTTTGCTGGTAAATAGGATTTTAAATATACTGAAAAACGCTGTAAAAACGGCCCGACAGTATAGTGGGGTTTGAATTTATTTTTTCGGATAAGGCGATAGATAAAAATCGCAACAGTTTTTGCCGAAACTCCATCGTCCACATGTGCATCCATATCTTTTCTGGCAGCACCGTAAATCTCTTGATAGGGAGAGTTTTCCTTTACAGGCACATGGTATCTGCCTTGCGAAATATTGGTTGCCACATCTCCAGGCGCAAGTGTGCAACATTGGATGTTGGTTGGCTTTAGCTCAAGCCGAAGGCTTTCTGTTAGCATATGTAGTGCACTTTTCGTTGCTGAATACGCAGCCCGAAAGGGCAAACCCGAATAACCCGCTATGGAAGTAATATTAATAATCTTTCCCTTGTTTTGTGTCCGCATGACAGGGATTACAGATTGGACTACAGCCGTTGTGCCTATCAAATTGGTTTCAAAAACACTACGAATTTCTTCAAGTGGTGTTTCTTCTATTGGTCCCGCTATTCCTTTACCTGCATTGTTGACAAGTACGTCTATAGCACCATATTTAGAAACTACGGTTTCCACTGCTTTTTGTATCGATAAGGCATTGTGCAAATCCATCTGAATTAAAGGAAAAGGATGATCTGTGTAGCGTTCTGGAGAACGACTGGTACCAATCACAGCATAGCCATTGAATTGTAACAATTCCCCTGTTGCTCTTCCAATTCCCGACGATCCACCTGTGATAAGTACAACTTGCATTGTATGTTTTAAAAAAGGGTAAGCGACCTACATCACACTGCTACAACTGCCTACCCTTGCTGCGTTCCCACCCTGGGGGATTTGGCAGGAGCTAGTTGTGTAGAACTTACCCGTTGCAAATATAACGTGATTCGGATTTTCTCATTCAATAATTATTGAATAATTTCGTTATTAATTGAAGCATATGAAAGTTCTCTCTTTTTTTCTCTTTATACTTCTGTCTGGTTGCAGCTCAATTTCTCCCGGGCATTTTTCATTATCTATCGCAGGAGAGACAAACAAGATAGCCATCGGTGACACCTTGTTTTTTAGTTTGTCCAATCCAAAAGAACACAATCTCAATGATCTCCATTTTTCTCTTAACGGCAGGTCCATTGACGATCAATATACGATCATCGAATCACTGGGTAATCAGCGTTTGGTGGCTGATTTTAAAGCAGGTAGCAAGCCCTTTTCGATTCAAGAGCAATTTGTTGTGTTTGCCGATAAAGCCCCTGACATTTACACCTACAAACTCATCAATACCTATCCGCATGATAAAAATTCCTACACCCAAGGGTTGGAGTTTTACCAAGGGGTATTGTATGAAAGCACTGGGCAATATGGACTTTCATCGATTCGGAAAACAGCGTTTACAACAGGAGAAGTGATCCAAAAATTATCGCTTGACGCCTCCTATTTTGGTGAGGGACTCACCTTTATCAATGACCAAGCCGTTCAGTTGACTTGGAAGGAAAACCTCGGTTTTATATATGACCCAAACAACTTTAAACTGCTCCGTTCGTTTAATTATGACAAAAGCAAAGAAGGTTGGGGACTGTGCAACGACGGTGCCGTGGTGTACAAAACAGATGGAACTGAAAAACTGTGGAAACTTGACCCCACTACTTTTACTGAGATAGGATATGTGGACATCGTTACGCACAACAAACTCATCAGCAAGGTCAATGAATTAGAGTATGCCAATGGCTTGATTTATGCCAACACCTACCAATTCAATAAAGAAGTGGTATTGATTATCAAGCCCGCTAGTGGTCAGGTGGTTGGTGTTGTTGATTTTTCTGGACTGAAAGAACAAGTGACACAGCACCCACAGCTCGATGTGTTCAATGGCATTGCCTATCATCCCAAACGCAATAGCTTTTTTGTCACGGGCAAATACTGGGACAAACTCTTCGAAGTCGAAATTGTAAAGAAAGAATGAAAACTAAAAAATGGAGAAAAATCATTTGTCTTTTCATAGCAATCGGATTGACCAAGGCCTGTGATTATGATCTCAGCTTTTCTCCTGCACAAACACAAGACATCGGATTTAGCAGCGACACCGTCTATCTCGACACCGTGTTTACCGCAATTGGCTCTTCGACTTATAACCTTAGAATTTACAACCAATCAGATCGCAATATCGAAATCGGTTCGATCCGCTTGGGTCAAGGCAGCAATTCCCAATTTCGCCTAAACGTAGACGGCATGCATGGGGAAGATTTTAATAACATCGAAATCCTTGCAAAAGACAGTGTCTATATATTTATCGAAACCACTGTAGACATCAAAGACTATGCGACCACTGCAACCGAGTTTCTGTACAATGACCAACTCCTTGTCGATGAGCAATCTGTTGAACTCATTACACTGGTCAAAGACGCCATATTTTTATATCCAGAGAGAGAAGACGGCTTTAAAGAAATCATTCCATTAGGAACAGATGATGAGGGAAATAAATTTGGCATTGAAGGTTTTTATTTGGAAGACGACGAATTGGTTTTTTCCAATGAACGCCCTTATGTTATTTATGGATATGCTGGCGTTCCCCCAGAAAAAACAGTTCGTTTTGAAGCAGGCGCACGAATTCATTTTCATGACAACTCGGGTCTGATTGCTGCGCAGTCGAGCAGTGTACATGTACTTGGCAAAAGAAGTGCTGACCCTGAATCACTTGAGGGGGAAGTTGTTTTTGAAGGGGATCGGCTCGAACCGTTTTTTGAAAATATTCCTGGACAGTGGGGTGCCATTTGGTTAACTGCGGGAAGTACGAATCACATTTTTCGTCATGCCACAATCAAAAACGCTTCTGTTGGAATCTTGATGGACTACAACGACGAATCGGAGAACCCTACTCTAGTATTAGAACAAACTCAAATCCACAACAGCAGTGCTGTTGGCTTATGGGCAAAAACTGGACATGTGCGCGCTGTGAACTCCATTTTTGGAAATGCGGGTAATGCATCCTTTTATGGAAACATTGGGGGGTCTTACGAATTCACACATTGCACCTTTGCCAACTACTGGATTCGCAGTTTTCGCTCTACTCCCGCTGTGATTCTCAATGACTACATACCAATTTCTGAAACTGAAGATTTCGTCATGCCCCTCGAAAAAGCAATATTTGCTAATTGCATTATTGATGGAAACCAAACTGTGGAATTTGGTGTGGAACAAAAGGGAGATGAGGAACTTTCGTTTGCTCTTGATCATACAGCACTGCGCTTCTCGCCAGTTGACCAGACCATTTTTGAAAATCCCTATTACGACTTTAGCTCTTCAAGCTTATACCCCAAATTGATTCTCAACAAACAAGCTGCGTTTCATCAACCGACTGAAAACGATTTTCGGATATCCCAAGAGAGTGAAGTCATCGGACTGGGAAAAAGCGCCCATGCAGCAAGCGTACCCTTGGATTTAAAAGGGATAAACCGCACGATTGCACCTGACTTAGGCGCACTTCAACATGAGGTTTTCGAAGAGGATTAAGCGATAAACAAAGGACGGTGTGACATCAGCTCATGCACTTCTTGTCCAATGCTTTTCAATACGCTTTCGTCTGTGTGATTTTGAATTGCTCGGTCGATTAGATCAACCACCTGTTCCATATCACTTTCCTGTAAACCACGAGTTGTAATAGCCGCCGTTCCAAAGCGAATTCCTGACGTGACAAAAGGTGATTTATCATCGAAAGGGACCATGTTTTTGTTGGCTGTAATCTCGGCTTTTACCAAAGCGTTTTCGGCATCTTTACCAGAAATATCTTTGTTGCGCAAATCGAGGAGCATCATGTGGTTATCTGTGCCACCAGAGATGATATTGTAATCTCGCGATAGCAATACCTTTGCCATGGCTTGTGCATTGTTGCGCACCCGAACAATATAGTGCATAAACTCATCGGTAAGGGCTTCTCCAAAGGCAACCGCTTTGGCAGCAATTACATGTTCAAGGGGTCCACCTTGGTTTCCAGGAAATACGCCCCCATCAACCAATGATGACATCATGCGTTTTTTTCCACTTTTCAGCGTGATTCCAAAAGGGTTTTCAAAATCCTTCCCCATCAAAATCAAACCACCTCTTGGCCCTCTTAGGGTTTTATGGGTGGTGGTGGTTATCACATGGCAGTGTGGAATCGGATCATTGAGCAATCCCTTGGCGATCAGACCAGAAGGATGAGAAATATCAGCGAGTAAAAAAGCACCTACACTATCGGCAATTTCTCGAAAACGTTTAAAATCGATATCACGAGAGTAGGCAGATGCCCCAGCGATAATCATCTGTGGCTTTTCTCTTTCTGCGATCTCCTGTATGGTATCATAATTCAAGAGTCCGGTTTCTTTGTCAACCCCATAAAACACGGCATTATAAAGACGACCAGAGAAGTTCACTGGCGAACCGTGGGTAAGATGCCCACCATGGGCAAGGTCAAAGCCCATAATCTTATCTCCCGGCTTGATAAAGGCATGATATACTGCCGTATTTGCTTGTGAGCCCGAATGCGGTTGAACGTTTGCATAATCAGCCCCAAAAAGGGTTTTCACACGCTCTATAGCCAGGTTTTCGACCTCATCGACAACCTCACATCCGCCGTAATAACGTTTGCCTGGATAGCCCTCTGCATACTTGTTGGTTAGAACCGAGCCCGTGGCTTCCATAACCTGTGGACTGGTAAAATTTTCGGAAGCGATTAGCTCTAGCCCACCGAGTTGTCGTTGATGTTCGGCTTCAATAAGCTCAAATAATTGATGATCTCTTGCATTTTCCATAGTCATAACAAAGGGCAAAAATACAGCAAACCGCAAACAATTCCATATCTTTTTTTTTGAGTTTGAATGGAAGCTATACACCGATTATTCAACAGAGTACTTTTTGTTATTGATGTCATTTTGTCTTTGTAAACCAAAAAAAAACGTCAAAATGTCGCTCACAGCAAAAAGGTATTATTGTTGAAAATCAATGTTTAAAAGCAAAAATGAATCTAAACGCATTTACCCTAAAATCACAAGAACTGGTGCAAACTGCCCAGCAGTTGGCACAAGAATTTTCACATGCACAAATCGATAATGATCATTTCTTATCTGCTTTGCTCGAAGTGGATAGCTTGCAGTTTGTGTATGGTCAGTGCCAACTCAACCTTGCATTGGTTCGGAAACTGGTTGAAAAAAACCTATTGTCCAAAGCTAAAGTTGATGGTGGTCAACTGGCACTTTCGGCAGAAAGCAGTCGTTTACTCACGGAAGCGCAAGGCCTTTCCAAAGAGATGAAGGATGAATTTGTAGCTGTAGAGTACATTTTACAAGCCCTGATTAATGGCAAGTCAAGCGCAAGACAACTTCTCAAAGACCAAGGTCTCACCGCAAAGCAAGTAAGAGAGGCAATTGCCAAACTGCGACAAGGGAAGCGCGTAACTTCTACATCTGCAGAAAACACCTATCAATCTTTGGCCAAATATGCTAGAAATCTAAATCTAATGGCACAGGAGGGAAAGCTGGATCCTGTAATTGGACGAGATGATGAGATCAGGCGAATACTTCAGATACTGACAAGACGCACAAAAAACAACCCGGTTTTGGTGGGTGAGCCAGGGACAGGCAAAACCGCAATTGCCGAGGGTTTAGCGCATCGCATAATTGCTGGAGATATACCAGACAACCTCAAGGATAAACAAATCTTTGCACTCGATATGGGGGCATTGGTGGCTGGTGCCAAATTTAAGGGCGAGTTTGAGGAACGACTCAAAAGCGTTGTTAAAGAGGTGGTAGAAAGTGCAGGCAATATCGTTTTGTTCATCGATGAAATCCATACACTCGTCGGAGCAGGTGGTAGCGAAGGGGCTATGGATGCTGCAAACATTCTTAAACCAGCTCTCGCTAGAGGAGAATTGCGTACTATTGGTGCCACAACCCTGGACGAGTATCAGAAACACATCGAAAAAGACAAAGCACTCGAAAGGCGATTCCAAAGAGTATTGGTTGATGAACCAGATACCGAAAGTGCGATTTCGATTCTACGCGGAATCAAAAAAAAATATGAACAGCATCACAAGGTGCTCATCAAGGACGATGCGGTAATTGCGGCGGTAAAACTCTCCGAGCGTTATATCACCAATCGTTTTCTTCCCGATAAGGCCATTGACTTAATGGATGAGGCATCTGCCAAGTTGCGTATGGAAATCAATTCCAAGCCAGAGGAGCTCGACGCAATGGATCGGAAAATCATGCAACTCGAAATCGAAATTGAAGCGATTAAGCGCGAAAAAGATGCGCAAAAACTCAAAAGCTTGAATAGTGAGTTGGCAAATCTAAAAGAAGACCGATCTGTCATATATGGGCAATGGAGTGCAGAGCGCGGTCTTATTGAGCGGATTCAGCAACACAAAATCGAAATTGAAAGCTTGCGTTTGGCAGCCAACCGTGCCGAACGTGAGGGCGATTATGGGAAAGTCGCTGAGTTGCGTTACGGAACAATCAAAAATGAGCAAGAGCAACTCAAAAAAGCACAAGCAGAACTCACCAACAGTCAAAGCACCATGGTCAAGGAAGAGGTGACTCAGGAAGACATTGCAGACGTTGTTGCCAAATGGACAGGAATTCCTGTTGCCAAAATGATTCAAAGTCAACGAGAAAGATTACTTCATTTGGAAACGGAGTTAAAAAAACGAATCGTTGGTCAAGACCGCGCAATCACAGCGGTTAGCGATGCAGTGCGTCGAAGTCGATCGGGACTCCAAGACCCAAACAAGCCAGTGGGGAGTTTTTTGTTTTTGGGAACTACTGGTGTAGGTAAAACCGAATTGGCAAAGGCCTTGGCCGAACAGCTTTTTGACGATGATCAGGCCATGACTCGAATCGATATGAGTGAATTTCAGGAGCGGCATGCCGTGAGTCGTTTGGTGGGTGCACCACCAGGATATGTAGGTTATGAGGAAGGTGGGCAGCTCACAGAAGCTGTTCGAAGACGTCCCTATGCGGTAATCTTGCTCGATGAGATTGAAAAAGCACATCCCGATGCGTTTAATATTTTGTTACAGGTACTCGACGAAGGCCGTTTGACAGATAACAAAGGGCGTGTTGCGGATTTTAAAAATGCCATTATCATCATGACGAGTAACCTCGGTAGCGAACGGATTGAAAATAGCTTTCAAAAAGAAGACAATTTGGATACTGCGATGAAAAATGCAGAAAATGAGGTATTGGCTTTGATGCGCCAATGCATCCGACCAGAGTTCATCAATCGGATTGATGATATCATTGTATTTAATCCCCTTGGTAAAGCAGAAATCCAAGAAATTGTCAGCTTGCAGATCAAGAGTTTGGCTAAGCGACTATCAGATCAACATATCACTATTGATGCGACGAAAGAAGCCCTTGCCCTACTGGCCAAAAAAGGATTTGACCCACAGTATGGTGCACGTCCCATCAAACGAGTGATACAAACGCTTGTTTTAAACGAATTGGCTAAAAAGCTGCTCGAAAATGAAATTGATAAAGAGCAAATCATTCTTTTGGATGCTTTTGATGAAGAATTGGTGTTTCAAAATAGCTAAATTTTAGTTCCTACCTTTGCGTCATGCAAAAGGAAGTCAATATCAAGAATAAACGAGCTCGTTTTGAATATGAGCTTATCGACCAGTACACTGCTGGTATTGTATTGACAGGGACGGAGATTAAATCGATTCGTGCCGCTAAGGCATCTATTGCCGAAAGTTTTTGTGAATTCAATGATCATGGCGAGTTGTTTGTGATCAATATGTCCATTGAGACCTATAGTAATGGGGGGTATGTCAATCATCGTGTTCGCGCCGACCGGAAGCTGCTACTCCAAAAGAAAGAACTTCGCAAACTTCACAAAGAAGTCAAGAATGTTGGACTGACCATTGTTCCTCTCAATCTGTTTATCAGTAAAAAAGGATATGCCAAATTGCGAATTGCCCTAGCACGAGGGAAAAAAATTCACGACAAACGAGATACCATCAAGGATCGGGACAACAAAAGGCAACTCGATCGGGTGAAGAAGAGTTTTTCCAATCGCTAGTTTTTGTCGGTTAGCATGGGTACAAATCGAAAGGTTCCATGCTTTTGCTTTTCAAATTCTTTGGCAGAGATTCTGACCATCAAAATCATCTCTTGCGTTCCGGCTCCCACAGGGATTACCATACGCCCCCCTATTGCGAGTTGATTGAGCAAGGCCTTAGGCACTTCTGTAGCACCAGCTGTGACGAGTATTCGATCGAAAGGGGCGAACTCCGGGAGACCTTTATATCCATCTCCAAAGACCAGTTTTTTTGGGCGATAGCCGAGTTTTGGCAATTGACGCATACTGTAGCGATATAACTGATGTTGTCTTTCAATGGAGTACACATCGGCACCCAACAATGTTAATACGGCTGTTTGATAACCCGATCCCGTACCGATTTCGAGTACGCTTTGTCCTTGTTCAACTTGCAGAAGTTGAGACTGGAAAGCAACGGTGTAGGGTTGGGATATGGTTTGCTCTGCTGCGATGGGAAATGCCTTGTCTTGGTAGGCATGGGATTCAAACCCACTGTCCATAAACAAATGGCGGGGCACACTTCCAATGGCTGACAAAACCTCTTCGTCAGTAATCCCCTTTTTGCGTAGTTGCTCGACCAAATGCCTACGCATCCCCTGATGCTTGGTGCTATCAATCACAGCATAAAATTACAAAGACTTTACGGATTTTCTAAAGAATAATTAATCGATAAATCCTACCTTTGTTCCTATGGATCAAAAACTTAAAATCGGCGTACTTGGTGCTGGGCATTTGGGAAAAATTCACTTGCGTTTGTTAGCGGAATCAGAGGCCTACGAGTTGGTTGGTTTTTATGATTCTCAATCTCAAATTGCGGCGAAAATATCAAGAGAGTTTGGATACCGCTCTTTCTCAGATATCAATAGCTTGTTTTCGGAAGTAGATGTGATTGATATCGTCACACCAACGATCAGCCATTTTGAATTGGCCAAAAAAGCCCTCGAGAGTGGCTTACATATTTTTTTGGAAAAGCCAATTACAGCCACCGTCAAAGAAGCACATGAACTCGTGTCCATGGCCAAAACCAAAGGGCTTTTGGGGATGGTAGGACAGGTGGAGCGGTTTAACCCAGCGTTTATGGCAGCGAGCTCGTATATTCAAAACCCCATGTTTATCGAAACCCATCGCTTGGCAGAGTTCAATCCAAGAGGTACAGATGTTTCTGTTGTATTGGACTTAATGATTCACGATATCGACGCCATATTGAGTGTTGTAAATTCAAAAGTTGTCGATGTGCAAGCAAGTGGTGTTTCGATCATTAGCGAAACTCCAGATATTGCCAATGCAAGATTGCAATTCGAGAACGGATGTGTTGCAAACCTAACCGCAAGTCGGATATCGATGAAAACCATGCGGAAATCACGGTTTTTTCAACGAGATGCCTATGTGTCTGTCGATTTTTTCGAAAAGAAAGTAGAGCTTGTTCGCATGCAAGATGCACCCGAATCACCCGAAGATTTTTCGATGATACTCGAAAATGCAGAGGGTATTAAAAAACAGATTTTTTTTGACAATCCCAAAGTCGGTGAAGGGAATGCGATTTTGATGGAGTTGGAAAATTTTGCCGATGCCATTCGCTTGAATAAAGAACCTGCTGTATCTTTACAAGCAGGAGCTTCGGCGTTGCAAGTCGCCTACCAAATTTTAAATCGTTTTTAACCATGATTCTAGCCCCATTTAAAGCCATACGTCCTCGACCACATCAACTAAAATTCTGGGTCAATAGACAAATCGGAGAAACTGCAAGTCAGAACAAAGATTTACCTGATTTTTTGTCTCTGATTCAACCAGAATCAAATAATACCGTCCAAATCCGAAAGCGATTGCACGCATTCCTTCAGCAAGAAGTGTTGGTTCGAGATCCAAACCCGAGTTTGTATCTGCTTCAAATTCAATCTGGCAATAGCAAGTGGTTGGGATTTATAGGTTGTGTTCAAGCTAGAAAACTGAATACGGGTGAGATTAAACCCCATGAAGATATAGAAAATAGTCGCGTTAAAACGTTTAAGGAGTACCTAAAGAATACACAGCTCAATGCAGAGCCCGTTATGCTTTGTCATCCACCAAATAAAGAACTCGAAGAGATTTGTAATCAGTTTACCAATTCGAAAGCGTTTGCAGAATTTAAAAGAAAGGAAAACGATTATAAGCTTTGGCGAATTGAACATCCCATTCTCATTGATCGAATAAATACTGTCTTCAAGTCAATTGATTCTTTGTATATCGCTGATGGGCATCACCGCTGCTTTTCTTCCTTGTCGTATTCAAAAGAAGACAAAACAAAAGATCAATTTTTGGCCATGCTACTCCCCCACGATCAACTTCAAATTGATAGTTTTTGCCGAATGTTCAACAACTTAAATGAAATGCGGATTGACCATTTTATTGCGGAATTGTCAAACAATTTCATGGTTGAAAGACTATCAGCTTATAAAGCTCCAAAAAACGCATTTGAGTTTAGCATCTATATCGAAGGAAACTGGTTTCGTTTGACCTCCAAGCGTGACCAATCGCTAACACCAACCCTGAGCAGAATCCCCACGAACATCATTTATGAAGACATTGCAAAACCAATACTCAATATCCATAACCTGCAAAAGGACAAACGAATCTCCTATATCCATTTTGAATATCCAGAACAACAGATCAAAGAATCTGTAGACAAGGGTGAATTTGCTTTTGGATTGCAACACTACCCAATTCCGTTCTCAGATATCGTCGCAACAGTTGAAGATTCTGATTTACTTCCCCCAAAGAGCACGCACATCAAGCCCAAACCTTTACATGGGATGCTTATCTTTGATTTTTTATCACAATGATCAAAGACAATCTTTCTGCCCTTCTGCAATCCATTCCTGACTCTGCAACCCTCGTTGCAGTTTCAAAAACAAAACCTGTTGAGAGTCTTTTGGAGGCCTATGAAGCAGGACAGCGCCATTTTGGAGAAAACAAGGTGCAAGAGATGGCTGATAAAGCGTCGGCACTTCCACAAAATATCCGTTGGCATATGATTGGCCATTTGCAGCGAAACAAGGTGAAATACATTGCGCCATTTGTGTCGCTTATTCACAGTGTGGATAGCATTCGATTACTCAATGAAATTGACAAGCAAGCAAAAAAAAACGATCGAGTAATTGATTGCTTGTTACAAGTTAGAATTGCAGAGGAAGAAACCAAATTTGGACTCACATTCGATAGCTGTGAAGAGATTCTGAATCAAAATAATCATACGCATGTTCGCATTCGTGGCTTGATGGGCATGGCGAGTTTTACGGACAACCAAACCCAAGTCGAAAGCGAATTCAAATCGCTAGCTCAATATTACAAACAGTACCAGGATCAGTACGAATGGGATACCCTTTCTATGGGAATGAGTGGGGATTATCCGCTTGCCTTATCCTGTGGAAGCACGATGATTCGTGTGGGTAGCCGTATATTTGGCACACGAAACTAAGAGCTATGTACGCTGTTGTAGATGTCGAAACGACTGGTGGAAAGTACGGTGAGGAGGGCATCACAGAAATTGCGGTTTATCAATATGATGGGCATGAAATCACCGCTCAATTGATTTCACTGATCAATCCCGAAAGGCCTATTCAGCCATTTGTAGAAAATCTGACAGGAATCAATCAGCGTATGCTTCGGAACGCCCCCAAATTTTATGAACTCGCAAAACGCATCGTTGAAATTACAACCGACTGCGTGCTTGTTGCGCACAATGCCTCTTTTGATTACCGCATGTTACAAACCGAGTTTGACCGGCTGGGATTTGATTTTGAACGAAAAACACTCTGTACAGTTGAACTCTCTAAAAAACTTATCCCCGATGTAGAATCCTACAAACTCGGTAAACTTGTACGCAGCTTGGGAATTCCACTAAGCGACCGTCATCGTGCTGCTGGGGACGCACGTGCAACCCTAGAACTGTTAAAGATTTTGCTTCATAAGGACGGCGAAAAGCATATTGTCAAAAACCTGATCAAAGCGCATTCTAACTCCAAAAAACCAAAACATCTTCTAAAGCTCCTACAAACGGTTCCTGCCACTATGGGTGTCTATTATCTCCACAATGCCAAGGGTGATGTGATCTACATTGGAAAGAGCAAAAACATGAAGCGTCGGGTGAATCAGCATTTTAGCAGTTCTGGAAAAAAACAATTACGGATCCAACTGGAAACAGACTCGATCAGTGTGGAAGAAACGGGAAGTGAGCTTGTTGCCCTACTCAAGGAATTGGATGAAATCAAACTCCATAAACCCAAACACAACCGCGTGTACAAAAGCAGTTTTATCAAATTTGGACTTAGCTTGGTGCAGAACCAAAACGATTATCAAGTATTACGACTCGTGCATGCCAATGTTGAAGATGAATATCTCACGACCTTTAAAAATCTCAATCGTGCACGTGCTGTCTTGTTTCATTATGCTGAAAAGTATTCCCTGTGTCTGCAACTCTTGAGTCTAGACAAGAAAGAGGGTTCGTGTAGTTTACACCTCAAACAAGAATGCCACGGAGCCTGCGTTGGTGAAGAATCTGCTGAACATTATAACCAACGGGTTCAACAACTCATCTCTGATATTGAGTTTAGCCATCCTGAAATGGTGATCGTAGACCGTGGTCGAAACCCAGAGGAACAAAGTGTAATCTTGATTGAAAACAAAAAACTTGTTGGCTTTGGCTATATCAATTTATCGCATCAAATCACGCATCCCGAAGCACTCAAAAATATTATCTATCCCATGAAAGACTCAAGGGAAGCACGTCATATTATCAAAAGTTACCTCCGAAAACACAAAAACCTAAAAATCATACCGCTTCAAAAAAAATGAATAAAACACTCATTACCTTATCTGGGCCAACAGCAAGTGGCAAAACAGCTCTATCTATCCGAATCGCAAAAACACTAGGCGCTGAGATTTTTTCCTGTGATTCGCGGCAGTTTTACAAAGAAATGTCAATTGGTACCGCTGTGCCTAGCGAAACGGAACTGAAGGAAATCCCCCATCATTTTATACAACACAAAAGCATTCAATCACCATATTCTGTTGGACAGTTTGAAGCAGATGCAATGGACACCCTCACGGAGTATTTTGCAGATCACGACTTCGCAATATTGGTGGGTGGCTCTGGTCTGTATATGCATGCCGTCGTTGAAGGGATTGATCAATTTCCTGAAGTGCCAGAACAAATTCGAACTGAACTCGGGGAGCGTCTGAAATCCAATGACTTGGAGGATCTGCAAAAAGAATTACAAACACTTGATCCCGATCATTATCAAAAAATGGACATCCAAAATCCGAGTCGGGTATTACGTGCTTTGGGCGTGAGTTTGGCTGCTGGTCAGCCCTATTCCTCTTTTTTGAACCAACAGAAAGTAAAGCGACCTTTTTCGGTATTGCCGCTCACAGTTGATGTTCCCAGAACAATCCTCTATGATCGCATCAACGATCGTGTTGATAAAATGATCAATGCAGGGCTGCTTCAAGAAGCCGAAGCCCTCTACCCATATCGTGAACTCAATGCCTTACAGACCGTTGGCTATCAAGAAGTTTTTGATTTTTTTGAACAGAAAATCAATTTGGATGAAGCCATTGCTCAAATCAAGCAGCACACACGGCATTATGCGAAACGTCAGATGACATGGATACGTAGAAAAGAAAGCAATACCATTCGGATCAGCCCGACAATTTCAGACGAGGATTTGGTTAGCAAATTACCAAAACAACCCTAGCTTAGAGAAAAGCTCTCAGATTGTGACGCATACGCTCATCGATATGATCGATCGGAGCTTTTTCAAAAGGAACACCCATAATTTGTTCATAGAGTTCAATATATCGTTGGGAAACACTGTCGATATAGTCATCGTTCATCACAGGTAAATTTTGTCCTTCTAGTCCCTGAAAACCATTTCGAATCAGCCATTGACGTACAAATTCTTTGGAGAGTTGTTTCTGTGGTTCATTTTGGTCTTGACGGTCTTGATAGCCCTCGGCATAAAAGTAACGAGACGAGTCGGGAGTGTGTATCTCATCGATCAAAAGGATATTTCCATTTGCATCTTTTCCGAATTCATACTTGGTATCGACCAGCAATAAACCCTGTTTGGCAGCAAGCTCTGTTCCTCTTGCAAACAACTTGTTTGTGTAATGCTTAAGCAGCTTATAATCTGCTTCAGAAACAATCCCGGTTTCTAGAATTTGTTCTTCACTGATGTCTTGGTCATGGTCTCCTTGCTCTGCTTTAGTCGCGGGAGTGATGATCGGACTTGGAAAGGCATCGTGCTCTTTCATGCCCTCGGGCATTGGGACTCCACAAAGCATACGTTTGCCGGCCTTATACTCACGAGCTGCATGTCCGGAAAGGTAGCCGCGAATGACCATTTCCACCTTAAAAGGAGTGCATTTTTTCCCGATCGCAACGTTTGGATCAGGGGTTGAAAGAATCCAATTGGGAACCAAATCAACTGTTGATTGCATCATGTGAGTTGCAATTTGGTTGAGAATCTGACCCTTGAACGGAATTCCCCGAGGCATCACAACATCAAAAGCCGACAAGCGGTCTGTCGCAATCATAATGAGCGTATCATCTTCCAAGGCGTAAACCTCACGAACTTTACCAGTGTATTTATTGGTCTGACCAACAAATTCAAAATCGGTATGCATCAAGGTATTGGTCGCCATTAGTTGTGGTGCTCGGTTTTCTTATACGCGTCGATTACTTTTTTGACCAGTTGGTGGCGGATCACATCTCGTCCATCGAGCTGAATGACATCAATTCCCTTCACGTCAGACAAGATCAGTAATGCTTCCTTTAGACCCGAAATCACACGCCTTGGTAAATCGATCTGGCCGGGGTCTCCTGTAATTACAAACTTGGTGCTTTTACCCATACGGGTCAAAAACATCTTCATTTGGTTGTGTGTGGTGTTTTGTGCTTCGTCCAAAATGACAAAGGCATCATCGAGTGTACGCCCACGCATAAAGGCCATAGGCGCAATTTGTATGGTTCCCTTTTCGATATAACTCGAGAGTTTTTCGGCGGGAATCATATCTCGAAGCGCATCGTATAAGGGCTGCATATAGGGGTCGAGCTTTTCTTTTAAATCTCCCGGTAGAAATCCGAGGTTCTCTCCTGCCTCTACGGCTGGACGCGTCAGTACAATACGTTTGACCTCTTTGTTTTTAAGTGCTTTTACCGCCATGGCAACGCCTGTATAGGTTTTACCCGTACCAGCGGGACCAACTGCAAACACCAAGTCATTTGTAGCAATCGACTCTACTAATCTTGCTTGATTGACGGTGCGTGCTTTGATGATTTTACCACCAACACCATGCAAAATGGTTTGAACATCTGATTGATCCAAACCGAAGTTATCTTCAGTTGAAGAGGTTAAAATCTTCTCAACAGTCGATTCATCGAGTGAATTGTATTTGCCATAATGCATCATCAAGCGATCCATTTGTTTTTCAAATTCTTCAAGGACTTCTTCCTCACCATAGGCGGTGACAATGTCGCCTCGTGCTACGATTTTTAATTTGGGGAAATATCGCTTAAGTATGGCGATATTTTTGCTTTTGCTGCCGCCGTAAAATACAGTTGGATTAACTTCGGCGAGCTGTATTGAGATTTCGTTCAATGGCAAATTATTTTTACATCATTGCTACCCTTTTTTTTTGGTAACTTTGATTTCAAATTTAATGATTTTTGTCTTCTACGGCTTAATTTAATGCGATCAATTTGAATCCTGTTTTTACACTCACATCGGATTTTGGACAAAAAGACCCCTATCTGGCTTCCCTCAAGGGAGAGCTTCACCGTTTGCTCGAACATCCAGTGATTATTGACATCTCTCATGAAATTGAACCCTTTCACATTGCACAAGCAGCTTTTGTAGTACAAAATAGTTACGCTCATTTTCCCGAAGGGTCGGTGCATATTTTGTGTATCGATGACACGGTGAGTCTTGAAAACAAACCCATTGTTGCCAAACTCAACAAGCACTATTTTGTCTGTGCAGATAATGGCATACTGTCGTTAATCTCACCAAAACTCAAGCCAGATGAGGTGTATGAAATCGATATCCAAAAAGCAACCATCGATAGTTTTAGTACAAGAGGAATTTTTGTGCAAGCTGCTGCCCACCTCATGCGGGGCGGGGCACCAAGTGTGATTGGCAAAAAAATAGAACAAATTAATGTTCGCCTACCTTTTACGCCAAGCGTAAACAATGACAAAAAGACGATCACAGGCAAGGTCATTTATATCGATAATTATGAAAACGTTATCACCAACATTTCTGAAGAATTGTTTTTGGAAATTGGGCAAGGTCGTCCGTTTACGATCCAAGTCCGCAATAACGAAATCAAACAAGTGGTTCATTCCTATGCAGATGTGATCCGTTTTGATATCGATAAAAACAAACGAATGGAAGGCGGAAAAGAACTTGCTCTCTTTAATTCTTTAGGTTTACTTGAATTGGCGATCTATAAAAGTAACCCAAAGCACACGGGAGGCGCTTCGAGCTTATTTGGCTTACAATATCTCGACGTGGTTTCAGTACACTTTGAATAGTGTTGATAAGTTCGTTTCCATATTCAAAAAGGAAAAGTTACTTTTGTTAGTTTAAGGTATAACACATGAAATTTATCGTCTCCAGTTCTGCACTATTAAAACCCATTCAAATCTTGAGTGGTGTTCTCAATACAACCAACACCTTGCCCATTTTAGATCATTTTCTATTTGAGGTGAGTGACAATAACCTACGGGTTATCGCAACCGATTTGGAAACGACCATGTCTGCCGTTATCAGCGTAGAATCCGACGATAGTGGAAGTATAGCTGTGCCAGCACGGTTGCTACTTGAAACGATCAAAACCTTTCCAGAGCAACCATTGACCTTTAACTTAACAGATCAAAACACGGTCGAAATCAGCTCTAACTATGGAAAGTATGCCTTGGCTTATGCCACTGCAGAAGAATTTCCAAAAGCCGTTATCGTAAGTGATGCCAGTCAAATCAGTATGCCTGGCAACGTGCTTGCTACTGCAATCAATAGCACTTTATTTGCATCTGGTAACGACGATCTTCGTCCCGTTATGAGTGGTGTGTTTTTTCAGTTTTCTTCAACTGGATTGACTTTTGTTGCAACCGACGCACACAAATTGGTTCGTTATGTTCGAGCTGATATCACGAGTGATGAATCCGCAGAATTCATCATGCCAAAAAAACCATTGACATTATTAAAGTCAATCTTAACTAGGAATGAAGTAGATGTAAAGTTGGAGTACAACAACAGCAATGCCCGTTTTGTTTTTGATGATATCGAATTGACTTGTCGCCTTATCGACGGGAAATATCCGAACTATGAGGCGGTAATCCCAAAAGACAACCCCAATGTACTCACTATCGATCGCAATTTATTTTTGACAACGATGAAGCGTGTGAGCATCTTCTCAAACAAAACCACACACCAAGTTCGATTAAAATTGGCTGGTGCCGAACTCAATATTTCCGCTGAAGACATCGATTATAGCAATCGCGCAGAAGAGCGCTTGAGTTGTTCTTTTCAAGGAAGTGATATGCAAATCGGTTTTAACGCCCGTTTTTTAATCGAAATGCTCAACAACATGACTTGTAAAGAGGTGCAATTGGAAATGTCACTCCCCAATCGTGCAGGTTTGTTAACTCCACTCGACGGAACTGAAGAAAATGAGCAAATCACCATGCTAGTGATGCCCGTTATGCTCAACAACTAAAGTGAAGCTTTACAGGATATAGTCTGTACTGATAAACTTTGACTTTTTGGATGCCATCAAGCGCTCCAAAATTTCGTTGTTAATGTCATTGTCTTTCGTTGCAAGGAAAGTTCGAATCGAGAACGAACGCAAAGCATCATTAACGCTTAGCGTACTAACCGCAGAATCTTTACGACCCGTAAACGGATAGACGTCAGGGCCACGCTGACAAGAACTATTGAGGTTAACTCGACAAACCAAATTGGCAAGCGTGTCGATTAGTGGTCCCAGTTGGGTTACGTTCTTACCAAACAAACTTACTTGCTGCCCATAGGAAGATGCGGACATATCATCGAGGGGTTTCTGAATATCGGAAAACGATAAAACAGGTACCACTGGTCCAAATTGCTCTTCCTCATAAACCTTCATTTCAGGGGTTACTGGATATAGTACTGCTGGGAAACAGTAGTTTGCTGTCATCTCACCACCTCTACTATTCATAACCGATGCGCCTTTTGAAACCGCATCATCGATCAAATCTTTGATGTATGCGGGTTTGTTTGGCTCGGGCAATGGTGTCAACAAGGTGTTTTCCCATGGCAGTCCGACTTGGAGTGCGTCAACTGCTTTCGAAAATTTTTCCAAGAAGGACTCACGAATGTCATCATGAACATACAATACTTTTAGGGCGGTACAACGCTGACCATTAAATGACAAGGATCCGCTAATACACTCAGCAACTGCTTGATCCAAGTCAGCATCTGGTAAAATAATTCCTGGATTTTTTGCCTCAAGACCCAATACCAGACGAAGTCTATTTTTTTTCGGGTGTAAGTCTTGTAGCGAAATGGCAGAGCTACTGTGACCAATCAAAGCCAATACATCCACAAGTCCACTTTTCATTATCGGAGAGGCAATGGTTCGTCCTCGACCAAAAACAATGTTCACGACACCAGGTGGAAAGCTTTTTTGGAATGCATCCAACAAAGGAGCAATCAACAATACCCCATGCTTTGCGGGTTTAAAAATCGCTGTATTCCCCATCATGATTGCAGGGATCAGCAAACAAAAAGTTTCATTAAGTGGATAATTGTAGGGACCTAAACAAAGAACAATACCAATTGGTCCTCTACGAATGTGCGCATGTACGCCACCTTCGTGATGAATTTTAGCGCTTGCTCGGTCAATATCCTTGTATGCTGCAATGGTATCGTTGATATAGTCAACGGTTCTGTCAAATTCTTTTTGAGAATCATTAAGGTTTTTACCGATTTCCCACATGATCAACTTCACCACTTCCTCACGCTTGAGTTTCATCAAGTCCACAAACTTTTGCATGCATGCCACACGCTCGGATACTTTCATGGTTGGCCATTGTCCTTGGCCCTTTTGAAACGCTCTATCGGCAGCATGAAGTGCCTCTAAAGCAGCATCTTCATCCATGTCAGGAACGGTTCCCAAAAGAGTGGGTCCAAACTCACCATTTTTATTCTCGGTTTGTATTGAAGAGTACACTTCAGCAGTGCCTCCATTCCAAGTTCCGATTTGACCGTCTATCAAATAAGTGGAATGAGCTATAGTTTGATCTATAGCGTATTCTTTAGGTATTGAGGAATACGTAGATTTCATGCAAATTTTTTTACAATTATATTAAAAATTGAAACAAGTCAGGTTTATTGTTGATATAATCTCCATAAAACCCTTTTGACTTCATTCGTTTGACTAGACTGTCAAAATCATCCGGGTTTTTAATTTCAATCCCAACTACAGCAGGACCATTGGATCGGTTGTTTTTCTTAGAATACTCAAAAAAGGTAATGTCATCATTTGGACCTAGCACTTCTGCGACAAACTCTTTTAAAGCACCCGCTCGCTGTGGAAAACGAACGATAAAATAATGTAATAACTTGGCTTCCAACAGAGCACGTTCCTTGATTTCTGCCATTCGTGTGATGTCGTTGTTTCCTCCACAAATTAGACATACCACGTTTTTTCCTTTGATCTCTTCGGTAATCATTTTTAGAGATGCTGTAGACATCGCACCAGCTGGCTCAACGACAATGGCTTCTTTGTTGTATAATTTAAGGATAGATTGGCATATTTTTCCTTCAGATACGATTACAAGCTTGTCTAAAAAAGTTTTGCACAATGTATACGCATCATCGCCAACTTTTCGAACTGCAGCTCCATCGACAAAAGGATCGATATTATTGAGTACCGTGTTTTTACCATTGGCCAGTGATTGCTGCATGGCAGGCGCTCCCTCTGGTTCAATGCCTATCACTTTGGTCTGAGGTGAAAGTGTTTTAAATACGTGTATCACACCAGAGATAAGACCTCCCCCACCAATCGGAACAAGAATATAATCGATCGGTTCCTCGGCTTGCTCAATGAGTTCCAATGCGAGCGTTGCTTGACCAATGACCACATCCTTATCTTCGAAGGGATGCACAAAAATACTGTTGGTTTTATCTTTAAAAGACTGCGCAGCAGCATAGGCATCATCAAAAGTATCGCCAATGAGCCGGATTTCTATATTCGAACCGCCAAACATTCGGACTTGACCAAGTTTTTGTTTTGGTGTAGGAACGGGCATAAAAATCGTGCCCTTGATTCCAAGTTTATTACAGGCAAGCGCAACGCCTTGCGCATGGTTGCCTGCACTTGCACAAACAATCCCATGCTCTCTTTCTTCTGTAGATAACTTATATATTTTGTGATAAGCCCCTCGAAGTTTAAATGAGCGTATCGGCTGAAGGTCTTCTCGTTTGAAATACACCTTGGCGCCGTACTGCTCACTCAATCTCTCATTGAGTTGTAGAGGCGTTTCCAAAGCGACATCGCGAACGATACCCTTTGCTTCTTGAATGCTCTGTATGTCGAAAAGCTTTGCCAAACTTTACACGATTTTTTTCATTGCGGTCATCGATTCGCGCAATTCTTTACCAATTACTTCAACAGGGTGATTGCGAATAACAGCATTGATTGCAATGAGTTTCTGGTTATCAACGCCTGTATCATTTGACTGATAAGAAGTCCCAATCACATCTGTATTGATTTTCTTCATAAAGTCGGTAAGCAATGGTTTACAAGCATGATCAAACAAATAACAACCATATTCGGCTGTGTCTGAAATCACACGATTCATTTCAAATAACTTTTTACGTGCAATGGTATTGGCAATCAATGGCGTCTCGTGTAGCGATTCGTAGTATGCCGATGCATCCTTGATGCCAGAGGCAACCATGGTGTCAAATGCCAACTCCACCCCTGCACGAACAAAAGCGACCATCAATACCCCATGATCAAAGTATTCTTGTTCCGCGATTTCCTTGTCTGTTATGACAGTTTTTTCAAATGCCGTTTCGCCTGTTGCAGCGCGCCATGTCAGCAGATTTTTATCATCATTCGCCCAATCTTCCATCATGGTTTTTGAAAAGTGACCTGACATGATATCGTCCATGTGCTTTTGAAACAATGGAGTCATGATCTCTTTTAGTTCTTCTGACAGTTCAAAGGCCTTGATTTTCGCAGGGTTACTCAAACGATCCATCATATTGGTAATTCCGCCGTGTTTCAATGCTTCCGTAATGGTTTCCCAACCAAATTGCATGAGTTTTGACGCATAGTTTGGATCTATTCCTTGCGCAACCATTTTGTCAAAGCACAAGATCGATCCTGTTTGTAACACCCCACACAAAATCGTTTGCTCACCCATCAAATCAGATTTGACCTCGGCGACAAAAGACGATTCCAATACGCCAGCTCGGTGTCCACCAGTTCCTACACAATATGCTTTTGCTTGCTCAAGACCGTAGCCCTGAGGGTCATTATCTACATGAACAGCAATCAATGTAGGAACGCCAAAACCTCGTTTATACTCTTCCCGGACTTCTGATCCAGGACTCTTTGGTGCTACCATAATTACCGTAAGATCTTCTCGGATTTTCATTCCTTCTTCTACGATATTAAATCCGTGAGAATAGGACAAAGTCGCCCCTTTTTTCATCAAAGGCATAACTGCTTCAACAACAGATGTGTGATTTTTATCTGGGGTCAAATTGATCACCAAATCTGCTGATGGAATCATATCCTCATAGGTACCAACAGGGAAGTCATTGGAGACCGCATTGTTGTACGAGGCTCGTTTTTGCTCAATCGCTCCCGCACGAAGTGCATAGGAAACACGTAAGCCCGCATCACGCATGTTCAACCCTTGGTTGAGTCCTTGCGCACCACAACCAACAATAACAATATTTTTGCCTTCCAAAGCCGCAATGCCATTGGAAAACTCCGAGGAGTCCATAAAACGACAACGTGCAAGTTGATCGAATTTTTCGTGTAAAGAGAGGGTATTAAAGTAATTTGACATGATAAATTTATTTAGAGAATTCTTTTAATATATGGGAAATTTGCATCGGTGATTTTGTCACAGAGATTCGACCAGAGCGTACAAACTGCAACAGACCATAAGGTACCAATTCTTTATACAATTGCTCGGTTTCCTCTCGAAATCCTGTTTTTTCGATAACAAAAAACTCGGGATTGACCGTCACAATGTTGGCATAACTCTTTTTAATCACATTTTGAATCTGACGCTGTTCAAACAACGAGTTTGATTTCACTTTATACAAAGCTGATTCTTGAAAAATCGTTTCTTCATCAGTGTGATAAAACGCCTTGATCACTTCGATTTGTTTTTCGATTTGCTTGACGATCTTCTGGACTTGTTCTTCTGAAAGCTGGGCAACAATCACAAAACGAAAGATATTTTCAATTTCAGACATCGACGTATTTAAACTATCGATATTAATATGTCGTTTCAGGAAAATCGCAGACACACGAGAAAGCAAACCGACATTGTTTTCTGCATAAATTGAAATCGTATAGTTTTTTTGTTCCATGATTATTCGAGTCTGATGTCTGAGACCGATGCCCCAGAAGGAATCATCGGAAATACATTGTTTTCTTTTTCCACACAAACCTCAAGAAGATAGGGTTTGTCGGACTTCATCATTTCGGCTACAGCAGCAGTCATTTCCTCTCGTTCTGTTACTCGTTTTGAATCGATAAAATAACCCTCTGCGATTTTGACAAAATCTGGGTTTACCATTTCAGTAGAAGCGTATCGTTTGTCAAAAAACAACTGTTGCCACTGACGTACCATACCCAAAAAGTCATTGTTTAGAATCACAATCTTAACCGCAGCTTGGGTTTGGAAAATCGTACCCAATTCTTGAATGTTCATTTGAAATCCACCATCTCCAATCACTGCAACTACTTCTCGATTTGGAGCACCCATTTTGGCACCCAGTGCGGCTGGTAAAGCAAATCCCATGGTTCCCAAACCACCAGAAGTGATATTGCTTTTAGATTGTGAAAATTCTGCGTATCGACAAGCGATCATCTGATGTTGCCCAACGTCGGTAACTATGACAGCTTCGCCCCCACTATTCGCATTAATCGTTTTGATGACTTCACCCATTGTCAAACCAGACTTTGTCGGGTTGATTTCATCGTCGATAACCTTGTCAAACTCGATTGCATCAAGCTCTTTAAATCGTTTGAGCCAGTTGGGGTATGTTTTTGTTTGTAAATGAGTGAGAATCGCTTTGAGGGTATGTTTTACACTCCCCATAACGGCTACATCAACCTCTACATTTTTGTTGACTTCTGCGGGGTCAATCTCAAAATGAATGATTTTGGCTTGTTTGGCATAGGTAGCCAAATCACCAGTTACACGATCGTCAAATCGCATTCCGATTGCAAGCAATAAATCGCATTCATTGGTAAGGAGGTTTGGCGCGTAATTACCATGCATTCCAACCATACCAACGTTTAGTGGATGAGAGGTTTCGATAGCAGAAACGCCAAGAATCGTCCATGCAGCAGGAACTCCTGACTTTTCAACAAATGCACGGAACTCCTCCTCAGCTTCGCCCAAAATCACACCCTGTCCCCATACGATAAGGGGGTTTTTTGCTGCGTTGATCAGCTTGGCAGCTTGCACCAAATCGTTTTCTTCTGTTTCAGGAACGGGTTTATAGCTTCGAATTTTTGTACATGGGGTGTATGAAAAATCACTTGTTCCAAATTGGGCGTCTTTGGTGATATCAACCAATACAGGTCCCGGACGACCAGAACGAGCGATATAAAATGCTTTTGCAATGATTTCTGGAATTTCCTCAACGCGGGTGACTTGATAACTCCATTTGGTAACAGGGGTTGAAATTCCGATTATATCTGTTTCTTGAAAGGCATCTGAGCCCAACAAATGAGAGGGAACTTGCCCTGTGACACATACAAGTGGCGTGGAGTCAATCATCGCATCCGCAATTCCAGTCACCAAGTTGGTTGCACCAGGACCAGAGGTTGCCATGCAGACTCCCACTTGACCCGAAACTCGCGCAAAACCCTGAGCGGCATGGGCAGCACCTTGTTCATGACGCACAAGCACATGATTGATATGGTCTTGAAACTTATAAAGCTCATCATAAACTGGCATAATGGCACCACCAGGATATCCGTAAATCAGGTCAGCTCCTTCAGCGACCAAACTGCGCACTACTGCTTCAGCACCACTGATTGGGCCTTTTGGATTTTGGAGAGTTGTTTTTGCGCTCATTAGAGATTTTCATCAGTTACACAGCCAGCAGATGCAGATGAAACTGCTTTGGCATATTTATACAATACTCCTCGTGAGACTTTGAGTTCTGGAGCTTTCCATTGCGCCTTTCTCGATTCGAGTTCTTTGTCATCAACATCCAAGATAATGGTATTATCTTCCGCATTGATGGTGATCATATCTCCATCTTTTACAAGAGCAAGTGCACCACCGATTTGTGCTTCAGGTGTGATATGCCCCACGACAAATCCGTGTGTACCGCCCGAAAATCGTCCATCAGTAATCAAAGCGACATCATTCCCCAGTCCAGCACCCATAATCGCGGCTGTGGGTTTTAGCATTTCAGGCATTCCGGGTCCTCCCTGCGGTCCCTCGTAACGAATCACAACGACTTCTCCTTTTTGCACTTTTCCTGTTCGAATACCGTCGTTGGCTTCAAACTCTCCATCAAAAACGCGAGCAGGTCCACTGAAAACTAAACCTTCTTTTCCAGTGATTTTAGCAACTGACCCTTCTTCTGCTAGATTTCCTTTTAAAATACGAATATGTCCCGTTGGTTTGATGGGGTCAGAAACAGAACGTATGACCTTTTGACCAACTTGAAGTGGTTCTACATCTGCTAGATTTTCTGCAATTGTTTTGCCTGTAACTGTTAGACAGTCTCCGTGCAACATACCCTCTTCAAGCATATATTTCATTACAGCAGGAATACCACCCACACGATGAACATCTTCCATCAAAAACTTTCCGCTTGGCTTTAAGTCTGCCAAAAAAGGCGTACAATCACTAATTCGCTGAAAATCATCAATGCTTATGTCAACCTGTGCTGCTTTGGCAATTGCCAAAAAGTGAAGCACGGCATTGGTTGATCCCCCTAGGACGGTAATCAACCGAAGTGCGTTTTCCAAAGATTTTTTGGTCACAATATCACGTGGTTTAATGTCTTTTTCCAGAAGATGATGCAACGCTTTTCCAGCAGCAATCGCATCGCCTTGTTTTTCTTCACCAACCGCAGGGTTAGAAGAACTGTAAGGAAGTGACATTCCCAGGGCTTCTATAGAAGAAGCCATCGTATTGGCCGTGTACATCCCGCCACATGCGCCAGCTCCTGGACAGGCATTTTGCACGACAGCTTTAAATTCTTTTTCGTCAATCGACCCTGCTACTTTTTGTCCCCATGCTTCAAAAGCAGAGACCACATCGAGTTTTTTATCGTTGAGACAACCTGCTGCAATCGTGCCGCCATAAAGAAGTACAGATGGGCGATTGAGGCGCAGCATTGCCATTAAAGCACCTGGCATGTTTTTGTCACAACCAACAACGGTTACCATAGCATCATAAGACATCGCACCCATAACCGTTTCCATAGAGTCTGCAATCAAATCTCTGGAGGGCAATGAAAAGCGCATTCCTGGTGTACCCATCGAAATTCCATCGCTAACCCCAATGGTATTAAAGATCAACCCAACAAGGTCAACTTGCGCTGTCCCTTTTTTTACATGGGTTGACAAATCATTGAGGTGCATGTTACAAGGATTGCCTTCATAACCAGTCGATGCAATGCCGACCAGTGGCTTTTGTAAGTCCTCATCAGTCAAGCCAATCGCATGAAGCATGGCTTGTGCTGCTGGCTGGGTTGGATCTTGCGTTACGGTTTTACTGTATCTGTTCATTATACAATATGCAAATTAAAATCAAAACTATCTAAAGATGAACTAGGTAATAAGAATGTAAAAATCACGTATAGATACCCAAATTCAATAAATATTTTTAAGATATTGATTATCAATAAGTTAATTGATTATTTTGAATGACGTCCAACAATTTTTTATTTTTTAAAGTTCAAAGATGGGGGAAATTCAAGTTTTCACCAATAAAACCCTTTTATTTTTTACAAAAAATTGAATCCACGTGAATTTTTGTAACATTGTAGTATTATGAAAAAAGATGATTTCCCAAATCAAAATCCTTTGGTATTGGCACAACGTCAATTTTTTGACAATGGTGGTACGCGATCGCTACAATCGAGGCAGCAAGTATTACAGACCTTAAAGCAGGTCATCCTGGTTGAGGAAAAAGCCATCAATGAAGCTCTTAAAAAGGATTTGGGAAAATCTTCGAGTGAAACCTTTCTGTCTGAAGTTGGGCTTGTGCTGACAGAAATTGATTACTTCAAGCAACACCTCAAACAGTTGGCTAAGCCCAAGCGCGTAACCAATTCTCTTTTAAATTGGCCTTCAAAAGACTTTATTGTCCCTGAACCCCATGGTGTGATGTTGCACATCAGTCCTTGGAACTATCCGTTTCAACTTGTTTTTACGCCCTTGATCGGGGCTATAGCTGCGGGCAACACGGTTGTTGTGAAACCCTCAGAACTTGCACCGCACACTACAGATTGTATAAAAAAAATCATCAAGTTGGTATTTCCGCCAGATTGGGTGACCGTTGTACAAGGCGGCCCCGAGATTGGAAAATCACTGCTAGAAGAGCGATGGGATTATATTATGTACACTGGAGGTGTTCGCGTCGCCAAAATTGTTGCGCAAGCAGCAGCAAAGCACCTCACCCCAACGATGCTCGAGCTCGGTGGAAAAAACCCTTGTGTTGTTGATTATACTGCTCGAATACGGGTTGCTGCCCGACGTATCGTATTTGGCAAGTTTCTCAATTGTGGACAAACCTGTATTGCACCTGACTACATATTGGTGCATGAATCTGTAAAAGAGTCATTGATTGCCGCAATGATTGTATCGATACAAGAGAGTTATGGTGCGGATGAATCCAAGTCAGATGATTATGGGCACATTATCAATGCCAATCATTTTGAACGGTTAAAAAACTTGCTTCATCGCCAACGCATCCGATACGGTGGAAAAACCATTACCAAAAAACGATACATACAGCCAACGCTAGTAGATGTAAATGATACGACTAACCCCTTGATGGAAGAAGAGATTTTTGGGCCAATCTTACCGATTCTCACTTATCGGACGGATGAAGATTTAAAGGCCATCATCCAGCAATATGAAAAACCGCTGTCTTTTTATGTGTTTTCCCAACGAAAACGCTGGGCAAAAAACTTGATGCGCACCTATTCCTATGGCGGGGGAATTATCAATGATACGCTATTGCAGTTTACCAATCGCAATCTTCCGTTTGGTGGCATTGGTCAAAGTGGCATGGGAGCTTATCATGGAAAGCATAGCTTTTTTGCTTTTTCGCATGACAAACCCTTTATCCAACGTAGCAGTTGGCCAGACCCCTCCATGCGTTATGCACCATACAAAAAGAAAATAAAATTCCTAAAACCATTGCTCAAATGGCTGGGATAAAAGAGAAAACCGTTCGGGAAGCGATTGCCTATCGACGGTCTGTGCGCGCATATACCGATGAAGCTCTTGATGATGACAAGGTCAAGGATTGTATTCAACAAGCTACGCTCGCTCCAACGAGCAGCAACTTGCAATTGTGGGAGTTTTACCATGTTACAGACAAAGAAAAGTGTAAAGAGATTGCAAAGGCGTGTTTCAATCAAGGGGCTGCCAAAACCGCCAACCAACTGGTTGTTGTTGTTGCCCGACGTGACCTTTGGCGAAGTCGTGCCAAAGCCAATTACACCTATTTGTCAGATGCGTTTCAAACCACCAATTCGTTTAGTCCTGCTCGAAAAAAAATGGCGCTCAATTATTACGGAAAACTAATTCCTACGCTTTACAGTACATTTTTTGGTGTTAAAGGATGGCTAGTATTTTTATTCGCTCAGATTGTTGGCTTATTCCGACCGATGTACCGCCAAAATCGTAGAAGTGATTTGCGTGTCGTCGCTCAAAAGAGTGCTGGTCTAGCGGCGCAAAATTTTATGATTGCAATGGCAGCGATTGGCTATGACACTTGTCCGATGGAGGGGCATGATAGTTTACGCGTAAAGCGTGCCTTGGGAATTGGCCGAAAAGCCGAAATCAATATGGTAATTGGCTGTGGGATTCGTGATCCAAAGGGCGTGTATGGCAAACGCTTTCGGATTCCATTTGAAGAGGTCTACATCAAAATATAACCTATATGATTGTTTAATACATTTGTCGTAATCTCAAATCGTCAATTGCATGAACAATAGCCTACGTCATGTTTTATTTTACAAAACTTTATTTCTACAATTTCTTTTTACAGAAACATTCGCTCAAATCAATGAAATATTCCATGATTCTACACCAAAAGTTGGTTTTGTGTTTGGATATGGTGGACAAGAATTTGATCATTTTTTTAGAAACGACAGCACTAAAAGAAAAAATCAGATTGCTTCAACAATCACTCAACTGGGAATTAATCCAGACAAAATTGATCTTCATGTAGACTATGTTTACATCAATAAATTTTACCAATTTCAGTACTATATTACTCTCGTTGAAAAAGAGAGTTGGGGAATAGAATTACTCACTCAACCACAACTTAACATTGCTGAATTTAAAGATTTTGCCCATTCAACTAAAAAACATAAATCTTTTGAATTTGGACTGAATATGGGAAACAAATTTTATTATACCTTATTGGATGAAACAATTCAGGTGTTTCTTATTTTAACTTCGGGGCCACATTATGTTTCAGATGTCCCTCAAAGACAAAAAAGAGGATTTATCTTTTCCAACAGCATTTTCATTGGATTAAGCTTTTCAATAGATCCAAATATTTTTTTCGAAATAAGACCAGGGTTTAGACATATTAGTAATGTTTTTTGGCAGCCAAACGGGGGACTTAATAGCTATGTTGTTAGCGCAGGTTTTTCTGTGCAACTAGACAGACCTTTATTTGCAAAAAAAAAAGGATTAAACATTAAACCGGAAGTGCATCACATCGCCGTCTTGCACGACATAGTCTTTCCCTTCCACGCGCATTTTGCCTGCCTCTTTGACTTTGGCTTCGGTCTCTAGTTGATTGATCTGGCGGGTCTATGCTTTCTATTCCGTGGGGTTTTAGCGTACTCACAGGGCTTACTCTGGGTCTTGGTGGCTGTTCCCAAAAAGTACCTCCGTTTTTCATAGAACGTACCTCATATAAAAAAGTGATCGACATTCAATAATATTTTATTGAGATTACCAATAGAATCTAATTTGCATATTTTTTCCTTCGATTCTTCCACCCTTTTTTGTTTGGATTGAATCTTGTATTAAGAAAAATGTTGTCCCTCTAAACAAAATTTCAAACCCTAAACTGTCCTTTGAAACTTCCATTATTTCATCTGGAACACGAAAAACGTCGCATTTATCACATATATAGCCTAAGTTAATTTCACCTAGCTTGTGGAAGTTAACATCTTCGTCTATAACGAAAAAGTGTAAGTAGGAGTTGAATTCCCCATTGAGTCGCCAAACTATTAATTTTTCTGGAATACTCTCATTTTCAAAAATTAAAATTGAGCCATCTAGATAAAATGAAGTGCAGTAATCACAAGATGCAACAACGCTTTCTTGAAATAAATCTTCTTTTCTGTAATATGCTAAGGATTGACTACCTCCAAAATCCAAAGTATCCACAACTTTATAAAATTCACTTAAAAAAAGATTTTCACTTATTCTAACAGTAGAAATATTTTGTTTTAATTTTTTTTATATTTACAATAGAAAATTACCCCTAAATCAAATTTAAAACATTGAACAACCTACATCCTATTACATCTATTTTTCAACTTTCTTTTTCCTAGGAGAAGATTCTTTTAGCGTAAAAAAGGCAACTAGAAAAATAAAAAGTCCCAAAACATCAAACCCAAATAACACATGAAAACAAAAATATCAATTCCGCTTATTCTTCTATTTATTTTATTCAACTCATGTAGTTTAAAAATTACGACTAGCATCACAAAAAGATATCAACCCATAGACTTCAAAAAAGATGTCGTTCTTCTACGATTAGATCAGGAGATCCCTGAAAAAGCAGAGATAATTGGTGAAGTCAAAGTTCAAGACACGGGATTGAGTGTCAACTGCGGTTATGACGTTGCTATTGACAAAGTAAAAACAGAGGCAAGAAAAGTTGGTGGAAACGCTATCAAAATCATCAAACACAAAAAACCTGAATTTTTAGGAAGTTCATGTCACAGAATAACTGCTGCAATTTTAAAGATTAATGACATTGAATCGTATGTGCCTGATAAAGTCAGAGACGAAGAATTGTTGGACGTTGACTATGCCATTGTTAAAGTCTATCGAGAAAAAAATTTTTCAGGAGCTACCGTCAGTTACAACCTTAATCTTAGTGACTCTGTGATCTGCAGAGTCAAAAACAATTTCAAGAAAACTATTCATATCAAAAAAGATGGATTAAATACACTTTGGGCAAAGACAGAATCAAAGGTTGAGGTTCCGATTAATCTCAAGCACGGAAAGATATGTTATTTAAGATGTGGCATAAAAACAGGATTGTTTTTAGGTCGCCCTTCCCTTGAGCTGGTAGACCGACAAACCGGCGAAGCAGAATTTGATTCAATTAAAACAAAAAACAAATGAAAAATACAATCCTCTTTTTACTAACACTCTGCGTTAACATCGCAATAACGCAGGATTTGATTGTGACGCAGGAAGGTGATACAATTAATGCTAAAATCACCAAGGTCAAGCCCGAAATGATTTATTTTACTTTTAAACACGACGAAGAAATCAGAAACACCATGTTACAATTGACAACTGTCAAAACCCATCAACAAGGATTTTTTGAAACAAGTGAGGTTCCCGAAGACAAGGTGGTTTGGCCTGACAAAATCCAACAGTTAATAGCCACCTTCTACGGAGGTTATAGCACACACACAGCTGAGGTTTCAGACGATGTGCCAGATGATTTTAAAGATTACGCCGAAGATTTAAGAAAAGGGGCTCATTTTGGTTTTGACGTCACATATTATTGGTCCGAAAGTATCGGAGCTGGATTGAAATACCACCAATTTGGGACATCAGGCAGGCTCAACAACATTTATATAATTGACGATTTTGGAAATGAGAGAACTGGTATAATGAGTGATGACATTTCAATATCGTTTATTGGCCCAATGTTTTCTACCCGATTTGTCAATTCAAGCAACAATGCTTTTTTGTTAAATTTTTCTTTTGGCTCAATGAGCTATACAAACGTAGGATATCTTGTTGACCCTATAAAGATAGAAGGGAATACAGCAGGTTTTTCGTTTGACGTTGGCTATAATCACACAATCGCTAAAAAGTTATCTTTGGTAGCCCGAATTTCATCTATTTCTGGCGTCCTAAACGAAATCAATGTTGAAAGCAATGGGAGAACACAAACCTTCGAGTTGGACAGTGATAGTTCTGAAAATATTAGTCGCGTAGATTTATCAGTAGGTCTGAGCTACACATTCTAGATATATAAAAAAGTATAACGACGATCACACATTAAACCGGAAGTGCATCACATCGCCGTCTTGCACGACATAGTCTTTCCCTTCCACGCGCATTTTGCCTGCCTCTTTGACTTTGGCTTCGGTTTCTAGTTGATCGTAGTCATTATATGATATGACTTCCGCACGGATAAACCCTTTTTCAAAATCGGTATGGATCACTCCCGCTGCTTGGGGAGCTGTAAACCCTTGGGACATTGTCCATGCGCGCACTTCTTTTTCGCCAGCTGTAAAATATGTATGCAAATCAAGAATGGCGTAAGCAGACCGAATAAGTTTTGCTGCACCTGGCTCTGTGAGTCCAAGGTCGTCCAAGAACAATTGACGCTCTTCATAAGTCTCTAGTTCATTGATATCGGCTTCGGTAGAGACGGCAAGGACCAACACCTCAGCCCCTTCAGGAGCTACCGTCTTGCGGACTTCATCGACATAGGCGTTGCCCTTTACGGCAGAAGATTCATCAACATTACAGACATAAAGAACAGGTTTGTCGGTCAAGAGTTGTAAAGACACTACATAAGCCTGACGATCATCTTCAGCGATTGCAAGAGCACGAACCGAGGTTGCTGTCGCTAGACCTTTTTGCACTTGATCAAGGACTTCTTGTTCTTTAATCGCTTCTTTGTTTCCGGTTCGTGCAGCACGACTCACTTTCTCTAATCGTTTTTCTACCGTTTCTAAATCTTTGAGTTGGAGCTCAAGGTCAATGGTTTCCTTATCGCGAATGGGATCAACAGAGCCATCAACATGCACAATATTGTCATTATCAAAGCATCGTAACACATGCAGTATGGCATCTGTTTCACGAATATTACTCAGAAATTGGTTGCCCAATCCCTCTCCTTTGCTTGCCCCTCGGACAAGACCAGCGATATCGACAATCTCCACCGTTGCTGGCATCACACGTTCGGGATTTACCAACGATTCAAGACGCTCAAGTCGAGGGTCTGGCACATTGACGACTCCAATATTTGGCTCAATGGTGCAAAAGGGAAAATTGGCACTTTGCGCTTTGGCATTTGATAGACAATTAAATAAAGTGGATTTGCCCACATTGGGAAGACCAACGATTCCTGCTTTCATAAAAATATTTCGGTAAATATACAATCGGCAATACTATTTGTTTTATAAATAACTCTATATTTGATAAACCTAATTTTAAATAAAAACTTATGTTACGAATAATCACAATACTTTTCTTTGTTTCAATATTTTCATCTCACGCTCAAGTTCAAATTAATGGACATGTAAAAGATGAATACGGACAACCCATTATTGGTGTAAATATTATAGAAAAAGACGCGTCAAATGGCACGTTAACCGATTTTAATGGCAACTACATTCTTGAGGTGTCTAAGAACTCTACACTCATTTTCAGCTATGTCGGATATGCTTCGAAAGAAGTTTTGGTAGATTCCCAGTCAGAGATTAATGTTACGCTTGTGGAAGGCGAACAACTAGATGAAATTGTCATCACTGGCTCGAGGACTGGTGGAAGAACATCGGCCGACAGTCCCGTTCCCGTTGATGTCATTAACGTTTCAGGAATAGCTTCAACTACTGGTAAGGTGGAGGCTACTGATATACTACAATATGCTGCACCTTCATTTAATGCCACAAAGCAATCTGGATCGGATGGTGCAGACCATATCATACCTGCTTCGCTTAGGGGGCTTGGACCAGATCAAACACTGGTACTAATCAATGGTAAAAGAAGACATCAATCTTCTCTGGTGAATGTGTTTGGCACACGTGGTCGAGGAAACTCAGGAACGGACTTAAATGCCATACCGACTACAGCCATTAAAAAAATTGAAGTCCTACGAGATGGAGCATCCGCACAATATGGCTCTGATGCAATTGCTGGTATCATCAACATTATTTTGAATGACAACACAGATGAGTTCTCTTTTGGCGTTACTTATGGCGCATATAGCACTGCCATTGGTGAGGGCTGGGAAGCTAAATCAGGTGAAACCCTTTACAATGTTGAGGGCAAAAACAGACTTGACGGCAATGACAAAAGCATGGATGGCGAAACGCTAAAAATCCAAACAAACTATGGTGTATCCCTTAACGACAAAGGTGGTTTTGTCAATTTTACAACAGAACTAGTTTCAAAAAACAACACACTTAGACCTGGATTTTCTTGGAGAAAAGGATACGGAAGTGCTGGCGTGGACAGTTTTAATTTTATGATCAATGCTTCCTTGCCCATCAATGACCGTACTGAGCTGTATGCCTTTGGTGGAAGAAGCAATAGAGACACTAACGCCTATGCGTTTTCAAGAAGCAGCTTCGCAGATGGTGACAACAGATCAGTTCCTAGTTTGTATCCCAATGGCTTTACACCCAGAATTACTTCAGTCATCGATGATAATTCAATTTCTGCCGGAATCTTTCATGAATATGAAAGCGGATGGAAATTAGATTTTAGTCACAGTTATGGAAAAAACAATTTTCATTACTACACAAAAGACTCAAACAACGCATCTCTACAAGACGCCTCCCCTACAGACTTTGATGCAGGTGGTCATTATCTTTCCCAGCATGTTACCAATTTGGATTTGAACAAAGTTTTTGATGACGTTGCTTCAGGATTAAATTTGGCGTTTGGGGTTGAGTATCGAAAAGAGAACTTTGGAATTTTTGCTGGAGAGGAAGCTTCTTATGGACTTTATGATACAGAAGGAAACTTGATCAATAATCCTGCGATTCAAAATGTTGCTGTTGATGCAAACGGAGACATTTTAGATGGAGGTTCGCAGGGATTTCCAGGATACAGCCCAGACAATGAAGTGAATCGATATCGTAATAACTTTAGTGTTTATGCAGATGGAGAAATCAATCTGAGTGAAAACTTTTTAGTTGCAACAGCATTTCGCTTCGAAAACTACAGTGACTTTGGCCAAACGCTCAATGGAAAGTTAGCACTGCGTTATAAGCTTAGTGACCACCTCAACCTGAGAGGATCTGTTTCTACAGGGTTTAGAGCACCCTCTTTGGCACAGATTTATTATAATTTGGTATTCAACAATATCGTTGCTGGGGCATCGGTACCCTCTTTACTTTCGGCCAATAATAGCACTGTTACAAGAGCATTTGGAATTGGACAACTCAATGAAGAAAAAGCAAATAATGCTAGTGTGGGTATTACTTACAAAAAAAATGCTTTTACAGCAACCATTGACGCATACTCAATTTCTGTTGATGACCGAATTATACTTACCGACAATTTTAATGATCAAAACATTTTAGGCCCATTAAATGTTGACGCTGCTCAGTTTTTTGCCAACGGTGTTGATACACAAACCAGTGGGGTTGACATTGTCTTGGGGTATAATTTTAACTTAGGCGATGACATTAAGATAAACACGACTTTAGTTGGGAACATAAATACTTTAGAAATTAAAAATATAAATCACGGAGACCTCAATGAGTTTACTTTTTTCGGACCTTTTTCTCAGGCCTACCTAGAGGCTGCTTCTCCTAATCAAAAATTTGGATTAAACCTTAATTTAAACAGTAAAAAGTTCTTTGCTAATTTGTCAGTTACACATTTTAGTGAAGTCATTTTACAAGACTTTCAATGGATAGATAGTCCTGCTACAACAGAAGCAGAGGCCCAAGCTTTATATGAAGTAGCTACAGACACCTATGAGGCCGCTCAAATTGTGGATATAAGTGTTGGGTATAAATTGAACGAAAACTTGAAATGGTTGATTGGTTCGAATAATTTATTGAATGATTATCCAACATCTCAATTTGATGGGTGGACTGACCAAGGTGGACTTGCAGATTCTGTTCAAATGGGGTCTGATGGTCGATATATATTCTCTAGTCTGAATTTCAGTTTCTAAAAAAACTTTAATCGATTTAAAAAAGTTGTGATTTTATCACAACTTTTTTTTTATTCTTCTGGGTGCATAAAACGTTGTTTGCCCAACAGTACTTCTTCCGTCTCTTCGTGATCTTCATCGGGCACACAACAATCTACAGGACAAACGGCAGCACATTGTGGCTCATCATGAAAACCCTTACACTCTGTACATTTATCGGGAGCGATAAAATATACCTCATCTGAAACAGGTTCTTGTGCTTCATCAGCATTTACTGCTTTTCCATTGGGTAATACCACATCTCCTGACAGACTCGTTCCCTCTGCATATGTCCAATCGAAAGCACCTTCAAATATGGCTGTGTTTGGACATTCGGGCTCGCATGCTCCGCAGTTGATACATTCGTCTGTGATGATAATTGCCATTCTAAATTGTTTAGCTTTGCAAAAGTACGTGCTATGAAGAACTCCGACAAGTCTAAAGACAAAATTCATTCCTTGATCGAAGCTTTTGATCACTTGGGTGAGCAACTCCGAAATCAACTAAACTCCAAAGTAACGCGCGCGCTAAACGAAGCGGTAGAGGCGGCTCGTATTCAGAATGCCTGGTTTACCCCAACAAATATCTATTCCGCTTTTCGCAACTGGGGTGAGGTTTTGCGACGCGAGACCATAAGCAGCTGGCTGTCGGCCTACCCTACTGTAAAATGGAGCAATCAAACCGTTGGACTTGTCTTGGCTGGCAATTTGCCTTTGGTTGGATTTCACGACGTGGTTTGTGTATTGCTCAGCGGGCATCGGGCGGTTATCAAGCTGTCTTCCAAAGACAAGGTATTAATTCCTGCGTTTATCAGTATCCTCCAATCAAAATTTCCCGAGATCAATGAGCGCGTGCAATTTGTCAGTGATCAGCTCGGGTCTATTGACAAGGTTATAGCAACAGGAAGCAACAACAGCAGTCGTTATTTCTCTTATTATTTTAAAGATATTCCTCATGTCATTCGAAAAAACAGGAATAGTGTAGCGGTACTCACAGGCGATGAAAGCGATGATCAACTCGCTGGATTGGCTGATGACATTTGTCTCTATTTTGGGTTGGGCTGTCGTAGTGTTTCCAAAATATGGGTACCAAAAGATTATGATTTCGACATCTTATTTGGTGCCTTGTACAAACACAAGGACATCATCCATCACAACGGCTATGCAAACAACTATGATTACAACAAAGCCATTTTCTTGATGAATCAAGAGCCCTTACTCGATAATGGATTTCTGATTCTCAAAGAAGATGATCGCATTTCTTCACCGATCGCTTGCTTGTTTTATAACTTCTACGACAATCAAACTGAAGTGGAACAGGCCATCGCTTCCAATCGAGATGACATTCAGTGTGTGGTATCATCTAATGAAGAGAATACCCATGTTTTCTTTGGGCTAGCACAGTACCCACAACTCCATGACTATGCCGACAATATCGACACCATGGATTTGTTGTTAAAAAATTGAACAAAAAAATAACGCTAAAGTAAAAAGAAGCGAAACTGATTTTGTTTCTTTGCACAGAATTTTCAGCTATGAAAAAACACAATTTCAGTGCAGGTCCGTGCATACTCCCAGATGAGGTCATGCAGCAAGCTGCACATGCCGTTCAAGAGTTGGACGGTTCCGGATTATCACTCATCGAAATTTCTCACCGTAGTCCCGCTTTTATTGAGATCATGGACAAGGCATGTGCTTTGGCTTTGGACTTGCTTGGTTTGACTGGGAAAGGATACAAAGCACTCTTTTTACAAGGCGGTGCCAGTATGCAATTCCTTGCCACAGCATACAACTTGTTGGAAAACAAGGGTGCTTATCTCAATACAGGAACTTGGTCCACAAAAGCCATCAAAGAGGCAAAGCTATTGGGTGAGGTTGTTGAGATCGCCTCGTCGGCAGATACCAATTTCAATTATATCCCGAAAGAATACAGCGTTCCAACAGATGCGGACTACCTTCACATCACGACAAATAACACCATTTTTGGGACACAAATCAAAACTCTACCAGAAAGCGATGCGGTACTGGTTAGTGATTCAAGTTCCGATATTTTTTCTCGTCAACTTGATTTCTCAAAATTCGGAATCATCTACGCAGGTGCGCAGAAAAATATGGGGCCTGCAGGCGCGACTTTGGTCATTGTCAAAGAGGATGTTTTGGGCAAGGTGACACATAAAATACCATCGATGCTAGACTACAGCATTCATGCCTCAAAAGACAGTATGTTTAACACCCCACCTGTATTTGCGGTTTACACCTCGATGCTGACCTTAGATTGGTTGCAAAAACTTGGTGGAATAAAAGCAATCGAAGCGAAAAACAACGCCAAAGCAGACTTGATGTATGGCGAGATCGATCGGAATCCATTGTTTAAGGGCTTTGCAGCGGTTGACGATCGCAGTACGATGAATGCAACCTTTACTTTGGAGAAAGCAGAATTAAAAGAACAGTTTGACAGCATGTGTGCAGATGCACTGATTAGCGGTATCAATGGACACCGATCTGTTGGGGGTTATCGTGCTTCTATGTACAACGCACTCCCACTCGCTTCAGTACAGACGCTTGTGGATGTTATGAAAGAATTGGAACGAACAGCATAAATTAAAACAATGGCAAAAATACTTGCAAACGACGGCATATCAGCATCTGGAGTGGAGGAACTCGAGAAATATGGTTATGAAGTGAGCACAACCAATGTCGCTCAGGAACAATTGGAAAATCACATCAACACCAATGAGATTGATGTCTTATTGGTACGAAGTGCCACAACGGTTCGAAAAGACCTGATCGATGCTTGCCCTAGTTTAAAAATCATTGGTCGTGGTGGTGTAGGTATGGATAATATCGATGTGGACTATGCTCGTGAAAAGGGCCTGCATGTCATCAACACACCAGCAGCTTCATCTGCTTCGGTAGCAGAACTGGTCTTTGCCCACCTATACGGTGGTGTTCGCTATCTATTTGATGCCAACCGTCAAATGCCCTTGGAAGGTGAAACCAAGTTTAAGATGCTAAAGAAAAATTATGCTGGCGGTTCTGAACTCCGTGGCAAGACCATGGGAGTCATTGGTTTTGGACGTATTGGACAAGAAACTGCTAAGATTGCGCTTGGTGTCGGCATGCATGTCATTGCGCATGACCCATTTATGGACAAGGCAGAGGTCAAGGTGGTATTGGGTAACGGAACTGAGGTTGATGTTCCCGTTGAGATGAACAGTTTTGAGTCTGTACTGAAAGAGGCAGATTTTATCAGTTTGCACGTTCCTGCGCAGGACAAGCCTGTTATTGGAAAAAAAGAACTGGGTATGATGAAAAAAGGCGCTGGACTTATCAATGCCGCTCGTGGTGGCGTTGTCGATGAAGTCGCGTTGCTTGATGCTCTTGAAAGTGGTCAGTTGAGCTTTGCTGGCTTGGACACCTTTGTCAACGAGCCAAAACCTGCCATGAAGGTATTGATGCATCCGAGCGTATCGCTAACGCCTCATATTGGTGCAGCAACGCAAGAAGCACAGGACCGTATCGGCACAGAACTCGCACAACAAATCCATGCGATTTTAGGGTAACCTGATGAAAAAATTAAAACAACGTTGGGGGATTCGCTCCAACTTCCACTTGTTGATTATTTTCATTGTCTTTGGCATCACAGGCAGTGTATCGGCTATGCTTGCCGAACCCCTCATCCATTGGCTTGGGCTTACCCCTGAAAATACCAATCTATGGCTCTACTGGCCGATCCGTATCCTGATGATCTTCCCAATTTATCAGGTGATTTTGGTGGTTTGTGGTTTTTTATTTGGAGAATTCCAATTTTTTTGGAACTTTGAAAAGAAAATGTTGTCTCGTATAGGTGTGCCCATCCATAAATTGGACAAAAACAAATAATCGCTTAATGCTTTTTCGGCTAATTTTCACGCTCAGTATTTTTCTGCCAACTTTGGTGGTCTATGCGCATGAACTATCTCATCATGAGCATGAGGAGTGTGAGGAAACCGCTGTACATTTTCATCATAAGGAAGATTCCTGTTTCCTTGATGATTTTGTATTTAGCAATAACTTCCTTGTTCAAAATCACGAGGTTAAACTGCTTAGCCACTCCACACTGATTGCGTACAGCTCATACAACCCTTTCTTCAACAACTCCGATTTACATTTTAGATTTTTAAGAGGTCCGCCAACAGTATAAACCATTCTGTTTTTACTGCTTTCCCTTGGTGGAAAGTCATCCCTTTTTAATAAAATCTAAAATATATATCATGTTTAAACAAATTAAATTACAAACGCTTTTTATTGCCTCAATCCTATTGGCGGTTTCTTGTACAAAAGATGATCCTGAAGAAATTCACGAGCATGAAATCAATAAAGTTATTCTTCATTTTACAAACACTGCAGACAATTCGTCTTTTAAAGTGAAGTGGGAATTGGAGCACGATGGTGAAGAACATACCGATGATGATGAACATGCACACGAAAGCCATATCGAGTTAGCGCCAAATTCCACCTATTCAGTTGAAGCTGAATTTTATCAAACTAACGAAGAAGAGGATTCTCATGACCACGACGGGGATCATGAGGAAGAAGGAGAGGATATCACTCCTGAAATTATTGATGAAAATGATGTACACTACATTTTTTATGAATTCGTCGGATTAAATAACTTGAGTATCACATCTGCTGATGATGATGTGATCGATACCAATGGATTCGGGATCAACTTAAACACGACTTGGACAACAACAGCTAAAGAAATTGGTGATATCAAACTCTATTTAATCCACGAACCGCAAACAAAAGAAGGTTCGGTTCGTAATGATTTTGGTGGTGAAGACGATACTGTGGCTGGATTTGAGGTTCATATTGAACTTGAAGATTAAATCACATTTCTATTAACAGAAAGTAGCTTATCGCTATTGAATATGCTAATAAACAATTTTTTTAACCCATTGAAGACAGTAGCCAATAGCATACTTTTATTGGCTACTTGTTTTTTGTATTCTCAAGACTGTAAGCTCGTCCTTGAAGGAAAGGTTTTGAGCTTATTCGATAATGCCCCCCTCGAAGCTGCTGTTGTTCAAATCACGGGAATCAATCAAAATGCGGTTAGTTCGAAGGACGGCTTTTTTGTGTTCAACAAGCTCTGTGCAGGAAAAATTACCCTTGTCATTTCGCATTTAAATTGTGAAAAACGGATTGAGGTCATTGATCTTGTGTCTTCAACAACCCGAACATTTTATATGGACCACCATATCGAGATGCTTGACGAGGTTGTTTTACAAAAAGAAAAGACAAACACAGTCTCCCCCACCGCAACGGTGGTTGCGCTTAGTGAAATCCAAAAAGAGCGGTACAGCGGGGATGGATTGGCAAATGCCATTTCGCAATTTAGCGGGGTGAGTACTCTCTCCACAGGAAGCGGACTCGCAAAGCCCATCATCCATGGCATGTTTGGCAGTCGTGTAGGGATTGTATATGACCAAACGGTATTGGAAAATCAACAGTGGGGTCAAGACCATGCGCCGAACGTTGATGTCAATGCTTTTGACAACATTCAAGTCGTAAAAGGGGTTTCAACACTTCAATATACTGGAGACAACCCTGGTGGGCTCGTCATCTTGGAACCCACTACACCCATGGCCATTGACTCGCTTTTTGGCAAAACCATATTGCAAGCGAATAGCAATAATAAAGGAATAAACCTGTTGAGTTCTTTGACAAGGTCTTTTGAAAATGGGGTTTATTTCAAAGCCCAAGGCACCTATAAAAATTATGGGGATAGCGTAGCCCCGGATTATGTTTTGACCAATACCGCCTTAAACGAATACAATCTCTCGCTGAGCGTTGGAAAGCAAAGCCCGAATAGCAAATGGAAACTCTATGCGAGTGTTTTCAACAATGAAGTTGGGATTTTGCGCAGCTCACATGTTGGAAGTGTCCGAGACCTGTACCAATCCATTTCATTGAACACGCCAAGAGTGATTCTTCCGTTCAGTCACGATATCAATGCGCCAAAGCAAACCAACAATCACTTGACCACTACCCTTTCGTATCTCAAAACGACCTCTTCAAATCACAAATGGGGACTGCAATACGGGTGGCAAAGAAACAATCGAAAAGAGTTTGACGTACGTCGGGGTGAAAACAAATACAAGCCGTCTATCGATTTGTATTTGAATACGCACAACGCACAAGCTCACTATGAATGGACTCAGGGTCTTGCCACATTAAAATCGGGGATCTTTACGCAAGTTCAAGACAATTATACCAATCCAGATACGGGCGTAAAGCGATTGATCCCCGACTATATCAAGTTTAAAACAGGTGGCTTTTTGACAGTCGCTGTAAACCCCAATCGATTTACGGTTGGATTTGGTGCGCGCTATGAGCACAGCAACAATGAGGTGCAAAAATACTATAAGCTATCGAGATGGAATCTTGAAAATTACGAACAGCGATTGGGGAAATACGTCACCAAAGCACTGTCTAACCAAAGGTTGATTCGGAGAAGACTCTTTTTCAATACGGTCTCCTTACATGGGGGCTTGCGTTATGATCTTTCCAATTCACAAGATATTGGGCTCAATTACAGTTTGTCTCAGCGGGCACCCGATATTGCCGAATTGTTTAGTGATGGATTACACCATTCACTTGCTGCTATCGAATATGGAAATCCATTTTTAACAACGGAGACCAATCACAAATTGGTTTTGGATTATTCCAAAACAAGTGGTAATCTTCAATTCAATTTCAGCCCGTATCTCACGCTAAGCCATGATTTTATTGTGATCGAACCCGAAGGAGTTGAACTTACGATTCGAGGAGCATTTCCAGTTTGGGAGTTTAGAGCAGTAGATGCAACATTCAAAGGGGTTGATATGGATTTGTCTTACACACCTGCAAAAGGCGTAACCCTAAACAACAACACTTCTTGGATTGCCGCAAAGGATACACGTACTGGTCGACCTCTTGTCAGTATTCCTCCGCTTAGTCTTCGCAACAGCATCCTTGTTTCGCCTGTTCGTTGGGAAAGGTTTTCTTTTGAACTCAACACAAAACATGTGTTCCGTCAAAACCAATATCCAGATTACAACTTTGAAACCGATATCGTTGAAGATGGGCAATACATCACCAAAACGATTGACATCAGCACCCCACCATCTGGATATAACCTGATTGGAGCTGACTTACGATGGGGTCCTTATGCGTTTTTATCATCCAACGTCAAGATTTCACTTTCGGTTGACAACTTACTGAACAGTTCATATAGAAACTATCTCAACCGATTGCGATATTATGCAGACGAACAAGGTCGCAGTGTGCTCTTGAAAATCAAATTCAGTTATTGAACTGTTGATTTAAGACAATTTGGAATCGATCAATTTCAAAAACTCATTTCGCGTTTCCATTTTCTCAAACGTACCACGAAAACCAGAAGTTGTGGTTAAGGAGTTTTGTTTTTGTACCCCTCGCATCATCATACACATATGAGAGGCCTCAATTACAACCGCAACGCCTTTTGGCTCCAGAGTGCTATTGATACAATCAAGAATTTGATCTGTCAGGCGTTCTTGAACCTGAAGTCGTCGTGAAAACACATCGACCACACGAGGAATTTTACTCAAACCGACAATATGACCATTGGGAATATAAGCGACATGCGCTTTTCCAAAAAAGGGTAGCATATGATGCTCACACAAACTGTATAGTTCAATGTCTTTGACCAACACCATCTCGTTATAAGACTCGGCAAACATGGCTCCACGAAGGATTTCAGCAGGGTTCATATCGTATCCCTGGGTCAGAAACTGCATCGCTTTGGCTGCACGTTTTGGGGTATCGAGTAAGCCCTCGCGATTTTGGTTTTCTCCAATGTTGTGGATAATGTCTTTATAATGCGATTTGATCGCGTTGGTAATACTATTGTCATATGTGTCGATAGATTCAAATGTCATAATTCTACTTTAAGAAATTGTGTATGATTTGTTATTAATTTTTTAACTTTTGGCGATATGACCGCACGACAATAGGGTTGTGAAGGATTTAGATTGTAATAATCATGGTGCTCCACCTCCGCTTTATAAAAAACGCTAAAAGGAGTAAGCTCAGTCACAATCGGATCATCAAAGGCACTTGTTTTTGATGCAATGATGTCTTGTGCAATAGCCAACTGTTGCGCATTGTGATAGAAAATCGCAGAGCGATACTGGGTTCCTACATCAGCTCCTTGTTTGTTGAGTGTAGTAGGGTCATGGGTATCAAAAAACACGTTCAACAGATTTGCAAAGGCAATCTGTGTATTGTCATACTCAATTTGAACACACTCGACATGACCTGTTGACCCGTTGCAAACCTCTCGGTAAGACGGATTTTTGACGACACCACCTGTATAACCAGGACTGACCGAAAGCACCCCACGAACACGTCGATAAATGGTTTCTGTACACCAAAAACAACCGTTCGCTAATGTTGCTAACTCTATCATTTTGTTTAACAATATAGCAACAAACTTAAACAAAAAAGTTGATTTTTCAAATGGGAAGAAAAAAATACCAGAACAAATTTGTACTTTTAGCCCGATGATAAATGCCAAAAAACTGTCCAAATCCTATGGAACTTTAGCCGTTCTAAATGAGGTAGATCTTCAGGTAAAAACCAAAGAAATCGTAACGATTACTGGCCCTTCTGGAGCTGGAAAGACAACTCTCCTCAACATCTTGGGAACTTTGGATGTGGCTGATCATGAAACCGATCGAAAGCTTGAGATTGGCGGTCAGGATGTATTTGCACTCCAAGGAAAGGAATTGGCAAAGTTTCGGAATGAGCATCTTGGTTTTGTGTTTCAATCCCATCAACTTCTCCCTGAGTTCAGTGCCATTGAAAACGTGTGTATCCCGGCAATGATTGGCAAAACACCACTTCAAAAAGCAAAAAAAGACGCTTTAGAATTGCTAGACTTTTTGGGTCTCGCCCAACGTGCCGATCACAAACCCGCTATGCTATCGGGGGGTGAGCAGCAACGCGTGGCTGTCGCCAGGGCTTTGATCAACAAGCCCAAACTCTTACTGGCTGACGAGCCCAGTGGGAATCTGGACAGCAAAACTGCAGACCAGTTACATAAGTTGTTCTTGTTACTCCGCGATAACTTTGATCAAACCATCGTATTGGTAACTCACAACAAAGAACTCGCTGCGCTTGGCGATCGCAGTCTCCAACTTGTCGATGGGCAATGGAGCTAAATACCGATGAATTGCGCGTTTTTCTCGACGAGAAAGCCCAACAGTACAACAATCCCGACTTTATCTCCTCTGATCCCATCCAAATTCCCAAACGCTTTCACAACAAAGCAGATATCGAAATTGCCGCTTTCTTATCCGCAATCATCGCTTGGGGAAATCGAAAGAGCATCATTACAAGTGCGTCCAAGTTGATGCGTATCATGGGAGAGCAACCTCATGACTACATCATCAATTCAACAAAATCGGATTGGGAAGCCATCGATCACTTTGTGCACCGCACTTTTAACACCATCGATTTACGCTATTGTATGCAAGCCCTACAACACCTTTATACAAACCATGGCGGTTTGCATGGGGCATTTCTTCCGAAGGTAGATGAAGCGTTTATGGACGAAGCCATTTGTCGTTTTCGAAATCTTTTTTTTGAATGTGATCACCCCAAACGCACCGGCAAACATATTGCAAACCCTGCCAAGGGCTCATCGGCAAAGCGGATTCATATGTTTTTGCGTTGGATGGTACGAAAAGACAATAACGGTGTTGACTTTGGCTTGTGGACGGATATTCCGACATCCAAATTATCCTGTCCACTAGATGTACACACTGGGAATATCGCGCGAAAGTTGGGATTGCTCAAACGAAAACAAAACGATCAAAAAGCCCTACGGGAACTCGACCAACAATTGCGAACACTCGACCCCATAGACCCAGTCAAATACGACTTTGCCCTTTTTGGATTGGGGGTTTTTGAGAAGTTTTAGCTCCCTTTCGTTTAGGTTTTCTATCTTTGTATCAGTTTATTAACAATCTTATCGAAATTTTTGGATGAATATACTTCTTAAGTCCGCAAAAATTATCGATCCTACTAGCAGCTTTCACGGCAATACTCTTGACATCCTTATTCGCAACGGTATCATTGACAAAATTGACAAGTCGATAGATGCACCAAAAGCAAGTGTTATCGATCATAAAAACCTTTGTATTTCTCTGGGTTGGTTTGACAGTAGTGTGTCATTTGGGGAGCCCGGTTATGAGGAACGAGAAACCCTAGCCCACGGCCTTGCGGTCGCTGCTGCTTCGGGCTTTACGCAGATTGCTTACAACACCAACACCAACCCTCTACCCACATCTAAAGCCGATATTTCCTTTTTGCTTCAAAGTGCTGCACACACGCCCACTACCCTTCACCCCAAAGGGCATATCACTGCACAAGACAACGCACAGCAACTCGCCGAGCTTCACGACTTGTCGCAAGCAGGTGCCATTTGCTTTAGCAATCACAAACAACCCGTTGACGATCCACACCTTATGTTACTCGCTTTGCAGTATGCACGCGGGTTTGATGGACTAATCGAATCGTTTCCGATCGACCCACTACTCGCCGTTCATGGCGTTATGCACGAAGGAAAGATCAGTACTTCCCTCGGATTGACAGGAATTCCAAATCTCGCTGAAGAAATCCGAATTCGCAGAGACCTCTCCATTCTCGCTTACACAGGTGGAAAATTGCATATCCCCACCATTTCTACTGCACAAGGCGTTGCACTTATTCGCCAAGCAAAAAAAGAAAAACTCGATGTGAGTTGCAGTGTTGCCATTCACAACCTTATGCTTACTGACGCAGAACTAGAAGGATTTGACACCCGCTTTAAACTCATGCCGCCATTGCGCGAAAGCTCCGATCAAAAAGCACTCATCAAAGGCGTCAAAGACGGTACCATTGATATGGTCACTTCCGATCACCAACCAATGGATATTGAACATAAAAAAATGGAGTTTGAACATGCTGCTCATGGAAGCATTGGACTGGAAACTGCTTATGGCAGTTTGTGTGCCTTATTTGACACCCAAACAGCAGCGACTCTGCTCAGTAAAGGAAAAGAACGCTTTGGGATTCAACAGCAACCCATAGCAGTTGGTGCCAAAGCCGATTTCAGCTTGTTCTCTCCAAAAGGAAAAACTACCGTTCAAAAAGAAAACATCATATCTACTAGTAAAAACAGCGCCTATCTCGGAAAAGAAATTCCCGGAACGGTTTATGGTGTTGTGAATAATGGTATGCTACACTTAAACGACTAGTCGTTGACAAAACTCAAATATCTTGTACGCCAACCCAAATCCGTAGGAATTACAAATCCACCTTTACTTGTATTGATTCACGGATATGGAAGCAACGAAAACGACCTGTTTTCTTTCGCTGACTACCTTCATCCTGATTTCTTGGTCATATCCCTACGCGCACCCCTCAACCTACCCATGATGGGACATGCCTGGTATAGCATCCATTTTGATGCCGAACAAGGGAAATGGTCTGACGATAAGGAAGCCCTTGGCTCATGCGAATTGGTATTACAGTTTTTGGACGAACTTATGGAAAGTCATCTCTATGACAAGTCGCAAGTGCATTTGTTGGGCTTTAGCCAAGGTGCAATATTGAGCTATGCCCTTGGATTGACCAATCCAAAACGATTTGCCAGTGTGATTGCACTCAGTGGATACCTCAACGAAAACATTACCCAATTGCCAAAGCCCGAAGATGCCCCTGCACTTTATGCAGCACATGGCTCCTTGGACGAGGTGGTGCCTTTTGACTGGGGACAACGTTCGGCAGAACTACTCAAACAAAAGGGCTTTGCCATACAGTTTGACGCCTTCCCCGTTGGGCACACCATCTCACAAGATGGTTTTCACAAACTCCTTACATGGCAAAATGCGCTACTGAATAAACAGTAACGCATTTTTCTCACCCAAATAACGCCAATCTCTCTCTGTCGTTATTTTTTAACCAACTTCACCGTTTGATCCCCTTCTGCAGTTTGAACGCTGAGCATATACACCCCTGCTGATAAAGAATAGGTGTCTAGGGTTAGCTTTTGTTTGTCTGGCTGCTTACTCAGTACTTCTCTACCCCCAAGGTCGTAGATGGCCAAAGACTGGATTTGATAAGGACTCTCGATTGACAAGCGGTTTCCCACTGGATTGCTGTAGTACGACAACAATGGTTTTTCGCCATGGGGAAAATCTAAAGTAGTAGGGTCAAGAGCACAAATGTAAAAGGGACCGCGATTATTGTCGTGGTATCCAGCTGAATCACGAAATTCAGTCACCATAACATAAACTACAGTGTTTTCGGCTTGGTCTGACAATTCAAGTTTTGAAAATGCACTACCAACGCCGCTAAAATAATCACAACCGATTTCCGTAAGTGTACCCTCACTCAAAGTATACGCTACAATAGTGGTACTATTAGTAGCAGAACCCGATACTTCAGAAGTTTCAATGGTAAGTTTTCCCGAGCCAGGTACAGTCGCTTTATACCACACATCGACATATGTAGCACCTCCATAATAATCACTAAGACAATTTGATGAATAATCAGAATCATTGCTGTCTGTGGCATGGGTTAAGTCACCTTGTGTTTGCGTGCTACAAGGACCTGGCTGTACGCTTAGCGTAGTTGCTGTTTGATAGGTGTCATTCGCTGGCGGGTCTTGGACACCATCAGGATCAAAAGCACAAATGTAAAAGGGACCGCGATATCCGTCATCATTATTCCTTTGATCAAGATATTCAACTACCATAATATAAATTTCAGTATTTTCGGCTTGTCCTGACAATTCAATGCTTGCAGCTCGACCATTATCAGCATAATTAGCATCACAAGCTATTTCCGTAAGAACACCCTCACTCAAAGTATACGCCACAAGAACAGCACTCCTTAGAGGAGAATCCGTTATAGAAAAGCAAAAGTTTCAATAGTAAGCTTTCCGGAGCCAGGTACAGTCGCTTTATACCACACATCGGCATATGTAGGATTGGCTCCGTCATAAATATAATAAAAGCAATCTGACGAATAATCATTTCCATTGCTATTTGTGGCATGGGTTAAGTCACCTTCTGTTTGCGTGCTACAAGAACCTGATTGTACGCTTAGCTCAGTTGCTGTTTGATAGGTGTTATTCGCTGGCGGGTATTGAGCGATCAGAATGGAAAAAGAAAAAAATAAAATGCTAGTTGTAAAAAATCGAATTGGGTTCATAAGTATATGTTTTAGAGAGATTAAAAAATAGCCCTAAAAACTCACGAATTTGTGTTCGGAAAAACGATAAAAAAATGAGAGTGCTTTGGGGCATTTCTGTTAAATATAAGTTTATCTACTACAAATATAGGGATTTGGTCTGTAAATAATACCCCCCCCCCCGTTTTGGGGGATTGGGAGTTTTGGGCTAAAAACAGCGCAAAACGAAGCAAAAACAACCAAAAAATCGAATTTTTGATTACTTTTTATGCGTTTTCTTGCAAAAAATAAATTTAAAAAAAGTTGGGATTTAGTGGATAGGCACGCCAAAATCCGGATTTATAGCCCTGCATTTTCCAAACAACTTGTCCAGAAGGAGTTACCTCCCAAAAGCCAAAATCTCCCTCACAAATCAGTACATTTCCATTGGGTAGTTTAACTGCCCCAGACACAATGCGGTTGAAGAGACTGGGATCAGTAAAGCGCCACACTTCTGTTGGCAAGTTTTCATTTTGCTCATCAAGACCTAGTGTTTCCGGGAGCTGTAGTTCAAATACGATAGATTGCTCGGCATCAACACCATTGCTATAAAACAGCATTTGGGTATGGCTATCGTTTGAAAAGTTGGGGTGGTGAACCCGATTAAAGATGGAAGGCGTTTCACTTCCATAGGCCGCAGGGTTGCCAAAGCGATAGACCAAATCCCCTCCCACACCATAATTTCCACCTTCACCGCTTGCGGCTTGTTGTGTGGTTGTGCTTCGGTCAATGACCCAAACTTCGTCATAGAAATTTACCGTCATAAAAATCAGATCTCGGGTATGGTCATAGGCAATCCCATTGGCATGCATCCAGTCACCATTATCCATGTCACTGTTATAGTTGATGTTGATTTTACGAGGGTTTTCACGAATCGATCCAAAAGTAGTTGCAGTCTCGTCAATATCTTGTACAAGATGCTCTACACTACGCCACTGCCAAACGATCTCATTGTTGTCGGGATTGATTTCAATTAGTTTTTCAGTATATATGGGGTGTTCTGTTTGAGCACCTAAGGTCTTTGCTTGTTCTGTCGTTATCTCTTCCCATACGATGGTCAATACATTTCCGTTTGGCAACAATTCCAAGTCATGGTGAGCTAGCTCTGTTTCAGAAACAATCTCGTATTCCCACAATGTTTGTTGGTCAGTAGTGACACGCCTTAAAATACCTCCACCACCTCCAAATGTAAAACCCTATATTTGATCTGGTTTAAACATTCCAAGGAACTCTCCGTTTGGCAGCATCTCAATATCATTACCCAAGTCGTTTTCAAATTCATATTCATTGACGATTATGCCTTGTTTATTGATAACCACACTACTTGCTACCCCTAAACGAACTGCAAAAATGGGATTGGGATCGACTAGAGGGCCATTGTAGACCTGAACTTGATCGGACAATTCAGGTGTTTCCACCAGCGAGGCGGTAAGTTGATGGTCTTCTGTGCCAAAGATTGTAATGTTTGGCTCAAAAGAAGAGACTGTTCCCGTCCATTGATCAAATTGATAACCTTCATTAGGTGTGATGGAAATTGATATGGAATCCCCTGGGAACAAAGGTCCAAAGGTTGGCGGATCTATTGTCCCAGCGTTTTCAGGGATAATTGTTACATCAACATTATAGTATATGATTTCGTTTTCAACACAACTTATAAAAAGGAAAATAAAACCATAGCAGAAGATACGTAGTAGGTTATTCATGATTTAAGGGTAAATTAGGGTTCAAATTTAGTAAACGAAAAGCAAAATAAGAAATCAATCCTTCAAAAAACCAATATCCTTACGGATACAAAACGGACTCGAGGAGTTTAATTTCGATTTGCCCCTTGGCGTCAACGCCATAGTGAAGGAGGGCATCACCCCAACGGCTACCATCAGTAAAATCGACCAACGCCCATTGATGATTAACCAAATGCACTTTGTTGATAATCCATCCTTTGCCAAGCACGGATAGGACAGGGTTTCCGTTTTTGTTATCGTTTTCCGCCAAGACCTTATCCTCAATCATAACCAACAAGTCGTTGGGGGTGAATTTGGAGTGAAATTGCTGGGCATCGCGGTTTCCATCAAGAGAAAAATAAGCGTTTTCGGTTTGATCAACAACAAGTTGCGCAATGGAGTCATTGAGGGTGTCAATTCGGACATCCATCCGTTCCTGACGAGCCGCAAAGGCCTCCGTTTTGTTAAGGTCACTCACAAAAAGGTAGAGCGCGATGAGTGAAATAAAAATAAGTAGATATTGAAGAATTTTTGTTCGCATTAGACTGAGATTGAAAGGTTGTCGTAGGCCAAATGTACGTTTTTAGGGAGTTTTTTTTCTACATCAGCATGAAAACCGAGATGATGGCTGATGTGAGTGAAATAGGTTTTATTCGCGTCAATTTTGGCGGAAAGACTAAGCGCCTCTTCAAGATTAAGGTGCGAGTGATGCGGTTCTTCACGCAAAGCATTGAGCACCAAAACATCAAGACCTTGAAGTTTTTCACATTCTTTATCTGTTATGGTTTTGATATCTGTTAGATATGCAAAATTGTCGATGCGGTATCCCAAGACTTCGAGACGGTTGTGCTGTCCCAAAATCGGAACAATATGCTTGTGTTGGACCAAAAATGGATGATCGGGACTCACAGGGTGAATGTCAACCGATGGTGAGCCTGGGTATTTGTTTTCGTTATTAAAAATATATCCAAAACGGTGAGTCAGACTGTCGATTACTCTTGGAAGTGCATAAATAGGAATATCTCCTTGTCGAAAGAAAAAAGGCCGTATATCATCGATTCCAGCGGTGTGATCGGCGTGTTCGTGAGTAAACAAAACAGCGTCTAGATGTGTACACTTTGTTCGAAGCATTTGTTGGCGAAAGTCTGGTCCGCAATCAATGACCAATGCGCAGTCTCTCCACTCGACCAGAGCAGAAGAGCGAAGACGCACATCTCGGGGGTCCTCGCTTAGGCAAACAGGATGACTGCTACCTATGACGGGTATGCCTTGAGATGTGCCAGTACCGAGAAACCTAATCTTCAAAAAAAAAATATTTAGGTAAAGATATTGATTCACAAACACTTTCTTTAACTTTGTAAAAAGCAGTTTCATGCCCGTTTCTCTACTTGGGGATCAGCCCTTTGAAAACACACCTTCATTAGAAGCAAAAGCACTTCGCATCAATCTAAACGACAATATCTACGGCACCTTTGCGGAGATCGGTGCAGGGCAAGAAGTAGCACGTCATTTCTTTCGTTGTGGCGGTGCATCTGGCACCATTGCCAAAACAATGAGTGCCTATGATAAAAACTTTAGCGACGCCATTTACGGCAAAGGGAAAAGCTATGTTTCAGAAGATCGGTTGAACAAGATGCTCGATTTAGAAATCAATCACTTAGAAAAAAGAATTTCAGAGGAAGATCGAGACAAAAAAATCTTCTTTACCTATGCCAATACAGTAACCACCATCGACTTTGCCAAAAAGTTTAAGGGTCACGGCTGGATGGGTATCAAGTTCCAAACCGAACCCAATGGGCCCTACTCCATGATCAGTACCCATTTGCGTTTTCACGAAATCGATGCGCGCTCCCAACAAGAGTCTGTCGGAGTTGTGGGTGTGAACCTCATTTACGGTGCCTTTTACCAACACGATCGTCCACGAAAGATGCTGCGTTACCTCTTTGATCATATCGATAAATCAGCTATTGAAATTGATACAATTAATTTCACAGGACCCTTGTTTAAAAATGTTGACAATCGCATATTGAGTTTAGAACTTGTCAAGAATGGAATGACGGAAGCGGTTATGTTTGATCCTGACGGGAACAATCTCCTTCCAGCGCGTGTGCTCTACAAAAAAAATATCCTCGCCATTCGTGGAAGTTTTCGCCCTGTGACCAATGTGAATATGGATATGTTTACAAGCTCTTCCACCCTGTTCTACCAAGACAAGGACGTGGAAGAAGACAACACCATGAATATTTTTGAGATTACCTTGTCGAATTTGCGGTCAAACGGCACTGGTTTTATTGACGAGCAAGACTTTATGGATCGTGCCAAACTGTTGTGCGCTATGGGACTGACCGTTATGATTTCCAACTTTAAAGAATATTATCGCTTGGTGGAGTATTTTTCAAACTACACCACAAAAAAGATTCGCTTGAGTATGGGCGTCAGTAATTTGATTGAAATTTTTGATGAAAAATACTACCGAAACCTCAGCGGTGGGATTCTGGAGGCCTTTGGAAAACTGTTTTTCAAAAACCTATTGGTGTACCTCTACCCCATGATTGACCCTAATACAGGAGAAGTAGTTGACAGTACAAACGTACGTGTATCCTCTCAGGTAAAAGAACTCTATAAGTTCTTTAAATACAACGAAAAAGTTGTCGATATTACAGACTATAACAAGGAATACCTCAGTATTTACTCAAAAGAAGTGCTTGAGATGATCAACAAAAGAGAAGACGGTTGGGAAACGATGCTCCCAGAGAAAGTATCAGCACTCATCAAAGAGAAGAATCTATTTGGCTATCAACCTGACAAGTCCAAACGCTTGGACTAGCCCTCTAAAATCTGAGAAGCGTGTACCTTGGTCTTTACCTTGTCAATAACGCGCTCAACCACACCATTCTCATCTATAATAAAAGTGGTTCGTAAAATACCTTCGTAATCACGTCCTTGAAATTTCTTAGGTCCCCAAACACCAAAACCATTGATCAACACCTTGTCCACATCAGCCAAAAGCGGATAAGGAAAGGAAAACTTCATGGCAAATTTTGCTTGGGCAGATACCGTATCGGCACTGACCCCAAGGATGGAATAGCCCGCTTCAGTCAATTCTGAATAATGATCCCTCAAATCACAGGCCTCCAGCGTACAGCCAGGCGTATTGGCTTTGGGATAAAAGAAAATAACCACTTTTTTACCGGTAAAATCTGACAGAGAAACCGTGTTTCCGTCGTGGTCTTGAACTGAAAAATCGGGAGCTTTTGTACCCACTTGAATCATAGCAATAATTTTAGTTTAGTTTTGTAAAAATACGAAATATGACCAAAGCCCAAAAAGTTGCTTTTGTAATCAACACTTTGGAAGAACTGTATCCAGAAATCCCCATTCCACTCGATCACAAAGACCCTTACACCCTACTCATTGCGGTTTTGCTCTCTGCACAGAGCACAGATGTTCGAGTCAATAAAACAACGCCCTTTCTCTTTGGAAAAGCAGACAATCCATATGACATGATCAAACTAACGGTTGACGAAATTCGTGAAATCATCAAACCCGTAGGTTTATCGCCCCAAAAAGCGAAAGGAATTCATGGGCTTTCTCAACGCCTTGTTGACGATTATAATGGAGAGGTTCCAGCCGATTTTGAAGCCTTGGAGACCTTTCCCGCCGTTGGTCACAAAACAGCAAGCGTTGTGATGGCACAAGCCTTTGGCGTACCCGCTTTTCCTGTCGATACCCACATCCACCGGTTGATGTATCGTTGGGGGTTGAGCAATGGGAAAAATGTGGTGCAAACCGAAAAGGATGCCAAACGACTTTTTCCAAAAGATCGTTGGAATGACTTGCATCTTCAAATCATCTGGTATGGACGAGAATATTCCCCAGCCAGAGGTTGGGATTTGTCCAAA
>JAQWGQ010000027.1 GCA_029238125.1 Flavobacteriaceae bacterium | reverse complement strand
GACTGGGGCTTAAAGAAATTTGCCTACACCATCCAAAACAAAAAAAGTGGCTTTTACCACCTTTTTGATTTTACCGCAGCTCCCGAAGTTGTACATGCTTTAGAACTGGAATTTAGACGCGATGAGCGCGTAATGCGCTATATAACGGTCAAGCTCGATAAGCATGCAGAAGTTTGGGCCGAAAAACGAAGAGAACGATTAACAGCTAAAGCATAACTCATGGCATCATTAGAACAAGCTAGTAAAGGCGGAAAGCAAGGCGAAGTTCGCTATCTAACGCCGCTTGACATTGAAACAAACAAAGAAAAGAAGTATTGCCGCTTCAAAAAATCTGGTATCAAGTATATTGACTACAAAGACCCAGATTTCTTGTTGAAGTTTGTCAACGAGCAAGGTAAAATTTTACCACGTAGACTCACGGGGACTTCCCTAAAATATCAGCGCAAACTATCGGTTGCGATCAAACGTTCTCGTCATTTGGCATTGATGCCTTATGTCGCTGACCTTCTAAAATAAGCCACCATGGAATTGATACTAAAAAACGACGTAGAAAATCTCGGCTTTAAAGACGATATTGTACAGGTCAAAAACGGATATGGACGCAATTTTCTGATCCCGCAAGGACATGCTATTTTGGCTACCCCTTCGGCCAAGAAAGTGTTGGCAGAAAACCTCAAGCAGCGCGCGTTTAAAGAGCAAAAATTGGTGGATGACGCCAATGCACTATCCAAAAAGATTTTGGCGCTAAATATAAAAATCCCTGCCAAAGCCGGTGGAACTGGCAAATTGTTTGGCTCCATTGGCAATGCTGATTTGAGTGCTGCGCTACAGACTGCTGGACATGGCATCGAAAAGAAATTTATCAAAATTTCTGGCGGAACGGTTAAGGTATTGGGCAAGCAACAAGCCGAAATCCGTTTGCACCGTGAGGTCAAAGTACAATTAGAATTTGAAGTCACTAAGGCAGAAGACAAATAATAGTACTTGCGTTATTGCGTAAATCAAACAAGCCGATCCATAGGGTCGGCTTTTTTTTATTCCCAATCCCCTTTCAGAACAAGCACAAGGTGAGTGGTGAGCAGTTAACAGAGTGAATCGTGAATTCAAATCCTTTGTCAATCCTGACTGCCGAAGAGAGGCATGACAAAAACCTCTATTAACAAATAACTCCTGTTCACGATGAATTCCAAATAAATCTTTCTGTCGATAATCCCACTTTTTTTACATTTCATTTTACAGTACCTTTATGCACATGTCAACAAAGCCCAATACTCCCAAGGGCATGCGGGATTTTTTACCGCATGAGGTCATGCGTCGCAACCATATTATGGGTGTGATGAAAACGCAGTTTGAACGTTATGGGTTTTTGCCAATCGAAACGCCCGCTATGGAGCGTCGGGAGCTGTTGTTGGGTAAATATGGCGACGAGGGTGACCGCTTGGTATTTAAGGTGCTTAACTCTGGAGAAAAGGTTAAAAAGGCAGACCTTGACGCCTTGAAAAGTGGCGAATTGTCGCGTTTTGGAAATTCCCTGTCCGACAAAGCCATGCGTTATGACCTCACAGTCCCTTTTGCTCGCTTTGTGGTGCAGCATCAAAACGAATTGAGTTTTCCATTCAAACGATATCAGATGCAGCCCGTTTGGCGTGCCGATCGTCCACAACACGGTCGTTTTCAAGAATTCACCCAGTGCGATGCCGACGCCATTGGTTCGGATAGCTTGTTGCTCGAAATGGAGTTTGTCCAGATGGTTGATGCGATTTTTGGGGATCTTCAATTGTCGGGTTGTACTTTGCGAATAAATCACAGAAAAGTGCTTGAGGCCATCGCTCTACGAGCTGGTGCCGGGGAAGAAACGACACGCTTTTTTACCATCCTCGACAAGCTCGACAAAGTCGGCTGGCAGGAGGTCAAACGCTTGTTGCTGGATGCGGAATACAACATCGATATCATTGACAACATCCAGCGTGCACTCGCTGGTAAATCGACTGCCGATCAACTCGATGCTCTCCAACAACTTATCGGGAGTTCAACACGCGATAACGACCCACTGCACGACCTTGGTTTTTTGTTTTCCAATTTGGGACAGCTCAGCTCGACAAAGGTTGTTTTCGATTGGACACTTGCTCGTGGTCTGGACTATTACACTGGAACTATATTTGAAATTTCGGCGCCAGAACAGGTTTCTGTTGGATCGATCGGGGCTGGGGGTCGCTATGACGACCTGACTGGGGTGTTTGGTATGAAAGACATGAGTGGAATTGGTATTTCGTTTGGTTTGGATCGCATCGAGTTGGTTCTTTCTGAACTCGATTTGTTTCCTCCTGCCTTGCACACATCAATCGATGTGTTGGTCGTCAATTTCAGTACAGAGATGATCACGACCTTATTCCCCTATATCAGCGAATTGCGAAAACAAGGCAAACGAGTCTTTGTGTACCCCTCTGCTGCGAAACTGAAAAAGCAGTTGGGCTTGGCGAATCAGTTGCAAATTCCACATGCACTAATCATGGGCGATTCAGAATGGAAAGAGAAAAGCTGTACGCTAAAAGATCTTCGCACAGGCGAACAATCAACAATCCCCCTCAACCGTTTGACGCAGCACAATTGGGACTAACCTGCCAATCACGCGTTCGAATGCGGCAATGGACAAATTTTCTCGCAAAATAATATGCTCGATTCTGTCGTGAATATTCTTCATACATAGTAGGATTTAGTTTGAAGCAATCAATCCCTATAATTTCATAATTTAATTCAAAACAAAAAACAAATAAAATTGTCAAAATTGAAGAGACAAAATAAAGAGTGTTGGAGTGTACAAGCCGAATCGCTTAGGAAATCCCTCTGAGCTTTTTTTCCCAATTCCACGCAGAGAGCAAGGCATCATCGAGTGTTTTTGAAGCTTGCCAACCTAGTGTGTTGTTGATTTTGGTGGTATCGGCAAAGGTTTCTACAACATCGCCTTCTCGGCGTTCGCCAATCGCATAACCGAGTGAGACATTGGTGACGCGTTCAAAAGCTTGTACGATTTCCAACACGGAGGTTCCTTTGCCGGTCCCGACGTTCAACACGTTAAAGGCAGTGGAGTTTGAGAGGTTATTGAGATGTTTGAGGGCGACAACATGCGCATCTGCCAAGTCCACAACATGGATGTAATCGCGAATACAGGTGCCGTCTTTGGTGGGGTAGTCGTCCCCAAAAATTGTAATTGGCCCTCGAATTCCTGCCGCCGATTGGGTGATAAAGGGAACAAGATTTTGCGGAACGCCAAGGGGCAATTCGCCAATCTCCGCCGAGGTATGTGCCCCAATCGGGTTGAAGTAACGCAATGCAATCACGGGGATATTTGCATTTACTTTGGTCAGGTCTGATAAAATTTCTTCACAAATCTGTTTGGTGTTTCCATAAGGGGAAAGTGCGGTTTTACTTGGTTCGTTCTCTGTGATCGGTAAGTGATCTGGCTCCCCATATACGGTGCATGAAGAACTAAAGATAAACGGAATTCTGCGTTCTTGATACCCTGCCACTTCCAATAGATTAATCAGAGACGAGAGGTTGTTATCGTAGTAGGCAAGCGGTTTTTCCACGCTTTCCCCCACCGCTTTGTAGGCCGCAAAATGAATTATCCCTTTGATAGTGTAGGTTTCAAAAAGTTGGGTGACTTTGGCCTTGTCTTTTAGGTCAATTTGCTCAAAATGCGGTCGTTTACCACATGTTTTTTTAATACCGTCAAGTACGTCAATAGAAGTGTTGGACAGGTCATCGACGATCAAAACTTCAAAATCGTTGTCGAGTAGTGTAACGGCGGTATGCGCACCGATAAATCCAAGACCACCTGTAACTAAAATCATGACTAAAAAAAAGAGTAGCGAGGGGGAGACTTGAACTCCCGACCTCCGGGTTATGAATCCGACGCTCTAACCGGCTGAGCTACCTCGCCATATTGGTTTGCAAATATAGAAGGTTTTACTCCAGATGTCAAACTATATTTTTCAGAATATATTTTTGTGAAATCAAAAAAGATATTATATTGCTTCTCTGATAAAACAATAGCCGTGAAAGATCATTTTGAGTTAGAATTTGTAATTAAGTCATCTCCTTCGCTACTCTACCAATACCTATTTACACCCTCTGGCTTATCTGAATGGTTTGCTGATAACGTTAATTCTCGTTCTGATAAATACGAGTTTTTTTGGGATGACTCCAGTGAAGAAGCTTTGCTGATTAAAAATAAAACCAATGAGTTTGTTCGCTATCAATGGCTAAGCGATGAAGATGACTTCGACAAATACCATTTTGAAATGCGTATCCAGGTCGACGAAATCACCAAGGATGTGTCACTTATCGTTTCTGACTTTTCTGATGAAGATGAGGTTGAGGAATCCAAAATGTTCTGGGAAAACCAAATCTCAAATCTAAAACAAGTCTTGGGTTCTGCTTGATGGTCAATTCAAACGGAAATCTTGTACCTTCTTCCGACGCTGGCCTTTCTTTTTTCAATCGCGGCTTTTCCTATGGAGATGCGCTTTTTGAAACAGTAAAAGCAGTAGGTGGTAAACTGTTATTTTGGGAAGATCATTACTTCCGATTGATGGCCAGTATGCGTTTGCTTCGCATGGAGATTCCCATGACCTTCACCCCAGAATATTTTGCCGACCAATTCAAGCAACTGATTCAAGCACAAGAGGTTCGTTCTCCTGGGTGGCGTTTGCGCCTGACCGTTTTTCGAGATAGTAAGGGTCGATATACCCCAGATCACAATCGAGTTGCCTTTGTCATTGGCTGTGAGCCACTCTCTCAAGATCGCTTTTTGGATCATGTCAAAAAGTATACGGTTGACCTATATAAAGATCATTATGTGCAAGCAGGGATGCTGCCCAACCTCAAAACAAACAACAAAATCCTAAATGTCCTCGGCTCGATTTTTGCCAAAGAGAACAATTTGGACAATTGCATCTTGGTCAATGATAACAAAGAGGTTGTAGAAGCACTTCAATCAAACTTATTTCTGCTATTTGGGCAGGAGATTCACACCCCACCTTTGACTTCTGGCTGTTTGGATGGGATCATCCGAAAACAAATCATTCGTATGGCAAAAGACCTCGATGTCACCCTCAAAGAAACGGAAATCAACCCTTTTGATCTACAAAAGGCAGATGAACTCTGGCTGTCCAATAGCATACAAGGGATTCGTGCGGTTACCAATTACAGAAGAAAAACCTATCAATCTCAAATCTACCCAAAAGCGGTTTCTCTACTCAACCAGATGGCTTAGTTTAGGTGCGGATGACTAGGCGAATTGGCCCAAAGGATATAACGTCCCCCGAGTCGCATCATTTTGGACTTCCAAAATGAGGCATCGTTTGATATGGAGATATTGGCTTTTTTGTCTCCATCATCCAATACAATCCATGTTTTTTGTTTGATCTCATCTTTGAGCTGATCACAGCTCCAACCCGAATAACCCAAAAAGAATTTGATGTCGTCACTGGACAACTCACCGGAGTTGATCATAGTCGTGATGACATCAAAGTCACCACCCCAAGCCAGCTCTTTGGAAATGGGCTTTGAGTTGGGAATGCAGTCTCGCCGACTGTGAACATAATAGAGGCGGTCTTGATCGACAGGACCACCTTCAAAAACCGAAAAGGGCTGCGAGATTTCGGGAACAAAAGTGCGCAAGTCGTGCGTCATGGGTTTGTTGAGGATAAATCCTACAGAGCCCTCATTATTGTGGTCTGCCAATAAGATAACAGCACGTGTAAACGAAAAATCTCCAATAATAGAGGGGTCTGCTACAAGCAGTTTTCCGTTTGACAGTTTCTCATTCACAACTACAATGTACAACTTTTTAAGGATTTTCGAAAGATGACTCGGCATCGATAGAATAACCATTTAGCAATTCTTTGTCGCTCATCGGTTTTTTGTTGGGGAGTTGGAGACGTTTAACACGGATAGTTCCATTGGGTACTGCGACCATGATTTGTTGATTCTCAACGAATATCTGCCCATCTTCAAGTGGTTGTTTTCCTTCAATAAAGTCCACGTCATGGATTTTGCAGTACAAAACATTGCCGTTATTGGAAAGCATCGTCCAAGCGCAGGGAAAGGGTTGTAGTCCTCTAACCTTTCGTTCAATACACTGACCTTCCTGATCCCACTGTAACTGGGTGTTCTCTCGCGTTAGTTTTGGCGCAAAAGATTGCTGATCGTTGTTTGGCTGTGGGCTGCTATTGACGCGATCCGTTGCAATCAAATCGAGGGTTTCTACAGTAAGTGTTGCACCGAGCTTTTCAAGACGATTGCTAAGTTGACCTGTATTTTCGTCCAAGCCGATGGGCAATGACTTTTGGGCGATGATTTCACCCGTATCGATTTGCTCGTTTATAAAAAATGTAGTGGCACCTGTTTGTTTTTCCCCATTGATAATCGCCCAATGGATAGGGGCTGCCCCACGGTATTTTGGCAATAGTGACGCGTGCAGATTAAAAGTACCATTGGGTGGAATCGACCAAACTTCTTTAGGAAGCATGCGAAATGCCACGACCACCATCACATCGGGATCAAGCTCACGGAGTTGAGTGATCAAATCCGGATCTTTCAAATTTGGGGGTTGTAAAACGGGCAAATCGTTTTCTTCGCAAAAGACTTTGATTGGGGAGGGAGTCAATTTTTTTCCTCTGCCCGATTTTCGATCGGGTGCCGTAACCACTGCCACCACTTTGTGCTTGGTTTCGAGAATCTTCTGCAATGGCGATATGGCAAAAGACGGGGTTCCCATGTATATGATCCGTAGTGACTTCATCAGTTGATATAAAATAGCTGATCTTTTTGCAAGATCCGTTCCTCGTTGAGCATATCCATTAATGATGCAATGATAGTTTTTTCTTCAATGACAAGCAATTTTGACAGGTTTTCTACGGAAGCAGGTTGTTTTTGTAAAATCGTTATAATAGACGACTGTAATTGTGCTGGGTTTGGTGTGGACTGGCAAGTACTACAATGCTCGCATGTGGTCTTGCTTGTTTCTCCAAAATAGTCAAGGAGGAGGGCTTGCTTACACTGTTTGTCATTTTCGATATAGTCCTGAACCGCTTTGAGCTGCTCTTTTCTGGTTTCCAGACTCTGATCGAGATGTTTTATCGCTCGAGTCAGGATGTGCTGGTCTTCTCGCGGTTCGAGGAAAAACAAACGGGTATCGCAATTCCATGATGATATGGAAGCATATCCATTTTTCTCCAAGGCCGCAAAATGCACTTTGAGCTGATCCAAGCCAATCCCGGTTCGTTTGCTCAATTGGTTCCCATCGACCGATTGGGCTGCTTCCGTGATGTTGGGATAAAGCCGTAATAATATATTAAGTATCGTGGAAAGCGGAGAGTCTTTACGAATCAAATTGTGGAGTTCTTTTCCCTTATATAGTATTTGCATTCGAAATTGTTCCACCACAAGGTTAGACCACCGAACACACCCAATTCGATCAAAAAGTCGAAATACTTCATAAGTTTTTTTGGAAGGGAAATTATAGGTGTCGACAAAGTTTTTAAAAGACATATCAAGCGGTTCCAGTGGTAGTTCGCCGTAAGCAATTTGGAAATAGGCACACAATTTGGTATAAACTTGACGGACGAGATCGGCAGGAGGAAAGGAATCCATAAATTGATTTTTGACAACTTGCATGTCCCGGGCGCTTGTGACGATTATAGCTTTGGCGGGCTGCTCGTCACGCCCTGCTCGTCCGGCCTCCTGATAATAGCTTTCTATACTTTCGGGAAGTGCTGCATGAATCACTTGCCGAACATTGGCCTGATCAATACCCATCCCAAAGGCAGAAGTTGCCACCATAATGGGTTCTCTTCCGTTTTGCCAGTCCTCGATAAGCTTTGCTTTGTTGGAGCTCCCTCCGTGAAAATACCGCGCACGGATTCCTTCCATACGAAGTTGTTTCACGAGTGTTTCGCAGTGTCCACGGGTACGGAGATACAAAATGGTATTCCCCGAACTGTTTTTGAGCATCGACTGTATCGTACCGAGTTTGTTTTCGGTATGAATAACTTGATAAGACAGATTTGGGCGAAAGAATGAGGTTTGAATAAGCAGGGTGTCCTCAAGTTTGAGAGATGCGATGATATCCGCTTTTACCTTTGGGGTTGCTGTGGCAGTGAGTGCCATCACAGGGGGCTCGTTGATGATGCTGTGAAATGGAGCAATTTGCCGATAGGCAGGCCGAAAATCATGTCCCCACTGTGAAATGCAATGGGCTTCGTCAATCGCCAACAGAGAGATGTGCAAGGTTTTTAATCTCTCGCACACAATTGGATTGCGCAGCCGTTCGGGAGATAAATACAAAAGTTTGATGTTTCCAAACGCACATTGATCCAATGCCTCAACCAGTTGATTTTCACCCATCGAGCCGTGGATCGACATGGCGCGTATGTTTTTGCTCTTTAAAGCGGAAACTTGATCAATCATCAACGCTACTAAAGGGCTGACCACAACACAAATGCCGTCTTGCAGCAGTGCAGTCAGTTGAAAACACAACGATTTTCCGCCACCAGTTGGGAGTATAACTAGGGTGTTTTTTCCAGAAATAGATGCATCAATGGCTTCTTTTTGCCCCGTTCTAAAGTCGGACCAACCCCAATGTTTTTGTAACAGTTCCCGTGCGCTGCTCATAGGTGATCATTGAGAAAAGACATGCGTTTTTCCACCGAAAGCTTAGGTACAACAATTGGCGGCATACCATAGGCGGTATAGGTCTTGATGAGTTCTTTGTGGATCGCTTCAGTTTCATCAAAATTTTCTATCCGTTCTTGATCATTGGTAAAAATTTCTTGCCATGGTGGAAGGATAAATACCTTGTCATAGATGTGGGAATGACCGATTTCGATAAAGTGTTTTGGAACTTCAACCTGAATTCCATCCAGATAGGCAATCGCATCGTGAATGCCCCTGTCATAGATATGAATTTTAGATACCGCAGCTTCGTTGAAGTCAGCAACTCTCCCTTTGATGATTTCCTCACTCAGTGCTAGGGGCTCGTCTTGAAAAGGAGAATCTACACCTCTTTGCTTGGCTTGTAAAAACAATACCCGAAATACCTCCTCAAAACAAGTGATGTACTCGCTTTGTAAAGCTTGTAAAAGGGTGGTTTTCCCACTTCCAGGAGAGCCAGTCAACACATATCGTTTATGTTGCGCCATATGGGACACCAATTTACAATTTTTGCGCTTTAATTCTTGTTTAAAATCGATATCTTTGTCTAGATGTCCGAGACTACCAAAACCACTTTATTTTACAATCGACTCCGCGAACAATTGGAAGAGTCAACAGATTGGCCTTCAAACTATTTGTTTAAGTTTATCTTGCCTTCCGACGAGGAGAAAAAAGCGACTATTCGGTCCGTTTTTGCAAATCACTCTGTTCAAATAACGGAGCGAAATTCGTCCAAAAACACCTATGTCAGTATTTCGATTGAAGGGGTTTTTAGGTCACCTGATCAAATCATATCCAAATACAAAGCGGTTGCACAGATAGAGGGCGTCATACAGTTGTAGTAATTTTCGTATTTTTACCATATCATTTAAATATCAACATTGGAAGACACACTTCAGTACAATACCCAGCGCAGTCCGTTACGAATTCCAGAATATGGCCGTCACATTCAAATGATGGTGGATCAAGCGATGGAAGAATCAAAAAAAGAACAACGAAACAAAATGGCTCATGCCATTATTGGTGTGATGGGAAATTTGAACCCACACCTTAGAGATGTTCCCGATTTCCAACACAAGCTCTGGGATCAATTATTTATCATGTCGGACTTTTCACTCGACGTAGACTCGCCATATCCCATTCCTGAAAAAGAAGTGCTAACGGCTCGTCCAGACCCGTTGAGCTACCCACAAAATTTCCCCAAGTATCGTTTTTATGGCAACAATATCAAACGAATGATCGAGGCGGCACTGACCTTTTCCGATGGAGATCAGAAAGATGCACTGGTATTTGTGATTGCCAATCACATGAAAAAGTGCTATTTAAACTGGAATAAAGACACGGTGGAAGATGCGGTAATTTTTGTGCATTTATATGAAATTTCAGAAGGTAAAATCAATTTGAAAAATTCAGATGAAATGCTGTCTAAATCTGAGGACCTGATACGACTGAGCAACAAACGATTTGGTCGTCAAAAACCCCACCAGTCCAGCAAAAATAAAAAATACCGACATAAGCGTCGTAAGTAGGATGGGAACATTTGTTGTCAAGGGCGGAAGGCCATTGTCTGGCACGATTGAGCCCCAAGGGGCAAAAAATGAAGCACTTCAAATTTTATGTGCCGTTCTTCTCACAGCAGAACCTGTCGAAATCTCCAACGTTCCCGATATCGTCGATATCAATAAACTGCTCAATATTTTAGAGTCACTTGGCGTTCGCATCGAAAAGAAGGGAAGCAACCATTACCTATTTCAAGCCGATCAAGTGAATTTGGAGTATCTCAAATCCGATGCATTTAAAACTGACGGCAAAAAAATCAGAGGGTCGATTATGTTGGTTGGCCCACTGCTCACCCGATTTGGCAAGGGATATATTCCAAGACCTGGTGGAGATAAGATCGGTAGAAGACGAGTCGATACGCACTTTGAAGGGCTTATGAAATTGGGTGCCGATTTTACCTATGACCGCGAAAATCACTTTTATAGCGTAGAGACCGACCGTCTCCAAGGCGCTTACCTACTTCTCGATGAGGCCTCCGTGACAGGAACAGCCAATTTGGTGATGGCAGCCGTGCTCGCCAAAGGAACAACAACGATATACAACGCTGCTTGCGAACCCTATTTACAGCAACTCTGTAGTATGCTCAATCGAATGGGTGCCAATATCTCTGGAATTGGATCAAACCGATTGACGATAGAAGGGGTTGAGCGACTTTCGGGTACTAGCCACCGCATTCTGCCCGATATGGTTGAAATTGGGAGTTGGATTGGTTTGGCAGCACTGACGAGAAGTGATCTCACAATCAAGAACGTCTCATGGGACGATTTGGGTCAAATTCCCAATGTGTTTGAAAAATTGGGCATACAGGTGGAAAGACAAAAGGATGATATTTATATCCCTGCGCATTCCGATGGCTACGAAGTCCAAAGTTTTATCGACGGCTCGATTATGACCATATCTGATGCGCCATGGCCAGGATTTACCCCCGACCTGTTGAGCATTATTCTGGTAGTTGCCACGCAAGCAAGAGGAAGTGTGCTTATCCATCAAAAAATGTTTGAAAGTCGTTTGTTCTTTGTGGATAAACTTATTGATATGGGAGCAAAAATCATACTTTGTGACCCGCACCGAGCGACTGTAATCGGTCATGATTTTAAGTCCTCCCTCAAAGCAACCACGATGACTTCCCCTGACATACGTGCGGGAATTTCCTTGTTGATTGCTGCTTTGTCTGCAAAAGGGACGAGTACCATTCACAACATCGAACAAATCGATCGCGGATATGAACGTATCGTCGAAAGACTGCAAGCCATCGGGGCCGACATCAAGAGGGTATAAAACCCAATAGAATCTCTATCGTTTCGAAACCTTATTATTGCTAATCCCTCGTTGGCGACTGCATTTAAATCGATTGACATCATCCCCTCTTTGTTTGCTGTGTTTGGTCTTTCTACCCTGTACACGAGCTCGCCAGAGTCGAAAGCTTGAGGGCTTGAGATTGGTACGCATGATCGTGATGACCTCTTGCTCTTTGATGCCAAACTGTAATAAAATGGCGTCAAATGGCGTGCGGTCTTCCCATGCCATTTCGATGATACGATCGACTTCTTCAATGCGAAATTGCTTTTTCTTCATTCTAGTCAAAGTTATTTCTGTCTGCTAAGTTGTGTTTTGAGAGGATCCGCCGCGATTCTGCCCGAACGCTCCCCCTTTTTTTCATCCCCCATAGCTTGGTGGAGGCATGCTTTGCTGTGCGTTGCAAGTCAACAATGGGTTCTGGATAGTCTTGTCCCAAAGCAAAACGATAGAGATCTTCCTCAATTGGTGTGATCTTCCACGGCTCGTGTTGCAAGTGCAATGGGAGTGTTTCTAGTTCAGGCACCCATTTGCCAATAAACACGCCTTTTGAATCATGGGTGATGCTATTTTTGACGGGGTTGTAGATGCGCAACATATTGATTCCAGTTACCCCTGCTTGCATTTGGAATTGGGGATAATGGATTCCGGGTTCAAAGTCCAAAAATTGTTTTGCCAGATGCTTGACACCGAGCTGCCAGGGCTGCCATAAATGATGGGTAAAAAAGGAGACCAGCATGGCTCGCATCCGAAAATTGACATAGCCAGTTTGAATCAAGCAACGCATGGAAGCATCCACCAAAGGAAAACCAGTATGTCCGGTTTTCCAAGCTTGTATATAAGTTTGGTTGGGGGATTTTTCCAAAGCGACATATCCTTTATTGATGCTTTCAAATTCCATGCGGTCTTCCATTTCAAACTTTTGAATAAAATGAGCTTGCCATCGCAAACGCGAGGTAAAAGCATTTAGTTGAAATCGTGAGGCACCATTGCGCTTGGCATGCTCTGCGGTTTGCCATACATAGCGAACCGAAAGGTTGCCCCAAGAGATGTATGGCGACAATCGACTGCATGCTTTACGAGACAACTCTGGTTTTGATATCGAGTTCTGATAGGACTTGTGACGATTGCTGATAAAGCTATTCAAGTAGGCGAGCCCTTGTTTTGTCCCTCCTTTTTGTCGGATCTGATCAGATGAGTAGCTTTTCCATTCAAAAGCATCAATCCCAATCGAATCAATCGCTAAATTGGAAACAAATGAATGCCTTGTTGTTTCCCATGGTTGTATGGGTTCAGACATGAATTGAACCCATTTTTTACGCCAATATTTTCGATTTGAATGCCCCCGAAAAACACCTTGATTTGTAAATTCATTCCATTTAATCCTCTCAGATCGACAATACCGATCAACCAACTGATCCCTCTCAAAGGTGCAAGCGAGCCCAGTTTCCTGATGACTGTATATGGATTTGACAGTGTAGTGCTTTTGGATTTCTTTAAAAAGGGTAAGTGTTTCTGTACTACAAATGAGAATTTTGGTATCGTATTGCGAAAAGAATTGATTTAGCTCCGCAAGACTTTCTGAGATAAACTGCCAATGCCGATTGTCGTAATGATCGTTTTTGAGCAGCAAGGGTTCGAAATTATACACCAAAAGGGTTGAAGCAGGGTCAAGCACAGCGGCCTGAAGTGCAGGGTTGTCCATAACACGTAGGTCTCTTTTAAACCAAAATACGGAAAGGTCTGCTTTAATAGGCATCGGGATTGGCAATGATTTCGTAAGCACGTGTTTTTATGGCTGCCAATTCTTCTGGATTGATTTTCCGCAACAAATTGAGCATCATTCCCATACGGTTGTTGCTTTTGAAGAAATCTTTTTTTTCATCCAAAAAGTTCCAATACAAACTATTGAACGGACAAGCGTCATCTCCCAATCTCTTTTTTTGATTGTAGCTACAAGACGAACAATAGTTACTCATTTTATTGACATAAGACCCAGAGGAAACATAAGGTTTTGTAGCCACCATACCCCCATCGGCATATTGACTCATTCCACGTGTATTTGGCAGTTGCACCCATTCTACGGCATCGGCATAGATTCCCAAATACCATTCGTCAACAGCATCGGGATGGGTTTGGGCAAGGAGTGCAAAATTTCCAGTGATCATCAATCGTTGAATGTGGTGGGCATAGGCATGCTCCAAGCTGTTTTTTATTGTTGTACTCAAGCAATTCATTTTGGTTTCTCCAGTCCAATAGAAGCCTGGAAGGGGATTGGTGTTTTCTAAGGCGTTTAACCCTTTATAGGTTGGCATTTCTTTCCAATACAGTCCACGGATATATTCTCGCCAACCTAACACTTGCCTCACAAAGCCCTCAACCTGCGACAGGGATATGATTTCGGGTTGTTTTCGGTATGCCTCAATGGCATGATTGATTACCTCCAAGGGATGAAGGATTTTGACATTCAAGGCAAAGGAAATCCTCGCATGGAATAGGTTGGTTTCTTCTTGATGCATCGCATCTTGAAAGCTACCAAAGTCAACAAGCAGATTTTCGCAAAAATAATCGAGCTGTTTTACACTTTCCTCTCGGGTCATTGGAAATAAAAACTGATCTTTAGAGAGTGTGCCAAGGGTTTCAATCCCTTGATCTTCGATCATCTTTTGGAGTTGCTCAATGTCCTTGTCTTTTGGTAGATAGGGCGGAGGAATGGCTGGGGAACCGTTCCATTTGTTCCGATTAAACTTATCATAATTCCAAGAACCACCTTCTGGCTGATCATGCGCCATAAGGACATCAAATTTTTTCCGCATGTAGCGGTAAAAAAACTCCATTACCCATTTTTTCTTTCCCGCAAAGAATTGCCCCATTTCATCCCTTGTCGTGAGAAAATGGTCGGAGTCAACGCCCTCAGATGAAATCTTTAAGCTCTCACAAAACGATTGAAGTTGTTGGTCGAGTCGAAACTCATCGGGAAGCTGGTACGCAAAGCGACTGGCACCCAAAAGAGAAATGACTTTGTTCAGGTTTTTCTCTAGCACCTGCTCGTTTTGTGAATCATCTAGGGTGTAATACAAAACCCGATGTCCCTCCTTCTCTCTTGCACGTGCAAAGTTTCGCATGGCTCCAAAGAAGGCAACAACCTTTTGAATGTGATGCTTGACATAGTCTGTCTCCTGACGCATTTCAAACATAGCATAACATACATTGTCATTAACTTCCTCAAACCAACTGTGATCGGCATTGAGCTGATCTCCAAGAATTAAGCGTACTTCCATCAAAAGAGTTGTTTTTGCAGCCACATGGACTGATATTTTCCATTTCTATCATATCGATCTGCTTGCAATCGTACATTAAAGACGCGATCTCTAGGGTCATTACCAACACCAGCATTATACATCCAATTTCCGTAATTGCTATGAACGTCATAGTCGATCAACATAGCTTCAAAATAGGCAGCTCCCCAGCGCCAGTCCATTTGAAGTGTCTTGGCCAAATAACTGGCTACATTTTGCCGACCTCGATTGCTCATAAACCCTGTTCTTTTGAGTTCGAGCATATTGGCATTAACAAAAGGTTCTAATGTCGTTCCGTTTACCCACTGCTGAAACACATGTGGGTTTTGCCCCCAATCGTAAGCTCTGTTTTTGATTCCACCAACAGTGAAAATAGAATTTCCATAACGTAAGGAAACGTATTTGAAGTAATCCCTCCAAATCAATTCAAAAATCAACCAATAAGTGGATTGGTTTTTGGCCACATCGTGCTCATAGTCTTTGACCGTCCAATAAATGGATTTGGCCGATATCGACCCATTAGCTAACCAAGGGGAAAACTTCGAGCTGTAATCTGTTCCTACCAATCCATTTCTTGTTTTTTTGTAGTAAGACAGCTTTTTTGTTGTCCAAAAATAATGGTTCAATCGCTCGTCTGCGGCTTGACTACCCCCCTGAAATGGAAATGCAGTATTGGGGTGAATGTCAAATGACTCGTAGCCGAGTTCTTCTAAAGTCAATGGTGCATAGGAGACGATTTTCGCGTTTTCTCCCGCTAATTTTTTCGGTTCTAATACACAAGGACGAATCTTGACTTTCTTTTCGCAAATTTTACGAAAGACGGTAAAAATTTCTGGTAACTCCTCGATTGCGATTGGCAAGTCATCGGGATGAAATAAAAATTGGTTGTAGGATTTGTGAACCGCAATCGACTCAGGGATGACTTTTTCTTGGCTAATCTCCTCTTTTGTCCACTCCTTTTGTAGGTAGATGTCCGTGATTTGGTATTGATTGCAAATTTGAGTCAAGGACGTTCCATCGTCGATTTTGACGATTAGGGGAATGTGATAGGATTCGAGTTCCCGTTGTAAATCTGCAATGGATTCCAACAAAAAACGAGCCCGAAATGCTTCCATTTTCTTAAATCCAAGCGGGGTTTCAGCAAGCCATTCGGAAGGAATCAGCACAAGACCGATCACTTTGTTGTGCTTTGTGGTCGCATCGTAAAGCGATTGATTGTCCACAACGCGCAGATCATTTCTAAACCAAACTAAAGCAGTGTTTTGTTTTTCCTGCATTTTTGACTACAATATTTTACTTCGTTCCAATTGTTTTCCCATTTTTTACGCCAACTAAACGGGCGTTTACAAACCAAACAAATCTTTTCAGGGAGGTTTTCTTTTTTTACCCCTATCATTTGTTTAAAGCCGATTTATAAGTTTCCAAGCATCGTTCACGTGCCAATTTATGATCGACAATTGGCTTTCGATATGATGATGCCTGATAGTCTGGCACCCATTTTTTGATGTATGCATGGTTTTTGTCAAACTTTTTGATTTGCTCGGTAGGATTAAAAATCCGAAAGTAAGGTGCTGCATCCACACCACACCCAGCAACCCATTGCCAATTACCTACATTACTTGCCATTTCGTAATCCAGTAGCTTTTCGGCAAAATAGGCCTCTCCCAATCGCCAATCGATAAGCAAATGTTTGCACAAAAAACTACCGACAAGCATTCGAACCCGATTGTGCATAAAGCCCGTTTCATTTAATTCTCGCATACCAGCATCAACAAAAGGATAACCTGTTTCCCCATCACACCATCGCTTGAACTCATCGGGGTCGTTTCGCCAGTCGATGCGGTCGTATTGGGGTTTAAAGCTTTTGTTTTCGGTATGGGGAAAATGCCAAAGAATCTGCATAAAAAATTCTCGCCAGATCAATTCCTTTAAAAAGGTTTGATTCGTGGACTCCAAGGCCTTGGCAACCGCTTTTCGAATGCTCAACGTGCCAAACCGCAAATGAATCCCGACTTTGGAGGTTCCTGCAACAGCTGGGGTGTTTCGTCTTGCTTCATACTGGTCAATAATTTCATCTGAAGTATTGTACTGCGGTGCTGTTATCTTTGATGTTGTAAAACCGATATCTGTCAGAGCAGGATTGTTGTGACCTGGAAGGGTCGTGAGTTTTTCAAAACCATCAATCCGATGGCTATTGAGGTGTTCTTGTCCGTCAAATTTGCTGAGCCATACTCGGGAATAGGGGGTGTACACTCGGTAGGGTGTACCATCCGATTTCACCACTTCATCTCGTTCAAAGATGACATGGTCTTTATATGTTGAAAACGTAACATCATTTTCAGAAAGGAGTGCCTTGACTTCTGCATCCCTTTGTGTGGCATAGGGCTCATAGTCGCGATTTGTGTATACCGCATGTATTGAATTTGAGCTTAAGATTTTACGTAATACATCAATTGGTTTGCCATAATAGACATGAATTTTTTTGTTCGACTCAGCGAGATGTTGATTGAGTTCTTCAATCCGTTGGTGTAAAAAACAGACACGCGCATCTTTTTTAGGAAGGTGATTTAAAATAGCACTGTCAAAAATAAAAATAGGTAGTACTTTCCTCTCATTTTTTATCGCATGATAAAATCCAACGTTGTCATCTAAACGCAAATCCCTACGAAACCAAAATAATGCAATCGTGTCCAAATTAATGTGTGTTTAGGGTTGACATCCCTCCATCTAGCCCGAGGATTTGGCCCGTCATCCAGCTACTATCGTCGCTGAGTAAAAATTGTGTCATTGCTGCGATATCATCTGCTTCACCCACACGCTTTAATGGATGTCGTTGTGCTGACTTTTCCATTTTTGCTTCGTTATTCAAAAACCGATCTGCCAAAGGTGTATTTGTGATTGATGGTGCAATCACGTTTACTCGCGTTTTGGGTGCAAGCTCAGCAGCAAGTGACTTGCCTAGACCTTCAAGCGCCCCTTTAGATGCTGCTACACTGGCGTGAAAGGGCATGCCTACTTTTACAGCAACTGTACTGTACAACACCACACTGCTATTGGTTGTTAGCTTTGGTAGAACTGCTTGCAAAGATTTCACAAAGCCCATGACATTGATTTGAAAATCTGCCTCGAATGCTTCTGGTTTTAGCCCCTTAAACGGGCGCAAATTGATGCTTCCTGGGCAATATACAAGTCCCGATAGTTCAGCTGGTAAGTCCAGTGTGGACAAATCATCCGTAGTTACATCAAAAGGAAGGTGATGGATGCCGAGTCCTGTTAGGGAATCCGATGAGCGGGAGGCGATATAGACCTCGTGATTTTGAGTTAGTAGTTTGGCGGTGGCCAGACCAATACCACTCGATCCGCCGATAAGTAAAATGTTCTTTCTCATATATTATTTATATTTTCCAAAAATGCTTTCGAGCTTTTGCTCACGGTAATCAAAAATTGACTTGACTTTCTTTTTGATAAATAGCCAGTGAGCAAATCGTCCGAGAAATCCCAAGGGAAGTTTGTAATCAACGATATCGGTCATTTGTACACCATTTGGAATCTCTTCGATAAAATGCTTGTGGTGCCAAAAGGTGTACGGTCCAAAGCGCTGCTCATCAACAAAATAATGCCCCTTTTCAACATGAGTGATTTCAGTCACCCACCGAAATGGGATCCCGAGAATGGGGGTGAGGATATATTGTATTATTTGCCCTGGAAACATCTTGCGATCAGCACCAGACAGGATATCAAAGCCCATATAACCTGGCGTAATCGTTTTTAGGTTTTTGGGATCTGATAAAAAACCCCATGCCTCTTCCAGGTCAATTGGTAGATTTTGTTTGGATATATAGCTGTACACGTTTTATCATTTTTGTCAAAGATACTATTTTGTTTAATGAATTAAAAAAAAGATTAAACAAAATAAATTGTTAAAATTTTATCATGATTTGTACAAAAAGTGTAGTTTAGAAATCTAATTTTTAAATAAATGAAACCCTTATTTTATCTACCTCTATTATTGATCTCTTTCACGATTCATGCACAGTTACCACGACCACAACTCAGTCCGAAAGCAAAGCTGGTTCAAACTGTCGGTTTATCCGAAGTGACAATTGAATATTCTCGACCAGCGGTGCGAGATCGAAATATATTTGGCGACTTGGTTCCATACGACGTTTTATGGCGTACAGGTGCAAACCAAAATACGCTAATCACTTTTTCTGACAATGTTACGGTAACTGGCCAACCCCTTTCCAAGGGAACCTATGCTCTTTATACCATTCCGAAACAAGACGTTTGGATGATCTATTTCTATAATGAAACAAATATTTGGGGAACGCCTTCAAGCTGGGACGAAGACCAAGTGAGTCTTGTTGTTGAGGCAAAAGTGCAAACCATCCCTCATGCAGAGTCATTTTCCATTTCACTTGAAAATATATCTCTCGATTCAGCGGATTTACAATTGGCTTGGGAACAAGTCGCGATACAGGTTCCGATGACTTTTCCAACAAACGAGATCATGACGTCTCATATTTCAAAAATGAACCCAGATACTGCCACCGCCAATGATTTGTACACGGCAGCAATTTATTATTTAAACAATGATAAAGATTTGCAAAAAGCAAAGGCATGGATTACAAAGGCAGTTGAATTGCGAACTGATGCGTTTTGGTTTTTTCGTCAGAAATCATTGATTCACGAAGCTCTTGGGGAATTAGATTTGGCCATCGATGCTGCGAAAACTTCTCTTCAGTTGGCGACAGCATCCGGAAACCAGCAATACATTGACCTCAATAAAAAACAATTGGTCAAATGGGGTGCTGAATAAGCGAGCTTAAAAATAGTTCTGGACAAACTTGTGAAGTGTCTGAAAGGTTTGCATGGATGGCAATCCCATCACGTTTGTGTAAGACCCGTTGATCTCCGAAACAGCATAGAGCCCAAATGTGTCCTGAATCCCATAAGAGCCCGCTTTATCCATTGGGCTACCAGTTGCCACGTATTGGTCAACAAGGTCTTCGTTTAAATCCGCAAACTTGACATCTGTAAAGCAGTTGATGGTATGTTGTTGGTTGGCGGTTGTAAAGCAAACCGAACTAATGACCCGATGAGTTTTGCCAGAAAGCGAAAGCAACATCCGTTTGGCTTCTTCTTGGCTTTTGGGCTTTCCAAGTGCTTTTCCCTCAAACCAAACTATCGTGTCTGCTGTGATCACAAGTTGATCGGGGTTTAGGTCGCGCTGAAACACCTTGCCTTTTTGTTGTGCTAAATCGTCAGTGATTTGTTCGGCTTGTAGAACAGGATCAAATTTTTCATCGATTGTTCGCAGTTCTACACGATGCCTGATCTTCATTTGTTCAAGCAGGCTTTGTCGCCTTGGTGAGCCCGAACCCAGTATGATATCAACGGTTTTTGGGATGGTCATTTGTTATCGTTTCTCGCTTTAAAAAATCCGCCCCATTTGCCGTGGATTTTTAAGGTTTGTTCTATGACATCCCGAACACACCCCTTTCCGCCAGGGACATGAGAAATATAATCAGCTGCCGCCCGAACTTCAGCAACGGCATCGTTTGGGCAAGTGGAAAGGTGCACTTGATTCATTGCAGGAATATCTGGGATATCATCCCCCATAAACAAACTTTCACTGGCTTTGAGGTTGTTTTCTGCAAAGTAGTTTTCTAGAACGCTTGCCTTATCATGAATGCCTAGATACACGTCTTTCACTCCCAAATCATTGAGTCTTTTTTGAACGGCAGGATTTGTTCCCCCTGAAATAATACAAACCCGAAACCCGGCATGTAATGCGGCCTTTACGGCATAGCCGTCTTTGGTGTTCATGGTTCGCAACATTGAACCATCTTCGTGAATCAAGATACTTCCATCGGTAAAAACCCCATCGACGTCAAAAATAAAGTTCCGAATGTGTTTGAGCTCCTCTTTAAATATTTTCATTATTTCGATTTAATAATTGAGATGTAAAAAGCGAGTAGATATCGCTCAATTCTTTTGTCATGGGGATTGTTTTGTGTCGCTGGATGGTTTGCATATCAGCTCTCGAGGCAGGACCGGTCTGACTTTCCCTTGGATCTTGTTGTTTTATTTTTCTGGTTGTTTCTTCAATGAGGGGAGCCAACAAATCAAAATTCAACTGTTTAGACTTACAAAAGCGATGGGCTTCCGCATATAAATGATTGGTAAAATTGTTGACCACAACAGCAGCCAAATGCATGCTGAGGCGTTGTTTTTCATCGCTTTGGACAGGATTTTGGCTTATCATTTGAGATATGGTTTCCAATTTCTCATTCACTTGTTTGTTGTTTCCCTCCCATAGTATTGGGATTTCGAACCAATTTAGCTGCTGCTGTTTTGAGAATGTTTGCAAGGGGTAAAAAACCCCTCGATGTTTGTGCTTACTGAGCAAGTCAATTGAAGATGCTCCTGAAGTGTGTGCGACGATGGCATCCGTCAAGGGAAGCAAATTACTGACTTCTTGTATCGCATGATCAGAAACTGCGATCAAAATCATATCACAGGTAGGAAGGGCATTGAATTGGTCCGAAAAAGGAACGGTAATTAGGTCTTTTGGGAGTTTATTTTGACCTCTGCCAATGAGTTGAACTAGGGTTAATGTTTTATGGTCACGGATTTCTCTTGCCAGGGCAGTTGCCACATTTCCAGTGCCGATCAATCCGATTCGAATCATATGTCAAAACTACAAACTAAAGTCCATAGTTGACTACCTATGAAATTTTAGTAGGTTTGCAAAAAATATAAATAGATGTCCAACAGAACATTTACGATGATTAAGCCCGATGCGGTCCATAACGGCCATGTTGGTGCTATACTAGAAAAAATCACAACCGCTGGATTTGTAATTCGAGGGCTAAAGATGACCCAAATCAGCCAACGCGAAGCCGAGGTATTCTATGACGTGCATAAAGAAAGACCATTTTTTGGTGAATTGGTTTCCTTTATGACCAGCGGGCCGATTGTGGCTGCCGTGTTGGAAAAAGACAACGCAGTCGCTGATTTTAGAGCACTCATTGGGTCAACAAACCCTGAGGAAGCGGCAGAAGGAACCATCCGAAAATTGTTTGCGGAGTCGGTGGGACGAAATGCAATTCACGGATCTGATAGCGATGACAATGCAAAGATTGAGTGCGCATTCCACTTTTCCGCCAGAGAGATTTACTAAATAAACCGAATATCCCTCACTTTGTCTTTTCCAAGGGATTCATTGATCATTTCAATTATTTTGTCTTTCCCATAACTGAGTTCCTGTCGAAGTACAGAAGAGGAGAGTTTTACAATCAGGACGTCTTGCTGTAGGATGATGTTTTTGGTGTATGCATTGATGTTTTCTCCCAATAACTTACGCCAAGTATCTTGAATTCGAGCGGAATCGATTCCATCAGTAAGCGCATTTTTGGAAATAAACTCTCCCAAAATGGATTTTATCTTTTTTGCGTCATCACTCATATTTCTGTGGATTTTACAAACTAAACATCGAATAGCTTTGCGCGGTTTGTTTAATCATATTTTCGGTGCGCTCTTTATTGGTATCAGTAATAAATAGTTGCCCAAATGAATCGTCATTGACCAGATTGATGATTTGCATCACACGACGATCGTCTAGTTTGTCAAAAATATCATCCAATAGCAATATGGGCAACACATTCATCTGATTTCTGATCACATCAAACTGGGCAAGCTTCAGAGAGATTAAAAATGTTTTTTGTTGCCCTTGGCTTCCAAATTTTTTGATTGGGAAATCACCAATTTGAAAACGCAAATCATCTTTGTGGGGTCCAATGCTGGTGTATTGTAAAATGCGATCCTTTTGCAAGGACTCCTCCAAAAGGTCATTGAAGGATCTCTCATCGAGTTTTGACTCATAGCTGATCGAAACGACTTCTGTCTCTCCGCTTATAAACTGATATCGATCGTGGAAGAGCGGTTGAAATTCCTCCACAAACTCTTTACGAGCTTGGTGAATTGGTAGCCCAAACTGCACAAGTTTTTCGTTGAAAACCGAGAGGGTATCTTTGTCAAACTGGTTTGATGACGCAAAGTGTTTGAGCAGTGCATTTCGTTGGTTTAAGGTACGCTGGTAACCAAGTAGGTTTTGCAAGTAGGGTTTATTGGATTGAGAAATGGTGCGATCCAAAAACTTTCTTCTCACGCTGCTTCCTTCAGAAATTAAATCTCTATCGGTTGGGGAAATAATTACCACGGGGATTAACCCAACGTGATCTGCGATTTTTTTATAGGCCTTCCGATTTCGTTTAATGGTTTTTTTGCCTTCACGTTCGAAATGACATTGAATTCGCAAACTTTTGCCGCTTTTATCAAATACTCCTTCGATCATGCTAAAATCGGCATGATGAGAAATGTTTTGACTCGTGATGCTATTGGAGTAACTTTTGCCCATAGCGAGGAAGTATATTGCATCCAAAGCATTTGTTTTACCGACTCCATTATTGCCCACAAAACAGTTGATGTTGCGATCTAAACTAAAATCGATCCCTGTCAGGTTTCTGTAGTTTACGATGGAAAGTTGGTCCAAAAATAGTTCCTTCACAGGTTAGGGATTGCATTTTAGTTTGTACATGACCAAATTATTGATTTTTGCTCGTTTTTATAGAATGTTCATTTAAATAATTATCATATTTTTGCAAACACGATTTACAAGCTATGGCAACATATAAAAAACGCGGCGCTAAGAAAACGCAAAATCTTAAGGGTTCTCAAGTTGTAGAAAGCAAAACGGAAGAGGTTTTTTCAAACCTCAATACAGGAGCATCAAGATTGGAACAATGGATTGCTGCTTACCAGCGACAGATTTTCGGATTGATTTTTGGAATCATCCTTGTTGTTCTTTGTTATTTGGGATATCAAAGTTTAATTCTCAATCCTAAAATCGCGGAAGCCAACACGGAAATTTTTCAAGCTCAAGACTTTTTTGAAAAGGGATTGTCTGATGAAGACTCTCGCGATTCTCTTTTTCAAAATGCACTAAGTGGAGCCAACGGTAAATATGGGTTTCTCGATATTATTGAAAATTATGGTGGAACACCAGCAGCCAATTTGGCGACCTACAGTTCGGGTATGGTATATCTTCATTTGGGTGAATTTGAGTTAGCAATTGACTACCTAGAGGATTTTAATTCCTCTGACCCCTTACTTGCACCCCTTGCTTTGGGAGGGATTGGCGATGCTTTTGCCGAATTGGATCAACTTTCAGATGCCTTAAACTACTATGAGAAGGCCTTATCGTTTAGCGACAATCAAATTACTTACCCACGCTACTTGCGTAAAGCCGGTCTTGTTGCTTTATCACTTGGAGATAAAAAAACTGCCAAAACATACTTTACTATCCTTAAAGATGATTTTTCAAGTGGGGTAGACGCCAAGCACATCGACGCTTTGCTTGGTCAAGCCAGCATTTAATATGGCAACGAGTAGTAAGAACAGTAAGCATATCGTTCACGAAACACTCCTAAGTGCTGAAGGTTTGCGTTTTGCACTGATCGTCTCCCGATGGAACAGTGAAATAACCGATCGTCTTTTTGAGGGAGCCCATCAAATATTGCAGCAACAACAGGCAAAACAAATTGATCGTGTTGATGTTCCCGGTAGCTTTGAATTGGTATATGCTAGTCGTGTTGCGATGGAAAAGGGTTACGATGCTGTCATCGCCATTGGCAATGTAATTCGAGGTGAAACAAGTCATTTCGACTATGTCTGTCAAGGGGTGACTAACGGAATTCAGCAGCTCAACGCCATGGGTACAGTACCAGTTATTTTCTGTGTGTTAACGGATGATACAATCGAGCAATCACGTGCGAGAAGTGGAGGATCATTGGGAAATAAAGGGGAAGAAGCGGCGGTTGCAGCCATTGAAATGGCGCATTTATAGTGCTTATTTCTTAAAATACTTCATCGGTACCCATAGCATACCAAAGCACTCCCCATTTTCTTTACTTAAGTTTTTATGATGAATTTTATGTGCTCTCCGAATTGCTTTTGCATAGCTTGTATTGGCATTGCGGAACCATTTTACACGCTGGTGAATAAAAATGTCGTGAACAAAAAAATAGGTAAGACCATAAGCGAAAATCCCTAAGGCAATTGCCATTCCAGGCCAAAACCCAAACTCTCCCCATAAAATCACAAAACCAGCACTGACAGCTGCATAAAAGAGGAAAAAGGCATCGTTTCTTTCAAAATGAGAATCATGGTCTTTGTGGTGATGATCTTTGTGAAGGACCCATAAAAATCCATGCATGATATATTTGTGAGAAAACCATGCGAGGGCTTCCATAAAAACAAAGGTGGCAAAGAAAATAAAAATCTGAATGGACAGGAGCATAGTTTAGAGGATATTGAAGCGGTACCGAACATAAGAGCGAGCTAACACATCCATTTTTTGGATATTGGCAACGCGTATCCTTTTGTTTTTGATTTCAACAGAAGGAATTCGTTTTAATTTCTTTAAAAGACGGAGGTAGTATTTGTAAGCGGTGTAAACACCAAATTTTGCTGCATCTGGCAATTTGAAAATACCAGAGAGGCCTTTGTGAAAATCGGCTTCAATCTCGGCGATAATTTTCTGCTTGGAAACCTCGTCAAGCTCTCTGAGGTTTACATTCGGAAAATAAGAACGTTCAAGTTGTTCGTAGTCATTTTTGAGATCACGAAGAAAATTTACTTTTTGAAAGGCAGAGCCCAATGCCATGGCCGATGATTTCAATTCGTTGAAAAGCTTACGGTCTCCTTTGACAAAAACCCGTAAACACATCAATCCAACAACGTCAGCAGAACCATAAATGTAATCTTTATATTCCTCATCTGTTTTATAAACCTTTTTTGATAAATCCCAACGCATGCTTTGCATAAAGGCATCAATAAATTCTTTGTCAATTTCATAGCGATGAACGGTCTCTTGGAAAGCATTCAAAACAGGGTTTGTACTGATTTTTTCCGTCAGCGCATATGCTAAATCGTCTTCAAAACGATCAAGAAGTGCTACTTTATCATAATCGTGAAAACTATCAACAATTTCGTCCGCCAATCTGACAAAACCGTAAATGTTATAAATGTCTTGACGTATTTCATAAGATAACATGCGTGTAGCCAAAGAAAATGAAGTGCTGTAAGACTCCGTGATTTCTTTGCTACAACGTTTCGATACAGAATCAAAAATAGATTTCACAAAATAGCTATCTTTAGTTACCAACTGCAAATTATAATATTTTTATTGTTTATTCAATTTTAAACAAAAAAAAATTATAACTCTTTGATCAATTCGGCAGATGATTCAAAAATGCGAATCCTTGGATTTTTGGGTTTTGCAATGTGTTTGGCTTGGTATCCGGTAACCCATAACTCAGCCCCTTTTGCTGATAAAACCTCATTTTCAAAATCTTCGAGATATTCATCTACACGATCATAATTGGGTTCGATTGTAAAGCAGGAGACAAATATCATTTTATCAGATTTGTCTTGAAAATTAGATAGACTTGTTGTCGGTACAGATTGTCCCAAAAAAATGGTTTTGTGCCCACGATCCAAAATTTCGTAGTTGAGATAGAGTAGTCCCAATTCGTGGATCTCATTGTCAGGCAGGTAGAGCACAAAAGTTTGATCTGAATTTTGAGGTTGATTCTCTTGCAACTTTTCACAAAGTGAATGTATTTTTTGTTTGATCAAACTGGTGATGAAGTGCTCATGAGATGGGCTGATGGAGTTTGTCTGCCACAAAACACCAAGTTCAATCATAAGAGGCGTGAATATGGATTGGTAAATTTCACCAAAACTCATTTTTTCAATGAGTTCATCAAAAGTGTTTGTGAACAAACGCTGGTCAAAATTGATCATCGAAAGCTTAAAGAGTCCAAGTGACCAGTCGTACGGGCTTTTTTGTATAGTGATGGTGTGCACCTTTTCCTTGATTTCATTTGTCTCCATTTTGGCGATTTTTGAAATCTTAAAGCCATTTTGATATAACATCGAGATATTGAGAAGCTTTTGTAAGCTATCTAGATTGTAGAAGCGGATGTTCGTTTCAGTGCGCTCTGGCTCAAAAAGGTTGTATCTTTTTTCCCAAATCCGAATCGTGTGGGCTTTAATTCCAGAGAGGTGCTCTAGATTTTTTATACTAAAATTTGTTTTAACCCGATCCATTTTGTTTAATGTTTATTTGACAAACATTAAACAAAAGTAGGAAAAAAAATATAAATGGAAATTTGTGCGCACGAGAGGAATCGAACCTCCACGGGATTTAACTCCCACTAGGCCCTCAACCTAGCGCGTCTACCAGTTCCGCCACGTGCGCTGAGGGAATTGTTGTGACTTGGCTGGGTCTCGAACCCAGGACCCTCTCCTTAAAAGGGAGATGCTCTACCAACTGAGCTACCAAGTCTTTGTGATTTGGCTGGGTCTCGAACCCAGGACCCTCTCCTTAAAAGGGAGATGCTCTACCAA
>JAQWGQ010000017.1 GCA_029238125.1 Flavobacteriaceae bacterium | reverse complement strand
CCTTACCATTGATCTCGACCCAACATTACTGCGGGGCTCTATCCGCCTACCCACCAGCTCAAGAGCGCTTCTTTCAAACACTGGTTTACTTGGCGTTTCACCGTATAGAGTTTACCTGATTTCACTACAGCCGAACTGTACTTTCTTTCTGTTGCACTGGTCCTATCCGCTAGGCGGACGACGGGTGTTACCCGCTATACTGCGCTATGGTGTCCGGACTTTCCTCTGCACTTGCATGCAGCGGTAAGGTGGCCTGCTTTGCAAAAATACATGATTTACAGTTGATAAACACATGAAAAGAGCAGATGAAAATCCAAGCGGTTTTGATATATTTGTTTCTGTGGAACCCTTTGTTGTATCGGCCTTAAAATATCGCCCACAGCGGTTTGAAGACGTTGTTGGTCAAGAATCTATTACCAAAACCCTTGAGAATGCGATTGCCAAAGACCACCTTGCTCAGGCCTTGCTGTTCTGCGGGCCACGTGGAGTCGGTAAAACCACTTGTGCGCGTATCCTAGCCAAAAAAATCAATGATAGCGACGAAACCGCTTCGGAAGACAACGATTTTGCTTTTAATATCTTTGAGTTGGATGCCGCCTCAAACAACTCTGTTGAGGACATCCGAAACCTTATCGATCAGGTGCGGATCCCACCGCAAGTCGGAAAATACAAGGTCTATATCATCGACGAGGTGCATATGCTATCGCAAGCGGCTTTTAATGCCTTTTTAAAAACTTTGGAAGAACCGCCTGCCCATGCGATTTTTATCCTTGCCACAACAGAAAAACACAAAATTATCCCCACAATATTGTCGCGCTGTCAAATTTTTGATTTTAAACGAATCGGCGTAACGGATGCAAAAAATTATTTGCAGAAAATCGCAGAAAACGAAGGAATTCAAGCTGAGGAAGAAGCCCTTCAACTCATTGCACAAAAGGCAGACGGCGCCATGCGAGATGCACTCTCCATATTTGATCGTATTGTCAGCTTTTCCAATGATGCCATCTCAGCACAACATGTTTCTGTCAACCTGAGTATACTCGATTTTGACACCTATTTACAGATTACAAAGCAACTGATCGAAGGTGACATTAGAGGGGTGATTTTATCGTTTGACCAAGTCTTATCCAAAGGATTTGACGGGCATCAATTTATCGTTGGGCTTGCCAGTCATTTTCGTGACTTGTGGATGTGTAAACACCCAGACACCATCTCTTTAATCGAAGTTGGTTCTTCAACGCAAAAAAAATATCTCGCCCAGTCCGAAATGGCTGACCAATCATTTCTGGAAAAAGCAATTGCCCTGACAAACGAATGCGATCTGCAGTACAAAGCATCTAAAAACCAGCGTTTGCATGTCGAAATATGCTTGATGCAAATCGCTTCTGTAGAGGACGAAAAAAAAAAGGATAAACCCTACATCAAACCAGCGTTAAAGACCGACAAAGCACCCCAACCAACCCAAAAACCCGTCGCAAAAGAAGAACATAAACCAATTGCCGAGCCAATAGTCGCTAAACCCGTTGAGGAGACTACTGTAGAGACCAATCAGCCCCCTATTCTTGAAAAACCCATTGAGAAACCAACAAAAGAACCAGAGCAGCCAATTCAGAAGCCCATTGCGCTTGACATTCAGTCCAAAGGAGTTTCAGGGTTGTCTCTCTCCAGTATTGCTTATCAGAAGAATATCAAGGCAAATCAGCCAACAAATGGTAAAAGAACACGTGAGGAAACCGTTGAACAAGAAAGTCTGGAAACAGCATGGAAAGCATTGTCTACCCAATTGGAAACCAATGGAGAGTACAATCTCGCTGCCCTACTCAATCTCGATAGTCCCAGACTGAAAAACAAAGTGGAGATTCACCTCAATTTCCCCAATAAAACCAACAAACTCGAACTGGAAAGTGAAAAGGGAAAGGTTATCGGTGCCCTTTCTGATGAGTTAAAAAATGATTTACTTCAATTTGTGATTCATGTCAGTCAAGAAGAACAGCAAAACTATGTTTACACACCTAGAGACAAATACGAACAGCTGGTCAAAGTCAATCCTTTGGTCGATGACATCAGAAAAGAATTTGATCTGGATTTAAATTAATCATCATGTTAGGACTCCAACTCCCTACCGACCCACGCTGGGTGAATATCGTAGAGAAAAACATCGAAGAAATTTTGGTCGATCACGCATATTGTGAACAAAAAGCAGCGAGTACAGCCATTTCCTTTATCATTGGCTTTCCTGAAAAAACCGAACTGGTACAGGCCATGATTGATTTGGTTGCTGAGGAAATGAGTCATTTTAAAATGGTGCACGATCTTCTCATTGAACGCGGGTTTGCTCTCGGTCGAGAGCGCAAAGATGAATACGTCAATCAACTGATGCAGTTTTTCCCCAAAGGCGGTAGCAAAGAAGATCACTTGGTCCATAAACTCCTTTATGCAGCCTTGATTGAAGCGAGAAGCTGTGAGCGTTTCCGTTTGTTATCCGAAAAATTGGAAGACAAGCAGTTGGCTCGTTTTTACAGTTTGCCCGTACCTATGGCGGACGCGAACAAACCGATCAAAAATGGAAAGCCCTACTCGACTTTGAAGGCGAACTGATCAAAAGCTTTGGCAAAAAAGAAACGATGCATGGATGAAGGTGTCGATAAAGATTTAGGTCAGCCAAAGGATGAATGTGATCCAACGGTTTTGTATATGAAAAGTAGCAGATTTGTATTTACCAATTTTCGATTTAAAATAAAATAGCTGAAAAGAACCAAACCATTGGTTTAGCCCTTAACTGCTATTTTTTATATACGTTGTTGGCACCAGTTTTTTGTTCCGTTTCGTATAAAATTAAATCATCTTTTATTTTATAGATTACCAAAATTATTAACTTTAATAGCCTTAAATAATCATTCTGTTGTTCGTCTTCTGAACTAGAATTTGTTCCGTGCAAGTACTTATTACGTAAATCTAAACTGTTTGAAAACTCTTTTTTATTTAGATAATAATTCAAATATTTTCTTTCCTCAATTGTGAATAAAGTATTTTCAAATCTGACAATTCCATTTTGTTCCATATTTAGGATTTCCTGTCTTATTTCTGGGGAATAATGCCAAAAACTTAAAACATCTTCGTAGTGTAACTTTCCTATAACGAAAACTAGTTCTTGATTTTTAATCCTCAAAAAACCGTCTTGGTCTTTAAATAAATAATCGTGTGATATTAAATAATCAATATCTCCTTTTTGGTAATCTTGAAAGTCGTCATATCCAATGTTTTCGCTTGTAAGAAGTTGATAAAATGTACGATACTTTTCTTTAAATGGTTCGATATAATAAAGCATAGAGTTGCCTGAAAAGAAGTAATATTTTAACCTTAAAAACTCGTCTCCTTTTCCATAAATAAATTTCTTTTGAAGTTTGCTTTTAACCTTGCTTAAATGCAATTGAGAGGAACTGATTTTAATTAAATCAAAGTCTATAAATCCCTCTTCCACATAACATTGATATTGTTTTATTAGGAATTCTAATTCTGGTGCTATAAATCTTATCTTCTCTAAAGGTGTTGCGTTTTCTGATGCGAAAGAAATGGTTAAACCTTTTATTTCAAACTTTTCATTTAAAACTTCATTTACCTGATGAGTCAAAACATTTTCAATGCTTATTTCATTTTCTTTTAAGTAGTGAAGATATAATGCTAATTGTATGTGAGATAACAAAGTTTTACCGTGAAACCTAAAACTAATTAAGTATTCGTTTATTGAACGCATAAAAGTTCGTTCAAATGAGTCAATTTCGTGAGTTTTACTTACTAATTCTATACAACCTTGCTCATTAATGTATTTAAATAAAAACGAAAAGTTTCTAAAAATATATTCATTTGACTTGGTAGCATCAAGCCACTTTTCAGAGTAGCAGTGGGTAAATTGACCGTTCTTGTTCTCTAATTTATAGGGTTCGTTTTGGTCTTTTGAAAGTGAAACTTGAACTCGATTTGTTGTTCCTGAACCTTTCTCAAAAAATTCATCACTCTGTTTCTTCTCTAATCTTTTAGCCTTGAGTTTAGTTTTATCTGATAGTTATAATATTCTTGAGTTAATAACAAGTTTAACATAATTCAAATTTGCGTTTGGTGAATCTAGATATTTTAAAATCATCGATTCTTTGACAGATTCTTTCAATGAGTTTGGAAAGAAGAGTTTAGGCTTTTCAGATAAAATATGGTCTTCTTCGAATTGTGAGAGTAACAATTCGGCTGATTCTGTTGAATCTAAAAGATAGTATTTAATGATGTTTGAAAAATGGTTTACCAAATTCCTTTGTTTTAATAATTGCCTTACATGAAATCTGTTGCTCTTTAAAATTTCTTTCAGGCTGTTTGAAGATATCCTCTTATATGTGTATAATTGACTTATTAGGGTCCAAAATGAATCATAATATTGATAATCAATTAATTCAAAGTAGTTCGCAATATTCTCGTTAGATAATGTTGTGAAAAATGAAGTAATTGTACTCCAAAATTCAGCTACAATTCCTGTATATTTTTCTTTGGTTTCTTTATTCCAAACTCTGCGATAAAGTTCATTGTCAAAATATAGTTTTATTTGGTACAACTCTAAAGCCTCATTAATTTCATAGACTTTTGAGGAATCATAATTCTCAATTATCGGTTCTGCGTGTTGTAAGTTTCTATCACCTGATAAATCTTGTTTGGAATAAAAGACTACTCGATTTAAATCTCTTTTCATTGATGATTGTCAAATTCAGAAGGTGGTTTTTTCAAATTGCGTATAACGACCCCGCTAAACGGAGTTAGGTTCTGGGTTTTGTAAATCATGAGCTTGCTCTTGATTTGTAAAAGACAACAAGAACCTGACCAAATTGTGTTTTAGCCCATGTTGGATTGCGTTTTGCTCGATGCCAGTCTTTGGCTGTATCTAGGTTTTAATGCTCATAAAGCAATTTGGTTTAGCGGGGTCGTTATTTATGTCATTTAACAAAACTCCCTAAACTGTAAACTAGAAAAAAAGCGAAATCAATTTGTTGATCTGGGCAAACGATTTAGGGCGTTTGTGGGTACAATTTAATCATTTTTGTTAAATAATGACTCAACAAAAAAGAAGGGCTACCCCTTATCCTTATAGAGCATCTTCACCATCCCATCGGCGAGTCCGACTTTGGGGACATGAATCTGCGATGAGTTGGAGTGCTTCATGCCCATAAGGTATATGCGGATGGCTTGCTCGATCACATCTGCACGGTCGGCGTTAAAACTAAAATCCACCATCATTTGCTTGGGGCTCATAGACTGGAAGGTTTTGTATCTTTCCTTGACAAAGTCATAGGACAAGGGCACTCCAGCACCGTTTCCCGATAGTTTAAACAGAGAGTTAATCGTTCCGCCAGAACCCAACACCGACATTTGTTCGTAACCAGAAGTGTGTTTGATAATCCAACGCTTATAAGAATTCCAAACCGATTTGTCCACCATTTTCTTGAGCAGACGTACCGTGCCGATCTTAAAGGATTTAGACACCACAATCTGCCCTTGGCTATAGACCGTCAGCTCGGTACTACCACCACCCACATCGACAAACAAATAGTTTTGATCTGGCTTTACAACCTTATACAAATCGGTTGAAGCAATGATTTCTGCCTCACGATGTCCATCGATAATTTCGATGTTAATCCCTGTTTTTTTTTGAATTTCCGCAGTGACCTGCAAACCGTTGTTTGCCTCACGCAAAGCTGAGGTCGCATAGGCCAAATAGCGATCGACATTGTGCACTTTCATCAACAGCTGAAAGGCCTTGATGGAGTCAATCATTCGCTTTTTCTTTTTGGGTGAAATTTCGCCAACCACAAACGAATCCGAACCCAAACGAATGGGCGCACGTATAATCGCATTTTTGGTGAATAAGGGCTCCTCTCCTTTGCGTTCAATGATATTCATGATCAACAACCGAATGGCATTGGATCCAACATCAATCGCAGCATATTTTTTAACCTTCAAAAGTGAGCTTGTCTTTGTAGTGGTTATACAAATCGATTTGGGTTCTGCGTTGTTCCGAACTGGATTTTTTATAGGTATTGGGCTCCTTTCCATTTAGCAAACGTGCCTTTACGGTATCGGCCCAAGTGATGGCAAAGGTGTCCAACAGGTCTTGTTTGATGTCAAGGTCATAGATCGGGCATGATACCTCTACCCTGTTGTCAAGGTTACGTGTCATCCAATCGGCAGAAGAAATATAGACCAAGGGATCGCCGTCATTTTCAAAAATCATCACACGGGTGTGTTCTAGGAACTTATCGACCACACTGATGACTTCAATGTTTTCGCTCATCCCTTTTACACCCGGAATCAAACAGCAAACCCCACGAACAATGAGCTGAATATGCACCCCTGCCCGACTCGCATCATAAAGCGTTTCGATGATGTTGTAGTTCGTTAAACTGTTCATTTTTAACTTGATCAGTCCTGTTTTGCCATTTTTTACATGATCGATTTCTTGTTCAATCAATGAGGTAAAAAAGGAAGATGTTGAATGCGGCGATACCACGAGGTGCTTGTATTTATTGACGCGATAGCTCGCTTCCAAAAATCGAAATACTTTATCAACATCTTTCAAAATTGGTTGGTGGGAGGTAAACAGCGTATAATCTGTATATATTTTTGCTGTGGACTCATTAAAATTTCCTGTACTAACAAATCCATAACGTTTGAGTTTATCGCCCTCAATACGATGAACCACACAGATTTTGGAATGTACTTTGAGTCCCGGAACTCCAAAAATGAGTCGGATACCTTCCTTTTTCATTTCTTCCGCATACCCGATGTTGGCTTCTTCATCAAAACGAGCTTGTAGTTCAATTTGAACGGTCACGCGTTTGCCATTTCGAGCAGCTTGCATCAGGGCACTCGCCACATTTGACAGTTTGGAAAGTCGATAGATGGTAATGGAGATGCTCTTGACATTGGGGTCAATGGCTGCCTCACGAAGGAATTTAACCAAATAGGCAAACGAATGATAGGGCGTAAACATCAAGCGATCTTTGGTTGCGATTTGGGAGAATATACTCTTGTGCAAATCAAAATCAACGATCGGTAATGGGTCTTGTGGTTGGTACTTTAAATCAGACCTGCCCAAATCGGGAAACTTGATGTAGTCTCTGCGATTGTGATAACGCCCACCAGCGATGACACTATCGCGATTATCGATATCAAGGCGGTCAAGCAACAGCGATAAGGTATCCTTTGCGATGTCTTGATCATATACAAAGCGAACTGCTTCGCCATGCGAACGGTCTTTGACACTCTCTGCTACTTTTTCGACATAGCTTTTAGATAAATCATCGTCGATATCGAGTTCGGCATCACGACTAAATTTAACCATATGCGCCTCGATTGCTTTGCTTTGAAACACATCAAAAATCGTTGATAACTGTGTGCGAATCAGGTCGTCGAGCAACATCACATGGGTTTTTCCTTCTGATGATGGCAAAACGACAAATCGTTTGAGCGAGGATGGAATTTCAATCAAAGCAAATTGTGTGGGATCTAGAAAGGGGTGTTTTTCGGCATCCAGTTCCATACGCACAGCCAAAAATGCATTGATGTCTTTGATCCGTGAAATCGACTCGATATTATTCAACATCAAAGTCACTAATGAGGGGCCGACTTCTTGCGAAAAATAGGAGTTGATAAATATGTGCTGCTCCTCATTGATTTCATCTTCTTTTATGATAAAAATATTTTCTTGCTCAAGTGCAGCGTGCAAGGCGTTTAAGGTGTCTAAACTTTCCTTTTGCAGGGCGATGGTTTTGTTTGTGATTTCTTTGAGTAGGACTTCTGCAGGGCGGTCTCCAAAGACTCTGTTTTTGGCTTCCTCTAGCCGAGCAATTCGCTTGACCGTCGCATAGCGCACTTTGTAAAACTCATCCAGATTATTCGAAAAAATGCCAATAAAGCGCAAACGCTCAATCAGTGGAACATTCTCATCTTGCGCCTCTTGTAATACACGCGCATTAAAGTCCAACCAACTAATCTCCCTATTGACGAAACGATTTTGTGACATTTAACGTAGTGTTTTTGGACGAATAGAAGTGCAGTCACACTGCTGGATATCCGACCATAAAGATACGTTAAAATGAAAAATCACAGCTGTTGCTGTCGGGATATTGGTATTCACGTAGTTTCCCAAGGATTGTGCAAGTTGGGTGCAGGCATCGTTATGCCCAAAAGTCATAATGGTATGGAGATCATCTGTGAGAGAGCGAACAAACCCAAGGGCTTGTTCCCCCATAAAATCATAGAGCTCCTCTTCGATTTGAATATTTTCTGTCGATAGTCCCAGTTCAGAAACCATAAGCAAAGCGGTGTCAAATGCGCGTTTTGCGGGGCTGCTATAGACCTGATCGATATGCAAATTGTGTTTATTGAGTTCTTGACCGACCAAAATTGCATCTTTAACTCCTCGATTGGCAAGCGGACGTTCACGGTCTGGCAGGTTGAACTCCCAAGACGATTTGGCATGACGAACCATCACCCATGTTTTCATGGGGAAAGGCGTGTGATTGTCCAAGCAGATGATTCCCTTTTGTACGCCAAACGATCATGAAGTCGGTTTGCACGTCCTTGCCAAAATTCTATAGAAGAAGGCGTCACAATATAACCACCCCAATGTGTCGGTCTTGTAATCGGACGACCTTGATATTGGGTTTCTAGGGCTACCAACTTGGTTTCAAGTGCAGTTCGGTGTTCAATTTCTGTGCTTTGATCAGAGACATGAGCACCCAGTTGACTGCCACGTGGGCGAGAGTTAAAATATTGATCCGAGTCTTTGGCGGATAGCTTTGTAGCGATTCCTTGAATGATTATCTGGCGTTCCATACTCTGCCAAAAAAATGACAAGCAAACTCGGTTATCATGTGCGATCGATTGCCCTTTGGTGCTGTTGTAATTGGTATAAAACACAAAGCCGTCATCACGTACTTCTTTTAAAAGCACAACGCGAGATGCAATCCCGCCCTCCGATAGATGCGTGCTCAAGGTCATGGCATTGGTCTCTTGTTCCTTTCCATAAGATTGAACCTCATCAAACCAGTGACCAAACAATTCGAATGGATTGGATGGAGCTTCAGACTCCAGCAACTGGCCTTTGGTGTATTGTTTTCGAAAATCAGAGAGATCCATCGTGGTGAATTATGCTGTGAAAGTACAAAATCATTAAAACTCTAGCGTGTAACCATCGTATGCCAGATCGACAGTAGGAAAAATTTCACCAGCTTCGGACTGAAATGAGGTCAAATCTTTATAGCGTGACGAATAATGCCCCAAAATCAAACGGTTGACTTTGGCATCCTTGGCAATTTGTGCAGCTTGCTTGGCAGTAGAATGGTTGGTCTTTTTGGCCAACTCCTGATTATCATCCAAAAAAGTTGCTTCGTGATACAAGACATCGACGCCTTGTATTTGTTGAGTCATTTCAGGGTGATATGCCGTATCGCTGCAAAACGCATATGCTTTCGAAGGGTGTGGGTCGTATGTCACCTGCGCATTCGAAATGGTTTCTCCATCTACATTGACCACATCTTTACCTTGTTTTAGGTTTCTCATTTGACTTTGGTCAATTCGAAGTTTCTCCACTACCTCAGGATTGATTTTGCGTTCTGTTGGTGTTTCTCGAAACAAAAAACCATTGGTATATACGCGATGTTTCAATGGAATGGTGTGGACTTCCATTTCGTCCTCGGAAAACAAACAAACGGGTTCTTTTTCGCTCAGTTCATGGAAATGCAAGGGGTAATTTGTCCATGAATCTGCCAACTTAAGAAGTAAGGTTACCGCTTCTCGGATTCCGACTGGCCCATAGATATGCAAGGGGGCTTCCCGACCCAAAAGTCGAAAGGTGGATATCAATCCAGGGAGCCCGTAAAAGTGATCTCCATGGAGGTGGGAAATAAAAATATGTTTGATGTGTGCAAATTTGACCTTTGCTTTGCGCAGTAATACTTGGGTTCCTTCCCCACAATCAATTAGAAAATGATGCTTTTTGGTTGACAACAATTGGGCAGTCGGTGCTTTGTCGGCATGTGGGGTAGCCGAATGACACCCCAGAATTGTGAGCTTCATCAGATCCCTAAATCACGTTCAATCTCCTCGATTTCGATTGTATCAAGGGCTTCATGTAAGGTCGGAACAACGTTCAAACCATCTGGCAGGAGTTTTAAAGCAATCGGACCAGTCACAATGACAAAGGACTTGTTGCTCAACTCTTTATGGCGACTTGCCAGTTCGACAAAATCCTTAATGTGTTTGGATAAAACAGATTTCATCGGACTTAAATCCACGACGATATTCAGAGAAGAAAAAGATTTATAATTGCGCTTAATCTCATCACGGAATGGACGTCCAATTATATCTGAAGTTTCATAGTAAATAATAACTGTCTTATCTTTTATGTCAAATGTCATTGTTCAATATTACTTGCCAAAAGATAGAGAATTGCCATACGAACTGCAACTCCGTTTTCAACTTGATCGAGAATAATTGCGTGTTCGGAATCCGCTAAGTCTGAGGAAATTTCAACCCCTCGATTGATTGGGCCAGGGTGCATAATTAAGAGGTCATTATCGAGCTTTTCTACAAGCTGTTTGGTAATGCCGTATTGCATGGCATACTCGCGGTTTGAAGGAAAAAAACTGGTTCTCATCCGTTCGAATTGCACACGCAGTACATTGGCAACATCTGCCCATTGTAATGCCTTTTGGAGATTGGTTTCGACAGTCACTCCCAAGGATTCGATATGCTTGGGAATCAGTGTGAGTGGACCACAAACCATGACCTCCGCACCAAGTTTTTTCAGTGCAAAAATATTTGATAATGCAACACGAGAATGTAGAATGTCTCCAACGATAACCACCTTTTTCCCAGTGATATCCCCCAGCTTTTCCTGAATGGAAAAACAGTCTAAAAGAGCTTGTGTTGGGTGTTCGTGTGCTCCGTCACCAGCATTGACAATACTCGCATCTACGTGTTTGGACAAAAACATAGCCGCACCAGGGTTTGGGTGTCGCATCACAACCATATCGACTTTCATGGAAAGAATATTGTTAACCGTGTCAATTAGAGACTCCCCTTTTTTGACGGAGGAGTTTGAAGCAGAAAAATTAATAACATCGGCTGAGAGTCGTTTTTGGGCTAGTTCAAAGGACAATTTTGTTCGTGTGCTATTTTCAAAAAACAAATTGGCGATGGTAACGTCACGAAGGGATGGTACTTTTTTTATCGGACGATTGATGACTTCTTTAAAATGGGAGGCCGTTTCAAAAATGAGCTCAATATCGGAAGTGGTTAAATATTTGATTCCCAATAAGTGTGAAACGCTCAGTTTACTCATTTGATTTATTTATGATATAGACAGCGTCCTCCCCGTGTTCTTCTTTCCAATGTACCAATACCTTTTCGTCAGCAATTGCATCAACCTGTCGGCCCAAATAGTCGGGCTGAATTGGTAAATGCCGAGAAAACCGACGATCAATCAGCGTGAGCAACTCAATCTCTGCAGGACGGCCGTATGAATCGATGGCGGTCAGGGCAGCCCGAACGCTGCGACCTGTGTATAGCACATCGTCTATGAGGACTACTTTTTTGTTTTCAACGGAAACATCCATCAAGTTTTTATTTGCGGACAACACCTTTTCTGTTCGTCTAAAGTCATCTCTGAAAAAAGTGATGTCGAGAAAGCCATTTGCAATATCATGTAGATGGTCCTCTTGCTCTAGAATCGAGAGGAGACGTTTTGCCAAAATCGAACCACGAGGTTGAACTCCGATAAGGACAGAATTGGAAAAATCTTGGTGGGTTTCGCGTAACTGACAAGCTAGGCGATTGAGGATGATTTGAATTTCTTTTGTATCGAGTAGAAGTCGATTACTCATCCAGTGTTATTTGAGCAAAATTAGGAAAATAAAATGAATTAAATCGATTTTGAACAGGGAATACAAAATAGTTTGTATCCGTTTTACTTTGGAGAGTTAAACAAACTAATCCTCGCTCTCCAATATCCATTAAAAAAAAATGTAAATTCGAGAAATTAAAAACAAATCTGATGGTTAAGCCTACTCTATTTATCTTACTAATTATTACAGTTATTTCTTGTAATAACCCAAAACCCCAGCCAAAAGCAATGGTTATTGTTCATGGTGGTGCTGGTTATGTTTCCACCGATTTAATGATGCCTGGCGAAGAAGTTGGGGTTCGTGATGCAATCGAAAAGTCACTCCAAAAAAGTCAACAGCATTTGGCGAATGGAGGGACGAGCGTTGAAGCGGTACGAATTGCAATCAATATCTTGGAGGACTCCCCCTTCTTTAACGCAGGAAAAGGGTCTGTGTTTACTTCTTCAGGAACTAAAGAATTGGACGCCTCGATCATGAACGGACAGAGCGGGCAAGCAGGCGCAGTGGCAGGGCTTACAAATATCAAAAATCCGATTGATGCTGCGATTGCTGTCATGGAGCATTCTCCCCATGTATTTCTTATTGGAAAAGGAGCCGAGGAATTTGCAGTGACCTATGGTCTAGATACCGTACCGCAAAGCTATTTCTACAACGAGTATCGATACTTGGAACATCTAGAAGGTCTTAGCGAAGAAAAAAGGAAATTCGGTACTGTTGGTGCTGTAGCGATTGATCGCAATGGGAATATAGCTGCTGGAACTTCTACTGGTGGAATGAACAATAAGCGTTTTGGGCGAGTCGGTGATGTTCCAGTGATCGGAGCAGGAACCTACGCGGAAAACGGGATTGGTGGCTTGTCTGCAACTGGTCATGGGGAGTATTTTATACGTAATGTGGCCACCTATGATATTGCAGCACAAGTCAAGTATGGTAATGAAACCCTAGACGAAGCGGGCTATAACACCTTGATGAAAAAACTAAAAAGTCAGGGTGGTGACGGAGGTGTCATTGGGCTTGATAGACAAGGTGGTGTTGTCATCCATTTTAATACGCCAGCCATGCCTCATGGTTATATTAACAGTAAAGGAGAAACCGTTGTATCTATAGACGCGGACTAGTCCTTATACACCTACTTCCTCAATGAATTTTGAAGACAAACGCTTGTATAAGCCGTCATTGAGTCGTTCTCGAATGGTTGAAAATGCCTCGAGCGTTTCATCGATATCTTCCATCGTATGTGAAGCAGTCGGGATCAATCGCAATAAGATCAACCCTTTGGGAATCACTGGGTAAACAACGATTGAGCAGAAAATTCCAAAGTTTTCTCTCAAATCTTTGACCAAAACCATGGCTTCAGGCACACTTCCTTTGAGGTAAACTGGGGTAACGCAACTTTGCGTAGATCCCAAATCAAAACCACGCTCACGAAGACCCGTTTGTAGTGCGTGTGCGTTTTTCCAAAGGTTTGCTTTGAGTTCAGGCATAGAACGCAACATATCCAATCGTTTTAACGCCCCTTTGACAAGCACCATTTGCAGTGATTTTGCAAACATTTGTGAACGCATATTGTATTTTAGGTAATCAATAATGTCTTTATCTGCTGCGATAAATGCTCCAGTACTTGCCATTGACTTGGCAAATGTGGCAAAATAAACATCGATATCATCTTGAACCCCTTGTTCCTCTCCAGCGCCAGCACCAGTAGCTCCAAGCGTACCAAACCCATGTGCGTCATCGACAAGAAAGCGGAAATTGAATTTTTCTTTTAGGGCAACGATTTCACGCAAACGACCTTGCTCTCCACGCATTCCAAAAACCCCTTCAGATATGACAAGAATACCACCACCAGTTTCCTCAACGACTTTGGTCGCACGAATCAAGTTTTTCTCTAAACTTTCAATGTTGTTGTGCTGAAAAGTAAATCGCTTTCCCAAGTGAAGTCTCACTCCATCTACTATACACGCATGCGCATCGACATCATAAACAATCACATCATTTTTGGAAACAAGGGAATCGATTGTTGAGAGTATACCCTGATACCCAAAGTTCAGAAGGTATGCAGCTTCTTTATTGACAAAAGTGGCTAATTCTTCTTGCAATTGCTCGTGTGCACTAGTATGTCCTGACATCAGACGCGCACCCATGGGGTATGCAGAACCATAATTTTCTGCTGCATCAGCATCAACTTTCCTGACCTCAGGATGGTTGGCCAATCCGAGATAGTCGTTGACACTCCAAGTAATAACTTCCTTGCCTTGAAAAAACATGCGATTTCCGATAGGCCCTTCTAGTTTAGGGAATGCAAAATAACCCTCTGCAAGAGAAGCCCATTTCCCAAGGGGGCCTCTGTTTGTGCGCATTCTGTCAAAAATATCGTTCCTCATTGTTTTTTGTTTTTTATTCAAATGTTAGTTAAACTATTTGATGTATTCAATTGCCTTTTCACCTTGCAAGTGGTTTGCATCGAAAAACCCTTGCTCTTTCATCCATTGATCACTGTAAATCTTACTCATGTAACGAGATCCATGATCACAAAAAATGACAACCACTACACTGTCTTTGTCAAAAAATTTGTTTTTTTGATTTAACTGCCGAATGGCTTGAAGTGCCGCGCCAGACGTATATCCAACAAAAAGACCTTCTTTCTTAGTGATTTCTCTAGCAGAATGAGCACTTTCCTCATCGGTCACCTTTTCAAAATAATCGATATATTCGAAATGGGTCGTCGAAGGGATCAGATTTTTACCCAGTCCTTCAATTCGGTAAGGATAGATTTCGTTTTCATCAAACTCAGACGTTTCATGAAACTTCTTCAAAACCGATCCATAGGCGTCAACTCCAATGATTTTGATCTTCTCATTTTTTGACTTTAAATAACGTCCAATACCTGAAATCGTGCCTCCTGTACCACTTGCTGCCACCAAATGAGTTACAAGGCCTGAGGTTTGTTTCCATATTTCAGGACCAGTTGTGAGGAAATGTGCATCGGTGTTGAGTTCATTAAAATACTGATTGATATAAACAGAACCTTTTATCTCGCTATGCAATCGCTTTGCGACTTGATAATAGGAACGCGGATCATCAGCTTTCACATGACCAGGGCATACATAGACTGTGGATCCCATGGCACGGAGCATATCAATTTTATCGGGAGATGATTTAGAGGAAACCGCCAAAACACAATGATATCCCTTGATGATGCTGGCCATGGCAATACTAAAACCCGTATTCCCTGAGGTAGTCTCAATAACAGTATTTCCGGGCTTGAGAATGCCTTTGCGCTCTGCTTCTTCAATAATATGCAGAGCAATGCGATCCTTATTGGAGTGGCCTGGATTGGTAAACTCAGCTTTCGCAAAATAGCTGCCTTGAAATCCTTTTACGGTTTCATTTAACTTGATAAGTGGGGTGTTACCAACCAAGTCCAGTACATTTTCGTGTGCCTCAATTGTTTTTTTAGTCATAAATAACAAGCCATGGGCTTATTGATTCGCCCCAAATTTACAGAAATTTAATGGTTTTAGGAAAAAACAGATTTGAGAAAAATGATTGTTTAAAGAAGGTAAAACAAAAATCAAACAAACAGAGCTCGTAGTAGCACCAGATTTGCAAGAAGTTTAATTATATTCGTAAAAAATTGCAATGTTCACATCTGAACTCTATCAAAAACTTAAAGATCGCCTGGTTGCGTTAAGGGGGTCTCTTTGACGTTGACTCGCTAACTATCGATGTTCAAAACAAAGAGGAGAAAACCTTAGCTCCTGATTTTTGGAATGACACCTCTGCTGCTGAAGCTTATATTCGAGATCTTCAGCCCAAAAAACAATGGCTGTCAGACATCAAACAGTTAACCTCCAAAATCGATGATCTATCTGTGCTGGTTGAATTCTCAAAAAGTGGTGAAGATGTAGCTAAAGAGCTTAACACCCTTTTCGCTGAGGCGACAAGCTTTATTGAGGAACTCGAGTTTAAAAATATGCTTTCAGAAGAAGGGGATTCGTTCTCTGCTGTACTGCAAATCACTGCTGGAGCAGGTGGGACAGAAAGCTGTGATTGGGCTTCAATGCTGATGAGAATGTATATGATGTGGGCAGAAAAGAAAGGGTTTAAGGTTCGAGAGCTCAATATGCAAGAAGGCGATGTAGCTGGCATCAAAACCGTTACGCTTGAATGCAAAGGAGATTATGCCTTTGGTTGGCTAAAAGGAGAAAATGGTGTCCACCGATTGGTGAGGATTTCGCCATTTGACAGCAATGCAAAACGCCATACCAGCTTCGCGTCTGTTTATGTATACCCGCTTGTGGATGATACGATACAAATTGACATCAACCCTGCTGATATTCAAATCACAACTGCCCGATCAAGTGGAGCGGGAGGACAACACGTAAATAAGGTTGAAACCAAAGTTCAGTTGACCCATAAACCAACTGGGATTCAAATCAGTTGTTCAGAGACAAGATCCCAACATGAAAATAGAGAAAGGGCCTTGCAAATGTTACGCTCCCAACTCTATGAGATTGAACTTCAAAACAAAAGAAAAACGAGAGATGCGATCGAAGCCAATAAAATGAAAATCGAATGGGGGTCGCAAATTCGAAATTATGTGATGCAACCTTATAAAATGATAAAAGACGTAAGAAGCGGACACGAATCAAGCGATGTCAACTCAGTACTAAATGGAGGGCTTGATCCTTTTCTCAAATCTTTTTTGATGATCAATCAAGAATCTAAATTTAATGAGCTATAATGATAAACACAATTGTTTTTGACCTCGGTGGCGTTCTAATTGACTGGAACCCTGAATATGTTTTTCTCAAAGAGTTTCGCGGCGATCGTGAAAAAATGAATTGGTTTTTTGAGAATATTTGCACTTCCGCATGGAATGAACAACAAGATGCTGGGCATAGCTTAGAGCAAGCAACCCGAGAACGAATTACACGCTTTCCAGAGCATGAGCGCCTGATTCGGATGTATTATGGAGAATGGGAACAAATGCTTGGTTATGAGCTTAATGGAACAGTCGAAATTCTAAAAAAATTACATCAATCCCATGACTATAAAATTTACGCATTGACCAACTGGAGCGGAGAAACCTTCCCTGTTGCGTTAAAAAAATTTCCTTTTTTGTCATGGTTTGAGGGCATTGTTGTCTCTGGCGATGAGAAACTCATAAAACCAAACCCTGAAATCTATAAATTGTTGTTAGAACGATATGGATTAGATGCAACAACTTGTGTTTTTATCGACGATCGAGCTGACAATGTTCAGGCAGCTGTTGATTTGGGATTTAGAGGAATTCAATTTTCAAACGACCGCCAACTTCACAAAAAATTGCTAGAATTAAACATCAAAATATGATGATAAGAAACACCGCTTTACTTTTTATTCTTTCTTTGTTTACCCTCACAAGCTTTGGCCAAGCTCGTCAAATTGTTTTGAGCGGAACCATAATCGATGCAGAGAACAATGATCCACTACCCTATGCCACTGTGTCGGTTTATAATCGAAATGGGGGTTTGGCAGATGGAGGAATCGCTGACGAAAATGGAATTTTCAAACTCAATGTATCTCCAAATTACTACTCATTAAGCTTCGAGTATGTCGGATTTGAAAGTATAACAACAGATGTAAAGCAATATAAAAACAATATCAACATCGGAACCGTCAAGCTCGTTTTATCTGTTGAGTCACTGGAGGGTATCGATGTGGTAGGACAAAGTGCAGATGTCGAAATTCGTTTGGATAAGCGCGTTTACAATGTTGCCAAAAACAACCTTATTCGAGGAGGAACAGTGTCTGATGTGTTGGAAAATGTACCCTCTGTTTCAGTTGATATTGATGGGAATATCGAACTTCGAGGAAACAACAACGTACGAATTCTAGTTGACGGAAAACCGTCGGGGCTAATCGGACTCGGTGGTATTGACGCACTGACAAGATTACCCGCAGAATCAATTGAGAAAGTTGAAGTAATCACCTCACCTTCTGCTCGTTACCAAGCCGAAGGCACCACAGGGATTATCAATATCATTTTGGCCAAACAACTCTTAAAAGGTCTAAACGGGGTGTTCAACCTTTCCGCTGGGAAAAACGACACCTATAGCGGTTCAGCCAATTTAAATTACCGAAAAGGGAAGTTTAACTTTTTTACCAATTCGGGATATAGTGACCGCACAAATAAGGGACGGGCTGTGCAAGACAATGTATATACAAACTCTCTTGAATCAGTAGAACGTTATGTCGAAGAGCGTCTATTCAATCGCAGAAGACAAGGGTTTAACGTCAATATGGGATTGGATTATCAAATGTCTGAAAAGACCTCTTTAACCTTTAACTACCTCGCGAATGACCGAGATGGGGATGACCGGACAGCAAATGAGCAGTCACAATATCAAACGGATGGGGTTTTGGTAACAAATCGTTATGAAAATGAAATTGACGGAGAAGATAGCAATCAGTTTAGTGTGGATTTTGAACATAAATTCAACAACCAAGGACACAAATTGACAGCAAGCTTTCAAACTGAAAATAATGACGAAACGGAAACTTCTGACATCAATTCATTTTTTCAAAATGGCCAAACCTCAGACGATAGTGAAATCAACACTACGGTAGAAAATCAAGAGCGAAATTTGGCGCAAATCGATTATGTATATCCCATCGATAAAAACACACAATTTGAGGCAGGGTATCGAGCTACAGACAACAAAAGAATGATCGATTTTGAGGTTGAGATTATAGACGAAAATAACATTGCAACGATCGATCAAAACCTTTCGAATGTTCTCGATTTTGAGCAAGAAGTACATGCGTTATACACCCAATACGGAAAAAAATTCAATACTTTCTCATTTCTTGCTGGGTTGCGCTTTGAAAATGCCAGAATATTTGTTGAACAACTCGATTCCAACACTCCTATCAATAACGACAGTTATAACGGATTCTTCCCTACACTCAACTTAGGTTATGAAATCAGTCCTACCGCAAGCATTACCTTGGGATATAACCGAAGGATCTCACGGCCTAACGCTTGGACGCTTAACCCCTTTCAATCGAGATCGAGTAAAACCAGTTATTTTCAAGGAAATCCAGAACTCGATCCGAGTTACTCCAACAGCTTTGATGTTGGCTATTTAAAGCAGTTTAAAAAAGTTACTTTAAATTCTTCTATCTACTATCGCAAGTCAACGGATGCTATTAGCCGAGTTGCAATAGTAACTGACGAAACCGTTTTTGTCAATGGTATAGAAACACCCGTTATTCGCCGCTTACCGATTAACTTGGGTACAGTGGAACAATTTGGTGTTGAATTTAACACCTCCTTGCGCTTAATCAAAGGGATGCGCACCAATGCGAGTGTGAATTTTTTTAGACGGATAGAAGAAGGAAATTATCAAGGTTTATCTTATGACACAGACAACACAAGCTGGTCAGGAAATTTAAGTAACACATACCTCTTACCGTTCTCCATACAGTCACAATTCTCTTTACGATATAGAGGTCCAAATGAATCCTCATTTGGCAAAAGCGAGGGATTTTTATACTCGGATCTCGCTTTAAGCAAAGATATCTTCAATGATAATGCGACGCTAAACTTAAGATTTAGCGATTTGTTTAATACGGCAAAATATGACTATCAAACGACCACACCAGTTGCAGTTACAGATGGAATTTATCAAAGGCGTGAGCCCACATACTCCCTAACCTTTACATACCGATTTAGACAAGATAAAAACAGACAACGTAACCGTAGGGGATCATACGGACAGGGAGGTTTTGGAGAATTTGAATTATAAAGCTAATCTGTTTGCTTCGCTTTTTTTCTTTCTTTAAACCACTCAATCAGGTTACCACTTAACCAATAGGGAATCACAAAGCCAATGAGGAAAATCATAAGCCAGAATCCAGTTGTGAGTATGGTTAGAAAAAGAATAAATCCAAGATATTGTTCAAACGTAAACATAGATGTCTATTGATGTTGCAAATTTATTTAGAAAGTTTGATGCACACAAGAAAGGTTGATAAAATCCGCATTTGATTTTTCTTACCTTTGTACAAAGATTTATTTCCATGTCATTCCGAGCCGAAAAAGACACCTTAGGAGTTGTAAATGTACCCGCAGACAAGTATTGGGGTGCCCAGACCGAACGTTCAAGAAACAATTTTAAAATCGGAGATCCTGGGTCGATGCCAATTGAGTTGATTTATGGCTTTGCCATTCTTAAAAAGGCAGCTGCATTTACCAATGCTGAGCTCGGTGAATTGAAAGACAACAAACGAGACCTCATTGCGAAGGTCTGCGATGAAATCTTGGAAGGAAATCACGACGATCAGTTTCCACTCGTGATTTGGCAAACGGGTTCCGGGACGCAGTCCAATATGAATGTCAATGAAGTCATTGCCAATCGTGGTCATGTATTGGCGGGTAAAGTTTTGGGCGAAGGTGAGAAAACATTGCACCCCAATGATGATGTAAACAAGTCGCAATCCTCCAACGACACCTTCCCGACTGGAATGCATATTGCGGCCTATAAACGAATCGTTGAAAACACACTCCCTGCATTGCATCAGCTCAAAAAAACGCTTGCTGAAAAGTCGAATGCATTTACAGATGTGATTAAAATTGGGCGAACTCATATGATGGACGCTACCCCATTGAGCTTGGGGCAGGAATTTTCTGGTTATGTGGCACAAATTGAATATGGGATCAAAGCCATTGAAAACAGCTTACCACATCTTGCCGAGTTGGCATTGGGTGGTACAGCAGTTGGTACAGGGATCAATACCCCTGATGGCTACGCAGAGCGTGTCGCCGCCTATATTGCAGAGTTTACCGGGCATCCATTTGTAACAGCGCCCAACAAGTTTGAGGCGCTAGCAAGCCATGATGCTTTTGTGGAAACGCATGGTGCTTTACGTCAAGTCGCTGTGTCACTTCATAAAATCGCACATGATATTCGCGTCATGTCAAGTGGTCCACGATCAGGGATTGGCGAGTTGTCGATACCCGCAAACGAACCTGGAAGCTCAATCATGCCAGGAAAGGTAAACCCGACACAGTGTGAAGCTCTAACTATGGTTTGCGCCCAAGTCATCGGAAACGATGTATCTGTAGCATTTGGAGGTGCACAAGGTCATTTTGAACTCAATGTGTTTAAACCCCTTATGGCCAACAATCTTCTGCAGTCAGCTCGCTTACTTGCCGATGCAGTAACAAGCTTTGATATACATTGTGCTAAGGGCATCGAACCCAATACGAATGTCATTCAAAAACTTGTTGACAACTCACTGATGTTGGTAACCGCACTCAATACAAAAATTGGATATTACAAAGCCGCTGAAATCGCTCAAAAGGCACACGAGGAAAACACGACACTACGCGATGCTGCCATTGCGACTGGATATATAACAGCAGAAGAATTTGATCAATGGGTTCGTCCCGAAGACATGATTGGGCGTTAAACCCTTCCTTTTAGTGCATTAAAAGCCCAGCCGACAGCGATAAAACCTACTCCTGTTAAGCTTGACCAATAGATATATTCAGGATATTTTATTGCACCCAATAGGATAATGACGATACCGATGATCGTTAAAATCAATGAGGCGATAGCAAAAATCACATTTTTATTAAACTTCATGAATAGTCAATTGTTTGAAGGGTTTGGTTTCGCAGAATTTTTCCATTAGAACGCACGAACTGCGAAAGTACGAAATAATCTTTTGGCTTCTCGTATCTGCTCAGCGTATCGAGTTTTGAAATGATCTTTGCAACCTGATTTGGGATTTGACCTTCAAACACGATAGACAAAGACTGTCCCAATTGTTTATCTGGTTTTCCAAATACAAAAAACGGTTCTGAAATAACCGCTGAAAGTGCTTTCTCAATCTGTTCAGGATGCGATTTGATTCCGCCTGAATTGATAGCAAAATCGCTCCTTCCTTTCCATACAAACTGAGTGGAGGATATCAAATCCACACAGTCTGTCGTTACAAGTTTTTCGATGCCAATATGGGGCGCATGAATAACCAAAGCATCTTCTTTTATGGAAAATGTCACATCACCAACCGCCGTGTACTGTCTTTCCCCTTTACTCAGGTTTTGAAGGGCAACATGACTATAGGTTTCTGTCATTCCATAGGTAGAAAAAATACAGCTGTTATGCCCCTTTACCGCAGCTCTCAGGGAATCATCGACAGGGGCCCCTCCGACAATGATTTGCTTAAATTGGTCAATATGGTCGAGAGAATTGCGCAACTGATGTGGTGTCATCGCCGTAAAATCATAGGTTTTGGAGACCCGGGGCGTTGTGGTTGGTTCGATAATATCGATCCGTAATCCAGCCAATAAAGCCCGAATGAGCATCATCTTCCCTGCGATATGTCGAACAGGCAAACACATAAGGACCTTCTGTAAAGGTTTCAGATTGAATGCCTTTACTGTTGTCATCGCCGATGCAGACAACATGGATTTCGGAGCCAGAATTTGAGTGGGTTTGCCGGTAGAACCGCTCGTTTGGAGGACAATATCAGGTTCTTCGGAATACCAATCCAAAATAAATCGGCCCAATTCACTCAGGTATTCCTCCTTTGTGTTTATGAGCTCATCTGCATACGACAACAGATGGTCAAGGTCATAGGATACCCCATTGAGACGAAAATCAGAATGCATTAGTAGGAATTTGAAACAGAACCCGTCAATTTTGATTTCCAGGAATTCCATTTATATTTTTTACTAAGGATAAGTCCAATCAATGTATAAATGATCACTGGAAGGACAATATATTCTGCCAATACAGGATCTGAAACATCTTTGTAAAGCGAGTTTGTTTGAAAAGCAGTCCAATCAGAAGTCACCAACAAAGCGATGACTAAATTATTGGCAGCATGGAAACCGATAGATAGTTCGAGTCCCTCATCCATCAAGGCGATTATTCCTAAAAATAGACCTGTGATGATGTAAACTGAAATCAACCCATACCCCAATTTGGCTACTTCTGGGTTCAAGGAATGAAGAAGCCCAAAAGAAACGGAGGTGATCAACAATGGAGCCAATCGACTTTTGAGCGCTACGCCTAATCCTTGAAATAAATAGCCCCTCATCAACAATTCTTCAGCAGTAGTCTGTAAAGGAATCATCAATACGGCTATTAGCACAAGTCCAAAAAATCGTTCGGGATCATAGTTCCAAACATAATCATCAGGGGATAGTGCTATATCGATAGCCAAGGATAAGACCGCTAAAACAGCCACTAATAAAAACGAAAAAGCGACACGACTCCAGTCAAACGAGGAGCGACTCGTCACAAGAAATTTGAGTGGCTGATCATGCAATAAACGGGCAATCATGAGAATCCCAAAAAAAGCAAATGCAAAGGGCAAAAGCATGTAAAATAGAGTCGTGTTCGGTTCAAGAACAGATAACATTTCAGTTTCTGACATTCCAGCAATTTTTTCAACACCTGCTTCTGCCATTAAGGCAATCCCAAATGGCATAGAAGCCATAAAATAAATCAGTACAATTAGAACAATGCCAACGATATAACGCCACGCATCTGATTGTCCTTTATAAGCATTCTCTATAAACATGATTTCAATGTAAAGTCAGTAAGTTTATTGGGGTCAAACCCCATATTTTGTCCTCTAAGATACAAAGGTGTATCGATATTATTTGTAAATAATCCACCCGTTCCAAGCCCTTGTGGTCGATTTATTTGTTTTGTGCTCGCCCATTGCGCAATTGCATTGAGTCCAATATTGCTTTCAAGCGCACTTGTTACCCACCAGTCAACAGCATACTTTTCTGCGATTGACACCCACTGATCAGCACCTTGCCAACCACCTACCAAACTCGGCTTGATGATGATATATTGTGGTTTTATCTCTTGGATCAAATCCACTTTCTCTTGTCTAGAGGTGATGCCGATCAACTCCTCATCCAATGCGATTGGAATGGGTGAAGTTTTGCATAAAGCGGCCATTTCTTTCCACTGACCAGGAGCAATGGGCTGCTCGATGGAATGAATGTTATACTCTGATAGTTTGCCCAATTTCTGCATGGCATATTCAGATTGAAAAGCACCATTTGCGTCCAAACGAAGTGTAAGACCAGAACTGTGAAATCGTTTTCTAATACGGTCTAAGAACTTACATTCTGATTCGAAATCAATTGCACCAACTTTGATTTTGATACATGAAAATCCTAGTTTAATTTTTTGCTCGAGTTGAGTCATCATGGTCTCAACATCACCCATCCAGATCAATCCATTGATTGGAATCATTTGCTGATGATGAATAAACTGCGTATCGAAATGCAATAAAGGGTGATCCGAGTCTAATCCTGAAAAAGCCATTTCAATGGCAAACTGTACAGCAGGTGCTTTCGTATAGCGTTGGAGAAGGAACTCCTTTCCCTGGGTGAGATATTGCGGGATTTCCCCCAATATGTTTTGAATATCTTGTGGAGACTCTGGACTAAGCCCTTCAATAATACTACACTCGCCGATGCCATATTGATCTCCTTTGGAGATTTGAATCAACCAACTGTCTTTGTAACGCAAAACTCCTCTTGAAGTTCCACCAGGAGTTTTGAATTGAAGTTGATGTTTAATCCATGAAAATTCCATACTCAAAAGAAAATTAACAACAAACTAAACGAAATGGCATAAAAGAAAGTCAGCAAAGCAATTTTTTTGAGTTCTGGGTCGAGGTTTTTCTCGTTTTGTTTTTGAAACACAACCTTGAGGTGGAGCGATATTGGAATCATCATAATCACCGACATCACAACAAAGGCAATGGCATGGTAAATCAAGCCGTAAACAACCGTTAAGAGAACAGGAATGCCAACCAGTGTCAGTTGATATAATGCCGCCTTTTCAGCACCCAAACGAACAGCAATCGTGGTTTTCCCATATTGCTTGTCATTTACTCGGTCGCGCATATTATTGATGTTTAAAACTCCCACAGACAATAACCCTATCGAGGTCGCTGGAAAAATCAACGATAGATCCAATTCGAATGTATATAAATAATGGCTACCCAAAACACTGACACACCCAAAAAACAGAAAGACAAATAAATCTCCAAAACCCTTATAACCATATGCATTAGAACCAACTGTGTACCGAATAGCAGCCACAATAGCAAAAAAGCCCAACCCGAGAAAAGTCAAAGCAGTTTTACTCAATCCAAAAGCACTATAAACCAGTAAAATCGTCATGAGTACTGCAATACCAGAAATGACAAAAATTGCTTGGCGGAGTTGCGCTCTAGAAATCAGTTCAGATTGAAGGATTCTTTTTGGACCAAGTCTGTCATCATTATCTGTTCCTTTGACACCATCGCCATAATCATTGGCGAAATTGGAAAGCAATTGGTAGCAAACCGTAGTGAGAATAGCGAGTGTAAATACGCTAACATTAAAATCATCTTTCAAAAAAGCTGTCGCTGACCCAACTAATATTCCAGAGATGGAAAGCGGAATGGTTCTCAATCGAGCTGCTCTGATCCAAGTTTTAAAAGTCACCCTATTCAAAAATTTGATTATTCACTAAGGGAATTTAGGGTATTTGTTGAAATCAGGTCGACGCTTTTCCAAAAAAGCATTTTTACCTTCTTGTGCTTCTTCCGTTAAATAGTACAATAGCGTTGCGTCCCCAGCGAGTTGCATCAAACCGTGTTGCCCGTCTAATTCCGCATTTAAACTGCGTTTGATCATGCGAAGTGCCAAAGGGCTTCTTTGTTGCATTAGCTCGCACCATTCCATTGTAGCAGATTCCAAATCTTCTAAGGGAACAACACGGTTCACCATACCCATATCTAAAGCCTCTTGCGCGCTATATTGCTTGCACAAAAACCAAATTTCACGTGCTTTCTTTTGCCCGACATGGCGCGCCAAATAGGACGATCCAAATCCCCCATCAAAGCTACCTACTTTTGGGCCAGTCTGTCCAAAAATGGCATTTTCACTCGCAATGGTCAGATCACAAACGACATGTAAAACATGACCACCACCAATGGCATACCCATTGACCATGGCAATTACCGGCTTGGGCAACTCCCGAATCTTTTTGTGTAAATCGAGAACATTCAAACGTGGTACGCCATCATCTCCGATATATCCGCCGATTCCTTTAACATTTTGATCCCCACCACTGCAAAAAGCTTTATCGCCAGTACCTGTAAAAAGAACGATATCAATATCATCACGCTCTCTGCAAATTTCGATGGCTTCAAGCATCTGCATATTGGTTTCAGGACGAAATGCATTGTAAACCTCTGGACGGTTGATTGTAATTTTAGCAACTCCGTTATAGATTTCAAACAAAATGTCGGAGTAGATTTCTATGGGTTTCCAAACTGGTTTCATATTTAATTTTTTATAAAATTAAGACTTAATCTGAATGTTCACTTAAATACTTAAAATAGGATTGTAAAACAAGATCATTGGTAGTTGAAGGGGTACTGATTTCCAATATTTTTCCACGTGTAGATTTTGAGAAAAATCGAACCAAAGCCAACCGCAGACCAATGCTAGTTCGCACACTTTGATAGGACAAACCATACTGTTTCGCCATCTGTTTTGCAGTTCGCTTATGCTTGGTTTCAAAATAAGTTTCAAAGCCAGGCGTTTCTTTGGCATTTGGTAATATCCTAAAAATACCTCCGCCGCCATTATTGACAATAATCAACCTGAAATCAGCTGGAATATATTGATTCCAGAGGGCATTTGCATCGTAAAAGAAACTCAAATCGCCTGTGATTGTCAAAGTTGGTCTGTCACTGCCTACAGCTGCGCCGACCGCTGTCGAAATGCTTCCCTCAATTCCACTTGTCCCTCGATTACAAAATGATTGGGAATCTGTTGGTGTGGGAAATAACTGTGCATATCGAATTGGGGAGCTGTTTGCCCACTGTAGCAAATAATCTTTGGGAATTGCACGCATGATTTTATCAAAAACCAATAGGTCACTAAATGGTGCGTTTGCAAGAAATTTTTTGTGGGCGATCTCTCGTTTTCGAAACAATTGAAGCCACTGATCTTGATAATTTGCTTTGGGATCAGATGAAGATATCAGATCACCAAAAAAAGAATTTGGATCAACCTGAAGGTGTTGAACGCCCAAATAATAGGTGTCAAGCGGTCGATCATTTCCGACATGATGTTGTGAAACTCCTTTGTATGATCGCAACAACGATTTTATCTTTTTCGAAACCACCATACCGCCTATTGTGATAAGAAGATCTGGAGCTAGTGATTGAAAAATCTCTTGACTATTTTTTTGTTTCTCTATCGGTAAAATCACCCGATCAATATGAGAAATAAAGTTGTGGTGATGAAGATTGGAGGTGATTTCATGTAGGACGACAACCCTTGGGTCATGCGCTAAAACCGAAATGCTCTTTGCATTTAAAGAATCTGGTGAAAGCGTTCCCACTACAACAAGGATACGTTTGGATTCATTCCACTTTGACTGAACGGATTCGAGATTTTTCGATTGAGGCATTTTTATCCGTTTGACTTGCTCGACTACGAAGTCGTTTTGATCATGAAAATCGTAAAGGGGTTCTTCCAAAGGAATATTGACATGTACTGGACATTGATGAGAAAGCATTTCAGAGAGTGCCTTTTGAAGGTATTTCGTATTGGTCTTTTCAATTGTTTTTTGTTGACTCTCCACCTCTTGTAGAGTTGACTTTACATCAATCATCTGCTGTGTATTGCTCTCAATAATTGCAGTTCGATTATGAGTGATATCTTGTAAAAGCGAAGCTTCTGAAATGAGATGTTTTGAAAACACACCAGATTGTCTAATGGTTTGGCCATTCCCTATATCGATTTGATAAGTTGGACGATCAGCGCTCAACACCACAAGTGGGTACCGACTGTAATATGCTTCTGAAACAGCTGGATAGATATTTAAAAGTGCAGACCCTGAAGTACACAGCACACCAACTGGCTGATGAAGTTGTTGAGAAAGTCCAATTGCAAAAAACCCAGCAGAACGCTCGTCAATAATACTGTAAGTCGTAAACGCTTTGTGAGTTGTTAACCCAACTGTAATCGGGGCATTTCTTGAACCAGGTGCGATAACGACATGGTGAACCCCATAATTGAGAAGTTGTTGAATTACCAAGCGAACAACGGGTATGGTTGAGAGGTTCATAGCAATGGCAAATGTACAAAATGCTCTTATTGTTCACTAGCCAATATACGCCCCATTGTGTTTGCCTTTTGCAGCACCTCATGCCATTCGTCTTGTGGGTCGCTTTTTTCGGTAATTCCACCCCCGACATACACTGTCGCCATGTGATCTTGAATCGACATACACCGGAGATTGACATAAAGACTTGTTTGCTCTGGGGAGACAACTCCCAAAAATCCCGAATATAACGACCGATCCAATTGCTCGTGACGATTTATAAAGTCAAGCGCCATCTGTTTTGGTACTCCCCCAACAGCCGGAGTTGGGTGAAGTGCTTGAGCTGCATCAATCGGCGAAATTGACAACTCTGCCGTTAACTTTGTCCGTAAGTGCTCCAAATGGCCAGCACGAATGGTTTCAGCATCAGAATATTTTATGAGTTCACTTGGAGTGTATTGCTTTAACGTGTTTACAATTTCTCGAACAACAAACTCCTGCTCTTCCTTCTCCTTAATACCCCATTCATTTGAGCCATAAGTTCGCGTGCCTGCCAAAGCCATCGTTTGCAAATGATGACCGCTCATTGTGATTAGTCTTTCAGGTGTTGCTCCCATCCATACCCCACAATCGGTGTGATACAATAGGTAGTTGAAAGTGTTTGTGTACTTCGCTAGGATCCTTTTAAAATAAGACAATGGCGAATTTACTGCATCATTGTATTGAAGGGAAGTCGCCAGCACAACTTTTTTGAGAGGTGATTCTTGAATACTGGAAAGGGCCTTTCGAATCAGGTCGGTGTGTTCCTTCTGCTTATTTTCTAAATCAAGCCATTCTATTTCATCGGCTTCAGAAGTTCCAATTTCTGAATTGTAGTCAAAATCAATAATCTTGTGGGAATGGATCGAAAAATACATTGAAGAGTCAAAAGGGCTTACAATAAACTTTTCATTTGATTTTTCAGAAGTCTCGAGATCGAGAAAAGCTGTCAGCTTGGTTTGATTAGGGTGTCGAAAGACTACAAATGGCAATTTGTTCTGAAAATGTTGTTCAATTTCTTCAAAAAATGATTTCGAGGTCAAAACCATCACTTTTTAATCGGAAGGATAAGCGTGGTCAAGGAACATGTAGATACCAAACGATTTTGATCATCTGTAATTTCAATCGACCACACTTGCATCGTTTTACCCTGATGTGTAGCGATTGCCTTGGCGTGTACAAAACCCGATCGAACACCTCTTACATGCTTAGCAGACACATCGATTCCACGCAACATATGGTCTTTTGGAAGGCAAAATATTGCAGCAGCTGAACTTCCTACAGTCTCGGCAAGGGCAGCAGTTGCCCCACCGTGAAGCACGCCATCTGGCTGATGTACTGCTGGGCTCACAGGCATACGAGCAACCAAATAGTTTTCTCCAATTTCTATGAACTCAATCCCAAGGGTCTGCATGAGTGTCCCTTGGTTTCTATCATTGATTTTTTTGAGAAGAGTTGATTTGTCCATCGTAATTGCTAAAATACAAAAACGCACTACGATTAGCAGTGCGTTTTTGAATTAAGAAATAAGACTATAGAGAGGTTATTTGACTTCTTCAAAGTCAACATCTTCTACGTCTTCATCGTTGGTCTCTGCAGATTGCGCACCTGCATCTGCTTGTGGTTCAGCGGCACCGCCCTGATCGGCTTGTGCCTTGTACATCTCTTCAGAAGCATTTTTCCATGCCTCGTTGATGCTGTCAAGCGCAGGCGTAATCGCCTCTATATCTTTGGCTTCATATGCTTTTTGCAAAACTTCTAAAGCGTCCTGAATCGGTTTTTTCTTGTCGTCTGACAATTTATCTCCAAATTCAGTCAACTGCTTTTCGGTTTGAAAAATCATCGCATCAGCGTTGTTTAGCGTATCCACTTGTTCTTTCGCCTTTTTGTCGGCTTCTGCATTTGCTTCGGCCTCCTTCTTCATCTTTTCAATTTCTTCCTCTGTTAATCCTGAAGAAGCTTCAATGCGAATGTCTTGAGACTTGTTTGTGGCTTTATCTAGTGCGGTAACCTGAATCAGGCCATTGGCATCAATATCAAAGGTTACCTCGATTTGAGGAGTCCCCCTCGGTGCTGGTGGGATTCCATCTAAGTGGAATCTTCCAATGGTTTTGTTATCAGCAGCCATCGGACGCTCACCTTGTAAAACATGAATTTCTACAGAGGGCTGATTGTCAGCTGCGGTTGAAAACACTTGTGATTTTTTAGTTGGAATCGTTGTGTTTGCATCGATCAACTTGGTCAGTACTCCACCCATGGTTTCAATTCCCAATGAAAGGGGAGTCACGTCGAGCAGCAATACATCTTTGACATCTCCAGTAAGTACTCCTCCCTGAATCGCAGCGCCAACGGCAACAACTTCATCAGGATTTACTCCTTTAGATGGTTTTTTACCAAAGAATTTTTCAACTTCTTCTTGGATCACGGGGATTCGAGTTGAACCACCTACTAAAATAACTTCATCAATCTCATCAGTTGATAGTCCTGCATCTGTAAGTGCGTTCTTAACAGGAGTCATAGAACGTTTCACCAATTCAGCCGACAACTGCTCAAATTTGGCTCTTGTCAGTGTTTGAACAAGGTGTTTTGGACCAGATGCAGTTGCCGTTACATAAGGCAAGTTGATTTCGGTTTGTGTTGACGATGACAATTCAATTTTCGCTTTCTCGGCTGCTTCCTTCAATCGTTGTAGGGCCATTGGATCTTCACGTAGATCAACACTCTCGGCAGATTTAAACTCCTCAGCAAGCCAATCGATAATCACCCCATCAAAATCATCCCCACCAAGGTGAGTATCTCCATTGGTTGATAATACCTCAAAAACACCATCTCCAAGCTCAAGTACTGAAATATCGAAAGTTCCACCACCAAGATCATAGACAGCAATTTTTCTATCACTTCCACTTTTGTCAAGGCCATAAGCCAATGCTGCCGCTGTTGGTTCATTGATAATCCTGTGAACCTTTAAGCCAGAAATTTCTCCTGCTTCTTTGGTGGCTTGACGTTGCGCATCGTTAAAATAGGCAGGAACAGTGATCACAGCATCTGTCACTGTCTGACCGAGATAGTCCTCTGCAGTTTTCTTCATTTTTTGCAAGATCATCGCAGAAAGCTCTTGTGGGGTATACAAACGACCATCGATATCAACTCGTGGCGTGTTATTATCCCCCTTTACAACAGCGTAAGGAACTCGTTTAATTTCTTTTGTTGATTCGGAAAATTTGTTTCCCATAAATCGCTTTACGGAAGAAATCGTTTTGGTTGGGTTTGTCACAGCTTGGCGTTTTGCTGGATCTCCGACCTTGATTTCGCCTCCTTCAACGAATGCAATGACAGAAGGAGTTGTTCGCTTGCCTTCTGCATTGGGAATAACAACAGGCTCGTTCCCTTCCATCACGGAAACACAAGAATTTGTTGTTCCTAAATCAATACCGATTATTTTACTCATGATCTATATTTTTTTCAACCATACTCAATGACTATGCCATTAGGGATATACTGACAGGGTGTCAGTCATCGTTTGGGTTTCGGCTTTATAATGTATTTTTGGACAAATTTGCGCCATGTCCAAGAGCAACAAAGAATATAAAAGAGTTACGACGAACAGTCTCATAGAGATGAAAGCGTCAAATGAGAAGATTTCTATGCTAACCGCATATGATTATTCAATGGCCAGTGTCGTCGATGCTGCTAACGTTGATGTAATCCTTGTTGGAGACTCTGCCTCCAATGTCATGTCGGGTCATGAAACAACTGTCCCGATTACATTAGATCAAATGATTTATCATGCGTCAGGGGTAGTTAAGGCGAGTAAACGCGCTCTTGTCGTTGTTGACTTACCATTTGGCAGCTATCAATCTGACGCACAAGAGGCCCTTCGGTCATCGATTCGAATCATGAAAGAGTCAGGTGCACATGCTGTCAAGCTTGAAGGTGGCGAAGAAATTGAGCAATCGATTACCAACATTCTCAACGCTGGAATCCCAGTCATGGGTCATTTGGGTCTGACCCCGCAATCGATCTATAAGTTTGGAACCTACTCCGTCAGGGCTAAGGAAAAAGAAGAAGCTCAAAAACTTATTTCGGATGCAAAAAAGTTGGAGGAGCTTGGTTGCTTTGCGATTGTTTTGGAAAAAATTCCTTCAACACTAGCAAAACAAGTTGCCGAATCTGTTCATATCCCCATCATTGGAATTGGAGCAGGTTCTGATGTTGATGGGCAGGTGCTCGTCGTTCACGATCTCATTGGTTTGACCAATGCGTTTAATCCTCGTTTTTTAAGAAGGTATATGAATCTTTATGAGGACATGAAAAAGGCCATCGAAAACTATGTTTCTGATGTCAAATCCGTTGACTTTCCGAATCAAAACGAACAATATTAATTGTCTGACTTATCTGTAATTTACGAGGACAATCATATCTTGGTTGTCAACAAGGCAGCTGGACTGCTTGCGCAGGGCGATCAAACAGGTGATGAATCTCTAGTCGATATTGCAAAGCGTTACATCAAGGATAAGTACCAAAAGCCAGGCGATGTGTTTTTGGGTTTGGTCCATCGACTCGACCGTCCGACGACTGGAGCCATTGTACTTGCTCGAACATCAAAGGCCCTAACGCGACTCAATCAGCAGTTTAAGGATAGAATACCCAAAAAGGTATATCGAGCCGTTGTTTCTGGGACTCCAGAATCAAGTGCAAGACTTGAACATTATTTGAAAAAAAATAGCTCCCAGAATAAATCTTTTCATTATCCCAAAACCACTCCAAACACAAAACATGCGATACTCCATTATCGACATGTGGAGTCATTAAAATCATACCACGTTTTAGAGATTGAACTGGAAACAGGGCGCCATCATCAAATTCGCGCACAATTGGCAGCAGTGGGGCTCCATATAAAGGGGGACTTAAAATATGGGGCTAAGCGACCAAATCCAAATGGAAGTATTCATCTTCATGCCAGATCTCTCCTATTTGTCCATCCAACAAAGAAAGAAGAAATGAAATTTATTGCTCCCTATCCTGATGATGTGCTATGGAAGGCGTTAGCGGATTAGCAAAAATGCCTTTTCACGTATGATCTCCCCTATTGATCGATTTTCAATCTTACTTTCTAGCCAAGACAAAATATCGAGATACAGAAAAGATCGTTTTTCATATGGGTCATTTTCAAAACGTTTTAATGAGGCGTGGAGTTGACGAAAAGCTTGCTTGAGTTCGTTTGGATAAAAATCGGTTAGACTTCTCATAAATCGTATCATTTCTTTCTGAACCGCTTGTAGCTCATCCATTTTAAGTAAAAACTTATAAGTTTGTTTAACTTGCGTCTCAAGCTCATAGTCAAGTCCTGCGTCATAATGAGCAACAATATTTAAAACTCTTGAAAAACACATCAAGTCTTGATGAACTAGCAGTGATTTGTCGGAAATGATAAACTGTAAATACTCGATACATTTTTGAAGATTTCCTGCGCCAAAATAAATACAGGCGATTTTGTAGTACAAAACCATAATGTGGTGCTGATCGAGCTGGTCAGCATGTTGAACAACTCCGTTTAAAACATCTGGAATCAAAGGAATAGCCTCTTCAAAACTCCCTTCCAAAAAGTGAAAATTGATTTTGTTGTTATATCTACCCATAAAGATATAGGGTAAGATATTGTGATTCTTAGGAAAGCTCGACTGAGCTAAAGTTGCTTCAAATCGCTCCAATGCCATCTTGAATTTGGACATATATTTCAACAAATACAAAATTTCAAATAGGTGTTGGTGCCCCCGAATAAAAAAGACTGGATGTAATTGAATCATGTCGGGCGACATATAAAAAAGTTCAACCCATTTATTGGCAAATTTATAGGCCGACAACAAATCTTGAACCAATATGCTATACAGCAAATGGGATTTATAATACCAGAAGGACTCGGAAAATCCTGCATTGTCAAGGTCAATTTCTTCGAGGTGTGACTCAAAAAACGTTGTGACATCCCTGAACTCCTTATCGTTTTTTACATATCCATAATGCACATTTTTCGCATAGAGTAACAGAGCTAAGCTCGATAGCTTTGCAGTTTTTTCGTTGTGTGAAGCAATTTGCGTTGATTGGGTTGCAATCTCACTGACATAATCAAAATTTGTTTTGGACAAGTACTGTGTTTGCACAGCTTTTTCGAATTCAATCGCTTGAAACCCTGTAGCCCTTTCGTCAAGCTTAATTGCTTGTGCTTTTACACGCTGGAGCATTTGCAAACTTTGCTCGTACAAACCCTTGTTATAAAGAATATAAACATAATCCAATTGTTCCCTTAGCTGTAATCTTTTATTGGTAGAAGATATCGACAAACGTAAGCTGACCAAAATTTGTTTGTACAAATGACTTTTTACATTTGATAACTGCTCTCGCTTAACGATTTTTGAATTTGCGATTTTTTGTTCATTATAAACCGACATTTTATCCAACAAATCGAAAAGAGCAATAAACTTTTTGTCGGAATTGGATTCCAATCGATTTACATAAAGCTTAAACTGTCTTTTTTCTGATTTGGAAAGAGATTTAATCAACCGAAACAGGGACTCTTTTTGGGTCTTAGGCATAGAAAAAATTCATCAAGTCAATCGAAAACAAATTAAATTTGCGTAATTCATAAATATACATTTTTTTGGGCCATATTTTTAAATTAAATTTGTCTACCCTAAAGGTGAGGTAAATCCTATGGTGAAAGATAAAGTCCACATTTTTGACACAACTCTACGTGATGGTGAACAAGTGCCAGGTTGTAAGCTAAATACTGACCAAAAGCTTCATATTGCCAGTCGTCTTGACGAGCTTGGTGTCGATGTTATCGAAGCTGGGTTTCCCATTTCTAGCCCTGGTGATTTTCATTCCGTAGAGGAAATATCAAAGATCGTTTCCAATGCATCGGTTTGTGGCTTGACTCGAGCAGTGCCAAAAGACATCGATGTTGCTGCTCAAGCCCTCAAACATGCCAAAAAGCCTCGAATCCATACCGGTATTGGGACCTCTGACTCCCATATCAAGCACAAGTTTAACTCCAGTCGTGAACAAATCATAGAGCGTGCAGTTGGAGCTGTCAAGCACGCCAAACAGTACGTTGAGGATATTGAGTTCTATGCCGAAGATGCTGGCAGGACCGACAATGATTTTCTCGCTAAAGTTTGTGAAGAGGTCATTAAGGCAGGGGCTACCGTTCTCAACATACCAGATACAACGGGCTATTGTTTGCCTGAAGATTACGGTGCAAAAATCAAGTACTTAGTCGAGAATGTAAAAGGCATCGAAAAAGCGATTATTTCATGCCATTGCCACAATGATTTAGGTTTGGCCACCGCAAATTCAATTGCAGGTGCTGTCAACGGAGCCCGTCAAATTGAGTGTACAATCAATGGAATCGGAGAACGTGCTGGAAACACCTCACTAGAAGAGGTTGTGATGATTATGCGTCAGCATCCTCACCTTCAGCTAGACACAAATATCAACACCAAACTTTTGTATGATACTTCTCAAATGGTTTCTGAATCCATGGGGATGAGTGTACAAGCCAATAAGGCAATCGTTGGGGCAAACGCTTTTGCACATAGCTCTGGGATTCATCAGGATGGTATCATAAAAAATAGAGAGACCTACGAAATCATGGATCCACATGATGTTGGTGTTGAAACCTCTGCAATTGTTTTGACCGCTCGTAGTGGCCGAGCAGCACTTGCATATCGAGCCAAAAATATTGGAATCGAACTCACGAAACTCCAACTGGATAAAGTTTACGAACAATTTTTGAAATTTGCAGATACGCACAAAGAAATCAACGATGATGATATTCCTGGAATTGTTGATCTTGCGAATCTAAATTCATAGAAAAAAAACAAACAATGGGGAAAACACTCTTTGACAAGGTTTGGGATAACCATGTTGTCGATCAATTGGAAGATGGTCCAGATATTTTATACATCGATAAGCATTTAATTCATGAGGTGACAAGCCCACAGGCCTTTTCTGCTCTTAACGATAAGGACATTCCGGTTTTCAGACCGCAACAAATTGTAGCAACTGTTGATCACAACGTGCCAACCCTCAACCAACATTTGCCGATAAAAGATGTGTTGTCGAGAAATCAGGTAGCAAAATTACGTAAGAACTGCGAAGAACACGACATTGAACTTTATGACTTAGGCCACCCTTATCAAGGAATCGTGCATGTAATCGGTCCAGAATTGGGGATTACACAACCTGGTATGACCATGGTATGTGGAGATAGCCATACTTCAACGCATGGGGCGTTTGGGTCGATCGCATTTGGAATCGGAACCAGTCAAGTTGCTCAAGTTTTTGCAAGTCAATGCTTGTTGGTCAGTAAGCCAAAAAGCATGCGAATTACTGTTGATGGTGAGCTCAAGAAAGGAGTTCATCCAAAAGACGTTATTCTTTACATTATTGCCCAACTTGGTACAGACTCAGGGACTGGCTACTTTGTTGAATATGCAGGTGAAGTCTTTGAAAATATGACTATGGAAGGCCGAATGACAGTCTGTAATATGAGTATTGAAATGGGTGCTCGTGGAGGCATGATCGCACCAGACCAAACCACGTATGACTATATTGAAGGTCGGGAATTTGCACCTTCACAAGCAGAGTGGCAACAAAAACTCAAATATTGGAAATCATTACCCTCAGACCCTGATGCATCGTTTAACAAAGAATACAGTTTTGATGCAGCTGATATCAGTCCGATGATTACCTACGGGACAAATCCAGGCATGGGAATTGGAATACAAGAACAAATCCCCTCATCACAAAACGAATCCTTCCAAAAATCATTGGAATACATGGGATTTAATCAAGGGGATACACTAAACAATCTGCCCATCAACTACGTGTTTATCGGCAGTTGCACCAACTCAAGAATCGAGGATTTTCGGGTTGCCTCTGCCTATATCAAGGGGAAGAAAAAAGCGGAAAATATAAATGCGCTCATCGTTCCTGGCTCACAGCAAGTTGCCAAGCAAATTCAAGACGAGGGCTTAGACATAATCTTTGAAGAGGCGGGCTTTATGATCCGTCAGCCAGGTTGCTCGGCCTGTTTGGCGATGAACGATGATAAAATACCGGCTGGAGAATACTGTGTATCCACATCGAATCGAAATTTTGAAGGGCGGCAAGGTCCCGGAGCTCGTACAATTTTAGCGAGTCCGCTCACTGCAGTTGCTGCTGCTATCGAAGGCAAAATCGTAGATATAACCCAATTATAATGGAAAAGTTTACCCGACTAGAACAAACTGCCATTCCCTTAGAAATCGAAAACGTTGATACGGACCAAATTATTCCAGCGCGTTTTTTAAAAGCGACCGACCGCGAAGGGTTTGGCGAAAACCTGTTTCGTGACTGGCGATACGATAAAAACAACAATCCCATAGCTGATTTTGTTTTGAACAACCCAACTTTTGCAGGACCTATCCTTGTCGCTGGAAATAATTTTGGCTGTGGTTCGAGCCGTGAGCATGCTGCTTGGGCACTGACAGATTATGGGTTTAAGGTGGTAATTTCCAGTTTCTTTGCTGATATTTTCAAGGGCAACGCTTTGAACAACGGACTACTTCCTATCCAAGTTAGCGACAGCCAACTCCAAACAATTTTTGAAGCCATAAACGAGAATCCCAACTGCGAATTAATTGTAGATTTGGTGAGCCAATACATTGAAATACCATCTATTGATATACATATCGATTTTGAGATCAACAGTTACAAAAAAACCTGCTTAATCAATGGCTATGACGATATTGATTATTTAATCAACAATAAGCATAAGATAGAAGAATTCGAAAGGAAACGAAATGCATAAAAAAATTGCCGTTTTAGCCGGAGATGGGATTGGTCCTGAAATCATTACAGAAGCAATAAAGGTTTTACAAGCAATCGAAAAAAAGTACAACCACTCTTTCAGCTTCGAACACGCACTGATGGGCGCGGTTGCCATTGACGCAACTGGCAAACCACTTCCAGAAAAAACCATTGAGATTTGCAAATCAAACGATGCAATCTTATTTGGAGCAATAGGAGATCCGAAATATGATAATGACCCCAACGCAAAAGTACGTCCCGAACAAGGACTTCTCGCTCTTCGAAAAACATTAAATTTGTTTTGCAACGTACGTCCTGTTACAATCTACGACCGTCTTATAGAAAGTTCACCATTGAAGAGAGATCGAATTGAAGGTGTAGATTTGGTTATCTATCGGGAGTTAACCGGTGGAATTTATTTTGGTCAAAAGAAGGAAGCCAATGAAAAAGGGGTTGCATCTGATTTGTGTATGTATTCCAAAGAAGAAATCTTACGAGTAGCCCACCTTGCCTTTAAAGCTGCAGCGAAGCGTAAAAATAAACTGACATTGGTTGACAAAGCAAATGTCCTTGCCTCTTCTCGTTTATGGAGAAGTGTGGTAACAGAGCTACACAGTAAAGAGTACAGTGACGTTGAATTAGATTTTCTGTTTGTCGATAACGCCGCCATGCAAATGGTATTAAACCCAGCTCAATTTGATGTTATACTGACTGGAAATCTATTTGGTGATATCATTTCAGACGAAGCAAGTGTAATTGGTGGGTCAATTGGTTTGTTGGCTTCTGCTTCCATTGGGGATCGTTATGCTCTATTTGAACCGATTCATGGCTCCTTTCCGCAGGGTAAAGGAAAAGGCATTGCCAATCCGATAGCTACGATTTTGTCCGCTGCGATGATGCTCGATCACTTTGATATGACTCAGGAAGCCAGTGCCATACGTGACGCAGTACAAAAAACCATCAACAGCGATATCGGAACTCCAGACATCAACCCCAATCAAAGTTCCACAACTGAAGAGGTTGGATCGTATATCAGCAACATCATACTTGCATAAAAAAAAAGGCGCTAAAAAAGCGCCTTAATTTCTAAACAGTAGAAGGACTATAACTAGCCGTTTTCTTCTTCGTTCATCTTCTTTTTAAGATCAGCTAAGGCATCGATATCACCAAGAGTTGAAACCTCCGTTTTGGCGGCAGATTTCTTCTTTGCTTTTTTAACGATTTCTTGCTCCATCTCTTTATAGACTGCACTGTGTGATAGCACCACACGCTTGTAATCCTTGTTGAATTCAATGACCTTGAATTCAGCAGATTCTCCCTTTTTCAGTTTATTTCCGTCTTCTTTTTCAAGATGACGATTGGGAACAAAAGCAGTAATGTCATCGTTGAGGATAACCGTTGCTCCTTTATCAACGATTTCATGAATCGATGACTCAACAAGAGTTCCTTCAGAAAACTCAGTTTCATATTTGTTCCAAGGATTATCTTGAATTTGCTTGTGACCTAAACTGAGTTTTCTACCGTCAACGTCCAATTCAAGAACAACAACTTCCAAGTCTTGACCAACTGTAACTACTTCAGATGGGTGCTTTACTTTTTTGGTCCATGACAACTCAGAGATATAGATCAATCCGTCGATACCTTCTTCAAGCTCTACAAATACACCAAAGTTTGTGAAGTTTCTAATCACACCTTTGTGCTTCGAACCAACAGGATATTTTGATGTAATATCCGTCCACGGGTCTGCAGAAAGCTGCTTCATACCCAATGACATTTTTCGATCTTCGCGATCGAGTGATAAAATGGAAACTTTAACCTCGTCACCTACGTTTACAAAGTCTTGCGCAGAGCGCATGTGTGTGCTCCAAGACATTTCAGAAACGTGAACAAGACCTTCAACACCTGGTGCGATTTCAATAAATGCTCCATAATCAGCAATTACAGCAACTTTTCCGTCAACGATGTCTCCCTCTTTGAGGTCTTCGCTAAGTGCTTCCCATGGATGTTGACTCAATTGTTTTACTCCCAATTGGATGCGTGATTTATCATCATCAAAGTCAAGAATAACAACATTGAGTTTTTGATCGAGTTCTAGAATTTCTCCAGGATGATTGATTCGATTCCAAGACAAATCTGTAATGTGAACAAGCCCATCAACTCCTCCAAGGTCGATAAAGACTCCGTAAGAAGTAATGTTTTTAACAGTTCCTTCCAGCACTTGTCCTTTTTCGAGCTGACCGATGATTTCCTTTTTCTGTTCTTCAATGTCCGCTTCGATCAATGCTTTGTGAGAAACAACAACATTTTTAAATTCATGATTGATTTTTACAATCTTAAATTCCATGTTCTTATTTACGTATTGATCATAGTCCCGGATTGGCTTTACATCGATTTGTGAGCCAGGTAAAAACGCCTCGATTCCGAATACGTCAACAATCATACCCCCTTTGGTTCGACATTTGACAAAACCAGTAACAACTTCTGCTTTATCGTGGGCTTCATTCACTCGTTCCCAAGCTTTAATCACACGAGCTTTTCGGTGTGAAAGGACCAGTTGTCCAGTTTTATCTTCACGAATGTCAACAATAACTTCAACACTATCGCCAACTTTTAAATCGGAATTATATCTAAATTCATTTAGTGAAATAACACCCTCAGATTTCGCATTGATATCAATAATGGCCTCACGGTCAGTCATGTGTGTGACTGTACCTTGAATTACATCTGTTTGCTGGGTGTCTACAAAATTTTCGTGTACAAGCTTTTCAAATTCCTTGTACTTCTTTTCATCAACAGTTTCGGCAGCTTCTTGGTAAGAAACCCAATCAAAATTTGCTAAAAACTCTTCAGAAGATTGTGCGGTGGACTGAGAATCGTTTGTCTCGTTGTCCGAAGTTGAGGGCTCGACATTTTCTACTTGAGCTTCCTCATTTACATGATCAGTAGTCATGATTTTAAGTCTTGTATTTTGTTGCTTCTAGAAAATTGGCTTCAAGCAACAAAAGCGGTTATCAAACATACTAAGGGGTATTTTCTGTCAAGACGCTTCCCTTAGGGTGGGCAAAATTAACTCTTTTCAATAGACAAGCAAATAATTAGACCCTAAAATTTACGGTAAATGTTTATCTATTTCCGCTATTGCAATATTGAAAAGTCCAGTCAAGCCCTCTTTGTCATTGCTTAACACAATCGCATTCTCTGGAACAATGAGTGGGGAATCGTCCCTGCTAGAATCAATATGGTCTCGTTTTGCGATGTTAGCATGAACCTCTTCAACAGAAACCTGTTCTCCCTTTTCGATCAGTTCTGCATATCTGCGATTGGTTCGAACTTCCATGGAAGCTTCAAGAAAAAATTTGATTGTCGCATTTGGAAACACAACACTGCCGATGTCTCTGCCGTCCATGACAACATTTCCTTTTTCACCCAATTGCCTTTGCTTGGCCACCATAAATTGTCGGAATTGCGGTTCTTTAGCCACCAAACTGACCTTATTAGAAACCTCCATTGAGCGAACTTCATTTTTGATAATTTTACCGTTTAGCATGATTTCATCTGCTATAGTAAAGTCAATATCAATGGTTGGCAAGTGAGCAGTTAGGGCATCGACGTCAAATTTATGATCGTTTAGAAGATTGTGGTCCTGTGCATAAAATGTCAATGCTCGATACATCGCACCGGAGTCAATGTGTTTAAAACCGTAATGTTTGGCAATTGCCTTTGCCAAAGAACTTTTACCAGTTGACGAAGCTCCGTCTATTGTAATAATGATGCTATCCATTCAGGGCGCAAAGGTAAGACCTAAAAAATTAGTATTACCAGCAGCACTAAAACGTGCATGACTGTAATTAAACCTAAATTTTCGCAAATTGATCCCAAATCCAAAACTCAGTCCTGAAAAACTTCGAACTTCGGCAATTGAAAGTTCTGCTGATCGTAAAAAATTATATCCTACCTGTATGGAAAATGCGCGATCGGGAAACAGCTCAGCACCAAAGACAAGGTGTCTGAACAATTCGTCGAAAAAACTCGGGTTTTCACCTACCAACTCTCCTTCAAAATTGGTTTGTTGCTGATTGGGGTTAACATAGGCAAGGTTCCAATTTTGTAGATGATCAATCGACAAGTGCCAACGGAGAGGAAGATACTGTAGTTCATTCGAAATGCCAAATGACAAAGAAAACGGAATACTTTCTTTTACACTATCATAAGCACGAAGTTGCGATCCAATATTGCGAGCGACCAATCCAAATCGGTAACGTGAAGATGGCGAAGAATGATAAAGTCCCAAATCTGCCGTAAACCCAGTTGAGTTGTATTCTGCTAGCGTTGAGCTAATCAGATTTAACCTAGCCCCCACAAACAGATTTTGGGAAGGAAAATGGTGTGCATAAGCTACGCCCAGAGCAACTTCATTCCCCGAGAATTCGCCAATTTTATCCCCAAAATTATTTGTTTCATCAAATGTCCCATAATGTATAAATCGGGTGTCTACTAAAATGGAATGTCTTTCTTTTAAACCAAAAATAACAGCTGCAGTACCGCGGTTAATTCCCGAAAAGTAGGGCTGGTAGTTCAATACGACTTGACCCTGTATGGAATCCGAAACCATTGCTGGATTTGCCAACCCACTATGAATGGAGTTTGGAGATAAGGTCGAAATCCATGTCCCCAAAGCCATATGTCTTGGGCTTGGAGACAACTCTAAAAATTGATAGGTGTTTGACCCGCCTTTTTGAGCAGATATGGACAAACAACACAAAAAAGCACAAATTGCAATCAGTCTCATATAGACAAGAAACGCATTGGATTGGAAATTATTTGATTTTACGGAGTTGATTTGTCGCTTTTTGAGATGTCAATGCAAAATCAACAACATCAATCATGGAAGAAACATACTGAAACTGTAAGCCACGAAGATAGTTTTGGTTGATTTCTTCTACATCTTTTTTGTTGTCAGCACACAAAATAATCGTCTTTACATTTGCACGTTTTGCAGCGAGAATTTTTTCCTTAATCCCCCCTACTGGGAGTACTTTTCCTCTCAAGGTGATTTCCCCTGACATCGAAATTCGGCTCTTGACTTTTCGTCGAGTAACAGCAGACACCAGCGAGGTCAACATGGTGATCCCTGCACTTGGACCGTCTTTAGGGGTTGCTCCTTCAGGAACGTGAATATGAAAATTATATGTATTCAATTCTTCAGCACTCGTACCCAGTTGATCCGCGTAAGATTTGATAAACTCCAGTGCGATTGTCGCTGATTCTTTCATGACTTTTCCCAAGTTTCCAGTCAAGGAAAGCTTGCCAGATCCTTTTGTGATCAGAGACTCAATAAACAAAATATCGCCGCCCATCTGCGTCCATGCAAGGCCCGTGACAACACCCGGAACATCATTGTTTTCATAAGCATTCATTGAAATTTTTTCGGGGCCTAAAACCGATTCAACGTGCTTTGTTTCAAATTTCGTTTCAAATGTTTCTTCGAGGGCAATGGACTTCGCTCGGTTTCGAATCACTTTCGCAATTGTCTTATCAAGACCACGTACGCCAGACTCGCGCGTATATCCAGAAATGAGTTTCTTCAAAACAGGCTTTCCGATTGTAATATCTTTTGTTGTCAAGCCGTGTTCCTTGATTTGTTTGGGCACAAGGTACTTGTTTCCAATAGAAACTTTTTCCTCGAGAGTATATCCACTCACACGGATGATTTCCATTCGATCTAACAAAGCGGGTTGTATTGTGGACAATGTGTTTGAAGTCGCGACAAACAGCACTTTTGAAAGATCGTAACCCAACTCCAAAAAATTGTCATAAAACTCACTGTTTTGCTCTGGATCGAGCACTTCAAGTAAAGCCGATGAAGGGTCGCCACTAACTCCAGACGAAAGTTTATCAATCTCATCGAGAACAAAAACGGGGTTTGATGTGCCTGCCTTTTTGATATTTTGCAAAATTCTTCCTGGCATTGCACCAATGTAGGTTTTTCGGTGACCTCGGATTTCGGCTTCATCTCTCATCCCACCAAGGGAAATACGAACATATTCTCTGCCAAGAGCTTCAGCAATCGATTTACCCAAGGATGTTTTTCCAACTCCTGGAGGGCCAGTCAAACATAAAATGGGAGACTTCATGTCGTTTCGAAGTTTTAAAACTGCCAAAAACTCAATGATTCTCTTTTTGACCTCCTCTAGGCCAAAGTGATCTCGGTCCAGAATACGCTGAGCGCGCTTTAAATCAAATTTATCCTTTGAAAACTCATCCCATGGCAGATCGAGTAACAACTCCAAATAGTTTCGTTGTACGCCATATTCGGCAACTTGAGAGTTCATCCGCTCAAGCTTTGCCAATTCTTTATCGAAATGGGTTTTTACCTTTTCATTCCATTTCTTTTTCAAAGAGCGTGTTTTCATGTCAGAAACATCCTGATGGGATGAGGCACCACCCAATTCTTCTTGAATGGTTTTCATTTGCTGATGAAGAAAATATTCACGCTGTTGCTGATCTAAATCATTACGTACTTTGGACTGTACTTCGTTTTTCAAGGATAGCTTTTGAAACTCCACATCCATATGTTTTAGACAAAGCAGTGCACGACTATGAAGACTATTGCTTTGGAGAATCTCTTGTTTGTCAGTGGTTGCCATACTCATATTGGAGGAAACAAAATTGACCAAAAAAGACTCACTTTTGATATTGTTGATCGCAAAGGAAGCTTCCGATGGAATATTAGGACTGTCAGCTATGATTTGTAGAGACAAATCCTTAATCGAATCAATAACAGCAGCAAATTCTTTATCCTCTTTAGCAGGTCGCTCATCTGGCAGTTCGGAAACTGTAGCTTTCAGATAATTCGTTGATTCTATAAAACTTTCAATCTGAAAGCGTTTTTTTCCCTGTAAAATAACCGTGGTATTCCCATCTGGCATTTGTAAAACCCGAAGGATACGAGCAAGAGTGCCAACCTTGTATAGGTCATTTTGATCAGGAGATTGCTCAGATGAATCGAGCTGTGCAACAACTCCAATCAGTTTATTGGATGTATTGGCATCACGAATCAATTGAATCGATTTGTCACGAGTGGCTGTTATAGGAATGACGACTCCAGGAAACAATACCGTGTTTCGCAAAGGCAAAATTGGAATTACTTCTGGAACAGGCTCTTTTGAAATTGCCTCCTCATCGTCAGTAGTCATTAATGGAATTAATTCCGCATCAACTTCCAATTCCTCTAATGAAAGGTCATCTAGTGAGATTAGTTTTGTTTTTCCCATGGGTTATGTCATTTTGTCGCGCTTTCATGCAAATACGCCTCTCTTGTCAGTAATCTATGGCTGACCATATCAGGCGTTTTGCATTTTAAGCATCCACATATTATAATTCAATATCCATGCCACCACTTAAATAATTAATAATTTATTATGTTTACATATCCAAATCTTATAATCATGAAATATTTATTAAATATACTTTTGCTAACAAGCCCCTTCATTACTGCCCAATGGCAAGACGTAATTTATGGAAATGCAATCTTAGACTCTCTTTACCAGGAAGTTACAAAATTTGATACGATTGAAGTCTTAGCTCCTTTTGAAATCACACTGAAGGAAGGAAATCGTCACAGTATCTCAATTGTAGGAGAATCTAATTTTCTTCCCTATGTCGAGTTCAATGTCAAAAGCAACAAACTCGTTTTGCGAACAGCTAATGACAAGAGACTTCACAGCAAAACAGAAAATCCAATACAAATTACTGTGACAGCAAAAGAGTTGTCTAAAATATATGTTGTTGGTTCGGGAAAGGTTTCAAGTTCAAACTCTTTATTTTCAAAACATCTATTGCTTGAACTTATTGGCTCTGGAGAAATACAATTCCCTGTAAAAAACCAAACGGTTTCTGTGCATATCACTGGATCCGGGCATATTTACCTAACAGGGAGCTGTAAGACGATAAAGGGAAAAATCATTGGCTCAGGCCATCTTCACTCAGATGAGCTAAAAACCGAAAACTCATTTTTGCGTCTCACTGGATCAGGGGAAGCAAATGTCAATTCTTCTAACAAATTAAAAGCGATGATCGATGGAACGGCAGATATCCGCTATACAGGAAGCCCAAAACGTGTTGAAATATCAACATGGCTTGGTGGAGATAAATATACATTTTCAGAACGCTGTCCTACGGTGAATGCGAATCAGTAAAAAGGCACCGATCAAGAAAAACGAAAGAAAAAATAAAATTGAGCTTCGCATCGATCCAGTGACCTGATCAATCGTCCCAAAGAGTAGCATCCCCAACACAATTCCTGTCATCTGAGAGGTGCTGTAAAAACTAAAAAAGGACGCAGTATCATCGGTTTTTGGCATGTATTTGGAATATGTAGATCGAGCCAAGGATTGTATCCCGCCCATAGACAAGCCAACAAAGCCTGCTGCAATGTAAAATTGTATGGGTGTCCTAACAAAAAAAGCATACAGACACAGACTAACCCAAATAAAGTTTAGGGCGATCAGTACTGGAAGGTTGCCAAATTTTTCTGAAAAACGAGCCGTTAGTATAGCACCGATAATCGCAATCAGTTGGATAATCATAATGCTGATGATCAAACCCGTTTGTTTTTCACTCATACTCCCCCAACTGACCTCTTGCTCACCAAAATAAGCCGCAATCAGCATAACCGTCTGTACTGCCATACTAAATACAAAAAAAGCACCGATATAACTTTTTAAAATTGGATGGTTTGAAAAACTCTTCCAAACGGAACGAAGCTCTCGATACCCATTAAAAATGATACTTTTCGTCAACTCATTGGATTTATTATCCTTGGGCAAAAATCGAAAGGCGATTTGACTAAAAAGTATCCACCACACACCGACGCAGACAAAGGAATATTTCATGGCCTTAATCGACGCTTCCGTAGCACTGCCTTCAATTCCGTACATACTGGGGTTGAGAACCATACTCAAGTTGACGAGCAACAACAACACACTACCCACATAACCCAATGAATAGCCCAACGCACTCGCTTTGTCCATTTGTTTGGGGTGGGCAATATCTGGAAGATAAGAGTTGTAAAACACCCAACTCAGCCATGCACCAACAGAAGCAAAGAAATAACATAGTAAACCAAAATAAATGTTATCGAGTTCGAACCAATACAATCCAACACAGGACAGCGCCCCAACATAGGTGTAGAATTGCATGAAAGACTTTTTGCTTCCAATATAGTCAGCAATTCCAGATAGAATGGGAGACAAAACCGCGACAACAGCAAAGGCAGCCGCCGTTGTATAACTAATCAAAGCAGTGTTTTTAAGAGAATGCCCAAAAATATCGATGTAAAGGTTGTCACCGAACAACGAACCGTAGTAAATGGGGAATATGGTGGAAGTAATCACCAAAAAGTAAACAGAATTTGCCCAATCGTATGAAGCCCAAGCACGGATGAGTTTTTTACTTCCTTTTTGTAAATGCTCCATAATTGGATTTAGCTGACCAAAATAGTGAAAATAATATGTTTGTTTTTTCAAATTGATTAACTTTATTTGCGTTTGTTATGAAAAATAAGAAGAATACAAGCCCCGTATTGCGGATTCCTACTTCAATTCGGTTTGGAATTTGGCTTTCACAAAAACTGTCAACTTCCGTTGCAACTCAGTTTGCTTTATATCTATTTATACGACCCCAGCGTTTCAAAAGACCTGTTCGTGAACAGAATATGCATGAGCATGCATTAAAAACCAGCTGCTATATTCCAAAAATTGATAAAGAAATTCAGGTATTTAGATTCGCTGGAAAAGGAGCCAAGATTCTTTTGTTGCATGGCTGGAGTGGTCGTGGAACTCAACTCTTTGCCTTTGCCGACAAACTGCGAAAATCAAATGCTGAAATTGTCACATTTGATATGCCCGCCCATGGTCAATCCTTGGGCAATAAAACAAATATCGTTGAACTTGTCGCTTGCATCAAAGAAGTTTATACAAAATATGGTCCTTTTGACCATGCGATCGCACATTCTATGGGGAGCATGGCACTGCTTCGCGCTCTACGAGATGGCATTCCGATTAAATCAGCAGCAATTATTGGGAGCGGAGATAAAATTCGAAATGTGTTTTATCGCTTTTCCGAACAACTTCAATTTTCTGATAAGGTCACCGAACGAATGATAAAAACTGTAGAGAAACAATTTGGCATGAACCTTGAAAGCTATTCATCGAGTATGAGTTTAGAACACCTAAAGTTGCCGCTACTAATTGTCCATGACAAAGACGATAAAGAGACTCCTTTTGCTTGTAGCAAAGACCTTCACGAAATTGCGAACAACTCTGAACTATTATTGACATCAGGACTTGGACATCATCGGATTCTGAGGGATTCTAAAACGGTACAACATATTGTTCAATTTATAAATCAACACCCATGAAATCTATCCTATTTATTTTTGCATGCATTTGCTGTTCTGTTTACAGTCAAAACCCAAAAACTCCCAATGCGCCAGCGAAAGACTTATCTTGCCAAAAGACAGATGCAGAATGGAAAGCCCAACTCGACGACAACGCCTATTATGTGCTGCGTGAAGCAGGTACCGAAAGACCCTTTTCTGGACTGTACAACAACCATTATGAGCAAGGTCTTTACAAATGTGCAGGTTGTGATGCGCCGCTATATGTATCAGATCATAAATACGATTCCGGAAGCGGTTGGCCTGCATTTGATAGAGCAGTTGAAGGGGCTGTTTCCTACCGGAAAGACAACAAACTCGGATATGCAAGAATTGAGTTGATTTGCTCGAGTTGTGGCGGTCATTTGGGGCATATGTTTAACGACGGCCCCCGACAAACCACAGGGCAAAGGCATTGTATCAATTCTATAGCTTTATCTTTTGTTTCTGACGATGAATAAATATCCTTTTCACAAATCGGAACAAGACTGGAAAGAACATCTTGATGAGGAGTCCTATCGCATCCTGAGAGAAAAAGGAACGGAATATCCACACTCAGGTGTATATAACTTGCATTTTGAAGACGGCACCTATCTATGTAAAGCTTGTGAAGAACCTCTTTTTGCCAGTGGCAACAAGTTTGAAAGCAATTGTGGATGGCCAAGCTTTTCCGAAGCGATTGATAGCAAAATACGCTATGAGCCCGACCATTCTCACGGAATGACCCGTATTGAAATTTTGTGCATCAATTGTGGGGGGCATCTCGGGCATGTGTTTCCCGATGGTCCTACCCCATCTCAAAGAAGATATTGTGTAAACTCTGCAAGCTTGAATTTCAAATCGTAGGAATCCCGTTTTTCCCTATTAAGTTAGTATTTCGTTTCGTATTTTCGCCAAATAAAATTTAGACATGAGTAAGTTTGACGTTATTGTTTTAGGAAGTGGTCCTGGAGGGTATGTAACCGCAATTCGCGCATCTCAATTGGGCTTAAAAACCGCTATTATTGAGAAGGAAAGCTTAGGTGGTGTTTGTCTAAACTGGGGATGCATTCCCACAAAAGCACTTCTAAAGTCCGCTCAGGTCTTTGAATACCTCAAGCATGCAGATGACTATGGATTGACCATTGAAAACTATGATAAAGATTTTGATGCGGTTGTCAAACGAAGTCGAAATGTTGCTGGAACAATGAGTAAAGGTGTCCAGTTTTTGATGAAAAAAAACAAAATTGAAGTCATCATGGGCTACGGGACACTCAAAGCTGGTAAAAAAGTAGCTGTTTCCAATGAAGATGGAAACGAAACAGTATACGAAGCCGACCATGTCATTATTGCTACCGGTGCGCGTGCTAGAGAACTTCCGAGTCTTCCACAAGATGGGAAAAAAGTGATTGGTTATCGCGAAGCAATGACACTGCCCAAACAACCAAAAAAATTGATTGTTGTGGGATCAGGTGCGATCGGAATCGAATTTGCATACTTCTACAACGCGATGGGAACGAATGTGACTATTGTCGAATATATGCCGCGAATTGTCCCTGTGGAGGATGAAGAAATTTCAAAACAAATGGAACGAAGTTTCACAAAAAGCGGAATCAAGGTGATGACGAGTGCAGAAGTTACCAAAGTTGATACCAGTGGTAAAGGGGTTAAAGCAACCGTAAAAACTGACAAAGGAGAGGAAGTGCTTAGCGCAGATATTGTTTTGTCTGCTGTTGGAATCAAAACAAACATAGAAAATATCGGATTAGAAGAGTTAGGAATTGCTACAGATCGAGACAAAATCATCGTAAACGATTTCTATCAAACGAATCTGCCTGGCTATTACGCCATTGGTGATGTTACTTCTGGTCAAGCGTTGGCTCATGTTGCCTCTGCAGAAGGCATATTGTGTGTTGAAAAAATTGCAGGCCAGCATGTGGAACCTATCGACTATAACAATGTCCCAGGCTGCACCTACTGTTTCCCAGAAATCGCTTCAGTCGGATATACTGAGGAGCAAGCCAAAGAAAAGGGATATGAGATTAAAGTTGGTAAATTTCCATTTACGGCATCTGGAAAAGCACAGGCCGGAGGACATACGGATGGTTTTGTGAAAGTTATTTTTGATGCCAAATACGGTGAATGGCTAGGTTGTCATATGATTGGTGCTGGAGTTACCGACATGATTGCCGAAGCCGTCGTTGGACGAAAGCTCGAAACCACTGGTCATGAAATCTTAAAAGCAATTCACCCCCACCCTACCATGAGCGAAGCGGTAATGGAGGCAGTTGCTGCTGCTTATGACGAAGTGATCCATATTTAGGTCATAACGTTTGCAGTATTGCTTGAAGAGCTGACTGTAAATTGAATCCTATTTTGGTTTTCTATATTTAGGGAATCATTTCATCCTGTAAAATCAAAAACCATGGCAAAAAACGTCGTCATCACAGGAGTTTCATCAGGTATCGGTAGGGCCTCCCTAGATGTTTTACACGCAAAAGGTTATCATGTTTTTGGTAGTGTCAGGGATCAAGCCGATGCAGACAAGCTTTTAAAAATCTACCCAGCCCGATTTACACCACTGCGATTCGACGTGCAAAACCATGATGAAGTTATCAAAGCTTCAAAAGTTGTTTTTGAACAATGCGAAGCTTTAGCAGGGTTAATTAACAACGCTGGCATCGCAATTCCAGGCCCGTTAGAACACCTTTCAGAGGAGAAATTTGAAAAGCAACTCGATGTCAATGTTAAATCTATACGCCGTATTACCAATCTTTTTCTCCCCCTACTTGGAGCCAAGCTCAATTCGAGCAAACCACCTGGGCGCATCATAAATATCAGTTCTGTTTCAGGTTTGTTTAACTCTCCTTTTAACGGCGCATACAGTATTTCAAAACATGCTTTGGAGAGTATGACAGATGTTTATCGCAGAGAACTAAGACAATACGGCATCAAAGTGATCGCTATAGAACCTGGCCCCATCAAAACCGAAATATGGAAGAAGAATTTGAACAAAATGGAAGAGTTTAAAGATTCTGATTACTATGAAATACTTCAAAAAGCGGATAAAATCATAGAGAACGCCGAACGCAATGCCCTTCCTGTAGAAAGCGTTTCCAAATTGATTGCCAAGTGTTTGGTCGTAAAGAGGCCAAAGACGCGATATATCGTCCACAAAGGCAAGTTTGTATTTCGACTAATGGCTTATTATTTTCCAGATAAGCTTTCGGATTGGCTGGTGCATAAAACCCTTAGCTCTACAAATCGGCACCGTCCGATTTAAGATTTCGGTAAAAAGGTTTCTATCGCCAAGCGATAAACATCCAATCCGAATCCGAGGATTAACCCTTTTGCATTTGGAGTCACAAATGAAGTATGGCGAAAGTCCTCTCGGGCAAAGGTATTCGAAATATGTACCTCAATAACTGGAGCTGATATTGCTTTGATCGCATCTCCAATACCAACTGAGGTGTGGGTGTAAGCCGCTGCATTTAAAATAATCCCATCTACGTCAAAGCCCACGCGCTGAAGCTCATTGATGAGCTCCCCCTCCACATTGGACTGAAAGTAAGTCAAATTGATATCTGGAAATAAAGATTGTAATTGAACAAAATATTGATTAAAATCTTTGTTTCCATACACGTCTGGCTCCCGTTTTCCCAACAGGTTGAGGTTTGGACCATTAAGAATCGCTATATTCATACTATTGCAAAAATAAACATAAAGCCGTTGTAAATAAAATGTATCTTCGAATATGAACTGGAGTAAAGGTATTCAAGCTTTTAAATCATACCTACTTCTCGAACGTGGACTCTCTGAAAACACGGTGGTCAACTATGTGTATGACGTACAAAAACTAGTTACCTATTTTGAGACCAACAATATTGCAATTGGTCCAACCAAAGTTTCGTCTTCCGATTTGCTACAATTCATTTATGAAGCTGCCAAAGAAGTGAAGCCGTCGTCCCAATCTCGCTTGATTTCTGGTCTTCGTACATTTTTTGACTTTCTTATGGTTGAGGGTTTGCGGAGCAGTAATCCCGTCACTTTAGTTGAGCCGCCCAAGATCGGGTCTGTCTTACCGGTTACCTTATCCACGTCAGAAGTCGAAAAACTTCTCACTAGCTTTGATGGAGATCGACCCATAGATATCCGAAATACAGCTATACTCGAGTTGCTATACTCCTGTGGTTTGCGAGTTGGCGAGCTCGTTATCCTCAGATGTTCGGATTTATTTTTTGAGGAAGGTTTGATCAAAGTAGTTGGCAAGGGCAACAAAGAGCGTTTTGTCCCCATTGGACGGATAGGTCAAGAATCCGTTCGGCGATATTTATCGATACGGACTGAGGGAAAAAAAGGGTTCAATGACATCTTATTTTTAAACAACAGAATGACAAAACTCACGCGAAATATGATTTTTATAATCGTCAGAAAAGGGGCAGAAAATGCAGGGATTGAAAAAACCATTAGCCCACATAGTTTACGGCATTCGTTTGCAACGCATCTCGTCGAAAATGGTGCTGATATAAGCTCTGTACAACAAATGCTGGGTCATAGCAGCATCACAACGACTGAGAGGTATCTGCATATGAGTAAAAAGCATTTACAACAAACGCTTGAAAAATTTCACCCGCGTTCCTAGCTCGTGATCAAACGGAAACCCTCTCCGTGAATATTTGCGATTTCAACAGAGGAGTCTTGGCGAAGATACTTACGTAACTTGGCGATGTACACATCCATGCTTCTTGAAGTAAAGTAATTATCATCATTCCATATTTCTTCCAGGGCTTTGTTGCGAGACAACAAGTCATTTTGGGTATCAACCAACATGAGTAGTAGTTGATTTTCTTTTGGCGAGAGATTTGTCGGTTTATTCTTTTTGTATGTGAGAGTTCGCAGACGAGGATTAAAAACAAAGTCTCCTATGACGATACGAGATTTGGGCTTGGATTTTTGAACACTTTTTTGGGTACGTTGAATCAGGACTTCTAATTTTTTAAGAAGGATCTCTGCATCAAAAGGTTTTGTCAAATAGTCATCAGCACCTATTTTATATCCCCTCAAAACATCCTCTTTCATGGACTTTGCAGTCAAGAAAACAATGGGTGTTGATTTGTCTTTTGATCGAATTTCTTTGGCGAGGGTAAAACCGTCTTTATAGGGCATCATTACATCTAAAATGCAGATGTCAAATTCATTTTTTTTAAATTTTTCAAAGCCCTCAAGACCATTACGTGCCAGCGCGACTTTATAGCCATTCAACTGAAGATAGTCTCTTAAAACCGTTCCAAAATTAACATCATCCTCGACTAATAATATCTGCTTGTTCTTCGAAATCATTCAATTCATTTATTTGAAGGGTAAAAATACAGCAAATGTACTTCCTTGGTTCGGGATACTAGAAACAGAAATCGTGCCAGAGTGCATGTTCACAATTTGCTTAACATAGGCCAACCCCAAACCATGACCCTTCACGTTATGAACATTTCCAGAAGATTCTCTGTAAAATTTATCAAATATTCGCTTGCGAACAGTTGCACTCATCCCAATCCCCATGTCTTTGATTTTCACAACAAATCCCTTGTCATCAACGATAGTTTCTACATCAACGATCAGTTGTTCATTTGAGTATTTGATCGCGTTGTCCAAAAGGTTTACCCAAACATTTGTCATGTGGACTGGCGAAATCAATAATTGAATGGACTTGGAAGTAAAGCGATGACTGAGCTTGCCCCCACGATTTTCAATGATCAGACGTACGTGATCAAGGGCGTTTTGAATGGTTTTATGTGGGTCTATATTTTCTTTGACTAAGTCGAGTTCTTGTTTTTCCAATTGAGAAATTTGCAAGACATTTTCAACGTGGGTGTGCAAACGTTTATTTTCCTCTCTGATCATATCGAGATAGCCAAACGATTTTTTTGAGTCTTTAAAAACATCTTTATTTTTCAGTGCATCCAGAGCCAAATGAATTGTCGCAATTGGTGTTTTAAACTCATGCGTCATATTATTAATAAAGTCTGACTTGATGTCTGAAATCTTTTTTTGCTTTATAATTTGATATAGGGATGTGGCAAAAACAACAATTATGATAAAGGTAAAGAGCAGCGACAGCAAAAATGTATTATAAACAGATTCTTCAATAAATCGATCTAAATTGGGGAAGGCCAACCGCAACTCGTAGCGGTGCGTTTCGTCATCCCGAATAAACAAAGGAGTCTTAAACTGACTTTCATTGAGGACAGACAAATAGTTTTCAGAACCGACGTCTGTAACTTGATTCCCATCAAAAACACAAAATTCAAAGGGGATTTTGATTTCTCGAAGAAGAAGCTCTTGCCTCAGGAAGAGTTCCAACTCTAGGTTGTTAATCCGCATTTGGATTGGCTTTGTTTGTGCAAAGTCCATGAAAATCGTTTCATAACGAGCTTTATCCATTGTCGATATCCTTTCAATGCGCTGTAAACGTTCGGCAGAACTCATGTTTTGAACCTCATTTTCAAAACTCTCATCAATAATGGTCAGTGACTTAATCCTGCGATAGTCGAGGATGGGAGCAGAATCGTTACTTAAAGAATCAAATGTTTGGAGCGAAATATCATAGTTATCTTCTATAATACCTTGTTGATACAAGTAAGAAATATCGGAGTTGGGGCTTCGATCGATGTATTCAAAAACCTCTGTCAGCTCAGAATACTTTGGGCTGCCAATACTGTCAATCATTTTTTGGTACACCGACAAATAGTCAAGTAATTCTCTTTCTTTAATCTGCGATGAAACTTCGGATATAGCGGCACTTACACTAAGTCCAAATTGTCTTTCAAAATTGCTTTCATTTTTGTTGATCCATGAACGTTGGATGAGAATAATCCCAACTAGAGAAAGTGTCATAAATGAGATTAATAAAGGGAAGAGTCCACGTTGCATACCCAAATGTAATTAATCTATCAAGAACTGCTTGCGGATCAATGACAAAACGGTCTTGACTTGTTGTTCAGTTTCCGAAAGATTGATGTTTTCAATGATATGGTCAGCATGCTTGCGTTTCTTTTCATCTGACCACTGAAAACGCGTCCTTGATTGAATCTCGCCTTGTGTCAAACCATCTCGTTGTTGTATGCGCTCCAGACGAAGTTTTTCTGGACAACTTACGAGGATCACCACATCAAATTTTCCTTCATTTCCATGCTCCAATACAATGGCAGACTCGTATGCGACAACTTCTTGCGATTGCTGATTTACCCATTCAAGATAATCTTTATGAACAATGGGATGAACCAAACTATTTAGGTCGTTCAACGCTTTGGGATCCTTAAAAACTCGTTCGGATAGCCATTTTCGATTAAGCAAGCCATTGCGGTATGACTCCTTGCCAAAACGTTTTTTTATGTGTTGAATCAAGGATTGGTCTTGGTTCATCAATTCTTTGGCACGATTATCTGAAAAATAAACGGGGATGCCTTGCAAAATCAACATCTCACAAATTGTAGTTTTACCACACCCCATATTCCCTGTAACTGCTAGCTGTACCATCAATTTATAAAATAACGTACTTGACTTGGTGTAATTTCATTAACCATAATATTGTCAGGGATTTTTTCAAAGAAAACTCCAAGAAACTCAGAGATGGTATCAGAAGGCAACCGACAACCCAATATAAATTGTGAAGGGTCTATCTGGCGTGCTTGCTGAATTGGAACACGTAAGCTAACTTGAGCAAAAGCAGGAATTACACTCACATCAATATTTTCAATGGGATCCAGTACCTCTATGGGAAGGCGAAGCTCGATTTGGGTGTAACGTAAAATTTTTTGAGTAGCATGCACCTGAGTTTCGCTCCATTTATAGTTTGCTTGTAAATCGGAGGTCAAACTGAGTTTCTCGTCCAAGGAAGTTGAAAATTCCTTATTGATTGGCGTAACGAAAAATGCGTATTCTAAAGAGTCCACCTTTTCATGAGAACCAGAAACAAATAGAGAATCAGGAGTGAAATTCAATTCACTAGACCAAGCATAGCCGTCTGCAAGAATCAAATCTTCTTGAAGCCGAACTGGAATTTTCTTTATGGAAGATGCAAAAAATGGCGCATCAAGTCGGTCAAGCATAAGTTGATTGACACGTAAAACGTTTCGGTAATGAGATTCAACAGCCGAAATCATAATGGGCTTTGAAAAATAAAACCCCTTGTCATCCGTCTGAACATCTGTCATCGACAAATAGACTGTTGGTGTAAACAGTCTTGCGAAAAGTAAACGAAATCCCGTGCCAGAAATAACAAATTCAACCGCTTGAGCTGGCTCATCAACTCGATAGGTTTCAAAAGTCTCATCGATGTAGTCAAAATAGATATTTACTTTGGCCGTATGGACTTCTGACATCTTGGAAGAGAGCCATACAAATAAAGAAATCAGGAAAAAAACAACAATCAACCGCAACTGCTTTAGCGACCCAATCCGCTTGAAAAGACCGCTAAATAAAGACATAGCTAATCGATTAAATATATTATTTGTTGTCGACCATATCCATTACAGCATCGCTAACTCCCATATTTGAAAAACCGCCATCATTATAGAGGTTTTGCAAAGTCACTCTTTTGGTTAAATCTGAAAATAGGGTAATCGTATAATTTGCACAATCCAGAGCGGTTGCATTGCCTAATGGTGACATTTTTTCTGCATAGGAGATAAAGCCGTCAAAGCCCTTGACTCCCTTCCCAGCTGTGGTTGGTGTTGGTGACTGTGAAATGGTATTGACTCTTACTTTTTTGTCTCTTCCAAAGAAGTAACCAAAACTACGGGCAATAGATTCAAGATAAGCCTTATTATCGGCCATGTCATTATAATCTGGAAAAACACGTTGCGCAGCCATATAGCTCAAGGCAACGATGCTACCCCATTCGTTCATAGCGTCTTTTTTGTACAGCACTTGCATTAGCTTGTGAAACGAGCCAGCAGAAACATCCCATCCTTTTGCGGTCCAACTGTGATTTTGATCGGTGTAGGACCTTCCCTTTCGCACATTGACAGACATGCCAATGGAGTGTAAAACAAAATCGAGTTTTCCGCCTAAAATCTCAATCGACTGATCAATGAGATTTTCCAAATCTTCGATACTCGTCGCATCTGCTGGAATGACCTGTGAATTGGTTTGCTTCGCAAGGTCATTAATCGCTCCCATACGCATGGCAACTGGTGCGTTTGTCAATATGAATTGACCCCCTTCTTCGTGTACGCGAACCGCCGTTTTCCATGCAATAGAGTTTTCATCTAAGGCACCAAAAATGATTCCTTTTTTTCCTGTAAGCAAGTCGTAAGACATAAAAAAAATTTTGTTAAAGATAGTACTAATTCAATAATTTTTCTGCGTAGGTACGAGCAGTTTGGGTAATTTGATTACCGTCAATCATTTGCGCAATTTCCATGACTCGATCTTCCCCCTCCAATCGTTTGACATATGTTCGGGTAGTATGGTCGTCAGAAGATTTGTATACTTTGATGTGCGAATTGCCCATTGCTGCTATTTGTGGCAAATGGGTAATGGCGATCAACTGTGTATGTTCACTAATATCCTTCATAAAACTTCCCATTGCTTTGGCCATCTCACCAGAAACACCTGCATCAATCTCATCTAAAATCATCGTTGGGCAATGATCGTTTTTGGCAAATATCGATTTGATCACAAGCATAATTCGTGAACGCTCCCCTCCAGAAGCTATTTTACGTAGCTCTGAAAAATCGATTCCTTTATTGGCAGAAAATAAAAGTGTTAAAGAGTCTACCCCAATTGACCCTAGGGATGACTCAGCGTCCAATTGAAAATCAAATCGCGCATGCTCCATACCAAGTTTGACGAGTCGGGAACCGAGCTCATTGGCAAGTTTTTGTGCATGCTCTCTTCTGAGTTTAGTCAAGTCTGTTGCGAGTTTCCAAGCTGTTTTTTCGGCTTTATCAAGTCGTTGTTTTTGCGTCTGGATTTCTTCATCCCCTTCCAAAACCACTTGGCATAATGTCTCCAGTTCCTGTTCTTTATCCATCAACTCACCGATATTCTGAACTTGATGCTTTTGTTGGAGAGAATATATCTTGCTCAACGTTTGATTGACGGCTTCTAAGCGCATGGGATCAACAACCAATCCCTCGTCCATCGAGGATAAGTTCGCTTGAATGTCTGTCCACTCGTACCATAAATTTTGTACCCGCTCTGAAAATACCTTATACTGATCGCTGTAAGATTCCAGTTTTTGCAAATCCATTCTACATTGACTCAGTTGGTCTGACAGACCACTGTTTTCCATGGACGAAATCTGTAATATGTTCTGAATCGCTTGCTTAATATCATCGGCATGTTGCAATAAATTGCGTTCTTCCTCTAGCTGTGTCTGGATATCGGTATGAAGTTGTAATTCTTTTAATTCTGCTAAAAGAAAGGAATTGTAATCATAGGATTCTTTGGCATTTCGTTGGGCTTCAAGTAATTCATGATAATGTTTTTCTTCTTGCTTTACCAATTTCAAAGTCTGTTCATAGTCAGCTCTAAATTCTAAAGCATCTGAAAAGCTATCAAGGAGATCGAAGTGGAATCGAGAGTCTGCCAATTGTGAAGTTTGGTGTTGCGAGTGCAAATCAACCAACTGAGAACCCAAAAATCGAAGCTTTTCAAGCTGGACAGGCGTATCGTTGATAAACGATCGTGATTTTCCAGATGGCAATATCTCTCTTCTGAGAATGGTTTCCTTTTCGAAGTCAACTTCCAAATCGTCAAAAACAGATTTAAAATCGGATTTGGAAAGATCAAAAACTGCTTCAACGATACATTTTTTGGAAGCATCTCGAACAGCTGACAAATCTGCTCTTGCACCCAGTACAAGTGACAAAGCATCCATGACAATAGATTTCCCCGAACCTGTCTCCCCTGTAACTACATTGAGTTGACGTCCAAAATCGGATTGAACGTCATCAATAAGCGCAAAATTTACGATAGAAATAGACTGTAACAACTGATCAAAAATTAATGAAACTCAAAGATAACTTTTTCAGTGATATTCAACTATCTAATTTCAACCCACTTGGCAGAAAAGAATGGAGCAACTCGATTTAAGTCTTTCCGAAGCTGGGAGGTGTCAAATGAAGGTCCCCCAGAAAAAATTTGAACAACCTCATCTGACTTTGTGTCGAAAAACAATTGTAGAACCAAACTATTTGGGCGAGTTTCGGATAAACTTTTTAGATCTGCAATACTTTTTGAAATGGTTTGCTTACCCACCTCAGGTTGGTTGACCATCACATCTAATCCGTTGAGATGATAATCATAGATTGCTTGTCGAAAAAGCGAAAAGGGATTTGTACTTAACTGGTCAATAAGCCAGTACCGATTGGTCTTATTTTCAGATTGCTTCCAGCCAGAAAATCGATTGGTCTGAGACAAATCAACAATTTTTCGAGCTTGTTCATAATATGGATCTCCTCCAAATAAAGTAAAGGAGTCGGCATCAATCCCCAAAATCACAAATACGTAATAACTTATGAGGGAAACTAAAGAGGTGTTGGTGTTATTTGGGTTAAAATTTAAGGATTCAAATTCCTGATAAGAAAAATTAAAATCATCATCTTTTCGATTCAGAAGTGGTGTGACATAGGTCGATCCAAATACCGGTCGAGAAGACTGAATTTGCAAATTTGCCTGAAAATCATTGTTCCCATAATTTTCAATTGTAATCAACATGGTGCAGTTGATTTTGTTGTAATCTTCTGATCGAATATCAACCCATGAGGTCGCGCTGACAAACTCGTTGAGCTCACGCTCAAGGGTTTCAAAAATTTGACTATTGGTTTGGTCAACCAAATCGGCATTAACGATGACTTTACAATTCAACACTTGGCCAAAAGAAAAACAGGAAAAAAGAATGAACAGCAGTATTTTATGCATCTATCATCGTTTTAATTTGCATTAAAATATCTATTGCTACTTCCGATTTATCTTTTAACGAAAAAGCTATATGCTCTCCCACAGCAGGAATAAATGTGATTTTATTTGTCGCATGTTGAAAGCCAGCACCCTTGTCTGCCAGAGAGTTGAGAATAATCGCATCGAGATTTTTCTTCTTCATTTTTTCTTTGGCATTCGATAATTCATTGTCGGTCTCAAGTGCAAATCCTACAAGAATTTGACTTGTCTTTTTATTACCTAAACTCTGTAGAATATCAACGGTTTTTACGAGTTCAACAGATGTAATTTCTTCTTTTTTTTTGATTTTAACTTCTGCCGTTTGCTTAGGTTTATAATCAGCGACTGCCGCAGCCATGACGAGAATATTACAGTCCTCAAAATAACGCAAACATGCAGAATGCATATCATCAGCCGTTTTGGTCTGCACAAGCTTAACTCCAGGATGAATAGCAAGGTTATCTACTGGTCCAGAGACAAGAATCACCTCCGCGCCTTGTGAAGCAGCTTCATTTGCAATTGCATAACCCATTTTTCCTGAAGAGTAATTACCAATATAACGGACTGGGTCTAATGGTTCGTATGTAGGGCCGGCAGTAACCATAATCTTGGTTCCAAGAAATGGCATTTTGGAGGAAAGATCTTGTTCTAAAAAATCAACAATTTGATCGGGTTCTTGCATCCGCCCAACGCCCTGTAGGCCACTGGCCAACTCTCCTACTTGGGCTGGAATATGGATGTTGTTTCGAGAAATTAATCGTTGGATTGCATCTTGTGTGGCAGGGTGCTCATGCATATCCAAATCCATTGCTGGGGCAAAATAAACGGGACATTTGGCTGAAAGAAAAACGGCTAGTAGCAAATTATCGCATGTGGCTTGCGCCATCTTTGACAAGGTATTTGCAGATGCGGGTGCAATAAGCATCAGGTCAGCCCAAAGACCCAAATCTACATGATTATTCCACAATTCATATTCGCTTTCGACAAACTCTGAATAAACTGCTTTATTCGAGACTGTAGACAAAGACAATGGAGCGACAAATGACTTTGATGAGGGTGTCATGACAACCTGTACTTCAGCACCAGCTTTCACAAGAGCACGAACGAGTAAAGGAGTTTTGTAGGCCGCAATGCTGCCAGAAATGCCAAGAATGACCTTTTTGGCATGTAGGGCAGGAAACATTTATTTACTTGTTTCGTCTGTATGACGATAGTAAACTTTTTCTGCTAACCACTGTTCAACAGCTACAGCGTGTGGCTTGGGTAACTTTTCGTAAAACTTAGAAACTTCGATTTGTTCTTTGTTTTCAAAAATCTCCTCAAGTGTTTCAATTGGGGTAGCAAACTCTTCTAACTTTTCAAATAGCTCTGTACGCAGTTCCTCATTGATCTGGATCGAACGTTTGGCAAGTATAGAAACGGTCTTGTAGATGTTTCCAGTTGGATCATCTAGCTTATTACGATTGTAAGTTACCGTAGTATAAGGTGCATTAGAATTCTTTATCGACATACCGTAATTTTAATTGGATGCAAATGTAGTGATTTCTTTCTCGATATCATTCATCAATGAAATACTCTCATCCAAAAATTCGGATTCAGGGTAAGCCCGAACAAAATCATCAAAATAGGATGCAGCAGTTTCTAAACGCTCCTCTTTTTTAGAAAAGACACTATTGATTGCCAAAATTGAAGCTGCTCGAAACTGGATAAACATTGCTTCTTCACGAAAAGGAGTGCCCGGGAAATCGACGATAAAGTTATCTGTCGCCTTGATTCCTGCTTTATAATCCCGAATCGTGTAAAACTGTTTGGCGTTTTCAAAAGATTTCCGCTCGAGTTTGCGCAACAATTCTTCTACAATGTTGTTGACTTCTGCCATGCGCTCACTATCAGGGTAACGATTGATGTATTCTTGCAACTTGTTTAAAGCTTCTTCTGTATCTTTTTGATCCAAACTAAAAATCGGGGAAATTTCCGCATAAGCATAAGCGATCAAATAATAGGCCTCCTCTAATTTATCACTTCGAGGAAATGCTTTGGTAAATGATTCAAACTCGTAAGCAGCTGTAATGTATGAGCGTGTATTGAGTAAACAATTGGCATAGAAGTAAGTGATTCGTTCCGATTGGGGTTTGCCTCTGTACAGTGGCTTTAGTTGTTCAAAGAGGCCTTTGGCTCTTCGATAATCCCCTTCATCATAATATGCTTCAGCCAAATCATATTTAAGCTTTGTGTCTTCACTTTTCAAGGCCTTTTGATAAGGCCCGCAAGAAGTCATAAGAAGAATTAAAATCCCGATAAGAGATCGGCTCGTTATTTTACTTTGCATGGTGTAAAGTTATACATTTGAACAACATACCCAACTCATTAATCGTATTGATTAACATAGGTTCTCAACTTTGATGTAACAGAATCAGAAACAGGAACTAAAGGAAGTCGCAACTGGTTTTCGATAAGTCCACGTTGATGAAGCACAGTTTTTATTCCGCCCGGATTACCCTCAACGAATAGCAGGTCAATAATGGGTTGAGCAAGTGTTGCGATTTCATTGGCTTTATTTTCATCTCCTTCAAGCGCAGCAGCTACGGCTTTGCTGAAAAAGCGTGGAAATCCACCAGCAAGAACGGAAATCACGCCTTCAGCACCCGATTGAATTAGGGGTATTGCGGTTTCATCGTCACCAGACAGTACAATAAAATCGTCAGGACGTCCGTCAAGAATGGCTTTCCCTTGCTCTAAATCTCCACCTGCATCTTTGATTCCAATTACATTTGTACAATCATGAGCAATTCGCAAAGTAGTTTCGGCATTGATGTTTGAAGATGTCCTTCCTGGAACATTGTATAAAATAAGTGGTAAGGGCGTTACCGCATCAAGTGCTTTGTAGTGCTGATAAATACCCTCCTGGGTTGGTCGATTGTAATATGGAGAAACCGAAAGAATAGCTGAAAAACCAGTTGCATCAACCTGTTGTAGTGCTCGCTGAAGTGCCATGGTGTCATTACCACCAAGTCCCATAATTAAGGGAACTCGGCCGTCAACCGTTTCCACAAAACAGTCAAAAATCTCTTTTTTCTCTTCAACAGAAATCGTTGGGGATTCTGCTGTTGTCCCCATAGCAACCAAATAGCGAATATCACTGTCAATTAAATAATGGATGAGGTTTCGCAAAGACTTAAAATCAACTTTCAAATCAGCAGTAAAAGGGGTTACAACTGCAACACCTGTACCAAAATATAGGGACTTATTCATCAGTATTGATTTTTAAGAAAAAGGTGTTAAAAGTGTTAAAAAATTGATCTGCTTTTTTGTTTTCCTCGCCAAGCATAAGATCGTTTAGTCGGTGGTCGGCGGTGACATAACCAACCCGAAATCCTGCCTTGATTTGAGAGGAAATTGATTGAAGAACAAGATTGTCTTTCCAAAAAAAATTAAACAGTAAATCGTATTTCTTTGACAAAACTTTCTTCTTCATTGGATGAAGAAGCGTTCCGTCCCAATGTAGATGCCGATTGTTAAATTGCGGGTGATACAGACTCAAGTCTTTGGATGGATTTGGTGCGTAATAAATCTTTGTGATTCTGTTCTTTTGAATTTGAAAAAGTTCCTTTATGTAGCGATCTAAATCCATATCTTCCAAAATACTGAGATCGATTAGGCATGCAACTGAACGAACGGAATCTGGTTTGACCATTGTTCGGTTTGACAGCTCGGTTAAGGATTTTTCAACAACTCGTTTTCTAAACATCTTTTGGGGGGCTAAATTAATCAATCCCGAATTTTAAATGTGCAATTTATCATTCTTTTTTAAAATGTGCACAAAATGTTTTATTTGTAACACTATGTAGAGATCATCGAGAGAAAAGCAGTTTCGTCAATGATAACAATTCCGAGGTCATCGGCTTTGATTCGCTTTTTAGGGCCCATATTCTCACCTGCCAGTAGAAATGATGTTTTTGATGACAATGAACTTGAAACTTTTCCACCATTGTCTTCGACTAAGGTTTTGATTTCATCTCTGCTATGTAAGTAAAAGACACCTGAGATGACAAAAGATTGACCGTCAAGCTTATTTGAAAGAGGTTTAGAATGATTCAATTGGCTTTCGAATTGTAAACCATATGCTTTAAGTCGGTCAATAATTTGAATATTGGATAAGGAAGAGAAGAATTCGACAACGCTTTCTGCGATCCTTGTTCCGATTTCATCGACTTGAGTTAGTGTATCAAGATTTGCTTTGGCTAGGGCATCAATTGAACCAAAAGATAAGGCGAGCTTTTTAGCAACGGTCTGTCCAACATACCGAATACCAAGACCAAAAAGCAATCGCTCGAATGGTACCGTTTTTGACTGATCAATCGCATCCAATATATTTTGAACAGACTTATCAGCCATTCGCTCTAGTGAGATGAGTTGATCATAAGTCAATGTGTACAAATCCGCATAAGACATCAGCAAGTCCTGGTGATAGAGAAGTTCAATCGTTTCATTTCCCAATCCGTAAACATTCATGGCTTTTCGGGAAATAAAGTGCTGAATTCTACCAATTATTTGAGTTGGACACCCATCGTTGTTTGGACAATAATGGTCTGCCTCCCCTTCCATTCGAACCAATTCTGTTTTACAATCGGGACAACGTGTGATATAATGTACTTTTTTTGCATCTGCGCTGCGTTTACTACTTTCCACAGATGTAATTTTTGGGATGATCTCTCCCCCCTTCTCAATCGCAACAGAATCCCCATAGTACAAGTCAAGTTTTTCAATTTGATCCGCGTTATGAAGAGATGCTCGCTTGACAACCGTCCCCCCTAAAACAACAGGATTTAATATGGCAACAGGCGTGATTGCCCCTGTACGACCGACTTGAAATTGAACAGACTCTAAAGTTGCATAGGTACTCTCTGCCTTAAACTTATAGGCAATTGCCCAACGTGGAGACTTAGATGTGTAGCCCAATTCATCTTGTTGTGCAATGTCATTTACTTTAACCACAACACCATCGATTTCAAAAGGGAGGTTTGTACGCTCTTTATCCCAATGTGTGATAAATCGAAAAACATCCTCAATCCTTGAGGCAAGTGTATGGTGTTTTGGGACATGAAACCCCAGATTTTGGGCAGCTTGTAAACTCTCAATTTGGGTCGAAAATAATGTGCGATTAGCAATCATTTGATACAAAAAACACTGAAGCGGCCTTGCCGCAACCAACGTGCTGTCTTGTAATTTCAAACTCCCCGAAGCAGTGTTTCGCGGATTTCGATAGGGTTCTTCTCCTTCAGCAATTCGCTGTTCATTCATTTTATTAAATCCCTCAATGGGGAGAATAATCTCACCACGAATTGCGAAACGTTCTTTAAAGTCTCCGCGTAGTTCTAGCGGCACGGTAGGTATGGTGCGGATATTTTGGGTAACATCATCTCCCTGTGTGCCGTCTCCTCTTGTAACAGCTCTTTCCAACACGCCACGGTCATAGGTCAGACTAATCGAAGCACCATCATATTTCAATTCACAAGTGTAGGAGACTTCATCAGTTCCAAGACCTTTTTGAACACGTTTTTCCCAATCAAGAAGTTCTTGCTGGCTATATGCATTGTCCAAAGAATACATCGGGAAATCGTGAGCGACCGTTGGAAAATCCTTGGTAACCCCACCCCCCACACGCAAGGTAGGCGAATTGGGGTCATAATATTCAGGATATTGCTTTTCTAAAGCAGCGAGTTCCCGTAAACGCTGGTCAAACTCATAGTCACTAATGATGGGCTCGTCGAGGACATAATATTTGTAATTATGATCATGCAGTGCTTTTCGTAATGCTAATATTTGATTTTTGACCTCTTTCATTTCTTTGTTTTCGCAACCAACATTCGAGCATGGTTTTGCATATCATTTTCGATCACAATATCGATAAAATCCATCGTTTTTAAAAGAGAAATTACCGCTTTAGCAGTATTGGGATTTAGCTCAAAATACAGTCGTCCACCTGGATATAAATGCAGTGCTGCAAATTGGATGACTGCGCGATAAAACTGTATCGGGTCTTCTTTCGATGTAAACAATGCCAAGTGGGGTTCATATTCAAGTACATTTGCGTGAATTTGTGGCTTTTCCTCCTCCATAACATAAGGTGGGTTTGACACAATGACATCCCATCGATATTGGATTTGAAGCTGTTTTAAAATATCGACTTGCGAAAAGCTGACATTTGAACCGATCGAAGCGGCAGTTTGTTTGGCAACTTTCAAAGCTTCGTTTGAAATATCCCAAGCGGTAACCTTGGCATTGATAAGATTTTCAAGGGCAAACGCAATGCAGCCACTTCCAGAGCAAATGTCTAAAATGGTTAAGTCTTCTGGCTCTCGACTTTTGATCCAATACACCAAACTCTCGGTTTCAGGTCTTGGAATCAGAACATGGCGATTGAGATGAATTGGTATTCCCGCAAAACTTGTTTGTCCTATTATATATTGTATTGGTTCTTTTTTCTCTAGTCTATTCATAAATTGAACGACGTCATTCTGAACATCTAAATCCAACTCCGTATTGACGTTCAATATAAGTTCCGCACGACCAATGTTAAGCACCTGTTCCATCAATTGAAAAAAAAGAGAATCAATTTCCGCATTTGGGTATACAGACGCCAATCTTTCGTTAAAGTTCTGTCGAAATCGTTTAATCGTCATCTCAAAGGGGTTTAACCATCCAAACTGGGCATGAGCAATGACCTGTGTTTCCTAGAGGATGGTCGATGTAGATGAATCCCCATTTTTTGTACAGCTTTTGCGCATCAATCATATTTGGCATGGTTTCTAGATAGCAATTTGCATAACCATAAGACTTGGCATTTGTCAAACATTTTTGAATCATTTGATTTCCCAGCCCCTTCCCTCTTGCCTCGGGAAGAAAATACATTTTCTGCAGCTCACAATACCCACTCGGGCCGTCGTGCAATGGGGCAATACCAGCACCCCCCATAATATGATTGCCAAGACAAACTACCCAATAATTTGCTTTCTCTACTGAATAAGCATCAAAGATTGCATCCAGTTCAGGGTCAGTAAAAGCAGTGCCTTCCTTAGGAACATTCATTTCAATAAGTACCTCTATAAGCACCTGAGCCAAGACGTGATTATCGGATTGACGAACCAAACGAATTTTCCATTGGTCTGTTGCCATTTGTTTAGCTTATTTTTGTTCTCTAAATGTACAATGAAATTCGGTATGAGTGCTTCCAAATTTATGAACAAATGTATCACCCTTGCCAAGCAAGGGCTCGGCAATACATACCCAAACCCCTTGGTTGGATCTTTGGTCGTGTACAACGGTCGGGTCATTGGTTCTGGTTGGCATCATAAGTCAGGAGAAGCACATGCCGAGGTTCATGCCATTAGTTCTGTATCCGATCGATCCTTGTTAGCTGATTCCACTTTGTATGTCAACCTGGAGCCATGTAATCATCATGGAAAAACACCGCCTTGCACAGATCTAATTATCCAAAGTGGGATTCGCCATGTTGTTGTTGGCATGCAAGACCCTTTTGAAAAGGTAAATGGAAGGGGCATCCAAAAACTACATCATGCTGGCGTGCGCGTTGATGTCGGAATTGAGGTTGCTGCATGCAGAGAATTAAACAAACGATTTGTCACAACTATTGAAAAGAAACGCCCTTACATTATATTAAAGTGGGCAGAGACTGCAGATGGATTTCTTGCACCTAGAACAAAAACGAAAAACGAGCCAGTGTGGATAAGCAATCTTTTATCGAGAACCTTAGCACATCAATGGCGAGCTGAAGAACAATCGATTTTGATCGGCAAGCAAACTGCATTGGATGATAACCCCGCATTGACCACCAGACTATACAATGGCCCCTCCCCAATTCGATTGTTAATTGACCCAAAAAAAGAGGTGGATCGTAAAGCGAAAGTGTTCAATCCAGACCAAAAGGTCATTGTGTTTACTGCAAATAAAAGTCGAACGGAAGATCATATTGAATATGTAACTATCGATTTTTCCGCAAATGGATTACAGCAAATCCTAAACAATTTATACGAAAGATCTGTTCAGTCTATTATTGTAGAGGGCGGTTCAATCACACTTCAACATTTTATCGATTCTGGATTGTGGGATGAAGCCAGAGTGATCACAGGACAAGAGAAATTTGAGAAAGGAATTACTGCACCAAATACGACATCATTTTCAGCGAAACCAAACGCAACAACAACCTTCGAAGGAGATGTGTTAAAGCAATGGGTTAACCACCTAGCGCATTAAGAAACACCTCAGGGCATCTCATGATTTTTCGTGTCTCTACATTCACGAAAGCAAGGCGGGTTTTGGCTGTCGTACAAAGCACTTTGTGTTGATTAAAAATTTGATAAGAAAAATCTATAATTGATGTTGGGTCGCTGTCCAAACAAATCTCGATTTGGATCTGATCATCGAAGTAAAGAGGGCGCTTGAATTCTGTTGAAAGTGACAAAACCGGTAATAAAATTCCCTGTGTTTCTAGCTTGGCATAGCTCAACCCCAGAGACCGCAACCACTCAATCCGAGCTAGTTCAAAGTAGGTTGCGTAAGTACCATGGTGAATCACCCCCATTTGGTCGGTTTCGGCATAACGAGTTGTCAATTGACAAACAAATTTTTTCTTACACATAATACGTTATTTCTTACAAAATTAGATTTTAAGGTATGTTCTTAATATGCACAAAAGTTTCTAAAAATTCAATACCCAAAAAATTTTTTTTTCAAATTTTTTACATGCATATTTGTTTCAAAGTTAAAGCATAGAAATTTTATCGTTTGCCCCACTTTTAATAACCTAAAAACAAATATTAAGACGACAAAGAATGCAGCAAACTGCTGAATCTGTTTGGGAAAAATGCTTGAGTTTCGTTGAGGACAACATTGACTCTCAAGCTTTCAAAACTTGGTTTAATCCTATCGTTCCTGTCAAGCTGAAAGACAATGCCCTCAATATCGAGGTTCCCAGTAAATTCTTTTACGAGTGGATTGAGGAACACTATATAAAAATTCTCAAAACCGCACTCCACAAAGAGCTTGGAGATGATGGTCGCTTGGTTTACATTATACGGATGGAAAATACCTATGGCAGTAAGCTACCCTTTACGCAAAAAATTCCGAGTAGCAGTCGTACAGGGATTCATCCGCAAAACATTGAGGCGCCAGGTCAAGGACAAACATCAGGACTCAAAAACCCGTTTATCATTCCGGGAATCCGTAACCTAAAAATTGAATCCCAATTAAACGCAAACTATAACTTTGACAATTTTCTGGAAGGTGACTCCAACCGACTTGCTCGCTCTGCGGGGATTGCTGTAGCGAATCGGCCTGGTGGGACTTCCTTTAACCCCCTCCTTATTTTCGGAGGAGTTGGACTTGGAAAGACTCACCTCGCACATGCGATCGGAGTTCAAGTCAAAGAAAATTATCCTGAAAAAACTGTACTTTACATTTCAGCTGAAAAATTTACGCAGCAATACATTGATGCCATAAAGAAAAACAATAGAAATGACTTCATTCACTTCTACCAACTAATCGATGTATTAATCATAGATGACGTACAGTTTTTATCAGGAAAGTCTGGAACGCAAGATGTCTTCTTTCACATTTTCAATCATTTGCATCAAAACGGAAAACAAGTCATTCTCACTTCCGATAAAGCACCTGTTGACATGCAAGACATTGAGCAGCGATTACTCTCTCGTTTTAAGTGGGGGCTTTCGGCAGAACTACAAAAGCCCGATTATGAGACGCGTGTTTCGATTTTGAAAAACAAACTATATCGAGATGGTGTTGAGCTTTCGGATGAAATCATTTCTTACGTTGCCAAGTCAGTCAAAACAAATATTCGTGAGCTTGAAGGAGCTATTATTTCGTTAATCGCTCAATCGTCTTTCAATAAACTTGAAGTGACTCCAGAGCTTGCCAAACGAGTAGTTGAGAAATTTGTGAGAAACACCAAACGTGAAATTTCTATAGACTACATCCAGAAGGTGGTGTCAGATTATTTCCAAATGGATGTGACTACACTACAGTCTAAAACTCGCAAACGCCATATCGTTCAAGCACGTCAATTGGCGATGTTTTTTGCAAAAAAACTCACCAAGGCATCCCTTGCAAATATCGGCCAACAAATTGGGCATCGAGATCATGCCACTGTTCTGCACGCTTGTAAAACGGTAGACAACCTTGCCTTTACCGATAAGCAATTCCGCAAGTATGTAGAAGACCTGACAAAGAAATTCTCAAGTTAAATTTCATGTCCAAGCGAATCCTTATGGTCTGCTTGGGAAACATTTGTCGTTCCCCACTCGCTCATGGTATTATCGCTGAAATTTTACCAAACTCTTTTGTCGATTCGGCTGGTACTGGATCATACCATATTGGCAGCCCACCCGACCCAAGATCCATACAAGTTGCACAAGACAATGGGATTGACATAAGCCGCCAAAGTGCGCGTCAGTTTCAGTCCAGTGACTTTACCAAATTTGATCACATATTCGTGATGGACCGGCAGAATTATAGAGACATCGTTGCTAAAGCAAAACACCAAGATGACATTGACAAAGTTGAACTGCTTTGTGAAGCTGCTGGTTTGGGAATGCGTCCTGTGCCCGATCCGTATTACGGAGGCGATGAAGGGTTCCAGAACGTTTTTGATCTTGTAAAAACGGCATGTTATCGTATTGCAGAACAATGGAAAGAAAACCATGAATAAAGCTATTGGCAAACTATTTCTAATCCCAAATACACTTGGTGATGTTTCGCCTGAGGATGTGATGTCAAACTCCATTCGTGACGCTATACATGCTACTCAACATTTTGTATTTGAAAAAGAAAAAATTGGTCGTGCGTATATTAAGCGATGGTGTCCTGAAAAATCTCAGAACGAATTCGACGTACAAATCTTAAACAAACACACATCTCAACAAGAACTGCTGCAGATGCTCAGTCCGTGTTTGTCTGGAAACAACATGGCTCTTATAACGGATGCTGGCTGTCCAGGGGTAGCTGATCCCGGTGCAGATTTGGTGCTTCTCGCACACCAATCCAAGGTTTCCGTTCATCCGTTTGTGGGGCCGTCCTCGATTCTTCTGGCGCTGATGGCGTCTGGACTCAATGGCCAACAGTTTGCATTCAATGGATATCTTCCGATTGAAAAACAGGCGTGTAAACAAGCAATCAAAAATTTTGAACGTATCTCATCGAACAACAACCAAACCCAAATTTTCATAGAAACTCCATATCGAAACAGCCGTTGTTTTGAATTGTTAATCAATCATTTATCGCCGAACACTCTACTCAGTGTAGCTTGTGATTTAAGTTTACCAACAGAGTTCATACAGACAAAAACAGTAAAAGATTGGAAAACAAACCAACTCGAACTTCACAAACGACCAAGTATTTTTTTGTTTTTGCGACCTAGCGCATAATCCGATTTTCATTTAACCAGCGCACATACACTTTTCGATTAGCGAGGTGCTCGTCATAGGTGCTCGCAAATAAATGGTACCTAGGATTTTTGGGATCAACAACAAAAAAAAGGTAACTGTGGGATTCGGCATTCAACACAGCGTCAACCGAACTAATATCTGGCATAGTGATTGGTCCGGGAGGTAATCCGCGATATTTATAGGTATTATAGGGCGATTTGATTTCCAAATCTTTATATAAGACCCTTCGAACTACCAAGTCAAAATCATTGGCTTGACGTTTCATCGCATAGACAACTGTTGGGTCAGCTTGCAACTTCATTCCTCTGCGCAAACGGTTGAGATAAACCCCTGCGACTCGAGGGCGTTCATCCACTTTTCGTGATTCTTCATTCACAATAGCTGCCAGTGTGATTACCTCCGCACGACTCATTTTAAGGCGTTTCCGATTAGACTCTCTGCTCTCATTCCAAAACAAATCATTTTCCCTTTGCATGCGCTGACAAAATTCAGCAGCAGAAATATTCCAATACATTTCATAAGAATTTGGCAAAAACAAACTCAATAATTCCTCTCGGTTTAAGTTTATTGACTCCATAAAATTCGGATTCTCTATTTCCTTGATTAAAGACAAACTGTCCAATTCCAATTGCTCTGCAATACGACCGGAAAGATGCGCAATGGTTTGTTGGTTGTTAAACACAACTTGTATCGGAGTGTTTCCAGAGCGCAAGGCGTTGATGATTTGCTGATTACCCATACTGGGTTTCAATACAAAATGTCCGATTCGTGGAGTGTCAAACCGTTTCGCTTTTGCAGCCAATGAAAACGTAATTGTACTCCTTAAATAAGGCTTCAATATCTCTTTTAATGTTGTAAATGATGTACCAGTGGGGACAAATATCGATTGACTCGTATTTGAAATTTTTGTGTTGGGAAAATAAAAAACGGTCAATAGTGAGAAAAAGATGATTCCAATGCCAATCAGCGCAAATCGGGTATAACGTTTTATGTATTGTAGCATTGACTAAAGCTCTAGTGTTCCTGAAAAAACAAGTTCTGTGGGACCGGTTAAAACAATGTCTGAAAACCCTTTTCCACTAGGAGTAAAAGAAACGGTCAAAACGCCGCCAAGCGTGTGAACTTCAATTTTACTATTTGTGACTTTTCCAATAGAAAATACTGCCAAAGCAGCCGCAGTAACACCTGTGCCGCAGGATAAGGTTTCATTTTCAACACCTCTTTCGAAAGTGCGTATCTCAATCTGTCTGGCTTTACCAACAGTAACAAAGTTTACATTTGTCCCTTCATCTCCGTAGGTATCGTTATGGGCAATCATCGCACCTTGTGTAAGTACATCTATATCCATTGTGTCTTTGACAAACTCAACATGATGAGGAGAACCTGTATCCAAAAAAGCATATGTAGGATAGGTCTGCACATGATCTACATCTCCCATAGAAAGCGAAACAATGTTTCCGCTGATCGTGGCAACATGGAGCCCATCAAAAGCAGCAAAGTTTGTTTGTTTGTCAATAATCCCTAAATGCTTTGCAAAAGCAACGACACACCTTCCCCCATTTCCACAAAACGAACCAAGCAGACCATCCGCATTAAAATAATGCATTAAAAAATCGGCTGTATTGTGATTTTGGAGTACGATAACTCCATCAGCGCCAACGCCGAAACGCCGGTCACATATTGCAGCAATACGCTGTTGGTCTTGCAATGGATATTCACCCTTGCGATTGTCAATCATCACAAAATCGTTTCCAGTGCCTTGAAATTTAAAAAACGGAATATTCACGGGGTAAATATATCGCTTAATTTCCATGGATAAAAAGGATGTTAAAAGGAAGTTAAAAATGGTAAACATGGCACGATATCTGCTAATTTTGTTAAAAAATAATTATTATGCCTTCTTTACTTCGTCATTTTTTCCTTTCAATATGTGCGGCAGGGCTAGTGATCGGTGTATATCATTTTGCCTTCTCGACAAAAAAAATCATTGTCACCCAACAAGAAACGCCTTTCGTACAAACAACATACGAAACGCCGCTAGTGGTCCGAGATTCTGCGGAAAACACAGATTTCACAGTGGCTGTTGACCGCACCATTGATGCAGTTGTTCACATTACAAATACAGGCAAAAGCAGTTCACAATCTTATAGTTTATGGGATCTCTTTTACGGTTCGCCAAAAAATTATCCTCGCATTGGAATGGGGTCTGGTGTGATTGTTTCCCCTGACGGATATTTGATTACCAATAACCATGTGATTGAAGATGCAGACCAAATCGAAGTTACAACCAATGACAACCGGGTGTTTTCTGCTGATTTGATTGGCACAGACCCGAGCTCAGATATTGCAGTGCTTAAAATTATCGGCGATGTTCCATTTCCCTATGTACGTTTTGCCGACTCTGACCAAACGCGAATTGGTGAGTGGGTACTTGCTGTAGGCAATCCATTCAATTTAAACTCAACAGTTACTGCTGGAATCATCAGTGCAAAGGCACGTGATTTGAATCCATATGATGTAACAAATCAATCCTTTATACAAACCGATGCTGCAGTAAACTCTGGGAATAGTGGGGGTGCTTTGGTCAACACCAATGGCGATTTGATCGGCATCAATACGGCCATCACAAGCAATGGAATGGGAACATTTATTGGATATTCCTTTGCTGTACCAAGTAATATCGCACGTAAGGTCTATGAGGACATTATTGAATATGGAGGTGTGCAAAAGGCACTCCTTGGCGTTAGTGGAAATGGTCTCAATGATCGGATTTCAAAAGAGTATAATATCGATACAACTGAAGGGTTTTATATCGTTTCTGTAGAAGATGGTATGGGCGCCAAGGAAGCTGGACTGCAAGCAGAGGACATTATTATTGGGGTGGACGACACCAAAGTCAGCTCGTTTGCAGATATGACGGGCTATCTAAATAGCAAGCGCCCTGGCGATAAAGTTAAAGTCACCTACTTGCGTGATGATGGTAAAACACGAACTACAATCGTCACGCTCAAGCCAAATCCATTTTTCGATTACTTTGGAATGCGTCTAAAAGACCTTACAGCTGATGAAGCTTATCGTTTTGGTGTGAAAAAAGGAGTAAAAATCGCTAGTAACCGTAATGAACGATTACGTAGACGTGGGATCGGAGAGGGTATATTGATACAATCCATAAACGGCACTGAAATTCAATCGACTGATGATTTAAAAAAAATTGAGGAAAATGAAATTTATGAAATTGAATTCATGAATAAAGACCAAGAGCGTTTTCGTTTCTTTTTTGATTAGCCAATAAGACCTTTTGCGGATAAATACTGAAGGTTTTCGTTTTGATTAAAAAGCCTCATATTTGTATTTATGCGCATTGATATACTTAGTGTAGTTCCAGAGCTTTTAGCTAGTCCTTTTGAAGCATCTATTCTAAAGCGAGCACAAGACGCCAAACTTGTTGAAGTTCATATTCACAACATTCGGGACTACTCGACCAACAATTACAAACAGGTAGATGACTATCCATATGGTGGTGGCGCTGGCATGGTTTTAATGATTGAACCCATTGCCAAATGTATTGAATCCCTTAAAGCAGATCGCAAGTATGATGCTATTGTATATATGACGCCAGACGGTCAGCAACTCAATCAAAGTATTGCAAATCGTTTTTCGCTGTTGAATAATATCATTATTTTATGTGGTCACTACAAAGGGGTTGATCAGCGTGTTCGTGATTTATTTGTAACCCACGAAATTTCAGTTGGAGACTATGTTCTATCGGGTGGTGAACTCGCAGCTGCTGTATTTAGTGATGCAATTATTCGACTCATTCCAGGTGTTCTGGGAAATGAGACCTCTGCATTGACCGATTCTTTTCAAGATAACCTCCTCGCTCCACCTATCTACACACGCCCGGCAAACTATAAAGACCACAAGGTGCCAGGTATCTTGACTTCTGGCAATACCCCTGCTATTGAGCAATGGCGTGAAGAACAAGCCATTGAGCGAACAAAGATCATTCGACCCGATTTGATGGATAACAAATAATTTCTATATTTACGTTAGCCCCAATAACTTTACTTAAGGAAATATGAGCACACCTATTATTGCTTTTAAACTTAGTCCCCAAAAAAAATATTTTGCACTTATTATGCTTATAGGGTATTTGAGCCACGGTCAGTTCAGTTCCCAAAACCCTTTTCACAAGGATTTTATTTCTAGTGAAGAGGTCTCAAGTGGAGTGAGAGGTGCTCATGCCAAAAGTCAAAAAGCAAAGCAACCCACCTTGGCAGAAATTGAAGCTGACTTTAAAGCGTATTGGAAAGACAAAGACCACACCAAAAAAGGAAGTGGCTACAAGCCTTTTATGCGATGGGCACACCACTGGCAAGATTATCTTTTAGAGGATGGAACGATTGCTCCTCCAGCCGTATTATGGCAGGCATGGGAAAGAAAACAAGAAGCAGAATCGAAACAAAATTCATTTGGTGTTCCAGATGATAATATTCTAAACTGGACTAATCTAGGCCCATCTGTGGTGACGAATTCCTCGGTTTCTATCAGTGGGCAAGGGCGTGTAAATACGATTACCTTAGATCCAAATAATCCACAAACACTACATGTTGGTGCTCCTGCAGGTGGTATTTGGAAATCTACCGATGATGGCGCAAATTGGATACCACTATCCGATAACCTGCCACAAATTGGCGTTTCGGGTATTGCTATTGACCCCACTGACAGCAATATCATCTATATCGCCACAGGCGATGATGATGCGGGAGACTCCTATAGCGTAGGGGTATTGAAAAGTCTTGACGGGGGACAGACATGGGACACTACTGGACTTCAATATGAATGGACAAACTTCGAAACAACCAATGAAATATATATTGACCCAACAAACAACAAACATATTTGGGTTGCCTCATCCGAAGGACTGCAAAAATCAGAAGATGGAGGTAACACCTGGTCTGTTAAACAAGCTGGTGATATCGTAGATTTTAAGTTCCATCCAAAATACACAACCAATTCTATTATTTATGCTGTTGGGTACAACGAAAATAAATCAAAATTTTACCGGTCAAGTGACAAAGGGGAAAACTTTACAGCGATTGAAAGCATCCCAAATAATTCAAATCGAATTGTCTTAGAAACAACTCCTGCAGCAGTTGACAATGTCTATGTACTGACTGCTTACGACAACGGCGATGGAACCTATGAAGGGAGAAATTCTTTTCAAGGCGTTTATGTATCAAATGATGCAGGGTTGAACTTTGTCAAAACAGAAGAATCCGACGATATTTTTGGGAGCGCACAATCGTGGTACGATATGGCACTCACTGTTTCAGACACAGACCCTGATGTAGTTTTTGTGGGTGTCTTGGATATTTGGAAATCAACTGATGGAGGTGATGATTTTACACAAATTAACGCTTGGTATCAACGCACTAGTGCCTTTACGCACGCTGACATTCACTTTCTGCGTTATTTTAATGGTATTTTGTACGCGGGAACTGATGGTGGAATTTATCGTTCAGCAGATGATGGTGACAATTTTGAAGATCTGAGCAACACCCTATCTATTGCTCAAATTTATACTGTTTCAACCTCTCGACCAAATTCATCAAAACTGGCGAGTGGCTTGCAAGATTGTGGTGGTTTCGCCTTATCGGAGTCCAAATGGAACAGTTATCATGGTGGTGATGGTATGGGCTCTGCCGTGGACCCATTTAATGAAGACGTCTATTATGGAATGACGCAATATGGGGGAAGTCTCCACCGCACTACCACTGGCGGAAATGGTGGCTGGTCAAACAATGAATTTATTACTGTTGGACCTGTGGACGGAGAATGGGTGACTCCGATGGAATTTGCAAAAAACGGAGACCTATATGCTGGCTACGACCAACTCTACGTGCTGGAAGCTAACCAATGGGTGAAACGTTCCAATCATAATTTTGGAGGAGAAAATCTTAGAACCATCAAGATTGACCCCAACAATATTGACATTGTTTATGTTGCTACTACAACTAATATCTATAAAAGTGTGAATGGTGGAGTCACATTTATGCGCTTACAACTTCAATCTTCAAACCTTAGCAAAAGTGCTCATTATCCTATTAAAGATATTGAGATTGACATAACAAACAGCAACAACCTTTGGGTTCTTGATTCTTTCTACCTATACAGCTCTACAGATCAAGGAGATAGTTTTGAATCCTTGCGTATCTGGATGTTTTTAACACCTACCACTGTCTCAACAATTCTTGAAGCTGCAACAAGCTTAAAACACCAGCCTTACAGCCCCAACAATTCTCTGTACATTGGAACTTTGCTAGGTGTGTACTATACAGATGATGATCTCATTTACACTATAGATGACACCCCTAATCAAAGAGTATGGGAATCTATTTCTAGTGATTTACCGAATGTCAAAGTCTCTGATATGGAAATCAACCCATACGATAATATACTAACTGTATCTACCTATGGACGAGGTATATGGCAAACGCCAATTCCAACAATAACCCGTCCAAGTATTGACATAGATTTAATTCGAATTAATACAGAAATTGAATCTGATTACAGATGTGATAATATCCTAACTGCCAATTTTGAAGTCTATAATAATGGTACTTCTGCCATTGCTTCTTTTTCTTATGAAATGATCTTAAACGACCTTTCAGAAGGAACAAGCAATTGGACAGGCAATATCGCCCCAGGTGAACTGAAAGTTGTCCCATTCGAAATTCCAAAAGTATTAGAAGCTGGTCAGAACACAATCACTGTCGATCTTACACATCCCAGTGAGACCTTGACTGCCAACAATTTGGTAAATATAGTTTTTGTGGTTAACGATCCTCCCAACCTTGTTGGGCAAAACAATTTTAGATATGTTTTTGAAAGCGAAGAAAATGATTGGCTAACTGTCGGGGATCCCGTTTGGGAAAAAGGTACTCCTGCTGGCACCTCTCTCAATCAAGTAAATTCAGGAACTGCTGTCTATGGGACAAATTTGGATGGAAATCACCCCAATGACGCCACCTCCAGTTTGGTGTCTCCTTGTTTTGATTTAAGCGGATTGGGAAGTGGTACGATTCGTTTCTACCTAGCATATGAGTTAGAAACCAGTTATGACTATCTCAATTTTCAGTATTCAACTGATAGTGGCCTAAACTGGTCAACCATAGATAGTTATAATGGTTTTGATTCTGAACTCAAAGAATACACTTATAGCGTAAATCAAAGCATGCTTTCAGAAAACGTCATCTTCCGTTTTCATTTGATTGCAGATGCATATGTGAATGAAGAGGGGGCGATCATTGACGATTTTATCATCGATGGAGTTTCTTTGCACACAGAAAATGATATCGACCTAGACATTGCCATTTATCCCAACCCAACAACTGGACGATTTATCATTGATACAAAGGGACTTTATCAACTTGAAAGCGTCAAAATTTATTCCATTGACGGTAAACAAGTTTACGACAAAAACTTCTTCATAGAGCATTCAAAGAAAGGGATTGATTTAAGCAACATAACTAAAGGACTTTATTTTGTTGAAATCATATCAAAAAATAAAGGTAAAATGATTCGCAAGCTGGTTTTAAAATAGCTTTTTACTCATGTATAACGTCAGCAAAAAGTGAACTAGTTATCACTTTAATATAAGAGATAGGTTTTATTATTTTTGTTTGTAAGAAATGGTAATATTATATATAAGATTTTTCTTATATATAAGAAGTTTCAATTAAAAAATTAGATAATTATTTAAATTTTAAATCTAAGTTTTTAAATCAATTAACAAAAAAAATTGTCAGTCCTAGCT
>JAQWGQ010000011.1 GCA_029238125.1 Flavobacteriaceae bacterium | reverse complement strand
GTCGGGATGACAGGATTTGAACCTGCGACCCCACGCACCCCATGCGTGTGCGCTACCAGGCTGCGCCACATCCCGTAAGGATCAATTGTTGTCGGGGTGGCAGGATTCGAACCTGCGACCTCCTGCTCCCAAAGCAGGCGCGATGACCGGGCTACGATACACCCCGAAAATAGGTTTGCAAATATAAAAGTTAAAGTGGCATAAACAAACCTAAAATACTTTTGTTTTTGATTGTAATTTGAGATGTTTGACTCTACGCAAACTTTAAATCAAGATGCTGGTCGTTTACGGAAAGCCATCGTTGCATGAAAAGCACCAAACCATTTTAATGGTTTCCGAAGCACACCGATTGTATAATTTTGAATGAAGTAATCTGTTGAAAACAATTTTGGAAAACAAACTATACTAAACACAAGGAGTTGAAGAACCCCTATTATAAATGCTAATAAACCACTAAAAATATTATCAGGATATCCAGCTGTTTTTAAAAATGTTTTGCCCATTTGAAATGAAGAGTTTAGCTGCCATGAGACCGTCATTTTATGTGGGGGAACAAGATGGTAAATAATCATTTCTGGATCATAAGCGACTTCATGACCAGATTTTCGAATACGGCGTTGCATATCCGTTTCCTCACCATATCCCAAATGGGTACCATACATTCCATAACTTGTTCGAAATCCTTTATGTTTTATGAGTAGATTTTTATGAACTAAAAAGACACCGCCACTCGCAAACTCTCCAGTCCGCATTGGTTGAAGACTGTTATAAGCCAGTCGATTACTTGCCCAATTATCCCTAAACCATTTTGGTTTTTCATTCATGTACCAGGGCAAGTACAGTCCACCTATACAATGATAAGTCTCCGATTTGATATGTTCTTGTACACGATTAAACAAATTCTGATCAACTTTTGCATCATCATCAAGGTATAAAATCCAAGAATAAGATGCAGATTGAAATCCGGTATTTCTCGCCTGACTCAATCCTTGTTTTGGTTCGTTGACAACACTACACCAAGAGTATTTTTTTACAAAATCAGTTAACGTTTGTGAAGTCGAGTCCGTAGAGTTATTATTGACGACAATCAACTCAGCAGTAAAGTTTGTTGGAAAATATTTTACAATTGTTTCTAAACAAATTTTAAGGATTTGATCCCGGTTGTATGTGCATATGACGACTGAAAGCACAAACGAGTGTTAAGAGAAGAAATTAGAAAAACCTTCCTTGAGACGAGTTGCCATTTTAACATGTGCAGTTTTTGTTTGCGCAAGTTGAAATAATGACTCATCTATCGGATTAATAGTATGTAAAAACAAACGATAAAAGTAAGTAATACGTGCTAATTTGTGTAGGAAAGATCGTTTCCCAAAAGGCAAATCAACATGAAGGAGGGAAGTAAACAAATCTGTGACTCCACCAAAACGATCTCTTTTCTTTTGAAATCCTGCATCAATAAAAACCACAGGAGTGCCTAGGGCAATACATGGTAATGCGCAGTGAATCAGTGAAGTAAAAACCACCTTTGCCTTTTTGTATCGATCTAATAAAAGTTTTACTTCTTCCATCCGTTCATCAGAACTTTGTGACTTCATTGTTTCAGAAAAATGTGTGACAAATTCAATTTTGTCTTTATATTTTTTTGGAATCATTCGATTGACTACTGCTTTCCGAAATGAGGATGTATAATTAGTCCGCATCACATCGACAAATAAAATATCATCACCTCGTTGTCCTGTGTATTTAGGTAAAGTTAGTGTCAAGCAGCCAGACAAAAAAGACGCAACGTTATGTTTTTGTAAGAGCTTTAGCGTATGGGTGTCACGGCAACCTATCGGTTGATGCTGCTTGTAATAAGAAATAGAGGTAGGACTTGTCAATTCACTTTGAGACTTAGTTGAAATATGAAAAGACAGAAAGAGCGGATTTACATTGCGACTTGGAGGCCAATTCTCCCCATTATCCATAAACCATCCATTGCAAAGAAGTTTTGTAGGTGTCTTTATGTCGTTTAGATGTTCTCGATCACATAACACAGCATTCTCAGTTAATAGTGATGCTGCATAAGACTGTATGTCATCTCCTCTGTTCCTAGAGTTTGGAAAATAAACAATTCCTTGTCGCATATAGTAGTTTATGAGTTATTGCTTCATTCATTAAATGACATACAAACTTAAAAAAATACGAACTAATACTGTTAATGTTGAGATTATTGTTTAGAAAAACATGATTTATTATGCGTATAAAATTGCTTATAACTTTTTATATGTTTGTTGGCGCACTGTATTTCTATGCCATAATTTTGAAAAAAATAATCCATACAAATGAGTCAAGAAGGTACACCCCTAAAAACCCTAATCATCGGGTCAGGACCAGCTGGATACACAGCAGCGATTTACGCTGCAAGAGCTGATTTGCAACCTGTCCTTTATACAGGAATGGAACCTGGAGGACAGCTTACCACAACAACAGAAGTTGATAACTTTCCAGGTTATCCCGAGGGTGTTGATGGTCCAGCCATGATGGTTGATCTGCAAAAACAAGCAGAGCGTTTTGGAACGGAAGTCCATATCGGAATGGCCACTGCTGTGGAATTGTCAAATGAAGTTGGTGGTACACATAAAGTTACAATCGATAACGACAAGGTGTTGGAGCCCAAAACCATTATTATCGCCACAGGAGCGTCGGCCAAGTATCTCGGGCTGCCAAGTGAGCAGCGCCTTCGCGGAGGCGGTGTTTCTGCCTGTGCGGTTTGTGATGGATTTTTTTACAAAGGGCAAGAGGTTGCGATTGTTGGTGGGGGAGATACCGCAGCTGAAGAGGCGACCTATTTGGCGAATATTTGTAAAAAGGTCACCATGCTGGTGCGAAAAGACCATATGCGTGCATCCAAAGCTATGCAGCACCGTGTAACCGCCAAAAAGAACATTGATTTGCGGTACAACAGTGAAATTGATGAAGTTCTTGGCGATCAAGTGGTCGAGGGCCTTCGTATTGTCAATAACCAAACAGGGGAAAAAGATGAGATTTCGATCACTGGTTTATTCATTGCCATTGGTCATAAACCAAACACCGATATTTTCAAGGATCAACTCGACATGGATGATGCGGGGTATTTGATTACAGAAGGGAAATCGACAAAGACAAACCGTCCTGGTGTTTTTGCATCTGGTGATGTGCAAGACAAAGAATATCGACAGGCGGTGACTGCCGCTGGTACAGGTTGTATGGCTGCCCTAGATGCCGAACGCTATTTGGCGACTATAGAAAGTTGACCGTTCCATCGGCAAAGCGAAATCCTAAAAAAATACTCAACAAGACTGCAAACCACCAAACACCCAACAAGATAAGATGGGTTGCTGTTCCTCCAATTGAGGTTTTTGTGATAAAAAATCGACCGATTAAAAACACATAAATTATCGGAATAGCTACTAAAACCAAACCAATAAATACAGTTTGCCATATCGATACCCCCGTATGAATGAAGTCAATAGGTGGCCAATAGGGTGAACCCAAAGCAATATCAAAAACCTCATAGAGGCCAATGCTAAACATCAGCGTAAAGATGACAAAGAGACTAATTCCAGCAGCAATGACCATGACAATTCCAAGAAACTTGAGAAGCAAGTGGAAGATAGAAATCAGAATTTCTGCTACCGCATTGAAAAACCGTGCTGTTTTTGATTTGATTTTACGTTTGGCTTTTTGATAATCGGCATTTTTGATTTGATCGGCAACTTCTTCAAACTCTTCTTTAATTTTTTTTTCCAGATTTGATAAGTTGATTGCTTGTCCTTTCATCATAAACTTCTCCGATGTTGTTTTGGCTAAAGGCACAAAAATCCACAATGCGATATACAGGATTGAAAACCCACCCCAAGAAAAAAGCCCAAGCAGTAACCAGATCAAACGGACCCACCTTACTTGCAAACCGAAGTAGTGTGACACCCCAGAGGCAACACCACCAAGAAAACGATCATCTGGATCGCGAAATAATTTTCGCACAGCTTTGGTTTCGGTTTTGTTTTGGGCTTTGTCATCATCGATTTTAAAGCTGTTGGCTTCGCCCATGATTTCCATCACTTTTTCGATATGTTGTATGGTGACAACTTGTTGGGAATCGACAATGATATCATCGAGCAATTCGGCAATCCGTGCTTCAACGTCGGTCATCAACTCCTGTAACAAGGACTCATCGGTAAAATATGATTTGATTTCTTCAAAGTAAACTTCAAGTTTGACTTTGGCGGCTTGGTCAAAATAGAAATGCTGACCAGCAAGATTGACATTAACGGTTGTATTCATAAGATTTATTTTTTGGGATTCGTGATTTGTTTTACAGCGTGTTGGAGTTCATTCCAGCTGCCAGCGAGTTCAGATAAAAAGTGCTTGCCTTCTTCTGTAATGGAATAATACTTTCTCGGCGGCCCAGTCTTTGACTCCTCCCATTGGTAAGTCAAATAATTTGCAGAACGCAAACGTGTCAACAAAGGGTAGAGGGTACCTTCCACAACGATTAGCTTAGCATCTTTTAAATGGGATAAGATTTCAGAGGCATATTTCCTCTCTTTGGCTAATATGGAAAGAATGCAGAGTTCTAAAACTCCTTTTCGCAATTGCGCTTTTGTATTTTCTAACTGCATTATGCAAAGATAGGGTATTAAAAGGTAATATGTATAACAAAGTACTAAAAAAATAAACTTTTATCTTTGAATATGAAAATCACAAAACGATCGATTCGATATTTTACTCTTTTAAAATTACCACTTGTTTATTTCAGTGGGATTAGAATTACCAATATCAATACCGACGGAGTGGAGGCGTCTGTCAAACTCAAATGGATCAATCAAAATCCGTTTCGATCGATGTTTTGGGCAGTACAAGGCATGGCTGCCGAGCTGACCAGTGGGATATTGCTCATGCGTGAAATTGAAACACGAAAAAGTTCAGTCTCTATGTTGCTTGTTGAAACCAAGGCCAGTTTTTCTAAAAAGGCAAAGGGTAAAATTCGTTTTTCTTGTGTTGAAGGACAAGATGCAAAGGATTTGATCGATAAAGCCATTTCGTCAGGTGATGGCCAACGCCATTGGTTTACAAGCATTGGAATTGACGAGAATGGGGATGAAGTTAGTCGCTTTCAATTTCATTGGTCTGTCAAAAGCAAGTCGCGATAATTTTCGTGACACTTTGCTCTTATATCATTTGATTACTGCTTTATGCTCAATCAAGCACGCGGACTTTCATACGGACATTGTCAATTGGCCATTCTCGTTTATCAATCGGAACACGATTGATTTTATCGACGACCTCCATCCCTTCAACAACATATCCAAATACCGTGTACTTTCTGTCCAGATGATAAGCACCGGGTGTTTGATGTACAATAAAAAACTCGTAAGGGGAGGCGAGGCGATGAGGGTTTCAATTTCACTACTCGGCATTGAGACTGCACCTCTGTGATGCTGCAGCCCATTTCGGGTATCTGGTGGGAGCAGGTATTTGCCAATTCGTCGTCTTTTCTTTGATGTGCTCGTTTGATCAGAATTTCCACCTTGAATGATAAAATTAGGAACAACACGATGAAAAAAAGTCCCATCAAAGTAATTAGCTTTTGCCAAATAAATAAAGTTTGCTCTGTGATAGGGCGTTTTCTCACTGAGCTCGATAACAAAGTTTCCGTAATCGGTTTCAACTTGCACTCGTTTTTGGGGATTCTGCTTTGCATATTCGAAAAAAAACGGAATGGCATTGTCATCCGTCAAAACAAAATCTTCTTTTTTGGGCTTCACTTCAGTGATATTGGTATTTTTGCGCTCAATTGTCGAAGTAGACGGAGTCGGCTTGGCAGTTGGCTTGGAAACACAACTCAATAAAGACAAGCCAAGACAAAAAACAATGGTTTTATTATGCAGTTTCATTCTTTTCTAGAATTCGTGCCAAAAATACAAGAATTGCGTTTACCGGGCTTGTCCGAACAACTTACCATGGCTCCAGCGATACGAAAGCAATTGCTTGAAAAGTCGATCATAAACCCCAAAAAAGCGGCTGTTATTTGCCTTTTTTATGAGGGGATGCATGGCGAAACTTGTTTTTATTTGATAAGAAGATCTTCTTATCCAGGCGTTCACTCCAATCAGGTTGGTTTTCCAGGTGGTCAAATTGATTCCGCAGATCAAACGCCATGGGATGCTGCGAAACGAGAACTATGGGAGGAACTGGGGATTTCTACTACACAAGTTAGCCGAATTCGGGCAATCACTCCCTTGTATATTCCTCCAAGTCATTTTTGGGTCGATTGTTTTTTGGCGTATTCAACTCGTCAAACTGAACTAAATATCGATCAAGATGAGGTGAAAGAAGTGATTTCTGTTTCTCTGGCTGAATTTATCAATATCAAAAAGAGTTTTACGGATCAGCTGGAGAACAATGGAAATAAAACACCCATTTATACCTTGTCTAATAATATCGTATGGGGTGCGACTGCCATGATGCTTGCTGAAATAAAGTCAATTATATCTCAAGCCCTAAGCTAAATCCTTAGTACATTTGACAAAAATTGTATAGGTGTTTAAAAGAAACCCTTTTGGTCATTACGATATACTGAAAACATGGCTTATTCGTGTTTTTGGGGTGATTAGTCATAGAAGGTATCGGGGCTTTAATGAACTGCAAATAGAGGGATCCGAAAACATCGTCAACCTCCCTGATTGTAAAGTCCTTTTTGTTTCCAACCATCAGACCTATTTTGCAGATGTTGTAGCGATGTTTCATGTGTTTAACGCCAGTTTATCTGGAAGGCAAGACACCCTGAAGAACTTGGGGTATTTATGGAAGCCAAAACTAAACATCTATTTTGTAGCCGCTAAGGAAACCATGCGATCTGGTTTACTTCCAAGAATTCTTGCTTATGCTGGGTCGATTTCGATAGAGCGAACATGGCGATCTAAAGGAAAAGACGTAAATCGACAGGTTAAATTGGGAGATATTTCTAAAATCGGTACGGCACTAGATGATGGCTGGGTCATTACGTTCCCACAGGGAACGACCACTCCTTTTAAACCCATTCGAAGGGGGACAGCCCACATCATCAAGACCTATAAGCCGATCGTTGTTCCCATCGTAATTGATGGCTTTAGACGCTCCTTTGACAAAAAAGGGATTTTTATTAAAAAAAGAGGGATTTTACAATCGATGGAAATCAAAAAACCACTTGACATCAACTATGACAACGAAAGCATAGAGGAGATCGTAGAGAAACTTCAGTTTGCTATCGAACAGCACCCTTCTATGCTAAAGGTTATCCCAGAACAAGAATTGCACGCCTATGAATCTGCAAACAAAAAACGCGAGTGGTCATAAATTACTGAATTACCCCAGCACAACTCACCCGAGTCCCTGCTGCACCTGATGGTTGGGAGACCAAGTCGTCTTGCCCTTGGTGTACAATGACCGCTTTTCCGATGATGTTTTTTGTCTCGTCATCACAACCGATACACCATTGATCTGTTTCGAAAGTAATGATAGCATCGCCTTTTTGATCTGCCTCAAAGTTTCCGATATCCCCTTTGTGATAGCCCGTTTCACTTCCCCATGCACCATGTGGTTCAAAAGTCGGATTCCAATGCCCTCCTGTCGATTTTCCATCGGCAGATGAGCAATCAGCAAGTTCGTGGAGGTGAATGGCGTGTAGGCCGGGGGTAAGCCCTGAAAACGTTGCCTTCATAACCACAACTTCGTCCATTTCTGAAAACGTGATCGTACCAGAAACGTTTGAATCGCTTTTTGGTTCTGCTTCAACTAGGATTGTAGTGCTCTCTGAACAGGACGTAAATGAAATTAAAATAGAGATGTAAATGGAAAGTTGTAAACTAAAGTGAGCTCTCATTGTCGATGAATTTTCAGCAATATATTTAATTTATTGATATTTGTCATATGAAAAAGAAAGTAAACTCCCTGGTCTTGCTCATTTCTATATTTTTGCTTCAGTCGTGTTCAAAGCGTTATTTGAGCTCTGTTTACAAGCCAATATCCACTCCTTTAGATTATATGGACTTGGACAATTGGGCGGTTCATCCACAAAACACGCCTTCACAGCTCGATTTTGTGAAAACAGAAAACAGCCCATATGATGTTGATGTTTTTTATATCCACCCAACCATTACCACAAGCAGAAAAAACAGCGAATGGAATGGTAATGTAAGCGATGAAACATACCGTCAAGCTACTTTAAACACAGCGATAAAATACCAATGCTCTGCATGGTATGGGCTTGGCCGAACATTTGCTCCCTTTTATCGCGATGCGCATATTCGCTCTTTTCAGGAGCAGTTTAAACCAGTAGGTGGGGATGATGCACTACGAACTGCATACGAAGACGTTAAGGCAGCGTTTAAGCACTATTTAAAACATGAAAACAACGGTCGCCCTATTGTTCTTGTGTCGCACAGTCAAGGCACCCTACATGCGGGTCAATTGCTAAAAGATTTTTTTGAGGATCAACCTCTGCAAAAACAGTTGGTTGCTGCCTATTTGGTTGGGATTGCCATTAAATCGGAATATTTTCAAAATATACCTTTTATGACAAGTCCTACCGAAACTGGAGGATTTGTTACATGGAATACCTATAAGAGAAACCATTTGCCAGATGATTATGAACAGTGGTATAAAGGGAGTCTATCGACCAACCCCATTACTTGGGACGATCAAAAAAGTGCCAGCTATAAGCAACACAAAGGCCTTGCTTATTATGATGGTATGATCTACCCCAATAGTCTTTCTATTGAACTAATCGACGGCATGGTATGGACGAGAACACCAAAGGTTCCAAAACGATTTTGGTTGTCGTTTGTCAAAGATTATCACTTTGCAGATATTACGATTTTCTGGAAAGATATCCGAGAAAACACGCGAAAGCGAATCGAAGCTTTTCTGGCGAAGAGTTAAGACTCTTCTGGGGCAAGTTCAAATTCTGCGCCCTCCAGTTCAGTAGAGATGGGGATTTGACATCCCAACCGCGAATTCGATTTGACGTGATATGCCTCATCAAGCATAGCTTCTTCATCATCATTTCGTTCCCCAAAATGCTTGTCTGTGAGGATGTACACCTGACAAGATGCACACATTGCCATACCGCCACACACCCCTTCGACAGGTAGATCGTAGCTTTTGCAAACCTCCATCAAATTCATATTCATATCTGTAGGGGCGACGAGTTTGTGTGAAACTCCTTCACGGTCAATAACGGTTATGTTGATCTCACTCAATGTGTAGAAAAATGAAATTAATCAAAGCCCTGCACCCCTTGAACGGTGGTGTACTTTAGGGTAAATTTTTTATCGGGGTTGATGCGTTTATAAGCGGATTGAACAGCGAGTGTCGCTTCGTGAAAACCACACAAAATCAGTTTCAATTTTCCGGGGTAGGTGTTCACATCCCCAATCGCAAAAACACCTGAGCGGTTGGTTTGATAGTCAAACGTATCAACGAGGATGGCGTTTTTTTCAATTTCCAGTCCCCAGTCAGCAACCGGACCGAGTTTGGGGGATAATCCAAAAAGCGGAAACCACAATGCCGTTTCAATTGGTACTGTTCCGTCTTTGGTTTCGAGAATTACTTTTTCGAGTTGTTGTTTGCCCTCCAATTGCTTCACTTCCGAAAACGTATAGAGCTTTAGTTTGCCCTGTTCCTCGAGTGCAAACGCTTTCGATACAGAGTCTTTATGTGCTCGAAATCGATCTGATCGATGAACAAGATGAACAAAGCCATTTTTTTCAGCAAAATAGACCGCCCAATCCAGTGCCGAATCTCCACCTCCAGATATAACCATTTCTTTCCCTTGGTACTGATCCGGATCCTTGACGATATAGTTTACTCCGTTTTGTTCAAAATTTGATAGGTTTTCAATGATGGGTTTGCGGGGCTCAAAACTTCCCAGTCCACCCGCAATCATGACGACAGGGGCTTCGTGTTTTGTGCCTTGACTTGTTGTGACAACAAAGTTTCCATTTGGCAATTTATCTATGGCTTCTGCACGCTCACCAAGCGTAAATCCAGGTTTAAAAGGCGCAGCTTGTTCCATCAATTTATCGACCAATTCACCCGCTAAAACAGTGGGGTATCCCGGAATATCATAGATTGGCTTTTTGGGATAAATCTCTGAAAGCTGACCTCCAGCTTGGGGAATGGCATCGATAAGATGACAGTGAAGTTTCATTAAGCCCGCCTCAAATACGGCAAATAAACCCACAGGACCTGCACCGATAATAACGATATCTGTTTTAATCATGCTCTTCGATTAGATTTTCAGTTACTTTATTCATTGCTTCAACTTTTTGCTCAAAATCCCCTTTGATTTGCGAGCGGTAAATGTATAACTTATTGAGAATATCATCGATTTGTTCTGGTAAGAAGTTTTCCAACCATTGTCGCAAACGCTTGGCAAATGTTGGGGATTTGCCATTG
>JAQWGQ010000003.1 GCA_029238125.1 Flavobacteriaceae bacterium | reverse complement strand
TTATTCGCATTTACAGGGTGCAATTAAGTATCTTTGTTGTCCTTTTGATTCGTTGATGAAACACATTCGGAATTTTTGCATCATTGCCCATATCGATCATGGTAAAAGCACCTTGGCTGACCGTTTGCTCGATGCAACTGGTGCGGTTACTGAACGAGAAAAGCAAGATCAACTTCTCGATAATATGGATTTGGAGCGTGAGCGTGGAATCACAATCAAGTCCCATGCGATTCAGATGAACTATACGCTCGACGGTCAAGATTATGTGTTTAACCTGATCGATACGCCTGGGCATGTGGACTTTTCTTATGAAGTCTCCCGCTCGATTGCTGCTTGTGAGGGTGCGCTATTGGTGGTTGATGCCGCACAGAGTATCCAGGCACAAACCATTTCCAATTTGTATTTGGCTTTGGAAAACGACTTGGAAATCATTCCTGTTCTCAACAAAGTCGATTTGCCTTCTGCAAACCCTGAAGAGGTTACCGACGATATTGTTGATTTGTTGGGTTGTCAGGCAGAAGAGGTGATTCACTGCTCTGCAAAAACAGGTCTTGGTATCGAATCGATTTTGGAAGCCATCGTGGCACGAATTCCTTCTCCTGAAGGGGATAATCACGCCCCCTTGCAGGCCCTTATTTTTGACTCCGTTTACAATCCGTTTCGGGGGGTAGAAACCTATTTCCGAGTTATGAACGGTCAAATTACCAAAGGGGACCGGATCAAATTTATTGCTACTGGAAAAGAGTACAACGCCGATGAAGTCGGTGCGCTCAAGCTCAAACAAGAACCGCGAAAACATGTAGAAACGGGTGATGTGGGCTACTTGATCACAGGGATTAAAGAAGCCAAAGAGGTCCAGGTTGGAGATACGGTTACCTTGGCTGCAAGCCCCACAGACTCCCCGATTGATGGTTTTGAAGAGGTCAAGCCCATGGTTTTTGCGGGAATTTATCCTGTTGACACCGAAGAATATGAAGAGCTCAGAAACTCCATGGAAAAGCTGCAGCTCAACGACGCCTCCTTGGTCTTTCAGCCAGAGAGCTCTGCTGCGCTTGGGTTTGGGTTTCGTTGTGGGTTTTTGGGAATGTTGCACCTAGAGATCATTCAGGAGCGACTAGAACGAGAGTTTGATATGTCGGTAATTACGACGGTTCCCAACGTGTCCTACCACGCTTATACCAAAAAGAATCCTGATGAAATCGTGCTGGTCAACAATCCTACAGATCTTCCCGACCCATCAATTCTCAATCATGTGGAAGAGCCTTTTATCAAGGCGTCGATCATCACCAAAGCCGACTATGTCGGGAATGTGATGAGTCTATGTATTGAAAAACGTGGGCAAATCACGAATCAAACCTATCTCACACCTGAACGTGTAGAGCTGTCCTTTGAAATGCCCTTGGCAGAAATTGTATTTGATTTCTATGATCGCCTCAAGTCCGTTTCTCGTGGGTATGCCTCTTTTGATTATAGCCCAATCGGGTTGCGTACGTCCAAGTTGGTGAAGGTAGATATTTTACTCAACGCCAGTCCCGTTGATGCCCTGTCGGCTTTGGTACATACCGACAGCGCACATACTCTTGGAAAAAAAATGTGTGAAAAGCTCAAAGAGCTGATCCCAAGGCAGCAGTTTGATATTCCGATTCAAGCAGCAATTGGTGCAAAAATCATTTCGCGCGAAACCATCAAAGCGGTTCGGAAAGATGTTACCGCCAAATGTTATGGTGGAGATATTACCCGAAAGCGAAAACTCCTTGAAAAGCAGAAAAAAGGGAAAAAGAAAATGCGCCAAGTCGGTAATGTCGAAATCCCGCAACAAGCCTTTATGGCGGTGTTGAAGTTGAACGATTAGTCTTTATTTTCCTAACCTCTTTTGTTTCGTAAATTTATTTAGTACTTTTCAAATGAAATGAAAAGTAAGACAACTCTTGTTCGCACATTGAGTTTGCCTTCTGCCATCGCGATCAGCATCGGCGGTATGCTCAGTGGGATTTTTGTGTTGCCGGGTGTGGCCTTTGGCATCACGGGGCCTTCTGTCTCCTTGGCGTTTTTGGTCGCTGGAATTTGCATTATCCCCGCTGTATTGTCCAAATCAGAATTGGCAACCGCCATGCCCAAATCAGGGGGAACCTATGTGTATATCGATCGGGCGTTTGGCCCGCTTTTTGGTGTGGTTTCGGGAATTGGTCTCTGGTTGTCCTTATTGCTCAAAAGTGCTTTTTCTTTGGTGGGGTTAAGTGCTTATTTGTATGTCTTGGTCGAATTGGATTCGTTCTATACCACCATCGTGGCGATTGTCTCCCTGCTTTTGGTTTTGGTGCTCAATCTATTTGGAATTAAAAAAGTAGGAAACGCCCAACTCGCTATTGTTGGTATTAGCGTCACCTCTTTGGTTGTGTTGATTGCGCTTGGATTTAACAGTGTAAGTGTCGTTCCGCCAACAGCGTTTTTGTCTGATGGTTCCCTTGGTTTTTTTGGTGGGGTTGCCTTTTTATATATCTCCTATGCGGGAGTAACCAAAATCGCTGCCATTGCTGGTGAGATTTCTCAGCCCGAAAAAAATCTTCCACGAACCATGATTATTTCATTGCTGCTTATTATGGCTGTCTATGTTTGTGTGTCGATGGTGCTTGTGCGTTTTGTCGACGGAGCTGCCCTATCTACCGACATCCGACCAATCTATACCGCCGCCGCCGAAATTGGTGGTCCCATTGCAGGATACATCGCTGGAGTTGTGGGGGTAATGACACTGCTCTCCATGGCCAATTCGGGTTTACTTGCCTCTTCACGTTTTCCTTTTGCTATGGCGCGCGACGGGGCTTTACCTAAAGTTTTTACTTTAATCAGCAAACAATATTTGACTCCTGTTTTTTCGATTATCGTCACTGCTCTTGCAATTGCTTTGGCCATCATCTTTTTGGATGTTGTGAAAATCGCCAAGCTCGCCAGTGCCTTTAAGGTGGTAATGTTTATTTCAGTCAACCTTGCGGTGATTGTATTTAGAGAAACCAACGCACAATGGTATCGGCCAAAATACAAATCACCTTTATATCCTTTTGTACAAATTTTTGGGATTTTAAGCGGTTTGTTCTTGTTGGTTTTTCTTGGGGTTGAGGCCTTATTATCTGTTTTGGCAGTATTTGTCATTGGTTTCTTTGTGTTTTTAGCTTACGGACGAAAAACCAACCGAAGTGGGTTGTTGTCAAATTACGGTATCTTTTCTTTTCTGTTTCGTGGTCGTCGCGGAGGGTCGTCTTCCGCTGAGCTAGATCAAGAGGAGGTTGTCGAGGGAATATACAGCTCCGATTCTCAAATCGTTGTTCCTTTGCTCGGTGACGAAACCTCTCCCGAAATGATCGTTGAAGTAGCTTCTTCGATCAACCCTAAAGACAGTGTGAATGCGATCAACATCATAGAAGCGCCTGACCAAACGTTTTTGGAAGATGTGAATCTGATCAGTCCCAAAGATGAATCTGTCAAAAGACGTATTTTATCTCTTCGCGAGTCTAAAAACACAAAAGTTACTTTTGAAAGTCTACCCACACATGATGTGGTTAACACCATCAAAAACATCACCTCTGTACAAAAATGTGAGTGGTTGGTGATGGGTTGGGGGGGGCGTGAGAACACTGGTCTATTGGTTCGAAACCCGGTTGGGTGGGTCATTAAAAACATCAATGCCAACCTCGCGTTATTTAAAGACAATGGGGTAAGAAATATTTCAAAGGTTGTGCTGGCTGTACGTCCTGGGCGAGGGGGAAATAAGTTTATCCAGGTCACCGATAACATTTGTAAATATTACGGCGCGAGCTTGACCTTGTTGAATGTTATTGGCAAGGATTCTAAAAAAAGTGTCGTGTCAAAACTTCATGACAGCAACAACCGTTTGTTGAAGGGTTTGTCTCGTGAGGAAAACAGTTTGGTCATAAAGAGCAACGATGTGGTTGGTGTGATTTCTGAAGTCTCTGCCAGTTATGATTTACTCATTATCGGATCGCAGGAAAAAAGTGCTTGGTACAATGTTTTGCTTGGCCTAAAATCGGATCGTTTTGTCAAAAACTCTGTTTGTTCCGTTTTGCGATTAACCATAAGAGATTAGCATGAACCTATTCCCAATCGTTGCTGGTCGTTTCAAGCTTGATGGTGGCGCGATGTTTGGTGTTGTGCCAAAGTCGATCTGGCAGCGCACCAACCCTGCAGACAAAGACAACCAGATTGATCTATGTGCGAGGTGTTTGTTGATTGAGTCTGGCGATCGATTGGTTTTAGTGGATACGGGAATGGGCGACAAACAAAGCGAGCGTTTTTTTAGCCACTACAAACCTTGGGGAAATGATAACCTTGTCGATTCTGTCATAAGTGCTGGTTTTCATCCAAATGATGTTACGGATGTCTTGCTAACCCATTTACATTTCGATCATTGTGGGGGGTGTTTTGCGTGGAATGCTGACCGTACTTCTTTTGTTCCTGTGTTTCCAAATGCGGATTATTGGTCAAATGAGTCGCATTGGCAATGGGCCACCCAGCCCAACCCTCGTGAAAAAGCGTCCTTTTTGAAGGACAACCTAAATCCGATTCAAGAGTCTGGTCGTTTGCGCTTTATCGAAAAAGGCAAAGACAACCCTTTAGGCCTAGACCTTCTTTTTGTAGATGGGCATACGGAAAAACAAATGTTGCCGATGATGGATTGGAAAGGGGAAAAACTTGTCTTTATGGGAGACCTTATCCCTACTGTTGGTCATATTCCACTGCCTTATGTCATGGGATATGATGTGCGTCCGCTACAAACGCTTGTCGAAAAGTCTGCTTTTTTAGATCTTGCAGCAAAACACAACTATTTACTTTTTTTGGAACATGATCCAAACACCCCTTTGGTGCGGGTTCATCAAACAGAAAAGGGTGTGCGCTTACAGTCGAGCCACCAATGGAATGAATTTATTTAACTTGAATCTTATTATGAAACATCTTATTTTACTTTTTTGCGCGTTTGCGTTTGCGCAATCTCCCTATGAAGGGTATTGGCAACAGGAAATCGATTATGTGATGGACATCCACATGGATGTGGAAACATTTCGATATAGCGGAACACAACAACTCACCTATACCAACCACTCACCCGACACCCTATCTCAAGTTTTTTACCACTTGTATTTCAATGCTTTTCAGCCAGGGAGTGATATGGACATACGCTCCAGAACCATCAAAGACCCCGATCCGCGGGTTGGGGACAGAATCAGTAAACTCAACGATGACGAAATTGGTTTCTTACATGTGAGTGGTCTTGAGCAAGATGGATTGGCCGTTGCTTATGAGGAAGAAGAAACCATTTTAGTTGTTGAGTTGGCTACGCCTTTACTTCCTGGGGGTTCAACTGTTTTGAATATGATTTTTGAGGGTCAAGTTCCTGTACAGGTTCGCCGTAGCGGGCGGAACAATAAGGAGGGGGTTGATCTTTCAATGACACAATGGTATCCAAAGTTGGTTGAGTATGATAAAGACGGTTGGCACCCCAATCCGTACGTTGGGCGTGAATTTCATGGCGTTTGGGGTGATTTTGACGTCTCCATCACAATTGACCGTGACTACATTATTGGTGGTACTGGCTACCTTCAAAACCCAGAAGAAATCGGCCATGGATATGCGGTAAAAACAAAGAAATCAAAGTCAAAAACCTTGACATGGCATTTTGTTGCACCAATGGTTCATGATTTTGCTTGGGCTGCAGATCCTGATTTTGTTCACGATATGATTTTGGGTCCAAATGGTGTAGAGCTGCACTTCTTCTACCTCAACAACCCCGATATTCTGGAAAACTGGAAACAACTCCAAGGAGATACCGCTAAAATGCTGGCTTTTTTTAATGAAAATATCGGTACATACCCCTACAAACAATACTCTGTTATTCAAGGTGGTGATGGTGGGATGGAATATCCCATGTGCACACTCATCACTGGGGAGCGTGAGTATAAAAGCTTGTTTGGGGTGACAGCACATGAATTGGCGCATAGTTGGTTTCATCATTTATTGGGAACCAATGAGGCAAAATACGCTTGGATGGATGAGGGTTTTACATCTTTTTATGATATGCTTTGTGAGTCTGCTATCTTGGGAACAGAAGATCCATATTCCAGTTTTTATAATCGCTATTATCAGCTTGTGAATTCTGGTGTTGAGGAACCCTTAACAACACACGCTGATCGGTTTCAATATAACTTTGCCTATGGGATTGCTAGCTATTCTAAAGGTGCTGTTTTCCTCGCTCAACTTGGGTATATTATTGGTGCAGACAACCTCAAGAAAACGATAAAAAGATATTATGAGGTGTTTAAGTTTAGTCATCCTACACCAAACGATTTTAAGCGTATTGCGGAAAAGGTTTCTGGAATGCAACTTGAATGGTATCTCAATGACTGGGTTCGCACAACAAGTACTATTGATTATGGTATTCAGCAAGTTGAAGAGAAAAACCAAAAAACGAATATTACTTTAGAGCGTATTGGTAATCTGCCGATGCCTGTTGAAGTATATGTGGAAACTATTGATGGGTCTTCTGATTATTACTATATCCCTTTGCGTATGATGCGAGGGGGAAAAACGTTTTTGGATCAAAAAGTCACTGCGTTAGGTGATTGGTCTTGGGCGAATCCAACCTATCAATTAGAAATCGAAATTCCTTTGGTTGACATTAGGGTTATTCGGCTGAATCCAACAGGGCTTAAAGCAGATGTGAATCCAAATAATGATATTTACTCGATAGAATAATGGCTTCCTTTCCTAAAAAAATACGCATCACAAATGAAACGCAACTTCAAGCGTTATTTGATTCAGGAAAAAGTATTTCTTCAGGTGCAATTACGTTAAAATACATCCAAAGTCAAGCCGAATTTAAAGTTGGTTTTTCTGCACCGAAACGTCTACACGCAACCGCTGTTACAAGAAACTTACTCAAAAGAAGGATGCGTGAATCTTTTCGGTTACAACAAATCTTATTGGGAGATTCTTTCTCTGGAATCGGTTACTTTATTTATACCAAAAAAGACGTAAGAAGTAGCAGTGAAATTTATCGTGCGTTTACAACGCTACTCACGAAGTGGAGGGATTGCGAAACATAGCAATGTGAGGAATGCCATCTTCAAGATAAGTATCGCCGACAGAAACAAAACCATTGTTTTGATATAGTTTTTCGAGATGGTGTTGGGCGGATATTTTAATTTCTGTATCAATACCTAATTGTTCAATGGAGCGTTTTACGAGCTCGTCTCCTAGTCCCAACCCGCGATGTGATTTTTTAACCACAGCTCTACCAAAAGAATGTTGCTTAAAATAATCTCCTGGTTTAAGAAGTCGGCTATGAGCAACTAAGAGGTCTTTGTCATAACCTAATAAGTGCTTTGCTATCTGGTCATTTCCGTCAATATCTTGATAAACACAATCTTGTTCTACAACAAACACCTCTGATCGCAATGCAAGGATTGAATATAAAATATCTGTAGTGATTTCACTCCAGTTATATATTCTCCAATCGAGTTTCATGTATCAATTTTTTCGATTCTTCGTTGGTGTCTTCCTCCTTCAAACTCAGTTGATAAAAAAAGAGCAACGATTTCTTTTGCTTCATCTAACGAAATAAAACGGGCAGGTAAACTTAAAATATTGGCATCATTATGTTGGCGGGCAAGAGCCGCCGTTTTTAAATTCCAACAAAGAGCAGAACGGATACTTTTATGTTTGTTTGCCGTCATATTTGCACCGTTTCCACTACCACAGATGATAATGCCAACATCAGACTTATGATTCGTAATATCCTCGGCAACAGGGTGAATCGTATCGGGATAATCCATGCTAGCTTCTTCGTCCGTTCCGTGGTTGATAACGTTGTGACCTTGCTTGGTTAAATAAGAAAGTAATTCTAACTTATAATTTGTTCCAGCGTGATCGTTGCCGATAGAAATGTTCATGGGTTGTATTTGTGACAAAATTAGCTAACTTTTTTTGTTGACAGAAATGTTTATAAACTCAAGGTTATCAACAGCCTTTACAATTTGTGAGTTTTTGGTGTTTTTATTGTTTTTAATTGACATGTTTTAAACAAAAATTATTGTGTTATAAACAACTAATATAAGAAGGGAAATTGCTGTTATTATAGATATTAACAAGCTATTATAATCACTTAAATTAAATTAATATAAAAAATATGATAATGATAAAAAAAATAAAGTTGATAATTCATGGAAGCTTTTAAACTGCACAAGATTTATTGTCCTAAATTGCATCTTCTAACTCATGGGAAAAAAACAAACTACACAGGAAGCAATTCTCAACATTTTGAATCAACAAAATGGAAGCCCACTTAACTACAAGCAAATCTGTAGTCGTTTATCAATTCATGATTCGAGTGGTCGAAATCATATTACCAAAACCTTACACAAACTAAAAAACAAAGGGGTTGTTGAAGAACAAAGTAAAGGAAAATACTTTATAAAACCCCCATCTTATCTTCATCAAGGAACTTTAGATGTTAATCAACAAGGAAACGGATATCTCATATCTGATGAGTTTTCGGATGACGTGTTTATAGACAAACGTCATTTTAATAAGGCATTTCATGGCGATACAGTTTCTTTTAAGATAATGCCATCCAAAGGAAAACGAAGAAAACAGGGGGCTGTCGTTCAAATTATAAAAAGACAAAAAACACAATATGTTGGGGTTGTTGAAGAGTTTGATCATGGTTTTTTTGTGCAACCCAAAACCACCAACCTACCCTTTTTATTATCAAAAGAAAATATAGGTAAAGCAAAGCTAGGGGATTGTGTTTTGGTTTCTATACACGAATGGAAACCGAAATCCAATTATCCACAAGCTGTTGTCCAAGAGATATTAGGAACACCAGGAAACCATGAAACAGAAATTCATACCATAATGGCGACCCATGGATTGCCCAGGAATTTTAATAAAGAGATTGATGAGTATGCAATGCAACTCAAAACAGAGATTGGTAAAGATGAAATCGCAGTACGCAGAGACTTTCGAGATATCTTAACGTTTACCATTGACCCAAAAGACGCGAAAGATTTTGATGATGCGATTTCTTTTCAAGTTCTTTCAAAAGATCGTTTTGAGGTTGGTATACATATTGCAGATGTTTCTCATTATGTTGAACCAGGAAGTATATTAGACAAAGAAGCATATCAAAGAGCCACTTCGATATACTTAGTGGATCGCGTTGTTCCGATGTTGCCAGAGAAATTATCGAATCAAATATGCTCACTTCGACCAAATGAAGAAAAGTTAACGTTTTCTGCTGTTTTTGAAATTACATCCACAGGTGAGGTAAAGTCCGAGTGGTATGGTAAAACGGTGATTTTATCAAAAGCACGCTTTGCTTATGAAGAAGCACAACATATGATTTCTTCACAAACCAAAACAATCCCAGCAAATATTTCTCTAACAACGACTGAATACACCGTTAATGATGATGTATTTCAAGCAATTCAACACTTACAAAACATTGCATCTACCAGAAGAAAAAACCGACTTAAAAACGGAGCGATCAATTTTAACAAGCAAGAAGTTCGCTTTGACTTAGATGATCAAAACAACCCAAGAGAGGTCTTGATAAAAGAAAGCAAAGCAGCAAATCACTTGATTGAAGAGTTTATGCTACTCGCAAACGAATCTGTGGCAACCTACATCGGAAACCGCAAACAAGCACCTCCTTTTGTTTATCGAGTCCATGACGAACCTAATGAAGAAAAGCTAGCACAATTTTCAAGAATCGCTTTTGGGTTAGGATACAAACTCAACTTAAACACACCAAACACAACTGCAAAATCAATCAACTTACTACTCCAACAAATCGATCAAAAGCCCGAAAAAAATCTGCTTGATACCTTAGCTATCAGAAGCATGAGTAAAGCGATTTATACGACACAAAATATCGGACACTACGGTCTTCATTTTACACATTACACTCATTTCACATCGCCGATACGCCGTTACCCAGATGTAATTATTCATCGTTTATTGCAGCATTATCTCACTCAAAAAACCCTTCCAAAAACAGACGACCTAGAGGAACAATTAAAACACTGTACAGATCAAGAAATTCTCGCCACCAAAGCAGAACGAGACTCGATCAAATTCATGCAAGTCAAGTATATCTCAAAACACATTGGCTCAACAAAAAAAGGATCTATTTCAGGGCTTACTGAGAGAGGTGTTTTTATTGAGTTAGAGGAGAGTAAATGCGAAGGTTTTGTTCGCATACAAGACCTACCAGATGATTACTATTATTATGATGCAGCTCAATTAAAGATGATAGGCCAAAAAACCAAAAAAGAGTATCAGCTCGGAGACTCTATTCATGTTTTGATCGTAGCAACAGATTTAATAAAGAGACAAATCGATTTATCGATTGTGGACGATTAGTTTTATGTAATTTTGAATAAAACTTACCCATGAAGAATCTTTGGCTTGTTTTTTTTCTGTTTTCTGCAAGCGTTTTCAGTCAACAAAAAACAATAGGAGAGTTCACAGAACTTATCATTAAAGACGGGCTACACGTAACAATGATATCAGGAGATAAAAACGCAATTTCAATTACAAGTGAAAATGAATACGGCGTAACGGTTACAAATAAAGACGGCCGGCTCAAAATCGGTATGAAACCCTTTCAAGCGCTAAAAGGAATTGATGCGAACATTGAATTGTTTTATACAGGCGACATCAGCCAAATAGACGTAAGTCGAGGAGCCTATCTTTCTGTTTTAGACACACTTCAAACAAAAGAACTACACATTCGTAGCAGGAAAGGTGCAGAAATCGAATTAACCCTGTTTGCAAAAACTGTAAACTACACCGCGAACACGGGTGGGAAAATTATTGTAAAGGGAGAGGTTGAACAACAGCAGATTCGCATATCATCTGGAGGAAAGGTAGACGCGCAGCGCACCCTATCAAAAGAAAGTATTGCACAAATTACCTTTGGAGGATTATGCGAGGTACAAGCAACATCTCTATTTGATCTCACAACACGCTTTGGAGGAGTAGCTAGAGTTTATGGAAACCCATTAAAGACGGTTCATAAAAAAACACTCGGCGGGTCTATCCTCTTTTCAAAATTTACCGAATCGCAATGAACGACGTTCTTACAGCACTACCGTTTTCGGTTCTGTTGATTTTTGCTACAGGCCCCTTGTTTTTTTTGATATTAGAAACAAGTATTAGCAAAGGAATCAAACCTGCATTCTTAATCGATTTGGGAGCAGTTTTTGCAGATGCGGTCTTTGTTCTTGTAGCCTTTTTAGGCACAAAATCACTTTTAGCAGACATCAAAGACAACCCAAATTTATTTATACTAGGTGGGGTGCTTCTGTTGGTTTATGCTATTATTAGCGCAATCACAACGATTCGGAAAAAAGAGGAAATAATCGAAAATGAATCAATAGAGCCGAAGGGATTTCGTCTATTCGCATATTTCGTCAAAGGTTTTTTCTTGAACATCATCAATGTTGGAACTTTTTTGTTTTGGCTAGGTTTACTTGTCTCAATCGCACCAACATTGGATTTAGAAACGAGCCGCATCATCGTCTTCTTTTCAACGGTAATGCTAGGCTATCTTATTCTTGGGTTCATAAAAATTGTACTTGCCAAACAGTTGAGCAAAACGCTTACTCCCCCCGTGATCTACAAAACCAGACTGTTTGTGTGTGTTTTGTTGGTTATTTTTGGAATCTATTTTATTTATCAAGGCGTTTATGCCCCAGAACCAGACATTTTATTGCCCTCAATAAATCAATGGAAGTAAATAAAGAGGCACCGAGCGGATTCGAACCGCTGTACAAGCTTTTGCAGAGCTCTGCCTAGCCACTCGGCCACGGTGCCAAATTCAATGGCAAAAGTAAGTTATTTTAATCAACCAAAGAACACTTTACACCTCCAAGAACACGGAAACAGATTGTACATCACCCCCGATAGGTGGATTGATTTTCGAGACACGCACTCGAATATGATTCAAACCACTAACGGTAGACTTGATACGATCGATAATCCGTTGTGCAACATGTTCCAACAAACGAGAAGGAATTTTCATTTCGTCTACAACAATTTGATGTAGTACGACATAATCAGGAGTGTCATTTATATTATCGGATGATGAGGCAACAGTTAAGTCCGCATCCACCCATAAGTCAACCCGATATTCACTCCCGATAATGGTCTCCTCTTTCATACAACCATGGTGGCTATACGTTCGGATGTTTTCTAAATAAATTTGGCCCATATTTATTTTTAGCAAAGATAACAAACAAAGCAGCTCTTCCTATGTGAATTAATTACCTTTGCCACAAATAAACATGGTGTGAACCCTTCGAAAAACTTTATTGAACACATTATCGATGAAGATCTAGCGCAAGGCCTTTCTCAAGAGTCTTTACGTTTTCGTTTCCCACCCGAACCGAATGGATTTTTACACATTGGACACGTAAAGGCAATCTTCATCAACTTCGGTTTGGGCTTGTCATATAACGCGCCCGTAAACCTTCGGTTCGATGACACCAACCCTGCAGCCGAAGAACAACTCTATGTCGACGCCATAAAAAAAGACATTCAATGGTTGGGCTTTCGTTGGGACAAAGAGTGCTATGCGTCCGACTACTTTCAAACCCTTTACGATTGGGCAGTTGACCTAATTAAGTCAGGAAAAGCTTATGTTGATTCGCAAACATCAGAAGAAATCGCAAAGCAAAAAGGAACACCAACCCAAGCAGGTGAACACAGCCCGTACCGCACAAGATCTACGGAAGAAAACCTACTTCTTTTTACCGAAATGAAAGCGGGGAAACACAAAGAAGGTTCGCACGTTTTGCGTTTTAAAGGCGACATGAGCTCCCCAAACATGTTGTTGCGCGACCCAGTGATGTATCGTATTTTATTTCAATCTCACCACCGAACAGCCGACAAGTGGTGTATCTATCCGATGTACGATTGGACGCACGGACAGTCCGATTACATCGAAAAGATTTCACATTCTCTGTGCTCTTTAGAATTTAAACCTCACCGCGACCTTTATGAGGCTTTCCTAAACGAAATACACACTACAGGACTTGCACCAAAACAAAGAGAGTTTGCACGTATGAATCTTAATTATACGGTCACAAGCAAGCGCAAATTGATGCAGCTCGTTCAAAACAAAACGGTTTCAGGATGGGATGACCCACGAATACCAACCATCAGTGGTTTACGAAGAAGAGGATACACAGCAGCATCACTTATAAATTTTATTCAAGCCGTGGGGGTGGCAAAACGAGATAACCTTATCGATGTTTCTTTATTAGAGTTTTGCATACGAGAAGACCTAAATAAAACCGCCCCTCGGATCATGGCCGTCCTAAACCCTTTGCGTGTTGTTATTACGAACTATCCAGATGGACAGGAGGAGAGGTTAACTGCAGAAAACAATCCTGAAGATCCAGCAGCAGGAACTCGAGAATTACCATTTTCGAAAACCATCTTGATTGAGCAAGAAGATTTTCGTGAAGAGGCAAACCGCAAGTTTTTCCGCTTAAAGCTCGGGAAAGAAGTGCGCCTAAAAAACGCATATATTATCAAAGCAGAGTCTGTTGAAAAGGATAATAATGGAAACATCAAAACCGTTTATTGTACCTATGATTCATTGAGTAAAAGCGGAAGCGGAACAGAAGAAAGTCAACGCAAAGTGAAAGGAACCTTACACTGGGTTTCTGAAAAACACGCACATCAAGTTCAAGTTAGAAATTACGACCGGTTGTTTTCTGACCCCAATCCAGACGGACACAAAGATGCAGACTTCACAAGTTTTCTAAATGAAAACTCATTGACCGAACAGCAAGCTTTTATTGAACCAAATATTGGCAAGCCACATTATGGAAAGAACTACCAATTCCAACGCCAGGGATACTATGTGGTTGATCCAGACAGCACGGAAACCAACACCATTTTTAATCGGACGGTTGGACTACGAGACAGTTGGTCCAAAAAATAAAAACACCCTGTTATTCGTTCTTTTTCGAACGCACGTCTTCTTCTCTTTTCTTTTTCATTGCCTCACCAATCTGATTGCTGGCCGTAAACGAGGCAACCATATTGTTTAGCATTTCAGAGCCCGCTTGTGGCGAATTAGGCATCAAAATCAAGTTACTGTTGCTCTCAGACCCAACGGACTGAAGGGTGTCATAGTGCTGGGTAACAACAATAAGTGCAGAGGCCTCTTGGGAGTTGATGTTTACACCATTCAATACTTTGACGGAGTCCTCCAAACCCCGTGCAATTTCACGCCTTTGATCAGCAATTCCTTGACCTTGTAGCCGTTTGGATTCAGCTTCTGCCTTTGCGCGCTCAACGATCAAGATTCGTTGTGCGTCCCCCTCAAATTGTGCGGCAACCTTTTCTCTCTCAGAGGCATTAATCCGATTCATTGAGTCCTTGACCTGTGCATCGGGATCGATATCAGTTACGAGGGTTTTGATGATATCAAACCCATAGTTTATCATTGCATCATTTAGTTCTCCTTTGACCGCAATCGCAACATCATCTTTTTTCTCAAAAACATCATCCAAAATCATTTTGGGGACTTCTGCACGAACAACATCAAACACATAAGAGGTAATTTGATCTTGGGGAAAGTCGAGCTTGTAAAACGCTTCGTAAACCTTGTCTTTAATCACTTTGTATTGTACAGATACTTTTATTTTAACAAACACATCGTCTTTGGTCTTAGTTTCAACAACAACATCGAGCTGTTGAATACGCAAACTCACACGTCCAGCGACACGATCAATAATCGGAATTTTGAGCTGAAGACCTGACTGACGAACCCCAACAAACCTTCCAAAACGTTCAACAATAGCAGCGGTTTGTTGTTTGACAATAAAGAATATTCCAAATAGGAAAACAAAGGCAAGAAAGCCCAACAAAGAGGAAGTAATAATAGACATAATAAGCGGATTTTAGATTTCCACTAAAGATAATCAAAAAACGATTATTTTATCGTTTTAAAGCGGAATGAATGCGTTCTGTAACTTCTTCTGCACCCAAGGTGTTGATGATCGAAAATAAGTCTGGCCCCGAAAGAGCCCCCACTAGCACAACTCGAAGCGGTCCCATTAATGCGCCAATACCCATCCCAGCTTCTTCAGCGACCCTCGTTAATACGCTTTTTAGTTTTTCTGGCGACATTTCTCCACCACGGGAAAGCATATCTGCTACAGCCAGTAGAAGACTTGGTGTTTTTTCTTTCCACACTTTTTGGAGTGCTTTTTCATCATAGCTTTTTGGCCCCACAAAAAAGTGTTTAAGTTCCCGCCAGAGCTCAGTGGTTAGGACGACTCTAGGTTGAATCATCAACCCAATAGATTTTAGTTTCTTTTCATCATTGATGGTAAACCCATGATTTTCGATAACAGCTTTACACAGACCACTAAAATCAGAAGGGGACAAGCGCTGGATGTGTTGTTGGTTAAACCACTTGTTTTTCTCAGGATCAAAACGGGCTCCTGCATGATGTACCCTTTCCAAATCGAACAATGAAATCAATTCCTCTAATGAAAAAACTTCATTTTCACCACCATCATTCCACCCGAGTAATGCAAGAAAATTTAACACCGCCTCAGGCAAATACCCTTCTTCTTTATAACCCATTATTTCTTCTTCCCACTGGATTGGGAAAACAGGAAAACCCAACTTGTCCCCATCCCGTTTAGAAAGCTTTCCTTTACCGCTTGGTTTGAGAATTAATGGTAAATGCGCAAATATTGGAGGCGTCCAGCCAAAAGCATCATATAACTTTAAATGTAAAGCCAACGAAGGCAACCATTCTTCCCCGCGAATCACATGAGAAATTTTCATAAGGTGATCGTCTATAACATTTGCAAAATGATAGGTTGGCATACCATCGCTCTTGTATAGTATTTTATCGTCCAACAACTTACAATCAACTGCTACGTTACCCCGTATGGAATCGGGACAATGATAAATAGACGATTCCTTTTCGTCCCACATTAAAAAACGAACGACATAAGGTTGACCGTTGTTTAGTTTTTCTTTTGTTTTCTCCCTCCCCAAAGCCAAGCTATTGCTTAGCTTCATTCGATTGTGCCAGTTATAGGCAAACGTTTTCCCTTTCTTTTCGTGATCCTTGCGATGACGCTCTAAGCTTTCGGGAGAATCAAATGCATAATAGGCAAGCCCATTCTCAACGAGTTCAGGGATATGTTTTTTATACACATCACGTCTTTCACTCTGACGGTATGGGCCAAAAGCACCTTTGTGGATTGGGCTCTCATCGGGCTCAATCCCGAGCCACGACAAACAAGATTGAATATACTTTTCTGCACCAGCAACAGATCGTTTCTGATCAGTGTCCTCTATGCGTAGCACAAGTTGCCCACGGTGTTTCTTCGCATATAAATAGTTGTAAAGTGCCGTTCGTACCCCACCAATATGGAGAGGTCCAGTTGGGCTTGGCGCGAAACGAACACGTATAGAATTTGTCATGCAAAAGTTTTTGTAAAGATATCGCCTATTCGTGATAACACGAAACCAAATAAATATCAACTTAAATCTTTGAAAGACAGGCGTTTGTGATAACTTTGGGTTTTCTATATTGGCTTTCAACAACGGAAACACCTACCTTTGCACTGTGAAAAAGATAACGTTACAAGTGCAAAATCAATTTTCGGTTCAAAATCAAGGACAGCTCTTGCGTTGGTTGTCAGACTGTGTTTTGTTATTGGACATGCAAATCGGGGATATTCATATTGCACTTATGGGTGATGACGACTTGTTGGCGCTGAATCAAAAACACTTAGAGCACGATGATTATACTGATGTGATTACGTTTGATTGCTCTTCCGCAAAAACAATAAATTGTGACATTGCGGTATCGACTGATCGTGTATCAGAGAACGCAACCCACGAAGGAGTAAGCGTAGAAAATGAACTCGCAAGGGTCCTAATCCACGGCGTTCTTCATTGTGTGGGCTACTCAGACAAAAACACAAAAGAGAGAAAAGCGATGCGTGAAAAAGAAGATGAAATGTTAAAACAGTTCCACGTGGAACATAAATCACAGTAGGACATGTTTTCAAATGAATATGATGTGATCGTTGTTGGGGCCGGTCATGCGGGGTCTGAGGCTGCCGCGGCTGCCGCAAATATGGGAAGTAAAACGCTTTTGATAACCATGAACCTGCAAAACATTGCCCAAATGTCCTGCAACCCTGCGATGGGAGGCATTGCAAAAGGACAAATCCTCCGCGAAATTGATGCTCTCGGTGGATACAGTGGCATTGTTACTGACAACACAGCGATACAATTTAAAATGCTCAATAAATCCAAAGGACCAGCAATGTGGAGTCCAAGAGCCCAATCTGATCGCATGCGTTTTGCAGAGGAGTGGCGGCTGCGCTTGGAAAAAACACATAGCGTAGATTTTTATCAGGAAATGGTAACGGACTTGCTCTTTGATAAAGATCGAGTTTGTGGGGTCAAAACTTCATTAGGCCTAAAGGTCTTTGCGAAGTCTGTGGTACTGACAAGCGGAACCTTTCTTAATGGATTGATTCACATTGGTGAAAAACAATTTGGTGGAGGACGCGCAGGCGAAAGCGCATCTTTCGGAATAACCGAAAGACTTGTAGAAAGAGGGTTTATGTCAGGCAGAATGAAAACCGGCACACCGCCACGAGTTGATGGTCGGTCATTGGACTACAATAAAATGATTGAACAACCCGGCGATGAACAGCCCAGCACGTTTTCTTATTTAGCATCAACTCAACCCCTAAAAACACAGCGCTCTTGTCATATGACCTACACCAATCCAGAAGCACATGATTTATTGCGTGAAGGCTTTGATCGGTCTCCGATGTTTAACGGAAGAATTCAAAGTGTTGGACCGCGATATTGTCCATCTGTTGAGGACAAAATCAACCGCTTTGCAGATAAAGACCGCCATCAAATTTTTGTTGAACCTGAAGGATGGAATACAGTAGAAGTTTATGTAAATGGATTTTCTACATCTTTACCAGAAGATGTTCAGTTTCGTGCCTTAACAGCTGTCTCAGGCTTTGAAAACGTTAAGTTCTTTCGCCCGGGTTATGCAATTGAGTATGATTATTTTCCACCAACACAACTCAAACACAGCTTAGAAACCAAACCCATAACAGGTTTGTTTTTTGCTGGTCAAATCAATGGCACCACAGGATATGAGGAGGCAGCAGCACAAGGGCTAATTGCGGGGATCAACGCACACTTATATCACACAGAACAAGAGCCGTTTTCTTTACGGAGAGACCAGGCATATATCGGTGTTTTGATCGACGATCTTATCACAAAAGGGACCGAGGAACCTTACCGAATGTTTACGTCTCGAGCAGAATATCGAACGTTGCTCCGCCAAGACAATGCGGATACTCGTTTAACCCCATTGTCACACAAAATTGGGCTAGCATCAGATGAACGTCTTGAAGAGATGGAAAAATCCCAACACCAAGCAGATAGTCTTATCCGTTTTTTAAAGAAAACGAGCACACAACCCAAGCAAATGAATCCTATTTTACAACAGAATGAAACGGCAGAAATCAAACAATCCACAAAGCTCGCTAAGATTCTATCACGCCCGCAACTCAAAATGGATGATTTACTTCAGCTAGAACCAATCAGCAGCTATTTAAAACAAAACAAGATCGCGCAAACAACCATAGAACAAGCAGAAATTCAAATTAAATATGCAGGCTATATAGAAAAAGAAGAAGCACAAGCTCAAAAACTAGACCGATTAGAGTCTGTCAAAATACCACAGGGCATTGACTATCACTCTATTCAATCGATATCCGCAGAAGCACGGCAAAAATTGACAGAAATCCAACCACAAACCCTATCCCAAGCGTCCCGAATAAGCGGTGTTTCGCCAAGTGACATTAGTGTTTTATTAGTCCATATGGGGCGTTAGGTTCCACGTGGAACAACACCAATTACCCAATGAATAAAATAACTTGTTTTGACCACTTAGTTACAGGAGATTCTTTTGTTTTAGAGCCCCATGACCATTACGACATTCTACAAACAACACCCCAACCGAAAGATATTGAGAAGTACTATGACCACCCAAACTACATCTCTCATAAAAAACAAGGAAGATCATTGCTCTTCTCAGTTTATTCGCGACTCAGACAATGGAACCATAACTATAAAATCAAGATCATCAACAAACACACTCAAATCAAAGGAAAGCTCTTAGATTTTGGTGCGGGCACAGGGTCTTTTGTAGAATTTGCGAACACAAAAGGGTGGCAGTCTGAGGGCTTTGAGCCCAACACCAAACCCCATGGGGCTAAAGTTAAATACCAACGCACATGGACCAACCAAAACACATATCAAGCGATCACAGCATGGCATGTTGTAGAACACCTCCCTAACCCAAACGAGTTTTTTAAGCATGCGCTCAATTCTTTAACAGACAATGGTAAACTCTTTGTTGCCCTACCAAATTTTACATCATGGGACGCAAACAAATACGGCGCAATGTGGGCTGCCTATGACGTCCCAAGACATTTGTGGCATTTCTCACCGGAGGGCTTTATAAGCATGGCAAAAGACTTGGGTTTCGAAACGGAAAAAACATATCCGCTCCGTTTTGATGCTTATTACGTGTCATTGCTTTCAGAACAAAACCGCAAATCCAATTTTCCATGGTTTAAAGCATTTTGGTCTGGATGGCGATCAAATCGCGCTGCAAAACATTCAAAAAACTACTCTTCGTTGATTTATGTTTTACAAAAACGAAAATAAAGGCGTTTAAGCGCACTTTAGGATGTTGACGAACTACTAGGTCAAAAAAACAAAATGAACCCAATAGAAAAGACCAAAAAAAAGCGAAATTTAAGACAAAACAGGGGGGTTATGAATGTGTCTCGTGAGCTTTAACGACAGATCAGAGAAAATCATTTTGGCATTACCATTTCGTTCAACATGAAGGTAAGCAGACTCTAAATCACTGATAATCAAGTGAATGTTTCCGTTATGGACATAATTTGAAAATCGTGAAATGTCAAAATCTCCTCTCGGCTTATAGCTTGTGAGCTCAGTGAGATCATACTGAACCAGCAAGGCCTGACGAAAGAGTTCGATGCTAAACAATAAAAATTGTTTTTGCGTTTCCCGACCAACGCCCGCAACTTGTTGACTCCAATTAAGTAGTTCAACAACAGACCCTTTGTTTCGCATAGCTTTAAAAGCGGTGCGCACCCAACTCACAAACCAATCTTCGAAAGGCACCTCTTGGGCTTTCATCAATCGCAAAGCACGACTCAACTGGCCATTGGCCTGTATGCTTAAACTTTCAGCCACCTCATCAGTTGCCCCATAAGAAATTAACGCCTTTGAAACGGCACGTTCAGGCAACAATGAAAACTGGACACCTTGACAACGCGAGCGTAGCGTTTCAAGAACCTGATCTTCATGATTTGAAATAAGTATAAGAAGAGTTTTTTCAGGTGGCTCTTCCACAAGTTTGAGCAGTTTGTTAGCTGCAGCGAGGTTGAGCTTGTCGGCCTGCCATACGATCACGCTCTTCCAACCCCCTTCATAAGCCGTTAAGGAAAGTTTCTTTGTAATTTCCTCAGATTCCAAAACACCGATTTGACCTTGCTTATTTTCAATTTCGAGTTGTTGGTACCAATCAAACAGTGTTCCGAAACGGTTGTTTTCGACAAACAAGCGCCAGTCTTCCAAGAATTGATCTGATGTCGGTTTGGTTTTCACTTTTGCGTTTGACGCCACTGGAAAGACAAAATGAAGATCAGGATGTGTCAGCCGATCAAACTTCAAATCACAAGACGACTTGTCTACATTTGGTTCTTGACAAAACACAGCCCGCATAAATGCGATGGCAACCGAGAGCATACCAACACCCTCAGGGCCAGTAAACAGTTGCGCATGAGGAACCCGACCCAAAGAAATACTTTCACGAAGGGCCTTAATTTGAGAATCATGGCCGTAGATTTGATCAAATCGCACAAACAAATATACACATCCAACAACGAAATAAATAGCAAACAACACAAATGATAACTGAGAAGAAAAAACGTACATTTGCACGCAAAATTCACAAAATGCGAACCTTAGACACCGTCAATTTTTCAAACAAAAAGGTACTTATTCGAGTTGATTTCAATGTCCCACTCGACGAGAACAAACGAGTGACAGATCACACAAGGATTAAAGCCGCTAAACCAACGATTGACAAGGTATTGGCAGACGGCGGAAGCTGCTTATTGATGACTCATTTTGGGCGACCAAAGGGGGTAGATGACAAGCTGTCCTTGCGCCACATTGTTTCTGAAATACAAAAGGTGTTGGGTGTTGACATTCAGTTTTCAAAACACACGATTGGACCAGAAGCCCAAGCGCAGGCCCGCTCCTTACAGCCAGGACAGGTTATGTTGTTGGAAAACCTCAGGTTTTATGACGAAGAAACTAAAGGCGACGAGCAGTTTGCAAATGCACTTTCAACGTTAGCGGATTGTTATATTAACGACGCGTTTGGAACGGCGCACCGCGCACACGCCTCAACAACCATAGTTGCTCAATTTTTTCCAAAAGAAAAGTATTTCGGTTACCTATTGGCACAAGAAATTGATGCGATAGATCGCGTGATGTCAACAGGCGAAAAGCCCGTGTTGGCGGTACTTGGAGGCGCAAAAGTATCTTCCAAGATTACGATTATCGAAAACATATTGGACAAGGTAGACCATCTGATTATTGGAGGTGGGATGTCATTTACTTTTGCCAAAGCGAAGGGAGGACAAATTGGAAATTCCATTTGCGAAGATGACAAACTAGAACTAGCCCTCTCAATTTTGAGAAGCGCGAAAGAGAAAGGTGTTCAAATCCATTTGCCGACAGATGTGGTTGCAGGAGATCAGTTTTCAAATGAGGCAAATCAACAAATCTTTCCAATTGATCAAATCCCAGATGGGTGGGAAGGTATGGATGCAGGACCAGAAACCGTGGCAGCTTTTCGCGAGGTGGTATTGCAGAGCAAAACCATTTTGTGGAACGGCCCACTAGGTGTTTTTGAATTCTCGCACTTTTCACAAGGAACGATTGCTTTAGGAGAAGCCATATCAGCAAGCACAAAAAACGGCGCATTCTCGCTTGTCGGCGGGGGAGACTCGGTAGCAGCAGTGAAGCAGTTTAACATGGAAAACGAGGTCAGTTATGTGTCCACAGGTGGAGGGGCGATGCTTGAAAGTCTGGAAGGGAAAACTCTCCCAGGGATCGCAGCGATTTTGGTATAGCTTTTGACAAATAAAAAACATGAAACGCCACACAATACCTCTTATTCTTTTATTGACGACCATCTCGTGTCAGAACAAAAAGAGCGCACCCCTTGTTTTATCTTCCAACGGCAACATTAACACGATTACGGTGGTGATGACCGATCAATTGTGGGCAGGAACAATTGGGCAAGCCGTTAGAGACATGTATGGCTATCCTGCAGAGGGCTTGCCACAGCAAGAACCATTATTTGATCTCAAGCAAATACCTCCTGAGGTGTTTTCGGGCTTTGTACAGTCAAGTCGCAGCGTGATATGGGTTGGGATTCGCGATCAAACCAATGTTCGCATTGACAAAAACACCTACGCGCAACCGCAGACCGTGGCCGTTTTTACGGCTCCAACCCCCACTGCACTTACCGAAATCATTGTTTCTCAATCTGACGAAGTAATCAAAACTCTTCGCACGCAAGAACGCGCCGAACGTTTGCGTAGAATTCGAAAATCGACCTATGCCAAGCATGGTCTCGACGAAAAATTTGGGTTTACATTGACGATGCCCTCTGCTTATAAAACATTTAAGGAAAATGAGACCACAACATGGTTTCAACGAGAAATTCAAAAAGGACATATCAACATATTGGCAACAACAACGGCTTATGATGAAGACATTGTTACTGAACAAAACCTAGAAAAAATTATTCTTCAGCACGATTCCATCGGAAAGGCATTTATTCCAGGGCGCCTACCTAAGAGCCACTTCATCACAGAAAAAGCATACGAACCATATATCTTCAACACAACATTTGGAAAGAAACCTGCATTAGAAATTCGGGGAACATGGGAGGTAAAGGGGGACTTTATGGCGGGCCCGTTTTTACAGTATATAATCAATGACAAGCCCAACAATAGAAATATTGTTTTGGAAGGGTTTGTTTTTGCACCTTCTTCAGCAAAGCGAGATTATGTATTTGAAATTGAAACAGTGCTTCGGTCTTTACAAGAAAGTCGCTAAACGATTATTCCTTTTCAGCGTCGTCTTCTTTGGAAGCGTCCTTAAACTCTTTAATACCAGTACCTAGACCGCGCATGAGCTCTGGAATTTTGCGTCCTCCAAAAAGAAGAACAACCAGAAAAACAAGGAGAACAATTTGCCATGGGCCGATTGCTAAAAGAACAAAAATTGCGGACATAAGAGATTATTTTAAACAAATGTAATAAAGTTTTTCGAACTCTCAGACACCCCAAAACAGAGTTGGTTATATTTGCAAACGATGGCCAAATCAAATCACAGTAACAAGAGATCACTCCGCGCCAAATTTTTGGCAAAATATCGTTTTGTTGTCCTCAATGAGAACACGTTCGAAGAAATGCTTTCCTACAAACTCAGCCGATTTAACGTTTTTATGATTGTGAGCATTTCTGCGATAATTTTAATTGGAGCAACTTATATGATTATTGCCTTAACCCCCCTCAAAGAATACATCCCGGGATACGACTCTACCGCCATGCGGCGACAAGCAATCAACAACACCTATGTCATGGACTCCTTGCAGCAACAACTATTTCTAAACCAACGTTATATTTCCTCAATTACGGATGCTTTGAGTGGTAATGTGGACTTAGAGGACATGCCTTCTCGTAGCGTTCAAGGAGATATTGATCTAATAGAGGAGTTTGATTTTAGCACAAACCAACAAGACTCTATTCTACGTGCAGAAGTTGCACAAGAGGACCGGTTCAATTTATTTGAAACCGCTGGGACTGAAAGTAATTTTACTTTATTTCCTCCACTAACAGGTGTAATTACCCAAGGTTACAACCCCTCAGAAAACCACTTTGCAGTTGATATCGGGGTTCCAGAAAAGACACCAGTCAAAGCAGTCTCGGACGGAACTGTGATTTTGGCTGAATGGACAACAGAGACAGGCTATGTTGTTATTATTAAACACGAACAAAACCTAATATCTGTGTACAAACACAACGAATCATTGGCGGTAAATCAAGGAGATCTCGTGGTTTCAGGTGAAGTCATTGGCTTTGCAGGAAGCACCGGTGTTTTGTCAACAGGCCCTCATTTGCACCTAGAATTGTGGAGCGACGGTTATCCGATCAACCCTACGGAATTAATTGAATTTGAGTAAGATGTCATTGCGAAAAATTGTAGCCAAGCAGCTCGCAAGACGAGCACGTAAAAGAATAAACAGTTGGGCGGAAAACCCGATTAAAACTCAACAAAGAGTTTTCAAACAACTCATTCAAAAAGCAAAACATACGGCTTTTGGGAAGGATCACGGTTTTGATCAAATTCAAAATCACAAAGACTTTATCAAACGAGTTCCAATTACGGATTATGAGGGCTTACGTTCCTACGTAGATCGGGTTGTTGTAGGCGAAGCGGATGTATTATGGCCAGGCAAACCACTGTATTTTGCAAAAACCTCAGGCACAACTTCAGGCACCAAATATATTCCTTTGACAAGAGAGTCAATGCCCACTCATATAGATGCCGCAAAAAACGCCTTGTTTTGTCATATTGATACAATAGGAGACGCTTCCTTTGTTGATGGCAAAATGATTTTTTTACAAGGGAGCCCAATTCTTGAACAAAAAAACGGGATATCGCTCGGTCGTCTTTCGGGAATTGTTGCGCATTATGTGCCGAAATATCTCCAAAAAAACCGCTTACCATCATGGGAAACAAACTGCATTGAAGACTGGGAAACCAAAATTGACGCGATTGTCGAAGAAACCCACAACGAGGATATGCGTTTGATAAGCGGCATACCACCATGGGTAAGCATGTATTACGAGAAATTAGCAGCCAAAACCGGAAAGAAAGTGGGCGACCTTTTTCCAAACTTTAACTTATTTGTGTACGGCGGGGTAAATTTTGAGCCATATCGAACGAAGTTAGAAAGCTTGGTTGGGCGCCGTGTCCCGAGTGTCGAGCTTTACCCTGCTTCAGAGGGCTTTTTTGCATTCCAAGACCAACCAGACAGCAACGGGATGTTGCTGCAGCTTGACTCGGGAATTTTTTATGAGTTTATTCCTGCGGATCAGTTTTTTGATGAATCACCACCTCGTTTCGGGTTATCCGAAGTCGAAGTAGGGGTTAATTATGTGATCATCATCTCCACAAATGCCGGATTGTGGGGGTACAATATTGGAGATACAGTTATGTTTACATCTACATCTCCATATCGGGTTCTGGTTTCGGGACGAATCAAGCATTTTATTTCCGCTTTTGGCGAGCATGTAATCGGAAAAGAAGTTGAGCAAGCTCTATTACTAGCGGCAGAGAAGACAGGAGTTGAAATCAGTGAGTTTACAGTTGCCCCTCAAGTAAACCCAGAAAAAGGATTACCATACCACGAGTGGTTTATTGAGTTTACCACACCCCCAAAAGACATGGCTCAGTTTTGTTCGGGTCTCGATCAGCAGCTGTGCGCGCAAAACAGTTATTATCAAGATCTTATCGAAGGAAAAGTGTTGCGCCCATTGGAGATTCGAATTGTTGAGAAAGGCGGATTTTCTCGCTACATGAAAAAAATCGGTAAATTGGGTGGACAAAACAAAGTTCCGCGTCTGACCAATGACCGTAAAATTGCAGACAACTTAATAGCAGAATGTCGATGACCCAACAACCAACAGTTTCACCGTCCATACGGAAGCGCGCGCAAGAATCTTCCAACGCGATTTCCCGAATGTATATCAGCATGCGCCATTTGCTTAACAGGGGCTTTTACAAACCGATGGGAGTTTCGGGGGCTTCTTTGCGGAACGCTTTGCTAACACTAGAACCGGAAATTTACGGCTCAATATCAGAATCCAAAACAGAGTTGAACGGCCTACTTTATGTGATTGACCGATTACCAGAGGGGATCGCTGAGTGCGTTTCTGTGAACCTCACCGCAGATGAAGGCCTTTCTTCCTCTAGTTTTCAGCCCATTATTCCAGCCAAAAGAAGGCGAAACTGTTATCGTATTGACAAAGATCAAATGGTCATTGAGGTGACCAGAGGGCGGTCGGAGGTTTATGATATTTTGACCCACCTTACATTTTTATATATCGAAGCAGATAAAATCTGCGATCGGGTTTATATTTCCTCATCTAAACAAACAACTCGGGAGTGGCAAAAAATAGAAGCCACAGCAACAGCCACAAAAAACGTGGGAAAAAAAGAGTTAGAATCAACCACGGCTTATCTTGCCCAATTGCTAGAGTGCACATACAACGAAGCGGTTGAATTTTACGATCGATTCCAAACCCCAAAATCCCCCCACCGCTTTATTCAGTTGATATACCACATGGTTCGTGTTGCGGTTCAAGAACGCAGCAATGGAGAGAAGCGGTCAGTGACCTTTAGCGCAATGTTGGGAGACCAGATTGGGCACCATGTTCATGGCGAACGATGGGCAAACCAGCTATATCAAGTCTTGGAACAGCACAACTTGACCGATCGACCAATCCACTTGATATCTGCAAACCGACACAGCTTTTTAAATAATCTCTATGCGGAGGACGCCTTGGGAACAACCGCAAAGGATATGGCTTTTTTCGGACAGTTTATCGCTGATGAGAACAAACAAAAAAAGGTACAACGTTTTGCAACGAAGCATGGTTTTATTGATGTTGATGACAAGTCTGGAAGCAATGTGAATGCGCAAATTATAGATACCAACAAAATAAAGCATAAGACGTTTGCGTTTACCAAAGGAACAGTATTATTGGTTTTTGATTATGCGTTTGGCGAGCAAGCGTATGAGTTGATGGACGAACTGCTAAAAACAAAGATTGGAAAACAACTCGAATCCATCTCAGTCATGGGAAAGGCAGGAATTATGAAAGGCAAGAAAGGGGATATTATGGTGCCAACAGCCCATATATTTGAGGGCACTTCTGACAACTATCCCTTTCACAACGATTTAACGTCTGAAGACTTTAGCAACACAAAGATTCCAACCCTCGAAGGCACAATGATTACGGTCCTGGGCACCTCACTTCAAAACAAAGATATTTTAACGTATTTTTGCCGCTCCTCATGGAAAGTAATCGGAATTGAAATGGAAGGAGTTCACTATCAAAAAGCGATTCAATCGGCGATGCACATCCGAAAAACGGTTCACCCCACCATTAAGCTGCGCTATGCGTATTATGCTTCTGACAACCCCTTAGAGACAGGAAGCACATTGGCCTCTGGTTCATTGGGGCAAGTTGGCGTGGTGCCAACCTATACGATTACCCAAAAGATTTTAGAAAAAATAAGCACGAAATAAATGCAAAATCGATTCTTTACAACCCCACTGAGCGTGCTGCTCGCAATCTTTTCAACAGCACTACTTTTATGTACAACACCCTCTGTTGCACAAGAAACAACACCCTTTTTGATGCAGATTCGAAATTTAACCCCCAACCAACAATTCAATTATGTCATTGAGGCACGCAAGCGCGGATATTCTTTACTCCAACTAGAGGGGCTTGCCAAAGCGCAAGGGGCAACCCTTGAAGACATCTCTTTACTGCGAACCGCATGGTCTGATTCTCAAACAGGCGGAGTAGGTCAAGGTATGGAAGATAATTTACAAGACGAAGGAATGCAATCATTTGGCAATGAATCACAGACGTTTGATTTCTTTGAGGAAGAGGAAGAGTCTGATATTTTTGGAAGCGGCTTTTTTGCAAACAAAAACATCACAGAAACCCCACAGTTTTATGTGGCAACGCCTGCGGGCTATCGTTTAGGTCCTTCCGACGAAATTACTATTGACGTTTGGGGAGCATCTGAAAACCGCTATGAGGTCACCCTGTCGCGGCAAGGTGTTGTGCGAATCGACCGCCTAAAGCCGATGTATTTATCAGGTCTCACTTTGGCAGCTGCTGAACGCAAAATTAGAAACGAATTTTCTTCGATCTACACAGGGCTTTCTCCAGAATCTCCCAATGAGTCAAAGGTATATCTAGACCTAAACCTCCAAAAAGCAAGAAGTATCGTGGTAAATATCACGGGAAGTGTAGAAGCCCCAGGAACCTATACGATTTCCGGATTTTCATCTGTATTAAACGCACTCTATGCAGCAGGAGGACCAACGGAAAACGGAAGTTATCGGGACATTTCGATTTTACGCAACGGAAAAGAAGTTACTTCAATAGATTTATATGACTATTTTGTAAAAGGAACCTACCCTTCTTTTTTTCTAAACGATCAGGACGTAATTGTGGTTGCCCCGCATCATAAACGCATTACGGCTGAGGGAGCTTTTAAGAACACCGGTCGCTTCGAAACTCTAGAAAATGAAACCATCGAAGACCTGTTATCATACACAGGGGGCTTTTCTTCTACGGCCTATAAAAAAGCAGTTTATGTTGATCGTGTGTTGGAACTCCAGCGTGAAATCATCAAAATCGAACACAATGCGTATGCCGTTGCTCAACTCTCTGACGGAGACACGGTAGAAGCAAAAAACGTTACAGATAAATACACGAATAGAATCAGTGTATCGGGAGAAGTCTATTTACCCGGTAACTATCCATTTAACGAAACACCAACCCTCTCAGCCCTTTTGAAAAGCTCAAGCGGGTTAACCACTGACGCCTACTCTGAGGCGGCGATTTTATATCGGTCAAAACAGGGTTTTGTGAATGAGGTTAAAACCATTGATTTGGCAGAGATTGTTAACAAAACTCAAGATGTACAGTTGCAACCCAATGACAGTTTGGTCGTCATCTCAATGAAAAACATTAACCCTGAGAAAACGGTTACGATTCAAGGTGTGGTTAACGAGCCAGGCGAAGTACCCTTTTTCAAGGGTATGACCGCAAGGGATTTGATCTTGATTGCCAATGGCTTTCAAGACCGCGCAAGTACAGATCAAATCGAATTATACACCAATGTTACAGAGGAGCAAACCAATAAACGAATTGATGCACGTTGGTTCTCGTTTGAAGAAGCTAAAGAAGTAGAACTGGCGCCTTCCGACTTGTTGATTGTCCGTCTAGAGCCGGGCTATCAGTCAACGACCTTTGTTCGTTTAGGGGGGCAAGTCACTCGTCCAGGTACGTATCCGATCATCAAGGAAGATTATACAATTTACGATCTTTTTTATGATGCTGGGGGAGTACTAGACGGAGTAAACTTAAAGGGGGTTTCCGTAGAGCGGGAGGTACCCAAAGAAACACAAGAAAACATTGAGGACACGGCCGATTCGTTAAACCTCTTTTTTATTGACGAGGACACGACCATTAAAATAGGTGTTGACTTTGAAAAAGTGCTTTCTAAAAAAGGAGAGCATCCAGACAACGTGTTGTTAAAACCAAACGACGTGATTTTATTTCCAAAAGAAGATTCTACCATTTCTGTGTTAGGGGAGGTCCAACGAGAGACAGCAACGCCATATTATAAAGGTATTAGCTTCCGTGAAGCTGTAAACCGAGCGGGAGGAGTTAAACGATCCTCGGACTACAAAAACACCTATGTGGTTTACCAGAACGGAGACGTAAGAGGAACCAAGAGTTTTTTATTTTTCCGCTCCAGACCAAAACTAGAACCAGGAGCCATTGTGGTTGTCCCTGTCAAAGACAAAAGACGTTCAATCACTACACAAGAGACCATTAGCATGACATCAGCACTTGCTTCATTAACGCTATTAGTAAGATCTATAACCCAAAATTAAATATAGTATGGATACGCTAAAAGATGACGAAATCGATCTGGTTGCCCTGTTAAAAACCGTGTTTCTCGCAAGGCGTTTTGTCATTAAAACGACCATATCGTTTGCTTTTTTGGGGGTGATTTTGGCGGTAGTCTCTCCCACCAAATACACGGCATCCTCTACATTTGTACCTCAACTATCTGAAGGTCAAACAAACTCACCTTTAGGCGGCCTGGCGTCTTTAGCGGGCATTAATCTTTCATCGATTATGGGCAACCAGCCCCAAGACATATCCCCATCGCTATACCCACAAATCGCGGAAAGCATTCCTTACCGATTGGCGCTTTTAGAGGCAAAAGTGGGATCAAACGATACGAGCTTTCGAAACTATGTCCTTGATCAAAGTAGCGGGGTGTCAATATTATCTATACTGAAAAAATACACTATTGGGCTGCCAGCCTTATTGCTAAATAGTCAAAACGATGCTAACAGCACCGCAGACAGCTCTCTTTTCCAGATCACAGAAGAGGATAGGGACCTTTTTGAGTTTTTAGCACAGGTACTCTCAATTGAAGTGGATGACCAAGAAGGGTTGGTTTCCATCAAGGTTGAGTTTGCAGACCGCATGGTATCGGCACAACTGGCGCAAGCCGCTACCGACCTATTGCAGAGCAATATCATCGAGTTTAAAAGTCAAAGCGCAAGAAACAACCTAGACTTTATCAATAGTCAGTATAAAACTAAACGCCAAGAGTTTGAACAGATTCAGGATTCGATAGCGATCTTTAAAGATCAAAACCTCAACATTACATCCACTTTATACCAAAACCAATTGACCCGTTTGGAGTCACAGTTTACAGTGACCTCCGCTGTTTTTCAAGAATTGGCGGGACAAGTTGAGCAAGCCAAAATCCAAGTCAACAAAGACACCCCTATTTTTACGATTATTGAACCCGTAAGTGTACCGCTAGAGCGTTCCAAACCCAAACGGACTATGATGGTGGTCGTTTGGACGTTTTTAGGCGGTGTTTTTTCTGTCGGGTGGGTTCTTGTAAAATCTCCAGTACAACAAATCATAAAAGAGTTAGGAAGCTAACGAAGTCGTTTTTTTCGCACGATTCGTCGAATAAAAAAGAGCACGACATACCAAAAAATCAGGAACACTAAAAAGAGGATGGTTGTCATTTCATGGGCTACAGTAAAAGCAAGTTGAGAAAATAACACCAGCGTCGCGGTTAAGCTTGTAACGATTATCAACGAAGCCATGACATGGTTTTTGGTAAAATGCAAAACCAAGTGGTGAATGTGGTTGTTGTCTGGCTTAAAAGGGCTTTTTTTATGCCAAGCACGACTAAAAAACACACTACCGGAATCGAGTATGGGAACAATAAAAATGCAAAGAGCAGCCAAAACCACCAGGGACTTATGGGGAACAAAAACCGACAATATAACAGATTGATTTGTCACAAAATACATGGTAAAGAGGTAAAAAACAAACCCCAAGAACAGAGAGCCAGTGTCTCCCATAAACACCTTGTTTTTGTGCGGGAGATTGAAGCGCAAAAAAGCAAACAAACAACCTATCAAAATCACACAAAAAGACAAGAACAGATAGTCTCCAATAATATAAAAGATTGCCCCATAGCAAACAGAAATAACGATGCCCAACATCGCTGCTAAGCCGTCAATGCCATCACAAAGATTAAATGCATTAATCATAAACACTCCGATAAAAAAGGTGAGAAAATAATCGAAGCCAATAGGAATCTCATAAATGTTTAAAAACCCATGAAGATTGCGAACGACAAGATCATCTCCAAAAACAAAAAAGGCAATCGCGACTAGCTGAAGCACAAGCTTGACAGCGGGTCGTAATTGGTAAATGTCATCGCGAATTCCAATATAAACGACAATTGCACCCGCACCCAAAACAAGTATAAGTCGTTGCACATCGACAAAAGGAACAAAAGTAAAAGCGACCACGAGGAGAGCAAAATAAAAGGATAAACCAGTGAGTTTTGGCACAAAGCGCCAATGCAAATCTCGTTCAGTTGGCTTGCGGAAAATTTTATACTTTCTAACGATTTCTGCCACACGAGGTATGGTTAACCACGCAAAGACAAAACCATAGATTAGCAAAACCAATAAAGAGTTAATGGCCATAGGGCTAAAATACATATCTTTGTAAAAACAAATCCAGAATAGTCTTATTTTTATGCGACTATTATTTTTTATTCTTTTCAGCTCTAATATTTTCGCCCAATCTCACAAAGCGATCAAAACTTGGTACGATCAAATCAACCAAACAACCTACACCTTTTATGAAGATCAAATTGTTAAAAAACCGTTTCTAAACAATAAAAAAGACAAGATTTTCTTTAATCCGGTTCCGATTGATTACCCAGATTATAGCTCAATTTGGTATGATGACGCCCTTCATTTGACCAGTAATCGGGGAGGGTTGGTTTACCGAGTTGAAAAAGACACAACGATCCGAATCGATCGCTCGTTTCAGCACCGAAAGCAATTTCAAGCCAGTCAGTTTGTCTACAGAGACACCTTATTTCGCTATGGGGGCTATGGCTTCTGGAGAGCAAATAATTTCTTTACTTATTTCGATAAAACGACAAAAGAGTGGGAATACTACCCAATTGAGGGATATCAATTCCCGGCAGAGGCCTACGGCGCCCCTTGTTTTTTGTTGGGGGACACCTTTTACAGTTTTGGTGGTATGGAGGTTGACAAATTCACCGGCCTCGAAGGTCAAAAAAACAATGATATTTGGACATTTGACTTTACAACACGAAAGTGGATGAATCTCGGAAAAACAGCTGTGGATTTGTCCCCATATAAAGCTGTTCAAAAAGACAGTTTGTTTTATTTGTTTGGTCACCCCCAGGACACGGATCACAACGTATTAGTAGACTTAAGGAACAACCAAGCACGATTTTATAAACAGTCATTAATTTCAGACAACATCAGTAAAAACGAACCAGCTTTTTTTCGTGACGACTCACTTTACTATTACAAAAACAACACCCTTTACAGTGCGATTCTTTCTGAGAATATCTTCAACAGGCCACAACAAGTGGAACGCCTATTTTTTGATCAAAGAGCGCTGTTTACGAACCTGACTTATATCGCCCTATTTACTTTTGCGATACTTGTGGTGAGCTATTTATGGATTACGTATCAACGCATGAAATCACCTCGCTTGGTGCGCGGAGGAATTCGACAAAATTTTGATTTTTATCCGCTTCGGGAAGAGGAAGAGTTGATTTTAGGGCTTTTACAAACCAAACTGACCGCAACAACAGAAGACATCCTCCGTGTGATTGGCCGAGAGGATTTGAGCAATTCGCAAAACAACAAACGCAAGGCAGATGCAATTGTTGAGATCAACAAACTGATGACACAGCTCGTTGGGAAAACGATTATCAAAACCAGAAAAGACCCCGCCGACAAACGTCAGGTGATTTATTTTTACAAACGCAACCTACTGAACTAAATGACAACACAAGCGATCTTTCGATGTATTCGTTTTCCAAAACGGCTTTTGACGTTTTTCTTTTTCGTTTTTAGCATCAGTCTTGTGGGACAAACGGAAGCCAAAGTCAATCTCGTAACACTTCCATTATTGATACCAAACTTCGGCTTGGAAGTTCCCACAGGAGAAAAACAATCTTTTCAGCTGGATGTTCTAGGGTCGTTTTGGGACGAACAGCCACTTCTCGATGACACTCCTTTGCATGTGAATCAAGTGTTTTTGGAGTATCGTTGGTATCAGCAAAGTGACACCCAAAAATGGTTTATTGGCCCTCACATTGGCTTTGGGATGTTTACCCTACAAAAACCCGAATTTGCGATTATTTACGATTATTGGGAAGAGAAATCAGGTGCGGAAAAACGGTTAGACGTTCCGGATGACGAATACCAATCAGGGCGTGTGGCTTTTTATGGCCTTAGCGTTGGCTACAAAAAACGACTCAAAAAGGGCTTTGGTTTGGAATTTTTTATTGGGGCAGGACTAACACAGTCTTGGTACAAGGGCTATAAGGGACTAAGGCGAGTAGATTTAGATCACCCAGACGAAATGGTATATCGACCGTTTAATGGATCAGGTGAGGTCGTGGCTTACCGTGGCGGACTGATGCTCACCTACAAAATCCCTACTTTTGCAACCAAAATGAACCCGGATGAATAAAATCTGTTGTATTGGGGCTGGCTATGTCGGTGGACCCACCATGGCTGTTATCGCCAGACAATGTCCAAACATTACAGTTACCGTGGTTGATATCAGCGAAGATCGCATTGCCGCTTGGAATGACCCAGATTTAGACAATTTACCGATTTACGAACCAGGTTTAGCCGAAGTCGTGGGCAAAGAACGAGATAAAAACCTCTTTTTTTCTACAGAAGTTGACAAAGCAATTCAGGAAGCAGACATCATTTTTATTGCGGTCAATACGCCTACCAAAACCTACGGAAAGGGGAAGGGCATGGCTGCAGACCTGACCTATGTTGAGCAATGTGCTCGGCGCATTGCAGAGGTGGCAACGAGCGATAAAATCGTGGTCGAAAAAAGCACACTTCCTGTTCGCACAGCAGAAGCGATTCAAACCATATTGGAACAATCACCCCACGGCGCACATTTTGAGGTCTTGTCCAACCCCGAGTTTTTAGCAGAAGGCACGGCGATTGAAGATCTATTTAAATCAGACCGGGTGCTTATCGGGGGTCGCAGAACAACTAAAGGCGAAAAAGCCGTCCAGGCGCTAGTTGATATTTATGCCAATTGGATTCCACTTGAAAAAATTGTGACAACCAACGTCTGGTCTTCTGAGCTATCCAAGCTCGTTTCCAACGCCTTTTTGGCACAGCGGATAAGCTCCATAAACAGCATATCTGCACTTTGTGAAGCCACAGGTGCCGATGTGGAAGAAGTCGCCGCAGCAGTTGGCAAGGACAGTCGGATTGGCTCCAAATTTTTAAAAGCATCAGTTGGTTTTGGGGGGAGCTGTTTTCAAAAAGACATTTTAAATCTAGTTTATCTGTGTCAGCAATATGGTCTAGATGAAGTAGCCGACTATTGGAAGGGCGTTATTACCATAAACGATTATCAAAAAAACCGCTTTGCCAATCGGATTCAACAGGCCCTATTCAATACGGTGAATGGCAAAAAAATTGCCTTTTGGGGCTGGGCCTTTAAAAAGGACACCAATGACACAAGAGAATCCGCAGCGATTTATGTGGCAGATCAATTACTATCTGAGGGCGCAGAGATTGTTGTGTATGATCCCAAAGTATCTTTAGCTCGGATGCAGATGGATTTGCAAACCCTATTGGAATACCGCGGAGAAACAGAAAAAGAGATCAACGGAAAGCTAGAAAAGCTTCACAGTGTCGATTCGGCGCAGGCCGCATGTACGAAAGCCCATGCTTTGGCCGTTATTACAGAGTGGGATGTGTTTCAAACCCAAGACTTTGAAACCATTTATACCCAAATGGAAAAGCCGTCCTTTGTTTTTGACGGCAGAAAAATTTTAAATCACAACCAGCTGCAATCAATTGGCTTTACGGCCTATGAGATTGGAAAAGCAACCGAGGACTAATATGTGTGGAATTGTAGGTTATATCGGAAATCGCGGAGCATACCCCATCATTATTCAAGGGTTAAAACGCTTGGAATATCGCGGTTATGACAGTGCAGGGATTGCCTTACTCAATAGTGAGTTACAGCTAACCAAAACCAAAGGTAAGGTGGCGGATCTAGAAGCCAAGGCGCAACAAGATAAACGATCTGGTACGCTTGGAATTGGACACACACGTTGGGCAACACATGGGGTTCCCAATGATGTGAATGCCCACCCACACACCTCCAATTCAGGTCGTTTGGTATTGGTTCACAATGGGATCATTGAAAACTATGAATCCTTACGTGCCTATTTAACTGAACAAGGCTTTACGTTCTCATCCGAAACAGACACCGAGGTTTTGGTCAATTTGATTGAGCATATCCAAATCACTCAAGGGTTGAAGACGGGAAAAGCCGTACAAATCGCGCTGAATCAAGTGGTGGGCGCCTACGCCATTGCGGTTTTTGACAAAGAGCGACCCAAAGAAATCGTGGTTGCCAAGTTGGGCAGCCCCCTTGCCATTGGGTTGGGGAAAGACGAATATTTTGTGGCCTCTGACGCTTCTCCTTTCATTGAATACACCAATCGTTCCATTTATTTGGAAGACAACGAAATGGCGGTCATCAACCAAGACAAGGGATTAAAAATGTATGCGATTCCAGACAACAGTCGGGTTGACCCTCAAATTCAAGAATTGCAGCTCAGCTTAGAAAAAATTGAAAAAGGGGGTTATGACCATTTTATGCTCAAAGAGATTTATGACCAACCCGCTGCGATTATTGATACTTTCCGCGGAAGACTTCACAGGGATCAACAACAGATTTTGTTATCTGGTTTGGAAGAACACAAAACGGTGTTTCAAAACGCCAAGCGAATTATCATCATTGCTTGTGGCACCTCTTGGCACGCAGGTTTGGTTGGCGAATATTTGTTTGAAGATGCGGCACGAATTCCTGTTGAAGTGGAATACGCGTCAGAATTCCGTTATCGAAATCCAATAATCACCAACGAGGATGTGGTCATTGCGATATCCCAATCGGGTGAAACAGCAGACACCTTAGCAGCGATCAAGCTGGCCAAAGAAGCAGGTGCTTTTGTCTTTGGGATTTGTAATGTTGTGGGAAGTTCGATTGCACGTGCTGCAGATACGGGTGCTTATACGCATGCAGGCCCAGAAATTGGGGTGGCATCAACTAAGGCCTTTACCACTCAAATCACCTTGTTGCTGTTGATTGGATTGCGTTTGGGACAATTGCGCGGAACATTATCAGCTGAAGATTTTAATCGTGTTGCCGAGGAGTTGGAAGCCCTTCCCAAAGCCGTAGAAACCGTATTGAAAATTGAAAAAGAGATTGAGCAGATTGCAAAAAATTACAAAGACGCCGCCAACTTTTTGTATTTGGGCCGCGGGTATAATTTTCCAGTAGCCCTGGAGGGAGCCTTAAAGCTTAAAGAAATCTCCTATATCCACGCAGAGGGCTATCCCGCAGCAGAAATGAAGCATGGCCCCATTGCACTAATTGACAAAAACATGCCTGTGGTGGTGATTGCCACCAACAAAGGGCACTATGAAAAGGTGGTGAGCAATATTCAAGAAATCAAATCGCGAAATGGGAAAATCATTGCCGTTGTGACCAAGGGTGATAGACCGGTAAAGGCATTGGCTGACCATGTGATTGAAATTCCAGAAGTGACCGAGTCGCTTACCCCTATTTTGGCATCAGTCCCATTGCAGTTACTTGCCTATCATATCGCTCTGATGCGAGGTTGTAATGTTGATCAACCAAGAAACTTGGCAAAATCCGTAACGGTTGAATAATGAAGAAAAAAGCAATCATTGTATCGGGTTATTTTAATCCTTTGCACAAAGGGCATTTGGAATATTTTAATAAGGCCAAGATGCTTTGTGATGAGCTTTTTGTGATTGTCAATAATGATCATCAGAGGGAACTAAAAGGGAGCAAGCCCTTCCAAGATGAACAGGAGCGTTTACTGATTGTCAGCAATATTAAGTCAGTAGATAAAGTGATTTTGTCCATTGACCAAAACCTAACGGTGTGCGAGACTATTCGCAAAATAACAGAACAGTATGGCACCGATTATGATTTGGCTTTTGCCAATGGCGGAGACCAAAACAATGATACCATTCCCGAAATTCCGGTTTGTAAGGAGTTAGGAGTGATGCTAATCGACGGATTAGGAGAGAAGATACAAAGTAGTAGCTGGTTGTTAAAAAAGCATTAATAGAAACATGAGTAAAGTTGCACTAATTACAGGAATCACAGGGCAAGACGGTGCCTATTTGGCCGAATTTCTCTTAAAAAAAGATTATGTGGTTCACGGCTTAAAAAGAAGAACATCGTTGTTTAATACAGACCGCATTGACCACATTTACGAAGACCCTCACAACCCCAACCCCAAGTTCTTTTTGCACTTTGGGGATATGACAGACTCTACTAATCTAATCCGCTTGGTACAAGAAATTCAACCAGATGAGATTTACAACTTAGCCGCGATGTCTCATGTCCGTGTATCTTTCGACATCCCTGAGTATGTAGCCGACACTGACGGGGTAGGAACTTTACGTTTGTTAGAGGCGATTCGAATCACAGGTCTTGAAAATAAGACCCGTATCTACCAAGCTTCAACTTCTGAGTTATATGGCAAGGTTCAAGAAATTCCTCAAACAGAAAACACACCATTTTACCCACGCTCACCCTATGGTGTAGCAAAGATGTATGCGTATTGGATTACAGTCAATTACCGTGAAGCACACAATATGTTTGCATGTAATGGAATATTATTTAACCACGAGTCACCAATCCGAGGAGAAACCTTTGTTACTCGAAAAATTACGCGTGCTGTTTCTCGAATTGCACTAGGTCTACAAGACAGTTTTTATTTAGGAAACCTGGATGCTAAACGAGATTGGGGGCACGCCAAGGATTATGTGCGAATGATGTGGATGATCCTTCAAACTGATAAAGCTGAAGATTGGGTAATCGCAACAGGAAAAACAACTACAGTGAGAGATTTTGTTAAAATGGCATTTGCGCACGTGGGGATTGAATTGGAGTTTCATGGCAAAGGAGTTGATGAAGCGGGAATCATTAAAAATTGTAGTAATTCAGAATATCAATTAAGCACAGGTGGAAAAGTTCTCCAAATTGACCCAAGATATTATCGTCCAACTGAAGTTGACCTTTTGATTGGAGATGCATCTAAAGCGAAAAATAAGTTAGGCTGGGAACCAAAAATTTCTCTTGACCAGCTTTGTAAAGAGATGATGGAGTCAGATCTAAAGCTCATGAAGCGAGATAAACTTCTAAGAGAAAAGGGATTTGAAACCAAGAATTATTTTGAGTGATGAAGATCTTTGTTTCTGGCGGTAGCGGAATGGTTGGTAGAAATCTAATTTCTTATTTGCGAAAACATACGCAAGCGGAAATATTCGCCCCAAACAGTCAAGAGTTAAATATATTAGACTATGGTAAAACAGAATCATTCATAAAGAAAATAAAACCAGACGCCGTAATACATTGTGCTGGACTTGTTGGCGGGATTCAGACAAATATAGAAAAGCCATATTCTTTTCTTTTTTCAAATACATTAATGGGTCTAAACCTAATAAACGCATGTGTTAATCAGCGGATTAGAAAAGTAATCAATCTTGGCAGTTCTTGTATGTATCCAAAAGATCAAACTTCAAACCTAAAAGAAGAAGATATTTTAACAGGCCCTTTAGAGCCCACAAATGAGGGTTATGCCATTGCAAAAATCACAGTTTCTAAATTATGTGAATACGCTAAAAGGGAATATAAGTTGGACTATAAAACTATAATTCCATGTAACTTATATGGAAAATATGACAAGTTTGATCCCAAAAAATCTCATATGATTCCAGCGGTTATTCGTAAGCTTCATAGAGCAAAAAAATCAAAAAAAACCGCAACAATTTGGGGTGATGGAGACGCAAGACGTGAGTTTATGTATGTCGAAGATCTTGTGGATTTTATTTCATATGCTTTAAAAAATTACGATAAAATTGAGCCGATCACCAATGTTGGCTTAGGGTGTGACTTTACCATAAAGGAGTATTATGATGCTATTGCGGAAGTTGTTGGTTACACTCGAGGTTTTGAATATGATTTAACTAAGCCATCAGGAATGAAAAGGAAACTATGTGATGTTACCAAACAGAAGAAAATTGGATGGAAGCCAAAAAACTCTTTAAGAGAGGGCCTAGAAAAAACTTATCAATACTACCTAGATACATATGAAGTATAGTTTAGCAACCTCATCGTGGGGTGATGAAGAGATTAAAGCCATGCAGAGCGTCATAGAATCTGACATGTATTCTATGGGGCCAAAGGTTGCGAAGTATGAAAAAGAGTTTTCTTCTTATTTTGGTGCAAAACACGCAGTAATGTGTAGTTCTGGATCAACAGCCAACCTTATAATGACGGCAGCCTTGTTTTATACAAAAACACCAAGACTTAAGATTGGAGACGAGATAATTGTACCAGCCGTTTCTTGGTCAACAACTTACTTTCCACTTCAACAGTATGGCCTAAAACTAAAGTTTGTGGATATAGATGCTGAAACTCTAAATTATAATTTGTCAGATCTAAAAGAAGCGATTACAAAACAAACGAAAGCGGTTATGGCTGTTAACCTTCTTGGCAATTCAAATGATTTTGATGCAATTTTCGAAATTATTGACGAAAAAGACATTGTTTTGATAGAAGACAACTGCGAGTCTATGGGAGCCAAATATAATGGAAAGTATACAGGAACTTTTGGCGTTATGGGTTCATTTAGCTCCTTTTTTTCACATCACATATCAACTATGGAAGGCGGAATGGTTGTGACCGATGACGAAGAGCTTTACCATGTTTTGCTTTGTTTGCGAGCTCATGGATGGACTAGAAACCTTCCAAGAAACAACCATGTTTTTAACAAGTCAGACAATTGGTTTGAAGAGGCGTTTCGATTTGTTTTGCCAGGGTATAATGTTAGACCACTCGAAATGAGCGGAGCAATTGGTTCGGAACAATTGCTTAAACTGGATGGGTTTATCAACCAGAGAAGAAAAAACGCAGAGCACTTTATTACCTTATTTAAAGACGACAACAGATTTATTATTCAAAAAGAATTAGGTGAAAGCTCTTGGTTTGGCTTTTCATTCATTATAAAAGACTTAAAGTTGAACCGCGAAAAAATTATTGAAGTCTTGACAAAAGCGAATATTGACTCTAGACCTATCGTCACTGGTGATTTCACAAAAAATGAAGTCATGCGGTTTTTCGATTACGACAAACACAACAGTTTGCCAAACGCAGATCAATTACACTACAATGGTTTTTTTGTAGGAAACTCTCAAGAACCTCTGATTTCTGAACTAGATTATTTGAAGGAGGTTTTAAGTAATGTGTAAAATTTATTTACAAGGGGGATTTGGCAATGTCCTATTCCAGCTCGTACATTATTTAGCTCTAAAGAACCAGGGTCACAGCCCTGTTTTTATTGATACATTGACAAAGAAAAACTTGATTACTAAGATCTTGGGCTGGAAAATTCATGATCAAATTTACCTAGAGGTTTTTAAAGACCTTGGTGTAGTTGTAAATAAACAGTCAATTCTAAAAACAGCACTCATAATGGTTTTCGGAAAGATTAGCCAACGGTTTAAAATCCCCGTATGCTCAATCTATTTTTTTTCAGAATCATTTAAAGACAGTTATTTGACAACTAGCAAGCACCTTTTTGGGTATTTTCAATCAAAAAGATATTTAGAATCTAACCAAAAAGAAATCCAACAAATTGTAAAGTCTCTCCAAAAACGATATTTGTCAAACAAACATAGAGCCCCTTATGTAGCAGTACACTATCGCTATGGCGACTCGGTTTGGGCGAAAGAGTACGAGGATTATTATACTGCAGTAAAGCAAAATATTCAACAGAATAAAGACGTTGTTGTTTTAACAGACTCTGAAAATCGCGCAAAAGAGTTTTTTAAGGACTTAAAGGTTAGGTCATTAAAAATGATGTCTAACACACCGATATTAGATTTTTCATATATGTTGGGCGCTAAAGAATTATATTGTGCGCCGAGTACGTTTTCATGGTGGGCATCTCATAGTATGAAAAAAGATAGTGAAGTATATTCCCCAAAGTTTTTGTTAAACAAACTTGGGTTTTTTGGGGAAAGAATAGACATCAACTACTTTAACTCATGAATAGACCAACAAGAACACTAATCTTTTCCTCATCAGTTGCAAAAATACTGGGCTTGATTAGAGAAGTTTTTATTTTTTGTTTTTTTGGTTTTTCATTAGAGTTTTCAGAAGCTTTATCATTGCTGGCTATTGTGTCGGCCGTTACAATCTTCTCAGACGTTTCAATTTTAAATCCGATTTATTTCCCAAAATGGATAAAAAAACAAGAAGTAGATATAGGTCTAAACATAAGGCACCTATTGACAGCACTAATTGTGAGCGCAATAATTTTTACTTACAACCGAATATTAATTAAAGAAAACGCTTCATTTACTTTAGAGATTTTAATTTCTTTCGTTTGGATACCAGTTATTATTAACAGTATTTTATATTCCGTAATGGTTTATTTAGAAGAATTTAGCTTATTTAGAACAGTATCAATATTAAACGCATTGGCTTTTCTATTATTTATGATAGTTGGGGTCAATGTTGGGGGAGTAGAGGGATATGTGATAGCACGCTATCTAACCCTCATTTTAACGATTCTATTCATTTTATATTTTGTAGGTAAAAGCGTAAATGTTCGTAGATTAGAAATTAAGTTTTTTGAAGCAAAGAAATCAATCGCTTCTTTTGTTATGGTTAACAACGTTCTTTGGATGGTATTGATTATTAAAGTTGCTTTTTCTAATTTAATAATGAAAGAAATGGCAACTATTAATTATGCATTGATTTTAGCAATGACATTTTATACAGTTTTTTCAAAAAACATCAATACTACATCGATAAAAAAGCAAATAATTACAAACAGCACTCCAGTCAAAGCTTTTAAATGGTACTTTACTGGCTCAGCCTTTTTTCTATCGTGCCTCTTTTTTATTTATAAACTTGTTCCTTATTTCACAACACTACTTAATTATGACCAAATCCAAATAAAAAGAACAATATTAATTGCTTTACTGTTTACAGTTTCTTCAACTGTTTTAGGTTATTTTGATTTATATAACCAAGCAGCAATAAACCAAAAAAGTCAACTCGTCAAAAGCGTCCTATTAATGATTGGAGTTACGTGCTTTACATTTATTATTGGGTACAATTATTTATTAAAATGATAAGTAAGTTTTTAAGACATTTACTTTTTTTACCATCCATAACATTTGGGGCAATAAGCAGTGAGATTTTCCCTTGGGCAGCAATTTACAGTTCTATTTATGTTAAGTTTAAAAAAGTTTCTTTAATTAATGTTTTTTTGATATTTCTTGTAACAGGGTATATTTTAGGATCAATTTATTTTTTTTTCACACCCCCAATAAAAATCTTTTCAGCCACAGCAGCATATTTTAATGTGTTTTTAACATTTATTGTTTTTTTAAACCTTAAGAAGCCACACATAAAAAAAATAATAAAGACCACGAAAACAATGTTAATTGTCTTTCTTTTTTTTGGTTTATTTCAATTGTTTGGCGCAACGACTTTTTTACAAGAAATATATACTTTTTTAATACCTCGTGGGAATTTTGGCTCTCTTGAAATGTATGGTAGGGGGGTTTCCATTTTGACAACAGAGCCCAGTAGAGCATCTATGGAAATAATTTTCATGTCCTTATTTCTTAGGAAATTTATAAAATCCAAAAGGTTTTTATTTGATGTTGTTATAATCCTTTTTGTAAATCTAGTTGTTCAAGGTGGTTACGCATTATTATATTCCTTTTTGTATTTAATTGTTTCTGTTAAAATTAAGTTTTACAAGTTTTTATTTCCCCCTTTAATTCTGGGAGTAATTGCTTTCTATGATGAATTATCAGCCTACAGAGGGTACTATATTATTAGTAGACTTCTCCAGGATGATAGTTTTTTAGAAACACTTGTTGCTCTATCTGGCTTCAGAGTGCTATCTTTTTTTGCCTCATGGAATTTTACTTTTATAAACCCATTAGGCGGGGGTCTTGGTAATTGGCAGGTTTCATCCCTTGAAGCACTTAACCTGACATCTTTTGATCCAACAAAAACCACATATTTTATTTACAATTGCTCAGGTAAATGGTGCGAGATTAAACCAACATCGATTTTTGGAAATGTACTTTTAGACTTTGGATTTTTTGGGGGTTTAATTTTACTGATACTCGCTTTTTTTTATTTGAGAAACAGAATTTACATTTATAAAACTAATTACGATGTGTACTTCATTTTTCTTGTTTATTTTTTTGTTTTTGGCTATTTGGGGCACCCCATTCCAATATTCATTTTAGCAATTTGTTTAAACAAAAACTTTGGTTTATTACATAACAATGGATAGTTTAGTTTCTATAATCACGCCGACTTACAATTCGGGAAGATATATTTCCGAGACCATTCAAAGTATACAAGCTCAGACATATACCAATTGGGAGCTACTCATTACAGATGACTGTTCGGATGATCAAACAGTTGATATCATAATGTCATTTCAAAAAAATGACCCAAGAATCAAGCTATTCAGTTTAGAAATAAATTCTGGGCCTGGCCCATCAAGGAATAATTCGATTAGAATGGCGAAAGGTAAATATATTGCATTCTTAGACTCCGACGACAAGTGGTCGGAGTTTAAACTTGAAAAGCAAATCTCTTTCATGCAGAAAAAGAATTACATATTTACATTTACCAACTATTTTAAAATTGATTCTCAAGGGACAATAATAAAATCAGAAAACAACCCCCCCCTCAAAGTAAATTACACTGACTGTCTTTTGGGCAACAGAATAGGATGCTTAACTGTAGTCCTAGACGTAAGCAAACTTGGGAAAATATACATGGAGGACCTTCCCAGAAGACAAGATTATTTACTTTGGCTGAAAATTTTAAAAAAAATTGATTATGCTTACAGTATTAACGAAAAATTGGCATTTTATCGTGTACATAATAAATCAATATCTTCAAAAAAAATGCGTTTAGTATTAGACCATTGGCACATATATAGGAGCCTTGAAAACCATTCAACATTAAGGTCAATATGGTATTTAGTAAATTACATCGTACGAAAAATTTTAAGAAGTATTTAGAATGAAAAAAACAACAATATTATTAGGGCTAAATGAGCTAAATTTCAATTACATAAAATATTATGTCGATATAGGAGAGCTGCCAAACTTCAAGGCCCTTTTAAATAATTATAAGCTGATTACTACTTATTCAGAAACAAAATACGAACTTCTTGAGCCATGGATTCAATGGGTAACAGTTCACACTGGCAAACGATATGAAGAACACAAGGTATTTAGACTTGGGGACATTGTTAATACTGAGCATGAACAAATTTTTGAATCTCTTGAATCAAAAGGACTTTCGGTTGGGGCCATTTCACCATTTAATGCAAAAAACAATTTAAAAACCCCTAAATTTTTTATCCCCGATCCTTGGACAAAGACCCCTGTTAGTGGTAATTGGCTGATTCAATCTTTATATCAAGCTGTTCATCAAAGTGTTAATGATAACGCCAAAGGAAGACATGGCCTTAAAACCCTCATTTCTCTAATGTTTGGACTTGTTCTCACAACGCCAATTTCACAATATATTATGCTTTTAAAAATGTTTTTTGAAAGAAAGAACCCTGGAATTAAAGCTGTAATTCTTGATAGCATTTTAGCAAATACTTTTTTACGGCTTATTAAAAGTAAAAACCCTGATTTTTCAAATTTGTTTCTAAACTCAGGAGCACACATCCAACACCACTATTTATTTAATTCAAAAGCATATGATGGAGAGTTTTCAAACCCAGAGTGGTATTGCCCTAAAGGACATGACCCTTTGATTAAAATCTTAAGGTTATATGATAATATAATTGGTCGTTTACTTAAGAGGAACATTAAACTTCTGATAGCAACAGGGCTACACCAACAGCCACATAAAAAAATCACATATTATTGGAGAATTAATAAACATGAAGACTTTCTTAAGATTATTGGAGTCCGAGATTATGAGACTATTTCACCAAGAATGTCAAGGGATTTTTTAGTTGAGTTTTCTGATAAGTCAAAGGCAATCAGCGCAGAACATTTACTCAACTCTTTTATTATGAAAAGAAATCGTGAGGAGGTTTTCAAAGTAGATAATAGAGGCTACAGCTTATTTGTTGAGGTGATTTATAGTAACCCTATTTTGGACAGCGATGTAATAATATCAAAAACAGAAAAAATTGAGATTAAACAGTTTAAATCTTTAATAAGCTTTGTTGCTATAAAAAATGGAGAACATAATGGTATGGGATATTTTTTATATAGCGAAAATGATTACAAGAAAAAAATCAAATCAGAGATTAACCTTCGAGAAATAAAAGACATAATTGAAGAAATTGCAATAGCATAAACCATCAGGATTTACTGTCACCATGTAATTCGGCACACTGTTTATATCATCCAAACGCGACATATCAGCGGTATAAGTCAGTGCATCCAGATTGATAATGGTATAATCGGGACAGCTTTTGACGAGGCGCCAAATCAAATGAGACCCGATAAATCCCGCTCCGCCTGTTACTAATATGGTCATACGTTCAATAGATAACGAAAGAGTTGCCTCAAAAACACAAATCATTTTTTGAGCAGGTTGTATGCAATTTTTTACTTTTGCCAGCGTTTAATCATTGTATAGCAACAACCACACCCTATTTGGAACCTCTACTTAAGCGAAGTTTTGACGTATTGTTTGCCTTGACACTAATGTTTTTGGTGATGTCATGGCTCGTACCCGTATTGTGGATATTGAATCTTTTTGTTGGCGGAGGCGCATTGTTTTTTAGCCATCAACGCGAAGGGAAAGATCGCAAATTGTTTTGGTGTTATAAGTTTCGAACATTTCCCAAAAGTGCCGTTCACCCAATGCCAGGAGAACCAACGACCACGCCAATTCCTTGGTTGGGCACTTTGCTTCGCAATTCGGGTATTGATGAACTTCCACAAGTCCTGAATATCATAAAAGGGGAAATGTCTATTGTTGGTCCCCGGCCACATCTACCAGAATATAACGCATATTATCAGCGTGTGGTCGGACAAGAGGAGATGGATAAGCGTCACGATGCGCTTCCAGGGCTGACAGGACTGGCCCAAATCCGAGGATACCGAGGGGACACACCCAACAATGCTTCCATTCATAACCGAATCAATAGTGATATTGAATATATCAACAGGCAATCTTTCCTTTTAGACCTTGAAATCATTACCATTTCCTTTTGGATGTTGATCCGTGCCGCAATACGGTGAATTTTTAATTAGTCATCCGCTAATCTGCAAGCGACAAATCCCTATTTTTGCCAAAAATAAGCATGAAGGTACTTCTATTGGGAAGCGGTGGCCGTGAATACACATTCTGTCACCAACTGGCAAAAAGCCCACACCAACCACAGTTGTTTATTGCCCCTGGCAATGCAGGAACGGCACAGTTTGGCACGAACATCGAGGTGTCACCAACAGACTTTGAAGGGCTGAAGCAAGCGGCCTTAACTCATCAAATCGAACTTGTTCTTGTTGGTCCTGAAGTTCCATTAGTGGAAGGAGTGGTTGATTTTTTTGCTGCGGATCAAGAGCTAGCACAGATTCCCGTGATTGGCCCCTCTAAACAAGGGGCAGAACTCGAGGGGAGTAAGGAGTTTGCCAAGGCCTTTATGCAGCGTCACAACATACCAACGGCGGCATATCAAAGCTTTACAAAAGACACCCTTTCGGAAGGGCTTGCCTATCTTGAAACGGTAACACCTCCCTATGTCCTGAAAGCCGATGGCTTGGCAGCGGGTAAGGGCGTGGTGATTCTCAATGAGCTTGCTGACGCCAAAGCGGAACTCACCGCCATGCTTGCAGATGCCAAGTTTGGAGAAGCCAGTCAGAAGGTGGTGATTGAAGAGTTTTTGGATGGGATTGAGTTGTCGTGTTTTGTACTCACCGACGGAAAGTCCTATAAAATGCTACCCATGGCCAAGGATTACAAACGTATTGGAGAAGGAGACACAGGACTCAACACAGGGGGTATGGGTGCCGTTTCACCGGTTCCGTTTGCCGATGAGACCTTTGTACAAAAAATCAAAGACCGTGTGGTGGAACCCACCATGCGCGGATTGCAAAACGATGGGATTCCCTATGTGGGCTTTGTTTTTATTGGACTCATCAAAGTCGGAGAAAACCCCAAGGTCATCGAGTACAATGTGCGTATGGGTGACCCCGAAACCCAAGTGGTACTGCCACGGATCCAAAATGACTTATTTGAATTGCTACAAGCCACAGCTTCAGGAACGCTCGATAGCATAAAGTTGTCGATAGACAAGCGCTCTGTTTCTACCGTCGTTGCGGTTTCAGGGGGTTACCCTGAAAGCTATGAAAAAGGGAAGGTGATTCGTGGGATTGACCCAAGTGATTTTGTTGTTCATGCGGGAACAGCCATGGTTGATAAGGAATTGGTCACAAGTGGAGGTCGAGTCTTATCTGCAACGGGTGTTGGAGATGATCACAACCAAGCCACTGCACAGAGCTATCAGGCCTTAGCCAAGATTGATTTTGAAGGCATATACTACCGAAAAGATATCGGCTTTGACTTATAGAAAGGAATGGGAAGTGGAGTCTGTGTCTTCTTCGCCATTATCATTGAATTTTTTGAGTTGTCCAACCCAATAGGATAGAGCGGCAAACCCAATTCCCAAAAACACCCAGTTGATGCCATTGGCCAAAAACCAACTTGTGAGTTCGAGCTCGCGCAATAGGTTGAGGGGGATAAACAAGATTTCTTGAAATAAATATGCAATCGCTTCGAAAAAGGCCTTCATTTTTCAGTGTTTTGTGGGCACAAAAATAAGACACTGGTGGATGAGATACAACCCAGACCTAGTATATTTGATAAAAAATCAGATGAAAACGCACAAAGACGAAACCCTAAATGCGGTACTTTATAATTCATAAAACGGATTAGATGGCCAAGCCAAAACATTTGATGATTTTTCGTTTCTCATCCATGGGAGATGTGGCGATGTTGGTGCCTGTGTTGCGATGCTTGTACACCCAAAATCCAACAATTCGAATTACCCTAGTCACACGCCGCCGCTTTGCCCCTATTTTTAAGGAGTTCAAAGAACTACAAATCATTTCACCAGACTTTATCGGAAAACACAAGGGGCTTAAAGGACTCTATCGATTGTATAAAGAGCTCAAACAAACCAAACCTCATCGCATTGCCGATATCCATCACAACCTACGCACGCGAATCCTTCGGCTGTTTTTTAGACTGTCATTTACCCGGATTAAGGTCATTGACAAAGGGTATGCCGAGCGCAAACGACTCACCCATCCGACCAAAAAAACAATGAAACCGCTCACCCCACAGCACTACCGATATGTGGAGGTGTTCTCCCGTTTGGGCTTTGCGCTCGATGTCGATAAGCACGAATTTCCCATCAAACCTGGTCTTCCAAAATCGAGTTTGGAGATCGACCTTCCAGCCGACAGAAAATGGATTGGGATCGCACCCTTTGCTGCCCACCCTGGTAAAATATACCCCCTCGACTTGATGCAAAAGGTGGTGGGTTACCTTCAACAAGAACATTCGGTTTTTCTGTTTGGTCATGGCACCAAGGAAGCTGCGCAAATCCACGTTTGGGCCAAGGCCTATCCCCATGTGATTCCACATGCCTTGGAGATGCCTTTTTCGGATCAGCTCGATCTCATCGCAAACCTCGATGCCATGATTTCGATGGATTCAGCCAATGGCCATTTGGCAGCCAATTTTGGGGTGCCAGTCATTACATTGTGGGGCATGACACATCCTTTTTTAGGATTTTCCGCATTTGGACAAAACAACCACCTCCTTGTCAATCGAGAAAAGTTTCCCAAAGTACCCACCTCGGCTTATGGTAAAACGGTACCGAAAGGATATCAAGATGCCATGCGAACCATTACAGCTGAAGAGGTCATTGAAAAGGTCTTGGAAAAGATCTAGCTATACATCGTCAAAGTCAACGATGACCCGCTCAGTTGTACAGCTGGCCTGGCAGGTCAATACAAGCCCCTCAGACACCTCACTATCAGAAAGAATCTGATTGCTGGCCATACGGACACTACCTTCTTTTACACGCCCAATACAACTTCCACAAACCCCGCCTTGACAGGAATAAGGGGGATCAATACCAGCATCAATAGCAGCTTCCAATACGGTCTTGCTCGCATCGGCAGAAAAGGGATGTATTTCATCGTCTAAGATCACTTCATACTGCACGAACCCTTCCGCCGAACGGTCGATTTCGCCACCTCCAGTGAAGTGCTCTACATGAATATTTTCATCACGCACGCCAGAGTCGGAGAGTGCCTGTACAGATGCTTCAATCATTCCAGAAGGGCCACAGACATAATAATCATCAAAGTTTAATTGGCTAAACAAAGTGTTTCGCACATAGTTGATGTGAGACATATCAATCCTTCCAAAAAGGGAATCAGTCGTTTTCTTTCGACTGTAGATATGCACAATTTCAAAGCGTTGGCCGTATGCGGTTTGCAGGGTTTGTAATTCATCCGTAAACATTTTGTCGTCTTCCGATCGATTTCCATACACCAACACCACTTTTCCGTCGGTTTCTTTGAGGGCAGTCTTGGCAATCGACAAAATAGGCGTTATCCCACTCCCTGCAGCCAATAACAAAAGGTTGTTGTTTCGGTTGGGCTGATAGACAAATCGCCCTTCTGGGGCACCCACTTCAAGGGTGTCACCAACCTTGATTTGCGTATTGGCATAATTGGAAAACAATCCGTTAGGAATGGCTTTGATCCCCACGCGCAAAACCTCCTCATGTGGCGCACTACAAAGCGAATAGGATCGCCTGACCTTTTCACCGGAAATGGTGTGAGACAAGCTAAGGTATTGCCCTGCTGTGTATGAAAAGGGTTGTGCAAGCTCTTTTGGTATGGAAAATGAAATGGCAACAGCATCATCAGTCAGACGCTGAATCTCCTTGACTTGTAAAGGGTGGAGTTCAGACATAGCGATTTTTTTTACAAACATATAAAAATGATATCTTTGAGCGTCCAAAAAAACCCGATGTTTCTTCGATTATTACAACTACAATGGAAATCTTATCGCCGCTCTGCTGCATTTACATCAGGTGTGATTACTTCTGTTTTTTACCTATTTGGGATGCTGTATTTTATCGGTATGTTTACGCTTTTGGGCTATGGGAGCTTTTATGTGTTGGATGAAGAAATGGGGGTTGAGCCCTTGCGTTTTGTCAATCAATACATGATTTATGGGACCTCTTTTTGGGTTGTCGGGCGCTATTTTTTTCAAAAAATGCCAGTCATAAACATCCAGGCCTTGTTGACCTTACCGATCAAAGAAAATACCATTGTCCATTATGCACTTGGGCGAACAATATTATCTTTTTTTAATATTTCAAATGCGTTTTTCTTTATACCCTTTTCCGTGGTTTTGGTCAACAACGGATATCCATTTTCTCAGGTATTGAGCTGGCATCTGGCGATGGTAGCGATTGTATTTTGCACCAACTATCTCAATATCCTGATCAACGATCGCAACGATGTGTTTTATGCGGTTGCGGGGGTATTGGTTTTATTCGCCGTTTTTCAACACTATGATATTTTTGACATCACCGCCTATACGGGGCCAGTATTTGATAGCTTTTACAATGACCCAATCTACACACTGATTCCCTGGCTTATGCTGTTATTTCTTTACCGATCGACCTTTACTCATTTTAAGCGCAGAATGTATCTCGACGCAGGATTGCAGGTCGTCAAAAAAGATGCGCAACAGATTCAATTGGGGTGGCTCAATCGTTTTGGACGAACAGCCATCTTTGTCAAAAATGATATTAAACTCATTTTGAGAAACAAACGCTCCAAAATGACACTTTGGATTTCTCTGATGTTTTTATTTTATGGTCTGCTGTTTTTTACAGATTCATCAGGGGGCTTATATGATAATCCTGTTTGGAAAATTTTTGCAGGAATTTTTGTCTCTGGTGGGTTTTTGTTCACCTTCGGACAATATGTACCGAGTTGGGATAGCGCCTATTACCCTTTGATGATGAGCCAAAATATTGTCTATCGAGAATATCTGAACGCCAAGTGGTCTATGATTACAATTGCCACCGCTGTCAGCACCCTATTGGCGAGTTTTTATATGTTGTTAGGGTGGGATGTATATGCTGCTGTACTCACAGGAGCGATTTATAATATCGGCATCAATGGGTACTTGGTACTGCTTTCGGGCGCCTACATCAAAACTCCCATCGATTTGACATCCGCCAAAAAACCTTTTGGGGACAAACAGGCCTTTAACGCAAAGACCCTATTGTTGACCTTGCCAAAACTGTTTTTACCAATGGTTCTTTATTTTGTGGGAAGTCTCTTTGGCGGGGAATGGATAGGTTATATGACAGTTGCTTTCACAGGGATCCTCGGATATTTTTTAAAAAACAAAGTCTTCGATTTGATAGAGACGTTGTATAAAACAGAGAAATACAAAACCTTAAAAGCGTATAAACAAAACACATGATTCGAATTGAACAATTGACAAAACGCTACGGAGACACGACGGTTCTCAACATTCCAGAAATGGATATTCCCAAGGGTCAAGTTTTTGGACTTGTGGGAAACAACGGGGCAGGAAAAACAACGCTGTTTAGTCTACTGCTCGATTTGATTCAAGCCACGGATGGTACAGTGACGATTGATCAGGTTGATGTGAGCACATCAGAAGACTGGAAGACAAATACCGCTGCCTTTTTAGACGATAGCTTTTTAATCGGGTATTTGACTCCAGAGGAGTATTTTTATTTCATAGGCGAATTGCGCCAGGTTTCAAAAGAGGAGGTTGACGAATTATTGGCAGGGTATGCTGATTTTTTTAATGATGAGATTTTAAACAAAAAGAAATATATCCGTGACCTATCGAAGGGAAATCAAAAGAAAGTCGGTGTGGTTGCAACCTTTATTGGCGCTCCCGAACTCTTGATTCTTGACGAGCCATTTGCCAATCTAGACCCCACAACACAAATTCGGCTTAAAGAACTTTTGACCGAAAAAGGAAAAGATACAAACACAACCATCCTGATTTCGAGCCACGACATTCAGCATGTAACAGAGGTTTGTGAACGCATAGCGGTCTTGGAAAAAGGGGAAATTGTTAAAGACCTACAAACCACGACAAAAACATTAAAAGAGCTCGAGTCGTTTTTTACCAAATAAACAAGATGAACCCCATACCAAACTGCCAAAAAAAGAGTTTAATCTACATGAAACACGTGTTTATTGTAGCGATTGTATTTCTTATCCTTGCCAGTTGTTCAACACGTAAGGATCGAGCGGTAAACAGGGCCTATCACCAAACGACCACCAAATTTAATGTACTCTTCAACGGAGAGGAAGCCATTGCTGCTGGAATCGAAGCAGAAATCGCATCTCACCAACCCAATTTTTGGGAGCAGTTACCCGTAGAACCCTTTCCTTTGGTAGATTTGTTCACCCTTAACCCCAAAGAAAACGCCAACTTTTCAAGAGGAGAAGAAAAAGCAGTAATCGCTGTGCAAAAGCACAGCATGGCGTTTGGCAACGAACAGCGTAACCAACAAATTGACGAGGCCTATATGTTGCTCGGCAAGGCGCGCTATTACAACGGTAGGTACCTTCAAGCCCTAGACGCTTTCAATTATATCATTGACCAGCTGCCCAACACAAGTAGTACAAATAAAGCCCAGCTTTGGAAAGCCAAAGTCTTTATTCAGCTTTTACAAGAACAACGAGCCATTGCCATTTTTAAGGAGCTACTGTCCAATTCCGAACTCACCCTAGCCGAATCAGCAGATGCCTCTGCCTATTTGGCAAAGGCACACCTTGCCCTCAACCAACCCCAACAAGCTACCCAACCGCTTTACAATGCAGCCGCATTAACAAAAGACAACGCTGCCCGCGCACGATACTACTATCTTCTGGGACAATTGTATGACAAACTCGAACACCTCGATTCGGCAGGAGTTGCCTACCAAAGGGTAATTGATCTCAATCGACGGATTCCCAGAACCTATTGGATACATGCGAAACTAAATCAGTTAAACACCAGCCAATCGGACGAGGAAACCGTGCAGACACAATATGCCAAGTTGACCAAAAACGAGGAGAACAAACGCTACTTGGATAAAATTCATTTTAGCCATGCACTATACAGCTTGTCAACCAATGACACCCTTTCTGCCAAAGAGCTGATCAATGCAAGTTTGCGAACCAACACCAAAGACAAGACTTTAAAAGGGTTAGCTTACGAAACCATGGGGAATGTGTTTTTTGAAGAAAATCAGTTTGTCCTCTCTGGGGCATATCTCGACAGCACCCTGCAAGTTTTACCTCCAAAAACACGTGCGTATCGAAAAATCAAACGCAAAAGAGATAAGCTCAACGATATCATTGACTATGAGACCACTCGACAAACGGCAGACAGCTTGTTGGTTTTAATCGATAAAACCCCAGAGGAGCAAAACGCCATCTTTGAATCGTACATCAAAGCCCTGAAAACAGCAGATTCACTTCAACTTGCCCAACAAGAACGACAACAGCAATTGGCTGCCAACACCTCTTTTTTTGACAGTGATTTTTATTTCTACAACCGATCGGCTCGCACTCGCGGAGAGAGTGAGTTTTATCGCATTTGGGGGAATATCAAAAAAACAGACAACTGGCGGTATTCGAGTTTGCAATCTGTTGCATTCACGCCAGATGAAAGTGTGTCCAGGGTCGAAGTCGAGGAGGAACCACTTGATCCCCGTTATATGGTTGAAACCTATACAAGTCAGATTCCCCCAACCGAAGCCAAAGACAGTTTGAGTAAAGTACGCAATGCGGCCTATTTTGACGCTGGCCTGGCCTACAAAGAACAGTTTAGGGCTTACCCACAAGCCAAAGACCGACTGCAAACCCTTTTGTTTCTAGACACCAAATACAATTTACCGTCTTTATACCACCTTTATCAAATCGAGTTGGAAACAGCTGGAGACCAAGCAGCGGCCTATAAAAACCGTATTATCACAGAATACCCAGACTCTCAATACGCGATGATCCTTCAAAACCCAGAAGCCATGGAAGGTGCCCTGAACCGTTTTGAGGAACGATACAATGCGCTTGAAGACCGTTTTAAAGCTCAAGCTTTTGAAGAGGTCATTGATGAGTGCTTTACGGTCATGTTCTCGTTACAAGACGAGACCTTGCGCTCGCGTTTCGCCTTGTTACGGGCTCATGCAATCGGTCGATTGGATGGTATAACGGCCTATCAAACGGCCTTGTCTGAAGTCGCAATTTCGTTTCCCAACCAACAAGCAGGAGAAGAGGCGAGCAAACGACTTCTTGAAATCAAAAACCTCACACCAACTCATGCTGAAGAAGGCGATCGTTATTTGGTTTATTTTGAGTTTGATCGAAAAGATCACGACACGACAAAACACATACAATCCAAAGTAAGAGGAACAATTTCTTCTCAGGGTCTCCAACGAACGGTAAGCGCAACGATTGATGTGCTTGACAGACAAACCGAGCTGTTGGTGGTTCAGCGATTTACGTCCGAGGATCAAGCGAATGACTATCGTGAAAACTTGCTGAGAATTCACCCAGAATTGCGCAAAATCAAAAATTTTGTAGCTTTGACGTCCGCATTGCGAGACATCCTCATTTTCAAAGATGTAACCAAAGAATAACCGAGATGGGATTTAAAACAAAAAAACAAATGGACAACTCTAGAAATAATATCAAAATCAATTTTATTGAGCCCAACACCAAGGTGATTGGAGAAATCCATTCCGAATCGGACTTTCGTATTGACGGAACTCTTGAAGGAACAGTTCAAACCACAGGTCGCGTTGTTGTTGGTCAAGAAGGTAAAATCAAAGGCAAAATCATCTGCACTAACGCAGATATCATGGGGACATTTGAGGGAACAATCGAGGCATCCAATCTCTTATCTATCAAGGACGAAGGGGTGATAGACGGTAAAGTTATTGTTGGAAAATTGGCGGTAGAAGCAGGCGCGATGCTCAATGCACAGTGTTTGATGAAAAAAGCCATCAAATCTCTACAGCCCGTCGATGAAGAAAAATCCGAAAAAACCGCATAAATCAAACATCTTCCGTTGGTTGGTCCTTACTGGCTATGCTACCCAACTCGGGGTTACAATCTATGCTTCTGCTCGTTTAGGTCAATGGCTCGACTTCACCTATCAAACTGATCGGATTTGGACATTGGTTTGTGTTCTATTGGGTCTTTTCGTTTCTATAGCCATTTTGCTGCAGCAACTTAAAGCGCTCAATCATGACTAAACCATTATTCAAACTAGGTGGCGGATTACTTATCGCGCTTTCTTTGGCGCTTGTAATACACACCACTTTGATGCCCGACGCACTTTGGGGACAAATCCGAATCATGTGGCTTTGTTATGGGTTTAATTATGGATTGGCAGTACTTATCTTTTGGGCAGTCCTCGCCACGTACAAAAAAAACGCAATGCTCGTGGGAGTTGTGTTTATGGGAGGGAGTATGTTGAAGTTTGGCCTTTTCTTTTGGTTGATTTATCCCGACTTCAAATCAGATGGGATAGTGGGCCATGATGAGCTTAGTTTGTTTTTTGTTCCATACCTGATTTCTTTGTTTTCGATGACCTATGCTGCATCTCGCGTTTTGCAACGCACTTAGTCCCTACATTTTTGTTGAAATCCATTTCATTTTTAACAGTAAATAATTTACATTTGCAGCCGAAATTCGCATGAGGAAAAAACAATTTATTTCGGCGATATTTTTTGTCCTTTCGGGCTTCTTTGCTCAGTCAGCAGAAGGCGGACCAAAAGACGAAGAAAAATCAGGTGACTTAAAGTCCGAAATCAAGGCATACATCCGCCATCACTTAGAAGACACGCACGACTTTTCAATTGGATCCTACACCACAGAAGAGGGTAAGAAAAAATACATTGGATTTTCGCTTCCTGTTATTTTGTGGGATGATGAATTGGTTAGCTTTTCCTCTGGCAAACTCAAGCATGGCAAAGCGGTTCACAAAGTTGGGTCTAAGTATTACAAGCTCTACCATGGAAAAATTTATCGCACCGATGCAGAGGGAACCATCACTTATGATGCAGAGAAAAAAGTAGCCAACGACAAACCCCTTGACTTGTCGATGACCAAAAGTGTGGTCACCATGTTGTTTACTGCGGCTTTGATGTTCTTTTTGTTTCGCAGCTTGGCAAACTCCTACAAAACAAATGGCAGTATTGCTGCAGGTGTTGGTCGTTTTTTTGAGCCAATTGTCATCTATATTCGTGATGACATTGCCATCCCCAACATTGGAAAAAAGCATTATAGAAGGTATATGAGCTATTTGCTCACCATCTTCTTTTTTGTGTGGTTTTTGAATATCCTAGGGTTGTCACCATTAGGGATAAATGTCACTGGAAATATCGCCGTCACATTTGGGCTGGCCATGTTGACGTTTTTAATTACCAACCTCACCGCAAATAAAAATTATTGGGCACATATTTTCTGGATGCCAGGAGTGCCTGTTTTGATGAAAATTGTATTAGCACCCATCGAATTATTAGGGGTGATTATTAAGCCGTTTTCATTGTTGATCCGTTTGTATGCCAACATCCAGGCGGGCCATATCGTATTGATGAGTTTAATTGGATTGATGTTTATTTTCAACAATTGGCTCGGGAGTAGTTTATCATTTGTATTGGCATTTTCGATTTCGATTATCGAAGTTTTAGTTGCCTTATTACAAGCGTATATTTTCACGATGCTATCCGCTTTGTATTTTGGATTTGCAGTGGAAGAACATGAAGAAGCACATTAACATTATTAATATTTAAAACAATAATCATTATGGAAATTCCAGCAATTGTAGGCGCAGGATTGGTAGTTATCGGAGTAGGAATGGGAATCGGCCGTATCGGTGGTTCTGCTATGGAAGCGATCGCTCGTCAGCCAGAGGCCTATGGAAAGATTCAAACTGCAATGTTGATTGCAGCTGCCCTTATCGAGGGAATCGGTTTTGCA
>JAQWGQ010000029.1 GCA_029238125.1 Flavobacteriaceae bacterium | reverse complement strand
AACAAATCGATTGGTAATCCTTGAGGAGTCTTGGCCTTTTGGCAATATTTCCACTGAAATCACATATCAAGTACAAAGTCAAATCTTTGATTACCTCGATGCGCCAATTATTAAAATCAATACAGCAGACACACCTGCGCCTTACTCTCCCGTCTTATTAGCCGAATGGCTTCCCAACCGGGAAGATGTGGTTCGAGCAGTCAAAAAGGTGATGCTTTAATTCAATTCCAACTGATAAAACCAATATGGAAAATTTTATTCAATACACCCCTATTCTATTAGCTATTGTAGGACTCATTGTCATGTATATCCAATCTGTTTGGGTACGAAAACAACCAGCAGGCACAGACAAAATGCAGTCTATTTCGAAGAGTATTAAAGAAGGTGCGCTCGCATTTTTAAACGCAGAATATCGTTTGTTATTGATTTTCGTGATTATTGCCTCAGGAGCACTTTATGGCATATCGACTATGGTCGAAACGACAAGTTGGTTAATTGTTCCAGCATTTGTCGTTGGAGCTATTTTTTCCGCTTTGGCAGGAAATATTGGAATGCGTATTGCTACCGAAGCCAATGCCCGTACTGCCGAAGCCGCAAAGACAAGCTTACCAAAAGCGTTGAAAGTGTCTTTTGGTGGAGGTACAGTCATGGGTCTGGGGGTAGCTGGCTTAGCTGTTTTTGGTCTTGCACTTTGGTTTTTGTTTTTGGTTGGACAGTTTATCGACGGCTCTGATTTTTATACAAACATGACCATTGTTTTAGAATCTCTTGCAGGATTTTCACTCGGTGCAGAGTCAATCGCACTGTTTGCTCGTGTGGGTGGTGGAATCTATACCAAAGCAGCGGACGTGGGTGCTGACCTCGTTGGAAAAGTGGAAGCTGGTATTCCCGAAGACGATCCTCGTAACCCTGCGACTATTGCTGATAATGTCGGTGACAATGTCGGAGATGTGGCTGGTATGGGTGCTGATTTGTTTGGTAGTTATGTCGCGACTGTACTCGCCTCTATGGTATTGGGGAACTACATTATTAAGGACATGTCCGAAGCTGGGCAAACGCTAGATACCTTCCAAGGGATGGGTCCGATTCTTCTTCCTTTGGTATTAGCAGGAGTAGGGATTATTGCATCAATTGCAGGAACACTGTTTATTCGAATCAAAGACAACTCAGCCAAAGAAGCTGAAGTACAACGAGCATTGAATACAGGGAATATTTTTTCAATATTACTTACGCTAATCGCTTCTTGGTTTTTGATCGATTACCTATTGCCAGAAACCATTAGTGGTATGAAGTTCTTTGGCGAAGCATCTCGTGACGTGGCAGCGACAAATGTATTTTATGCGACGATCGTTGGATTGGGAGTTGGCTATTTAATTTCTCTTTTTACCGAATATTACACCGCCATTGGTAAAAAACCAGTGATGAGTATTGTACAAAATTCATCTACAGGTGCAGCAACCAATATTATTGCAGGTCTTTCTGTGGGAATGATTTCAACGGCATCTTCTGTTCTTCTCTTTGCAGCTGCCATTTGGGGTTCATATTCTCTAGCTGGTTTCTATGGGGTAGCAATAGCTGCTTCTGCAATGATGGCAACAACAGCCATGCAGTTGGCCATCGACGCTTTTGGCCCGATCGCCGACAATGCAGGTGGCGTTGCTGAAATGAGCGAATTGCCGAGTGAGGTTCGTGAACGCACCGATATCCTTGACTCTGTCGGGAACACAACCGCAGCGATTGGTAAAGGATTTGCGATTGCTTCCGCAGCACTTACTGCACTTGCTTTGTTTGCCGCTTATGTAACATTTACGGGAATCGATGGAATCAATATTTTTAAGGCAGACGTTTTAGCTGCACTATTTATCGGGGGAATGATCCCCGTTGTTTTCTCTGCCCTTGCAATGCAATCGGTTGGGAAAGCCGCAATGGAAATGGTACAAGAAGTTCGTCGCCAGTTTAAAGAAATCCCTGGGATTTTGGAAGGAAAAGCTACACCTGACTATGCCAAATGTGTTGAGATATCAACCAAAGCTGCACTTAAAGAAATGTTACTTCCTGGCTTAATCACGATTGCAACTCCAGTCATTATCGGTTTGTTGATGGGACCTGAAGCCCTAGGAAGTTACATGGCAGGAGTAGCCGTTTCGGGCGTATTATGGGCGATTTTTCAAAACAACGCAGGTGGTGCATGGGACAACGCCAAAAAATCATTTGAAGCAGGTGTTGAAATCAATGGGAAAGTGGAGAAAAAAGGTTCTGACGCCCACAAAGCTGCCGTAACTGGTGATACAGTTGGAGATCCATTTAAAGATACTTCTGGACCTTCGATGAACATCTTAATCAAACTGACTTGCTTGGTTGGTTTGGTAATAGCGCCTATCCTTGGAGATGGTCATGGCGCACAAGCACACCAAGTTGAAGAACAACAAAAAGAAATTCGTGTGGAAGTCACCAACTCGACAGAGGGCGAAACCATAGCCACGATTACCACAATCACGTCTGAAAATGGAGAAACTTCTGAAACTATTCAAGAGATTGTTGGAAGTCAAGAAATGATTGACTCAACACTCAATGAAATCAAAGGTTTAAAGAAAGATTAAGAAGGAAGTTCTTCTATTTTATATTAAAAGTGGACGTCTATTTGGCGTCCATTTTCATTTCCCCAAGTTTGTCATCAATAACCTCAACTACTTTTTGTAAGTCTTCAGGGTTATCTACAAAATTGAGATCGTCAACCTCAAGGATGATAAGGTTCTTTTTATCATAGTCATGAATCCATGCTTCATAGCGCTCGTTTAATCGACTGAGGTACTCGATGCTGATGGAGTTCTCATAAACACGCCCACGTTTGTGAATTTGATTGACAAGGTTTGGAATTGAGCTTCGAAGGTAAATGAGCAAATCGGGCCCTTTTACCAAAGACTCCATCAACTGAAATAAAGAACTGTAATTTTCAAAATCGCGATGAGTCATCAGCCCCATAGCATGAAGATTGGGCGCAAATATATGAGCGTCCTCGTAAATTGTACGATCCTGAACTACCGTGTTTTTACTCTTATGAATTTCAAGAATTTGACGAAAACGACTGTTTAAAAAATAAACTTGGAGGTTAAAAGACCAGCGTTCCATTTCGGCATAAAAATCATCGAGATAGGGGTTTTGGACAACATCCTCAAATTGCGGCTCCCAACGGTAATGTTTTGCTAGTAGTTCTGTCAATGTTGTTTTTCCTGCTCCAATATTTCCTGCAATCGCGATATGCATACCATCCGTTTTAAGTCGCATAAAAATATAAAATAAACTCAAATCAAGATTCGAATTTGTAGATAGTTTTTTTTTCATCTGATTGAATAGTTGATAAGAGATTTACACCATGTAATGAATTCATCTTTACTTTAATTTTTTAAATTTGAACAAAATCTAAACCCATGAAAAATTTAATCGTATCCATTCTTGCCCTCTCATTAAGCTTTACAAGTATAAATGCTCAGTTGTTTGATGGCATTGAAAATATTTTATTGACCTCAACGGAAGATGCCCGTATTTTGGCTGAGGGCTACACTGCTCCACTGGGTAAAACCTTAACCTATGCCTTAAATTCTGGTTGGGCAACGAGTGCGAAAACCCATAAAAAATTGGGCTTTGGTTTGACCATTGGTGCTGCTGCTCCTTTTGTGCCAGATGCAGATCAAGTATTTACACCAACAGGGCTTACCTCTTTGAGCGTTCCCTCTGGGTCATTGCCAACTGTTTTTGGTGAAGGGGAAAATCAAACTATGAACTTTACCTTAGTTAGCGACGATATACCTGGCTTGGGCGAACAGCAATATACTGGTGAATTGACATTTCCAGGCGGCTTAAAAGATGAACTGCCTTTGGGAACAATCCCAGCTCCGATTGTTCAAGCAAGTGTTGGTGTGGTTTTTGATACGGATTTATTGGTTCGTTTTATCCCCACCATGAAGATGCAAGGCAGTACCTTCAGTTTGACGGGCTTTGGCCTAAAACACAATATCATGCAATACTTTGGCCCACTGGATAAGCTACCTCTCAATGTGTCTGTGTTGGCTGCGATATCCAAAGCAAGCTTTGAGTATGATTTGTCGGAATCTTCTTTTGGCGGAGATAGTGCCAATCGAAAAATGACTTTTGAGGCAGATACATTTACTCTACAAGCACTTGCCTCTATTGATTTACCTATTATCAGTGCGTTTGCAGGGTTGGGTTATAACTCTGGAGATTCACAATTTGATGTGAGTGGAGATTATAGTATCGATTATGAAGTTGAGGGTTTACCAGCGATTTCCCGAATCCTTGAAGACCCCATCAGTATCGCTTCAGAGGCCTCTGGTGTGATGGGAATTGTTGGCGCACGACTCAATCTGTTATTCCTAAAGATTTTTGCCAACTATACAATTCAAGAGTACAACATCTTAACAGCAGGAATTTCGTTTAATTTTCGGTAATTGAAAAAAATATTTTGAAATTAGGAATTGCGTTGTATATTTGCAGCGCATAAGAGGAAGGATTTGACTGATTGCAACCTCTCAAAAAAAGTGCTAAAACAGCTTTACTTTTTAGAGACTTATCGTATTTCTTCTTCGCTAAAAAGTAAATCTAATGCCATATTTTTTTACATCCGAATCTGTAAGCGAGGGTCATCCCGACAAAGTTGCTGATCAAATCAGTGATGCCCTTCTCGATCATTTTATTGATTTTGACTCCCAGAGTAAAGTTGCTTGTGAAACCCTAGTTACTACGGGGCAGGTTATTCTTTCAGGGGAGGTTAAAAGTAAAACCTATTTAGACGTCCAACAGATTGCAAGGCAAACCATTAATGACATTGGCTATACCGATGATGCCTACCAATTTTCTGGAAATTCATGTGGAGTAATTTCTTTGATTCACGAACAATCATCGGACATCAATCAGGGCGTTGATCGTGAGAAAAAAGAGGAGCAGGGTGCCGGCGATCAAGGAATCATGTTTGGCTATGCAAGCAATGAAACCGAGAACTACATGCCTTTAGCACTTGCTGTTTCTCACAAAATATTAGAGGTGTTGGCCGATTTGCGACGTGCCAAATCTGACATCGCCTATTTGCGGCCTGATGCCAAGTCCCAAGTCACAGTCGAGTACAGCGAAGACCACAAACCCATACGCATCGAAACAGTGGTTTTATCTACGCAGCATGATGATTTCGATACAGACGAAAATATGGCTGCCCAAATCCGAAAAGACATCATTGAAAAGGTCATGCCAGAAGTCATTGCCTCATTTTCCCCAGAGATACAGTCCTTGTTTTCCAACGATGTGATCTATCACATCAATCCAACCGGGAAGTTTGTCATTGGAGGACCTCATGGCGATACTGGTCTCACAGGAAGAAAAATCATTGTTGACACCTATGGAGGCAAGGGAGCACACGGCGGAGGTGCCTTCAGTGGGAAAGACCCGAGTAAAGTTGACAGAAGTGCAGCTTATGCGGCTCGGCATATTGCTAAAAATGTGGTAGCTGCAGGAATCGCGGATGAAATCCTCATCCAGTTGAGTTATGCCATTGGCGTCGCTGCGCCAACTTCGATTTTTGTGGATACCTACGGAACCTCACATGTTGACTTGTCCGACAGCGAAATCGCAAAAAAATTAGAAACGCTTTTTGATTTGACTCCTTACGGTATCGAACAACGCCTCAAACTACGAACCCCGATTTATGCGGAGACGGCGGCTTATGGGCACATGGGTCGCACACCAAAAACGATTAAAAAAGTTTTTGAATCTCCATACAATGGAAAAATCGTTCACGAAGTCGAGCTCTTCCCATGGGAAAAACTCGATGCCGTTTCTTTACTGCAAACATCATTCACTATCAAATAAATTTATAAAAATGAGTACACAACAACTTTCAACAAACGCATTGCATCAAGGTCATGATGTAACAGCAACACATGGAACAAGATCGGTTCCTATTTTTCAATCCACAGCTTATGTGTTTAACGACAGTGATCACGCTGCCAAGCTGTTTTCTCTGGCGGAGCCAGGATACATCTACACCCGTCTGAACAACCCTACGGTTGATGTATTGGAGCAAAGAGTCGCTGCTATGGAAGGCGGACTTGCTGCAGTAGCTACCGCATCAGGAACATCTGCCTTGAGTACAGCCATTTTGGTTCTGCTTAAAGCGGGAGACCATATCGTTGCGTCAAACAGTTTATATGGAGGATCATATAATATGCTGAAGGTATTGTTACCACGATTGGGTATCACCACGACTTTTGTAGACCCTGACAATCCGAAGAACTTTACAGATGCTGTGCAAGAAAACACACGCCTTTTCTTTGCAGAATCGCTTGGTAACCCAAAATTAGACGTTCTTGATCTCAAGGGAATTTCGAGAGAAGCCAAAGCAGCAAAAGTGCCTTTTATGGTTGATAGCACCCTCGCTACTCCTGCTTTGCAAAACCCAATCGCACATGGTGTGAACATCGTGATTCACTCCCTCACAAAATATGCCAATGGAAATGGCTCTACAATGGGCGGTGTCATTGTTGATGCTGGTAATTTTGATTGGTCAAGTGGGAAGTTTCCAGAATTCACGACTCCATCTGATGGTTATCATGGGTTGGTACTTCATGATGTCTTAGGCCCAGCTGCCTATATCGCTAAGGTTCGAATTGAAGGACTTAGAGATCTGGGTGCTGCGATTAGCCCATTCAATGCGTTTCAAATTATTCAAGGACTTGAAACCTTGGAAATCCGTATGAAAAAGCACAGTGAAAATGCGCTGGAGTTGGCAGAATGGCTAGAAGCACATGAAGATGTTGCATGGGTAAATTACCCAGGACTCAAGTCAAGTAAATACAACGAGCTTGCCAAAAAATACCTTCCAGAGGGACAAAGTGGACTTCTTGCTTTTGGACTTAAAGGTGGGTTTGATGCAGGAAAGACCGTAGCTGACGAAACCAAATTATTTGCACTCGTTGCCAATTTTGGAGATTCTAAGTCTTTGGTTATTCATCCAGCGAGCACAACACATCAACAATTGAGTCCTGAAGAGCAAGCTTCAACGGGTGTTACACATGATTTGATTCGTCTCTCAGTCGGATTAGAAAATGTTGAAGACCTTAAAGCAGACCTCCAACAAGCATTTGATAAGGTATAAAGTGTCTCAACTCGCCTACATCACGTTTGATCAATACACGACTCTGTCGGGAGAGCAAATGGACTTTAGGTTGTCCTATAAGTTATTTGGTCTCCCGTTGGGGAGTGATCCTGTTGTGTTGGTCAATCATTCGCTTACGGGAGATGCTGATGTGACTGGTGATAATGGCTGGTGGTCCGAACTCATTGGTGATGGAAAAGTCATCGACACCCAGCAATACACGATTTTGGCGTTTAACTTTCCTGGAAACGGAGTGGATAATGATGTAATTGCGCATTATGATCACCTCGTACTTCGTGATGTAGCAAATCTTTTCAAAAAAGCTCTTGATCACTTGGGTATCAGAAGACTTTACGCCTCAATTGGCGGTTCGATTGGCGGTGCCTTGGTCTGGGAAATGGGAGCTAGCTTTCCAGACCTCATCGAAAACTTAATCCCTATCGCTTGCGACTGGAAAACCTCCGATTGGGTCTTGGCCAATACGCTGTTGCAAGATCGAATATTGCACAATTCAAAAAATCCGTTGTATGATGCGCGCATCCATGCGATGATGTGCTACCGCACACCCGAATCTTTTAAAACGAGGTTTGGAAGATCGACACACGAAGAAAAAGGGATTTATAATATCGACAGCTGGTTGCTTTATCATGGCGAAAAGCTCAACAATCGATTTCTCCTACAAGCATATAAGTTGATGAACCACTTGCTGCGAACGATTGACATCACAGAAGGTAGGGGGTCATTTGAAGAGGTTGCTTCACAAATCAAAGGGTCGGTTCATTTGATTTCCATCGACACAGATTTGTTTTTTTCCGATGCCGAGAATCGCGAAACCTACACGAGATTGATGGAGAAAAAAGCAAATCTTCATTACCATACCATAACGTCTGTTCATGGGCATGATGCCTTTTTGATCGAATATGACCAACTCAATCGCATGTTGTCACCTTTGTTTACGAACATACACATCCACTCATGAAAGTAGAACTCAAACATCAAAACGGATTTCATTCGGTAATATCCAATGACCGTGGTCATAGGATTTCAATTGACACAACGTCAAGCGAGGATCCACAAGGGCCAAGTCCCATGGAGCTTTTACTCATGGGCGTTGCTGGCTGCAGTAGTATTGATATTGTATCTATTTTAAACAAACAAAAAATCAAACCTGACAGTCTTCATATCCAAGTTGAGGGAGATCGGATTAAAGGGCAAGTACCTTCTTTATTTACGGAAATACACGCTAAAGTGATTGCCACAGGAGATGTGCCTGCAGGTCGATTGTATCGCGCAGCCCAACTGTCATTTGAAAAGTACTGCTCGGTTTCAAAAACATTAGAGCATACTGCCACCATCACTTTTTCTGTAACCGTAAATGACACCCCACATGAACAAGCAAAGCAAGAATGAAACAGCTGCAATTCGCACACAACTTGCAAAATCATCTTATTTAGAGCATAGCAACCCCCTGTATTTGACGTCCAGTTTTGTGTTTGAAGACGCAGAGGATATGCGCGCATCGTTTGCCGAGGAAAATAATCGAAACGTATACAGTCGATTTTCCAATCCCAATAATGCCGAACTCGTTGATAAATTGTGTCAACTAGAAGGTGCAGAGGCGGGCCACACCTTTGCAACAGGGATGGGCGCAATATTCTCATCCTTTGCAGCACTACTCAATAGCGGAGATCATGTCTTGTCTGCTCGCGCTGTCTTTGGCTCAACGCATACCTTGTTTACCAAAATTTTCCCCAAGTGGAACATCGAAACAACCTATTTTGATGCTTCAGATTTGGACAGCTTGGATGCTTTGGTTTTGCCGCAGACCAAAATTTTATATGTTGAATCTCCTACAAATCCGGGGCTTCAAATTATTGACTTGGAACTTCTTGGAAAGTTTGCAAAATCTCATAACCTGATCTTTATCGTTGACAATTGCTTTGCAACGCCCTACCTTCAACAACCCATTCAGCACGGAGCGGATATTGTTATTCACTCGGCAACCAAACTCATTGATGGTCAGGGAAGAGTACTGGGCGGTATCGCTTTGGGTCGAAATGACCTGATCCGAGAGATCTATGTGTTTTCTAGAAACACAGGTCCGAGCTTGTCTCCATTTAATGCCTGGATTTTATCCAAAAGCATAGAAACCTTGGCGGTTCGTCTAGACAAGCATTGCGACAATGCCGAGCAATTGGCCACGTTCTTTGACAACCACCCCAAAGTCAAAGACACTAGGTATCCTTTTTTACCATCTCATCCGCAATATGATCTCGCCAAAAAACAAATGAAACGTGGGGGGAACATCATCGCCTTTGAAGTCGAAGGGGGACTTAAGGGCGGTCAGCAGTTTATTAATCAGATTCAAATGTGTTCGATCACATCCAACCTAGGTGATTCTCGAACGATTATCAGTCATCCTGCGTCATCTACGCACAGTAAACTCAGTGTGGAAGAGCGACGTATAGTCAATATTTCTGATGGCTTGATTCGTGTTTCTGTTGGATTGGAACATATCGACGATATCATCGAGGATATTGACCAAGCTTTAAATAGTTGCCATGTCTAATTTGAAAAGTATTTTGGAAGATCGGATACTGATTCTTGATGGCGCCATGGGCACGATGTTACAGAACTATGCTTTTGAAGAAAAAGATTTTCGTGGCAAACGATTTGCTGACTTTCCTGTGAGCTTACAAGGCAACAACGACTTGCTATCACTCACCCAACCACAAGCTATCAAAGAAATTCACGCGAAGTATTTTGAAGCAGGAGCTGATATCGTAGAAACAAATACCTTTTCAAGTACAAGCATTGCTATGGCAGACTACCAAATGGAAAATTTGGTTTATGAATTGAATTACGAATCAGCCAAGTTGGCCAAAGAAGTTGCCGAATTATTTACAGCCAAAGAAACGCAAAAACCTAGATTTGTTGCGGGCTCAATAGGGCCTACCAACAAAACGGCCAGCTTATCACCCGATGTCAATGATCCAGGTTTTCGCGCCATCACTTTTGACCGATTGGTGGAGGCCTATTCAGAACAAACCGAGGCACTGCTCGATGGCGGGGTTGATATCCTTCTCGTTGAAACCATATTCGACACCCTAAATGCCAAAGCTGCATTATTTGCTATTGAAGCCGTGAAAGAAAGCAGAAAACTTGATATCCCTGTCATGGTGAGTGGCACCATCACTGACGCTAGTGGGCGCACCTTGTCAGGACAGACGGCAGAGGCATTTTTGATTTCACTATCTCATGTCGATTTGTTGAGTGTCGGGTTCAACTGTGCCTTAGGTGCGGATCAGCTTATGCCTTATGTCGAAAGACTCAGCAGAAATAAAGATGCCTATATTTCTGTGCATCCAAATGCTGGATTGCCAAATGCATTTGGTGCTTATGACCAAACTCCAGAGACAATGAAAGACATGATCCGTCCTTACTTTGAGAAGAATCTGGTAAACATTATAGGCGGTTGTTGCGGGACGGGACCAGAGCATATACGACAGATCGCTGAACTGACTTCTACATTCTCTCCTCGTAAACATGTCGTCTGATGAGTGAAAAATACCTCAAACTTTCTGGACTCGAACCGTTGGTTGTCAAGCCAAACACCAATTTTGTCAATGTTGGCGAACGTACAAACGTAACTGGTTCACGAAAATTTCTGCGCTTAATTGAAGAAGATAATTTTACTGCTGCTTTGGAAGTTGCGCGTGAACAAGTAATCAATGGTGCTCAAATCATTGATGTGAATATGGACGAGGGCATGATTGATGGGGTAGAAGCCATGACACGTTTTCTCAATTTGCTACAAGCCGAGCCAGATATTGCTCGTGTGCCCATTATGATTGACAGCTCAAAGTGGGAAATCATTGAAGCAGGACTTAAGGTCGTACAAGGAAAATGTGTGGTCAATTCGATTAGCTTAAAAGAAGGTGAAGAAACCTTTATCCATCAGGCAAAAACCATCAAACGTTACGGCGCAGCAGTTATCATCATGGCTTTTGATGAAACGGGTCAAGCCGATACCCTTGATCGCCGAATCGAAATTTGTAAACGCTCCTATGACTTACTCGTTGATCAAGTTGGTTTCCCCCCTCAAGACATCATTTTTGACCCCAATATATTTCCAGTCGCTACAGGAATGGAGGAACACCTCACAAACGCGGTTGATTTTTTTAAATCGACCAAATGGATTCGTCAAAACCTTCCCTACGCAAATGTGAGTGGAGGTGTGAGTAATGTCTCTTTTTCTTTTCGTGGCAACAATACCGTAAGGGAGGCAATGCATTCTGCATTTTTATATCATGCTATACAGCATGGTATGACAATGGGAATTGTCAACCCAACAATGCTAGAAATTTATAGTGATATTCCTAAAAAGCTTTTGTCTTATGTAGAAGATGTGCTTCTCAATCGTCGATCAGATGCTACCGAACGCCTCCTGAATTATGCAGAAGAAGTAAAGGGAAGCCGAAAGGTCAAGTCCAAAGATGATCTCAGCTGGCGTTCACAGAGCTTACAAGAACGGATTACTCACGCGCTAGTTCGAGGAATAGATGCCTTCATCGAGGAAGATGTCGAAGCAGCTCGCTTAGATGTAGAACGTCCAATTCAAGTCATTGAAGGCCATTTGATGAATGGGATGAATGTTGTTGGCGATTTGTTTGGTAGCGGAAAAATGTTCCTGCCACAAGTGGTCAAGTCGGCTCGTGTGATGAAAAAAGCAGTGGCATATTTACTCCCTTTCATAGAAGAAGAAAAAGATGGGAAACAAGAATATGCAGGACGAATTTTGTTGGCAACAGTAAAAGGAGATGTACACGATATTGGCAAAAACATTGTCGGAGTTGTTTTGGGCTGTAATAATTACGAAATTATTGATTTGGGGGTTATGGTTCCTCCTGAAAAAATCATCCAAACGGCTATCGAAAAACAAGTAGATGTCATTGGATTAAGTGGACTCATTACACCTTCGCTCGACGAAATGGTTTTTGTGGCCAATGAATTAGAGCGCGTCCACAGTGCAGTACCATTGCTCATAGGCGGTGCAACGACTTCACGAGCACATACCGCAGTTAAAATTGATCCAGCATACGGTCAAAGCGTGGTGCATGTCAACGACGCTTCACGTGCTGTTACCGTTGTCGGTCAACTACTTCAGAACGATGCCTGTGACAAGTATCAGAAGTCGGTCAAAGAAGATTATGCAGCCTTTCGTGAAAATTTTGCAAAGCGAAAAGAACACAAAACTTTCGTTTCACTTTCAGAAGCACGCGAACAAAAATTTACAATTGATTGGAAAGAATATCACCCTGTAGTTCCTCAGCAATTGGGCATTCAATGCATTGAAGACCAAGACTTGTCAGTTTTAGTCGATTATATCGATTGGAGCCCCTTTTTTAGATCATGGGACTTGCACGGTAAGTATCCCAATATTCTCACGGATAAGGTAGTTGGAGAACAAGCCGTTTCGCTGTTTGAGGATGCACAAACTCTTTTGTCACAAATCATTGAAGGTAAATGGCTAAAGGCCAAAGCGGTTTTTGGGCTATTTCCTGCCAACAGCAATGATGAAGATGATATTGAGATTTATGCTAACGAAGATAGAAAAGAAACAATGCATAGGTTTGTTTGTTTGCGACAACAGGGCAAAAAGGCAAAAGCCAAGCCGTACTATGCACTTTCGGACTTTATAGCCCCGAAAGGTAATGATGATTATGTGGGCTGTTTTTGTGTGAGTACTGGATTTGGGACTCGTGAATTGGCAGATCATTATGAAGAAAACAACGACATGTACAATAGTATTCTTGTCAAAGCACTCGCCGATCGTTTGGCAGAGGCCTTTGCTGAATATCTACATAAGCAAGTTCGCACAACTTATTGGGGATATGCGCCTGAAGAAGAGCTAAGTAACGAATCCCTAATTTTGGAGAAATACCGTGGCATAAGACCTGCGCCAGGATATCCTGCTTGTCCCGACCACTTGGAAAAGAATACGATTTGGGATCTTCTTGATGTTTCCAATGCGATTGGTGTTACCCTTACAGAAAGCTTAGCCATGTGGCCTGCTGCTTCTGTATCGGGCTACTATTTTGCGCATCCAGAGGCACGATATTTTGGATTAGGAAAAATAACGGAGGATCAACTGCTAGATTATAGTAAACGTCGAAACATTTCCATTGATGAAGCAACAAAATGGTTACGGCCCAACTTGAACGATTAGGATATGAAAGTAACAGAACACATTAAACAATCTAAAGGGAAAACCCAATTTTCCTTTGAAATTCTACCCCCACTAAAAGGGCAGAATATCCAAACCATTTTTGAAAATATCGATCCTTTGATGGAGTTTAAACCTCCGTTTATTGACGTTACCTACCATCGTGAAGAATATATCTATAAAGAACTACCAAATGGTTTATTGGAAAAACAAGTTGTTCGTAAACGTCCAGGAACCGTTGGGATTTGTGCAGCGATTCAAAACAAATATAAAGTCGATGCGATTCCCCATATTTTATGCGGAGGATTTGACAAAGAAGACACGGAAAACTTTTTGATTGACCTTCATTTTTTAGGGATCGATAATGTTGTTGCATTACGAGGAGATGCGGTAAAGTCTGAAACGTATTTTACTGCGGAGCCAAATGGACACGTCTATGCGGTTGATTTGGTCAAGCAGATTGATGCGATGAATCATGGACAGTACCTAGATGATTCGATCGAAAATACGGCAACCACTGATTTTTGCGTTGGCGTGGCTGGGTATCCAGAAAAACACATGGAAGCACCTAGCTTGGAGAGCGACATCCATTTCCTAAAAAAGAAAGTCGAAGCAGGGGCTAGCTATGTGGTGACCCAAATGTTTTTTGACAATCAAAAGTATTTTGCATTTGTAGATAAATGCAGACAAGCAGGAATTGAGGTTCCCATTATCCCGGGGTTAAAACCCATGGCCACTGCCAAACAACTCAATTTGATTCCTCATCGCTTTCATGTTGACCTTCCAGAGCCACTTATTAAAGAGGTAATCAAATGCAGGGACAACAAGCAAGTCCGACAAGTAGGGATTGAGTGGTGTATTGCACAAAGTAAAGAATTGGTACAGCATGGCGTGCCGTTTCTCCACTACTATTCGATGGGTAAATCCGATAATATCTACACGATTGCTAAAGAAATCTTTTAATTCTTGGCCTTAGCAGCACCCCGATTGAGGATCGCATTGAATACCTTTGGTCGTTAGTCTCACTTTTGGTTTTTGTTCCGGCACAATACACTGGTCTTTTGCCAAGCAATCTGTTTGGGTTGCAACGAGTTGAAAAGTCCCGTTTTGAAACGACACACGGTATTTGCCAATCGTTCCTTGCTGATATTCGATTTCCACCTCTTCATCTGGTAAAGACAGCTGCCTTTCAGATGCTTTTATGATGTCAAGAAGTTTTTCAGGATGCAGCCGATGTTCAGTGTCTTCCGCATACCACAATTGCATGGACACTAGACGAGATATACGAATCGTTCCACCGCAATCAATGAAGTTTTTTTGGAGTTCACCAATTTCAGTCAAATGCACATGAGCAGGTACTTGTTTGCCTTGAGGTAAAACAAACTGTAGGGAATCAAGCTTTGAAAGAGCAGATTTAAAAGCACTTAATTTCATAGTATAAAAGTATGATATTATGAAGATTCGAAAAAAAAATTAGTTGAGAATATTTTGAAGCACTTCGTAATAGCGATCCGCAATAAAAACAGCACCGTTTTTATTGTAATGAATATCATCAAAAAGATAGTCGTCCAAAAATCCAGTGTGCATGTTGACGGAGATCACTTGCGAATTCGCATCAGACTGTTCAATAGCGATGGACGAAATATCATCAATTGCTTGGGTAAACAGTTCGGTCAGTTCAGGGGTCATAAAGTCTGTTCTCCCAGGAGCGAGTAACTCAATTACGATAGTTATATCGGGATTGACTTGCTGCAATAGATCAATGATTGCATTGACGTTTTCAATAACATCGACATAGGGCAGGTCGTTTAAAAGATCATTTCCGCCTGGAGAACTAAACAAAACAATGTCTGGCACACCGGCTTTTTCAAGTGAAGCAGCTAAGTCTTCAAGGATTTTCCCTGATGTCCAACCTCCTTTACCTTGGTGATCGGCATCAAAAGGAATGCCCTGATAGTCGGAGTAAAAACCAATCTCGACCTCAGTGCCAATAAAATCAAAACTCCAACCGCCGTCAACAAGATCCTTCCAGAGTTCATAACGGTAACTTTCGAAAATAGGACTAAGCCCTTGTACACGAGAGGCACCCAATGGCATGATTTTGTTTTGGATATCGTTTGTTTTTTCTTCTTCAGCAGCGCTCCCTTGATCAAGTTCATCAGTTTGGCAGCCAAACAATAGGCATATCCAAAAAATCACAAGCAACAAGTGCGACAAGCCAAAGTGTTCTATGCGATTGAGCATCATTGGAATTAATAAAACTTTGGATTAAACCTACAAAAAAAATCATATAAACATTTGTTTTTTCGGGAGATGCACTTACATTTGCATTCGTTATGTACAATAAGTTTTACTATTACAGCGCTTTTTATACTTCTCAAATGGAGCAGGGCGATTTGTAGTACAACACAACAAAACAAATACAAGAAAGTCCTGACAACAACATCAGGACTTTTTTTTTGATATGAAGACAACAGTTGCAATTCAAGGAATCAAGGGATCATTTCACGACGAGGTGGCACAGCAATATTTTGGAAATCATGTAGAGGTATTGCCGTGTGACTCTTTTGACCAATTGGTGCATTCGATTGTAGATGGCAAATGCAAGCAAGCAGTCATGGCGATTGAAAACTCGATTGCTGGCTCGATTTTGCCCAATTACGCCTTGCTTGATCAGTATGATCTATCCATTGTCGGTGAGCATTTCTTAAGCATTACCCACAATCTGATGGCTATGCCAGGACAAAGCGTTTTGGACATTCAAGAAGTACACTCACATCCGATGGCACTCCTGCAGTGTAAACAATTTTTTCAAGCCCACCCTCACATCAAGCTTGTTGAAAGTTCAGATACAGCAGCTGTAGCTAAGGAAATCAGTGATAATAACCAAACTGGGAAAGGCGCGATTGCCAGTCGCCTTGCGGCCGACCTGTATGGTCTTCAAATCATTAGCGAGTCGATTCAAACGATTAAAGACAACGTTACCCGTTTTGTCATTGTTCAAAAAACCGCAGACCAAACAATTACAAATATTTCAAAAGCAGCTTGGAAATTTGTTTTGGATCACAAACGCGGTAGTTTGGCGACTGCCCTCAATGTGATGAGTGACTGCAAATTGAATCTCACAAAAATACAATCCTTACCAGTGATTGAAACACCGGGCAAGTATGCCTTTTTTGTCGATGTTACATTTGATGACCCTGCCAACTATCAAAAGGCCAAATCTCTGTTGGAAATTATGGCAACCTCATTTAAAATTTTAGGAGAATATCAATCGAAAACACCATGACAGCAAGAAGACTAGATCGTGTTCAGGAGTATTATTTCTCCAAAAAGCTACGAGAAGTACGTGCGATGATTGCGTCGGGTAAGCCCGTGATTAACATGGGTATTGGCAGCCCTGACCTGCCACCGCCTCAAGAGGTGGTCGACGCCCTTCACAACAGTATGTTGCACCCCACTGCACACAAATACCAAAGCTATCAAGGTATCCCTGCGTTGCGTGAGGCCATCGCAGACTTTTATCAAAATCAGTATGGAGTAACCCTAAATCCAGAAAATGAAATTTTACCCATGTTGGGGTCCAAAGAAGGGATCATGCACATTTCGATGGCATTCCTCAACCCCGGCGACCAAGTGTTGGTGCCCAATCCGGGCTACCCAACCTATACTTCTGTCACGCGATTGGTAGAAGCTGAAACGGTATTTTATAATCTCGAGGCAGATCATCATTGGCAACCAAACCTTGAGAAGCTCAAACGCATTGATTGTACAAAGGTTCGATTGATGTGGATCAATAGTCCACATATGCCAACTGGAACAACAATTGACCCCCAACTTTTGACCGAGCTTGTTGGATGGGCTAAAGAAAACGATATTTTGTTGGTCAATGATAATCCCTACAGCTTTGTGCTCACAGACCAGCCGCAGAGTATTTTCCAAAACATCGATGATAAATCTCATGTCATGGAGTTGAATTCGTTGAGCAAGTCATTTAACATGGCTGGTTGGCGAATGGGAATGTTAAGCGGATCTAAAGAGAACATCAACCATGTCCTTAAAGTCAAAAGCAATATGGATTCGGGTATGTTTTATGGAATCCAACAGGGTGCGATTGCTGCCTTGCAGCAACCACAATCTTGGTTTGATCATATCAATGCCATATACAGGGAGCGAAGAGAGCAGGTTTGGAAACTGGCAGAAGCCATGGGTTGCACTTTCAGCAGGGACAACAGCGGGATGTTTGTATGGGCAAAACTTCCCGACGGGTACAATGACAGTGAACATTTTATTGATCAGCTCCTCCATGAAAAACATATTTTTTTAGCGCCTGGCACCATTTTCGGAAGTGCAGGCCAAGGATACATTCGGTTCTCGCTATGTATTGACAAAAATCAGATTGAAGTTGCTTTAAATCGATTAGAGAAATGAAAGTAGGGTTGATCGGTGTTGGTTTGATGAATGGATCTTTGGCATTAGATCTGAAAAGTGCGCACCCAAGTGTTTTGATATATGGTGTGAGTCGAACGGAATCGACGTTGTCAAATGCAATGGAATTGGGCTTGATTGATCATCGCGCCACGATTGATGAGTTAAAAGACATGGACTTGGTTTCTGTTGCTATTCCAGTTGAGGCTACAGCATTTCTTTTACCAAAGATTCTTGATGCAGTAGGTCTAAACACCTTGGTTATCGACATGGGATCGACCAAAACAACGATCTGTGAGTCGGTGGCCGAACATCCAAAACGCGAACAATTTTTGGCATGTCATCCAATCGCTGGAACGGAGTTCTCAGGTCCCCAAGCTGCCATTCGCAACCTTTACAAAGACAAAGTCAATATGCTTTGTGAAACCCATAAAACAAGACCTGAATTATTGGAGCGCGCGCGCTCTATTTTTACCAACTTGGGAATGCAGCTTCGTGAAATTGAACCGATTGCACATGATCGGCATATCGCCTATGTATCGCATCTATCGCATATCACCTCATTTATGCTTGGAAAAACCGTCATGGAAAAAGAGGAAGATGAGCAAAACATATTCGACATGGCGGGAAGTGGATTCTCATCTACTGTTCGTTTGGCAAAAAGTTCACCCGAGATGTGGATGCCGATTTTTAAGCAAAATAAGCAAAACGTCATCGAAACACTTGATGAATACATTTCCAATATGGAATATTTTAAATCCCTATTGGCAAATGATGATTACACCACGCTAGTGGAAGAAATGAAGAAAATTAATACAATCACACATATTTTAAAACCTGAAATAAAGACAAATGGAAAATAATAAAGCAATGGGTAAATGGCTACATGCCTTTAACCTCTCTCATCCCCTCGTTATTGCGGGGCCTTGTAGCGCAGAGACAGAAGAGCAAGTGATGGACATCGCACACCAACTCAAGGATACCGATGCCACAATTTATCGAGCAGGGATTTGGAAACCAAGAACCCGACCTGGAAATTTTGAAGG
>JAQWGQ010000006.1 GCA_029238125.1 Flavobacteriaceae bacterium | reverse complement strand
ACGCCAAGTAAACCAGTGTTTGAAAGAAGCGCTCTTGAGCTGGTGGGTAGGCGGATAGAGCCCCGCAGTAATGTTGGGTCGAGATCAATGGTAAGGCACGACAGAATCCGGCTTATGGCCTGCTTTTTTTTATTTGTTTGTTGGCCCCATCAAATCGCTAAAAAAATCATCATTGGCTTCCCATAGTTCGATCGCATTACCCTCTGGATCCAATATGTGTACAAATTTCCCATAGGGATAGGTTGTGATTTCATCGATTATTTCGGCCCCAATTTTACGCAAATATGTTACCGTTTTTTCGATGTTTTCAACCCGAAAATTGATCATAAATTCTTTTGTTGAGGGCGAAAAGTAATCCGTGTCATTTTTAAACACAGACCACAGAAAATACTGAATTTTATCAGGGTTATTCGCATTTCGAAACTCAAATGAAGAGCCGTAGGGATTGAGATTAAAGCTCAAATGATTTTTGTACCATCTGCGAAGGCGACTTGGTTTTTTGGCTTTGAAAAAAACACCACCAATTCCGATGACTTTGGGTTTGAACACGGGGCTTATTTTTTATAAAGATAAGCATTTATTGGGATTGCAACAGGGGGACTGTTTGGGGGCCCATGTTAAACAATAGATCCAAAATACTCAAGTTGGGGATAAATCCATTTTTTTCGCTAAAGACTTGGGTGTATTCTAAAACCACTTTTGTCTTTGCCGTTTTCGCATCGATCAGATGCCGTAAGTCATGGTGTGAACTATCTTTTTCATAGGTCTTTGTGGTTTCTTGGGGTGCTTGAATGTGCAACAACTCACAAATCGTTTCCATGACCTGTTTGTTGAATGTCAACAGCGATTTGTATGGTTTTTGGTAAAGGGGTGCAATATCATCTTCGTAGTATTCAAAAAAAGGGGAGGACTGATATGCGGTTTTAAGTGATAGCCAATGGTTTCTTTGCCAAGGAAATTCGTTGGCGATTTGTACATCTTTATAGTTTTGATGCCCATTATAACCAAGATGTTGAATCGGAATACTCAGCATGAGCTTCCCGTTGGCTGCATGGATTTCCATGCGATTACGATAGGTTTGTTTCTGATAAAAATCCTCTATTTCCCAAAAAATAGGTTGCTGCTTACAAATGGGAATCCAATGTATAATTGGCCCAGCATAGGCAAGGGGGAGTAGGGTATGGGTCATTGCTTTTTAAGGCGCTTACGAACACGTATAAAAATTTGATAGGCAACGATAATCGCCAAGAAGTGCCAACGATAGGAAACGGGTTCCCCATCTCCATTGGTTGTTGTAAAAACACGATTCCAACGCACTTTCCAATTGGCAATTCCATCATTGATACCATCGATGCTCATCCAGATAAAAATGGGTTTCCCTACAATGTGATCTGCTGGTACAAAGCCCCAAAACCGACTATCTTCCGAGCGGTGGCGATTGTCACCCATCATCCAATAATAGTCTTGTGAGAAAGTGTATTGGCCTGTTGGTTCGCCATCGATCAGAATGGCGTTGTCTTCATAGCTAAGAGTTCGGTTTTCATAATCCCGAATCAACTTTCGATACAAGGCGATGTTGTCTTTGGTTAAGGTTACAGAGACTCCTTGTTCTGGCATGACGATTGGTCCAAAATTGTCTGCGTTCCAGTTGTAACGAATGTCATTTGGGAAAAAGTTAGTATTATACGATTGTTGATTATTGATGTTGCGAATCAAACTATCAAAACTGATTTCGTTTCTGAACTTTTCGGCTTCATCCAGTGTGAGGAAAATCGTTTTTTGCGTATCTCGGAGTTCGGTGACTCGCAAGCGCTGTCTTCGAATGAGATCTGTTGGAATTCCTCTTGCTCCCGAAATGGCAATCAAATTATCGCCTTGACGAATGACATTGATGTTATTTGTAAATAACGCATTGAGCTGTTGTTGTGAGATATTGCTTTCAATCCGAAATCGTCTGGTCAGATCTCGTATTCCTTTCTGAATCAGCTCTCTAGACGAAATGCCAGTCTTGTTATATGCCGTGTATCCGTAGAGTGGTTTGGCACGATCGGGGAGTTGGGTGCGTTCTCCATTGATATGAATAATCCCATCGATAATTTCTAATGTATCACCGGGAATAGCCACACAGCGCTTTACATAGTTTGATTTTTTGTCAATGGGTTTATCGACTCGGGCTTCTTTCTTAAAAAATTGACGTACCGTATCTGCTGGCCAACTAAAGACCACAATCTCATTGCGCTTGATCTTCTGCAGTTTGGGCAATCGCATATAAGGCAATTGTGGTTTTTTGAGGTAAGAGCGTACACGCGCCAAAGGAATGGTGTCGTGCACCATCGGAAAAGAGACCGCCGTTTGAGGAACTCGTGCCCCATAGTGATACTTGCTGACAAAGAGGAAATCGCCTGTTAAAAGTGTTTTTTCTAAAGAGCCAGTCGGAATGATATAGGGTTGAATAAAATAGGTGTGTACTAGTGTTGCGATGACAACGGCGAATAAAATCGAGCTAAACCATTCCCCGAAAGCAGTTCTTGGCTTTAAACTTCGGTCCTTGATGTGTTCAAGTTGATCGTTGTAGTTGATGGTGTAGAGATAGAGACCAAAACTGATCAGAGTCAAAAAAGTATCTGTCGTACTTCTTTTGCCAAAACTTCGAGCAGTTTCTACCCATACCACAGGAAAGATAATCAAGTTGATGATTGGCATGAAAAACATTAACACCCACCAACGAGGGCGATTGATGATTTTCATCAAAACCACCGCATTGTAAATCGGTATAGCAGCTTGCCACGGCTTATAGCCCGCGCGCTGATATAACTTCCATGTCCCAAAAAAATGAACAAATTGAATAATAAAAATAAAAAGAAACCACTGTGTGAATGTCATAGAAAATGTGTTTTATCCCTCGCTTAGGGGTTCTTAGAGCCGTAAAACATCTCTCATGCTAAAGATGCCTTTTTTGTCTTGAATCCATTCGGCAGCAAGTACAGCGCCCAATGCGAAGCCAGTACGGTTGTGCGCAGTGTGCGTAATGGAAATCTCATCTATTTCTGAACGATGGGTAACCGTATGGGTGCCGGGCACTTCATCTTTTCGTATAGAGGTAATTGGAACGCCCTCTCCTTTGTCTTCAACCAAATGCCATGCGTTGCCCTCTGATGGAATCCCTTCTGCCAATGTGATTGCTGTGCCACTGGGCTTGTCGAGTTTTTGTGTGTGATGAATTTCTTCTATCGAAGCGGTGTAAAGCGGATGTTTTTGCATCATTTCAGCCAACTTTGCATTGAGCTCAAAAAATAGATTAACGCCCAAACTAAAATTAGAAGCATAAAGAAATGCACCCTCGTTTTGTTGGCATAGGTCTTCAACTTCCTCAAGCCGATCTAGCCAACCCGTGGTGCCACAGACTACAGGGGTTTTTTTGTGGATTGCACCCGAAATGTTTCCATAGGCAGCCATGGGAACGCTAAAGTTGATTGCGACATCTGCCTCATAGGCCTCATCTGGATTGTCTTTATCGATTTTGGCAACGATTGTATGCCCTCTGTCAATGGCAATTTTTTCAATGGCTTGTCCCATACGTCCGTAACCGAGTAATGCAATTTTCATTTTACAAATTTAAAAATTGAAATTTAGACTCATTCCAAAATGATGATCCGCAACGACAGGATTTTGATCCATATAAGCTTTTAGACTGAGATTTTGGTTGATATTATACTGTTTGAGGTGTGCGTCGATATTGGCATCTAGGATATTGAGAAAGTAAGTACCAATGATAAACAACATCGATTGATCGCGGTATTGTTTGTAAAAATTCATCCCATCAATCAAGCGGTTATTGTCAGAGATGATACCTTGAAACTCATCATCGGAGAAGCCAGACAATCTCCGTTTATAGGCATTTCTGTAGCGTTTGAAATTTTTGTTATTTAAGTCGTAATAATAAATCGAGGCACCAAGCCCTCCATAGATTAGCGGTAGTTTCCAATATCTTTTGTTGTACACTTGCCCCAAACCTGGTAAAACAGCTGAGTAGAAAGCGGCTTTTGCTGGGCGAAGTGGATCGATTTCCTTCTTGATGGAATTTGATAAATCTTGTTGTTGTCCAAAGCAAACAAAAGAAATCAGCACAACGAGTTGTGTAAGCTTAGGGTTCACTTTGTAGTCGTTTGGTCAAAGATTTAAAATCTTTTTCAGATGTAAACGGAATCACAATTTGCCCACCACCTGAAGCGTTGAGTTGGATACGTGCTTTGTCGCCAAACAGTTTTTGATAGAATTTTAATTTGTTCTCGATGTATGGATTGGAAGCAGGTGTTTTTTTTGGAGGGGTGGCGTGATCTACTTTAACCAGCTTTTCAGTTGCGCGCACTGACAAGCCCTTTGCCAAAATTTGTTCATAGATGCTGAGCTGGGCACTACGGTCTTCCAATGAGATCAATGCGCGACCATGACCCATCGAGATAAATCCGTCACGAATCCCGGTTTGAACAATCGGGTCAAGACGAAGAAGTCTGATGTAATTCGTAATCGTAGAGCGCTTTTTTCCTACACGTTCGCTCAATTCTTCTTGGGTGAGTTCAATCTCATCGATAAGGCGTTGGTAGGAGAGGGCAACCTCAATTGGATCCAAATCTTCCCGCTGGATGTTTTCCACCAAAGCCATTTCCAAAGACTCTTGGTCGTCGGCAGTGCGAATAAATGAAGGGATTGTTGATAGCCCAATACTTTTGGCAGCTCGCAATCTTCGCTCACCCGAAACCAGTTGAAAGGTTCCATTGTTGGTTTTCCGTACCGTGATGGGTTGAATAACGCCAAGTGCTTGAATGGATTTGGCTAAGTCTTCAATTGCTTCTTGATTGAAGTTGGTCCTTGGCTGAAACGGGTTAACTTCAATTTGATCGAGTACAAGCTCAACGACATTCCCAACAACAGACTCATTGGAAGGGGTTAGACTTCCTGAATCGTCCAAAAGAGCGGACAATCCGCGTCCAAGAGCTTGCCGTTTATTTGCTTTTGCCATTTATCTTATTTTTTTCGATGACTTCGTGCGCTAAATTTAAGTAATTTTCGGCACCTTTACTCGTGCTATCGTAATCTAAAATGCTTTCACCAAAACTCGGTGCTTCCCCAATTTTTACATTGCGTTGGATAATGGTGTTAAATACCATTTCATGAAAATGTTTTTTGACCTCATCTACAACTTGATTTGAGAGACGTAATCTGGAGTCATACATGGTGAGCAGCATTCCTTCAATGTCTAAGTTTTTGTTGTGAATGCGCTGAACACTCTTAATTGTATTGAGAAGCTTTCCAAGACCTTCCAGAGCAAAGTATTCGCATTGGATGGGGATGAGAACCGAATCTGAGGTTGTCAGTGCATTTAGGGTGAGCAATCCAAGAGAAGGCGCACAGTCGATGATCACAAAATCGTATTGATCTCTTACTCCTTCCAAAGCTTGGTACAACATGTATTCACGGTTGGGCTTGTCAACCAATTCAATTTCGATAGCGACAAGGTCGATGTGTGAAGGCACGATATCTACATTTGCTGACGGTACAGAGACGGTGACCTGATCCAAAGTAGCAGAATGCTCCAAAAGTTGATAGGTTCCCTTATTTTGATGCTCGACGTCTATGCCGAGGCCAGAAGTTGCATTTGCTTGTGGGTCGGCGTCAATTAAAAGAACTTTTTGCTCTAAAACACCTAAGCTAGCTGCAAGATTAACTGCGGTTGTTGTTTTTCCAACACCCCCTTTTTGGTTCGCAACGGCAATGATTTTACCCATGAGGCATCTTGTGAATTGAGGATTAAAAATACAATTTAACAGAGTAAAAAAATAACGATATCGAATAAAAAAATTACTTTTTTTTCAACATCGCTTTTTTCAGGACTGTCCAGAGTGCTTTTGGAATTTTGTCAAGCATATTAAACTGTCCAGCTCCCTTTAGCCACTCCCCACCATCGAGCACAACAACCTCGCCATTGAGGTATGCTCCAAAGTCGGAAACCATGTAGGCAGCGAGATTGGCAAGCTCTTGATGTTCACCCACACGACCGAGAGGTACTTTTTTTGCAGGATCAAACTTTTTTACCAAGGGTCCCGGTAGCAAGCGATCCCAAGCCCCTTTCGTCGGGAATGGTCCAGGTGCAATCGCATTAAAACGCATGCCGTATTTTGACCATTCAACAGCCAAAGAGCGTGTCATGGCCAATACCCCTCCCTTGGCCGTTGCCGATGGCACAACATAGCCCGAACCTGTAAATGCATAAGTGGTAACAATGTTTAATACATTGACATTTTTTTGTTTGGTTTTGATCCAATGTTTACCAAAGACCATGGTGCAGTTTTTTGTTCCAGTCAACACGATATCCACAATGGCATCAAACGCATTGCTTGATAAATTTTCGGTAGGCGCGATAAAGTTTCCAGCAGCATTGTTGAGCAAAACATCAATCGGGCCAAAATGATCTATAACTTGTTTGTGCATCTGTTCGACTTGTTCATAATCTCGAACGTCACAGGCAACAGCAAAGCAGTCACCGCCCGTTGTGTCACGGAGTTCTTTGGCCGCTTTTTCGAGCTTTTCCAGTTTACGGGAGGTTATGACAACCTTGGCACCAAGTTCCAAAAAATAGGAAGTCATGGCCTTGCCAAGTCCGCTTCCGCCACCAGTTACAACGATTACTTTTCCTGTCAAACTCCCTTCACGGAGCATTTTATCAGTGTGTGTCATATGCTAAAAATACAATATTTTAAGAGGAAGTATCTAAGCTGTCTCTAAATTCGATGATAAAAATTTCCTCATCCGCCTTTTTGAGATAGTAGTTCTCGCGCCCAAACTTTTCAAGTTCAATCGAATCAGATAACTTCTTAATAAAGATGCGGTCATCTTGGATTTGTCGTATCAGCTCTTGCTTTTGTCGCTCAAGATCGTCTATTTTTGATTCTAAGCTCCATAAAATTCGAAAAGAATTGGTGTCGAAAAACAACATCCATATTATAAAAAACGAACTGACGAGCACATAGATATTTGTGCCAAACTTAAACCAGCGCGATTCTCGAATTTGTTTTAGATTCACTTTATTAATTTGTCGACCAAATTACAAAAAGAACCCAATCTTGACAGATCGTCTTTATTATTGTCAAAAATATAATTTGAAGTTTCTTTGTAAGGGTGAATATGGGCATTGTGCATTGGCAAAATTGTATCCTCAAAACGATGCTTGACCTCTTCAGCAGTTCGACCACGTGTTTGAATATCTCTAGCCATTCTTCTGCGTAGGCGTGTGTTGTCTTCCGCATCGATAAAGATGGTCCTCGTAAATTGCTCTCGCAATGGCTTATGAGCGAAAATTAAAATCCCTTCAACCAGCACAACCGGCTTTGGGAAAATCTCAATAAACCGATCAGAGCGCAAGTGCTCGCTGTATGAATAGATTGGAGAGTGGATAGATTTTCCCGCTTTCAGTTGGTTCAGATGTGAAACAAACAAATCATAATCGATGGCATTGGGGTGATCATAATTGAGTTGACAACGTTCTTCAAACGTTAGCGTGTCATGGTTTTTGTAATAGGAATCTTGTGAGATCACACTCACAAAATCCGAGGATAAATGCGTGTATGCAGCTTCGACTAAAGTCGTTTTTCCTGAACCAGAACCACCACAGATTCCAATAACCTTCATCATTTCGTTTCTTTTATTTCTTGAACGTACGCCTCAGTTACGATCACATCTGTGGTATTTCCCCAACTATTCAAAATGTAATTCGTGACATCTGCAATTTCATCATTTTCCAATCCCATAGGAGCCATCGAACCATTGTATTGTACGCCGTTTACAGTGATGGACCCATGGAGACCATATTTAATGCTATGAATGGTAGCTTTTACATTTTGTAAAAAATCAGCGCTTGCGAGGGGCGGGATCAAGCCATACTCACCAGTTCCGCCAGGAAGGTGACAGCGCACACAAAAATCATCATACACCATCTGCCCACGCTTGTAGCTGTCTTCCGCATAATTTTGGGCGAACGTTACGGAAGATAGAAAGAATATGAAGAACCTCATGGATTGGGTACAATTTTACAAATTCCTTTGTTCTCAACTGCTAAGTAGAGAAACCCATCTGGCCCAAGAACTACATCGCGAACACGACCGATTTCATTGGCGATTTTTTCTCGATAAACAACACGGTTGTTGTCAAACGTCAAGCGTTCTAAATAATTGAATTTTAAGGACCCAACAACCAAGCTTCCATCCCAGTCCGCATATGCAGAATTGTGAATAAAAGTCATTCCAGAAGGTGCGATGGAAGGAATCCAGTAGTACAAAGGTTGTTCCATTCCAGGAAGTGCCTTGTCTTTGGTAATCGTCGCGCCAGTATAGTTTTTACCATAGGTGATTTTCGGCCACCCATAGTTTTTGCCAGCTTGTATGATATTGATCTCGTCTCCGCCTCTAGGCCCGTGTTCGTGAGTCCAAATTTCGCCTGTCACGGGGTGTTTGGTCATACCTTGCGGGTTTCGATGTCCGTAGGAGTAAACAGCTGTTTTTGCGTTTGAAACATCTACAAAAGGATTATCGGTAGGGATTTTGCCGTTATCCATCAGGCGATATACTTTTCCACCGTCTCTCTCAAGGTCTTGAGGGTTAACGTCTCGATTTCCACGGTCACCAACTGTAAAGTACAAAAAACCATCATTGTCAAATACAATTCGAGAGCCAAAATGAACGCCTTTTTTTGTGTTTGGTTCCGCTTTGTAGAGAAGAGAAACGTCTTGCAAGACATTGTTTTGTAAAACTGCGCGATAAAGGGCGGTATTTCCACCAGATTCATCTGAATCTACAGATGAAGATTGGGTAAAATAGATGATGTTATTGTCTTTGAAATTTGGATGTATTGCAATTCCCATAAGTCCGCCTTGTCCACGGACGTAGGTGGTGGGTACATTTTGAATAATGGTTTTTTGACCATTTTGAAAATGTATGAGCTGCCCCTCTTTTTCTGTGATTAGTAAACTGTTGTCTGGAAGAAAAGCCATTCCCCAAGGGATTTCCAAATCAGGCACGATCACGTCGACGGTGTAGTTTGTATGGTCTGGAGTTGAGATTGTAACGTCAGGTTGTCCACAAGCGAAAATGACTTGTAGAAGGAAAACATAAGTAAAGTATCGCATTGTCATAATACCCAAAGAAACAAAAAAACCTAACTTCATCAAAGTTAGGCATCTTAGTCGGGATGACAGGATTTGAACCTGCGACCCCACGCACCCCATGCGTGTGCGCTACCAGGCTGCGCCACATCCCGTAAGGATCAATTGTTGTCGGGGTGGCAGGATTCGAACCTGCGACCTCCTGCTCCCAAAGCAGGCGC
>JAQWGQ010000036.1 GCA_029238125.1 Flavobacteriaceae bacterium | reverse complement strand
AAGCATGTACAACTTCGGGAGCTGCGGTAAAATCAAAAAGGTGGTAAAAGCCACTTTTTTTGTTTTGGATGGTGTAGGCAAATTTCTTTAAGCCCCAGTCCTCCTGATCCACAAGCTCACCACCGTTGGAAGTGATGATATCAGCATACTTTTGAACTGCTTCCTTTACCTGAACTTCAGATAAAACGGGATTTAAAATGAAAACAGTTTCGTAATGATTCATATTTCTAAATTGGGCAGCGAAATTATCACTTTTGTTTGTTTATTCCAACCCTTTTGGATGGATTTTCGTCACAAAGGGCTTTAGAGGGTGTTTTTGAAAGTTGTTTTGCTTTGCTGTCCTGATCATATCGGATCGATATCAATCGCCAGTTTTACAGATCGGAAAGCAGAAATTTGTTCAAATCGTTTACAAATGCGCATCAACTGTTCTTTGGCAGGTGCTGCCGACTGACTGGCGGGAAGTTTAAGCAAAATCTGAATCAAAAATTGGTTTCGAATCCGACCAACTGGGGGAGACTGTGGGCCAAGTACTTGCGGAAATTGATTGTGTAGTGCTTGTGAAAACCAATTTGCTGCCTCTTGCAATGCCGAAAAATTTTTGTGTTTGAGCTCAAAACGAATCAGTCGCATAAAAGGCGGGTAGTGAAATTCTTCCCGCTGCTTGAGCTGTACCGAAAACATACTATCATAATCATATTGCTGAAGTTGTTGCAAAACCAAATGATTGTTATCATAGGTCTGAATCAACACCCGCCCCATTCGATCTTTTCTACCCGCACGCCCAGAGACTTGCAAAAGCATTTGAAATGCGCGTTCGTGAGCCCGAAAATCCTGAAAGTTGAGCAAACCGTCTGCCAAAACCACCCCGACAAGCGTAACCCGACCAAAATCTAATCCCTTGGTCAACATCTGTGTTCCTACCAAAATATCAAAATCGTGTTGCGCAAAACGGTTGATCAAATCTCTGTGTCCGTGTTTTCCTTTGGTGGTGTCGGAGTCCATCCGCCCCACCCGAGCATCAGGAAATAACTGCTGGATTTCGGTCTCAATTTGCTGGGTTCCCAAGCCCATAGGTTTGGGATGTGCTGTTCCGCATGCCACACAATGGGCATGACTCAATACATTATAACCACAATAGTGACATTTGAGTTTCTCGTTTTGCTTGTGATAGGTCAAACTCACGTCGCAACTCGGGCATTGCGGCACATGCCCACAAGCTGTACAGTTGACAAATGACGAAAAACCCCTTCGGTTTTGGAACAAAATGACTTGTTCCTTGGCCTCTAAGGTTTTTGAAATCGCATCGATCAATGTTTGGGAAAAATGACCCTTCATCTGCTTTTTCTTCTGCGAAAGCTTGAGGTCAACGAGTTTAATTTCGGGCATGGAAAAGCCCCGATATCGTTCTTTGATTTCTACGAGATTATACTTTCCAATGTGACTGTTATGTGTGGACTCGATTGAAGGAGAGGCAGAGCCCATGACAATTTTAGCTTGGTGCAAACTGGCTAGGACCACCGCCGCATCTCTAGCATGGTATCGCGGATTGGACTCAAACTGCTTGTAGGCCACTTCGTGGGACTCGTCCACAATGATCAGGCCCAAATTTGAAAAGGGCAAAAGCACCGCCGAACGTGCACCAACAATGAGTTGAGCGCTTGGATGCTGCGCCAATACCTTGTTCCAAACCTCCACACGCTCACTGGGGGTGTAGCGAGAATGATATACCGCCATGCTTTTTCCAAAATGAACATATAATCGCTGGATTATCTGGGTGGTGAGTGCGATTTCAGGAACCAGAAAAAGGACTTGTTTTCCTTGCTGAATGACCTCTTGAATCAAGTGCATATACACTTCGGTTTTTCCTGAAGCGGTTACCCCATGCAACAAAAAGCGGTTGGTCTGGTTGTAATCATCACGAAGAGATGCGAGTGCTCGTTGTTGGGTACTGCTCAGTGCCTGCAATGGTGTTTCGGCTTCGGTTTTAGCTGTCAGTCGGTCCACAACGACCGTTTGTTGATCAAAAACCTCCTTTCTGATCAAGGTTTCAACAGCAGATTTGGACACACCTGGCATACGCAAAAACTCGGATTTTTGAATGCTTTTTTGTTGTTGAATCAACTGCAAAAGCGTTTCTCGTTGTTTGGGATAGCGATCAATCTCCTCGAGAAGCCCTTGCAATGCGCCTTCGGATTTGTAGGAAGACGCTAAGGCCAATTGCTTTTGTTGTTTGGGTTTAAACTTTGTGTAAACTTCTTCCCGAACATGAATCAAGTCGTGATTGAGCAATTCCTGAACGAGTTTGTATGGGCTTTTTGATAATTCCAATTTGACGACATCTGACAAGTTGAGCTTGCCGTATTGCTCGAGGGCATTTAGCAGTTGTGCTGCACCAGTGCTGAGCTTGATATCATCTGTATGAGAACGATAAAAGTGCAACTCAGTTTCGCTTTCCAACAACAAAATACTGGGCACAGCGGTTCGCAACACACTTCCCATAGGGCTCATATAATAATGTGATATCCATTCCCAAAGTTCGATTTGCTTTGAATTGACAACCGACTGGTGATCGATAATATATTCGATTGATTTGGCTTCGTAAGAAGGTGAGTTTTGGTGGGTACGATGACTCAAGGCAGCATATTTTTTTTTGTTGCCAAAAGGAACGACAATTCGAATGCCAGGTTGGATAAAATCATACTCTTCCTCAGTCACGAGATAGGTGAATAATTTTGGAATCGGCAAAGGCAAGATTACATCAACAAAGAATGGCATGGTGTAAGGGTGGTGTTAAAGTTGATTCTATCGTGCATCTATGATTGCGAAAGTGACCCGAAACGAAAACGGGACGTATGTAGCGAATTTAAGAAAATTCTACTTCGTAGGCACTCAAATGATTATCTTTAACCCATGAAAATAAAATGCGTTGGGATTGGAAAAACAGTGGGCGCACATGGACTCGAACAAGTCCAGACCTATGTCAAACGCATCCAACGTTTTATGCCCTTTGAATGGATTGAGATCAAAGAAGTTAAGCACCACAAAAACAACCCGACAACTGCTCTGCAAGCAGAAGAAGAGTTGATCCTTAAGCATATCGGCGATCGGGATGCCTTGATCATGTTTGACGAAAAGGGTAAACAAATGAACTCCAAAGCATTCGCTCAATATATTGACAAATACACCATGACCCATGCCGGAGCCCTCGTGTTTTGTCTTGGAGGTGCTTATGGATTTAGCGATTCTTTGCGCAAACGTGCCAATGGAATGGTATCTTTATCGGCTATGACGTTTCCACACCAACTCGCCAGAGTTGTTGCACTTGAGCAACTCTACCGCGCTTGTACAATTAATAACCATCATCCCTATCACCACTGATGAATCAGCTGATTTTAGCCACTCATAACGATCATAAAGCACAGGAGTTTCGAGACATCCTCCCGCAGTATTCCGTGCAAACACTTGCAGATCTTGGGCATGATGAAGAGATCGAAGAAACAGCAACAAACCTCGAAGGCAACTCATTCCTCAAGGCCGAAACCATTTTTAAACGCTATGGCTATGTGGTGATTTCGGATGACAGTGGCTTGGAAGTTGATGCCTTAAAAGGAGCACCGGGTGTGTATTCGGCGCGTTATGCAGGGGAACCCCGAAACGATCAACGAAATACAAAGAAGCTACTGGATCAACTCCAAGGCGTTTCCAATCGAAAGGCGCAATTCAGAACGGTGATTACACTGATGAATGCAGAAAACAGCTTTCAATTTGAAGGAATCGTCAGCGGAACAATCGCCCAAAGCCCACGAGGAGAAGCTGGCTTTGGCTATGATCCTGTTTTTGTGCCAAAAGGATATCAACAAACTTTTGCGGAGTTGGCAGCTAAAGTGAAAAATAAAATTAGCCATCGTGCCAATGCAATTGAAAAATTGCTAAATTTCATCAATGAACACCCAACGTTTTGTTAAAATTTCGTGAAAAACAGATGACCCTAGCCCCGAAACGACTTAGTTTGCAGTGTAGAAAACAATGAGCATACGACATCTCTTAATGGTTTTGTTATTCGGTTGGTGCAGCCAATTGACCGCCCAAGAAGTGATTGGAGTTGTCAAAAATGCTGCAGATGACAAGCCCATTGCGACAGTGCATGTCCTCAACCTAAACAAAGTCCTGATGAGCATCACAGATGCAAATGGGGTCTTTGCCATTGATGCGGAAGTCAACGACACCCTGTTCCTGTCCTATCTCGGGTTTAAAACGATTAAAGTCACGGTGACAAACGACCTGATCAAATTCTCGAAAACCGAGTTTAAACTCACCGCACTGGCACTTGCCCTAGAAGAAGTCGTTGTTCGACCTTATCAATTGACGGGCTATCTAGAAATAGATGCTAAAAATGTACCGATCAATCGCAACCAGCGATATAGTATCCCTGGACTTCCTACAGGTGGCTATGAGGCGGGAAGTCGTGGGCCATCTGCCTTTTCTCGAGTCGTTGGGTCGATTTTCAATCCCTTTGATTTTTTGCATAACCTCTTTGGCAAAAAGCCCAATGAATTGCGAAAGCTCAAAAAAATGCGCGAAAACAACGCCTTGCGTGATCTGTTGGCCGTCAAGTATGATCGGGAAACCCTTGAGGAGTTTTTGCAATTGGATATCAGTGATATCGATGAAATTTTACGCAATTGTAATTTCTCAGAGAGTTTTATCCGCACCGCTAATGATTTGCAAATTTTGGAGGCCATCAGCGGGTGCTATGAGGAATACAAGGTTTTAAGCCGCAGATAAGCCCATAAAATAGTACCTTTGCACCTGAAATTACGTGCATGCTGCTCAATACACTCAACGCCATTTCGCCTGTCGATGGACGCTACCGAAGTAAGACAAAACCTCTTCACGCTTTTTTTTCAGAACAAGCACTCATCAAATATCGTGTGCAAGTCGAGATCGAATACTTTATTGCGCTTTGCTCCCATCCCATCCCACAACTCGAATCCTTTCAGCATTCGCTATTTGAGGACTTGCGTTCTCTTTATGAGCACTTTTCAGCAGAAGATGCCAAGGCCATTAAGGACATCGAGAAAACAACGAATCACGATGTAAAAGCCGTCGAGTATTTCCTCAAAAACGAGTTTGACCGCTTGGGAATCAGCGACTACAAAGAGTTTATCCATTTTGGCTTGACTTCCCAAGATGTCAATAACACGGCGGTTCCTCTATCGATTAAGGATGCGGTGGAAACCGTAATCCGCCCAGAAATTGAAAAGACGGTCTTGCATCTGGAAAAGATGTCGGCTCAATATGATCATATTCCCATGTTAGCGCACACACACGGACAGGCCGCCTCCCCCACCCGATTGGGAAAAGAAATTCGGGTGTTCAGTGAAAGAATCAAACAGCAAACGACCCTTCTTGATCAAGTACCACATGCCGCAAAGTTTGGAGGAGCTACTGGAAACTTTAATGCCCATCAAGTGGCATATCCCCAGATAAATTGGAAAGCGTTTGGAGAAAAATTTGTTGAAAACACCCTGGGACTTCATCACTCCTTCCCCACCACACAAATTGAGCATTACGATCATTTGGCTGCCTTGTGTGATACCCTTGCAAGAATCAATACGATACTCATCGATTTGAATCGTGATTTTTGGACCTACATCTCCATGAATTATTTCAAACAAAAAATCAAGGATAACGAAGTGGGGTCATCGGCAATGCCGCATAAAGTCAACCCCATCGATTTTGAAAATGCAGAAGGAAATTTGGGAGTTGCCAATGCGCTGTTTTCATTTTTGTCTGCGAAACTACCCGTTTCCAGACTCCAACGCGACCTCTCCGATAGCACTGTGCTGCGCAATATTGGTGTTCCATTTAGCCACACCCTGATTGCACTTACCTCTATGGAAAAAGGACTGCATAAATTAGAGGTCAATCAAACCGCTATCGACAACGACCTCAATGACAATTGGGCTGTTGTTGCGGAAGCCATACAAACCATCCTACGCCGTGAAGGTTTTCCAAAACCTTATGAAGCGCTTAAAGGACTAACGCGAACCAATCACGAAATTACCAAAGAAAGTATTCAGGAATTTATCAATACCCTTGATATCTCTGAAGAAGTCAAAGCAGAACTCCTGCAAATCAGCCCACAAAACTACACGGGAATCTAGGGCTTAGATTCGGACTTGATTTTTTAATTTTTTGAGTTCATCCCCCGCTGGGAGATCGAGTTTTTGGGTCAAAGAAGCAATGCGATATAAATCGATCGAACCCTGAATGAGCAAAACAACGGTCTGCGGCCCCACCTCAAGACGATCCGAAACTTCGCCTTCCTCTTTAACCAGCATGACAAGCTCATCAACAATATGATCCTGATCGGATTGCAAGGCGTAAAAATACACGGTGGTTTCCTCTTCACGGACTTGCATCAATTCCACAAGTTCATTCTCATTTACATAGGCCTGTGTCCAGTCGGAAAAAGTCGTAGAAATATTTGGGTCATCCGTGCGTAACAGTTTAAAGGTTCTGATTTGTGTCACCAATTCGATAAATTCTTGTGCTTCGGGATCCTCGACGTTGATATTGAGTTTGGCCAGCATGGAAAACATCTGTGGACTGATCGAAACATAGGTCACCCGGTCGTTGGCTTGATAAGTATCAAAAATGGATTGCGCCATTAACATAGGGGCAATCAGTAAAAAAAGAAAGGTTGTTTTCATGATAGAATTCGGTTATTAAACGAAAATACAATAAAGATTTTTATCTCAGACTACTGTATATCAACTTTCTGGCTTATGATTTTTGATAAAAATGAGTACATTGCAAGTGAACAAGTTTTACAGATATAAAAATGCGAAAACTCCTTCCTTACGTACTCCTACTGTTTTTCTTGATATCATGTAAAGATGAAGATGATAATATCGCACCTCGTGAATACGATTTTGAAATTGAAGACTTTATCTGGGAGGGACTAAACACTTACTACTTCTGGCAAAAGTCGGTTCCCGATTTGGCGGATAACCGATTTGATTCACAAAAATCCTATGCCAACTTTTTATCGCAGTATAATGGGGACCCTGAATTGTTGTTTGAATCCCTCCTTTCCGACAAGGATCGTTTTAGCTGGATCATGAGTGACTATACAGAGCTGGAAAAGCAGTTGAGCCGTGTCTATACAACAAGTGGAATGATGATTGGACTGGGGAGGGTTGGCGACTCTAATGACTTATTTGCCTTTGTTCGCTATGTGCTTCCCGATTCGGATGCTGCCGCAAAAAACATAGAGCGTGGAAACCTTTTTCTCAGTGTCAACAATGAGCAACTAACCATTGATAATTATCAAGCTTTGTTGAGCAGCGAAGTGGAATCATTTTCGATTCAGCTTGCTCAAATCAGTGGCCAAACGTTTGCGCCTACAGGCGTCAGTGTCGATTTGGTCAAAGCAGAAATCCAAGAAAACCCCATCCATATTCACAAAATCATTGAGCTAAACAACACAAAAATTGGCTATTTGATGTACAATGGGTTTGTGGCTGATTTTGACGACCAACTCGAAAATGCTTTTGCGGAATTTCAAACCCAAGAAGTGAATCAATTGATTATCGATTTGCGGTATAATCGTGGTGGCCGAATAAGTTCATCCATCAAACTTGCCAGTATGCTTACCGGGCAGTTTTCGGGTGAGGTTTTTGCCCAAACCCAACACAATCACAAACTTTCCTCTTACAATGAAGACTATCTGTTTGAAGCAACTGCTGTGCAGTTGGAAATGAATCGACTCTATGTGATCAGTTCCAGAGATACGGCATCGGCCAGTGAACTCCTAATCAATGGACTATCTCCCTATATCGATGTCATCCTTATCGGCGATAAGACCACAGGGAAAAATGTTGGTTCCTACTCCATCTACGATTGGGATGATGAGGGAAATGTAAACCCACGTCATACTTGGGCCATGCAGCCCATCACACTAAAAATTGCCAATAGCGAAGGATTTGCAGACTTTGAAAATGGTCTGCAACCAGATCACCGCCTTAAAGAAGACGTAGCAAATTTGGGGACCCTCGGGGAAATCGATGAACCCCTACTGGAAAAAACCCTTGAAGTTATGGGCGTACTCCCACCAAAATCAGAGAAAAATCAGCTTTTTCGATTTGGAATTCACTTTGAGAAAATGCCGTCGTTGCAAGACGCCATAATGCATACAGAAACCCCTACTAAAATGCGTAAGATACGCCAACCGAAAGATTTCGCCCTCGAGTAGTGTAACCACGTACCTCTTCATAATCGGCATCAAATACGTTTTCGATTGATCCAAACAACGATACACCTGGTTGTGAAAGTTGGTGCGAAATCCTTAGATCCAATAACCAATACGAAGACAATACCACCAAGTCCTGCCCAGCTAGGTCATCACGATCTCCCACAAATTGGATACTTGCCAAGAGTTGGGTGTTAATATTGAACTGTTGACGAAAACTGGCATTTACCTTGTGCTTGGGAATACGTAAACCCTCCCCTTCCTCGTGCTGCGTATAGGTATAGTTGGTTTGAAAAAGAAGTCGATTTGTTAATGGATAGCGACACAAAAACTCGGTGCCATAAACGCCAAAGTCTCTAGTGGCGTTGGTATATCGAAAAGTCGTCATATCGTAGTCGACAAAGTTTTGGTGGTCCCGGCTAAAATAGACGAATTGAAGCTGCCCACCATTTGAAAAAAAGAGTGAGCCCCCGAATTCTAAACTTTGATTGGTTTCGGGTTTGAGGGTTTGATTGCCAGAGTAAGTGTCAAATAATTTATAGAGCGAAGGAGCAATAAATGCCGTACTCAAACTGGCATGAAAACGTAGATCAACAGGGTCAAAATTGAAATATAGTGAGGGGTTGATATGATAGGTCCAATTCGAACCATACGTACTATGTTCGCTCAAACGTGCCCCTGCCTGCGCTTCGAATAGACCATTGGATTCGTATAAAATATTCAAAAAATAATCTGTCAAATCTACAGAGACTTTATCACTAAACTTCGCCTCTTGTTGTTTGTGATTGAGTCCGATCAAGCCCGTTAGTTGCTTGGAGAGTTTGGTAAAAAAAACACCTTCGACATCCATGACATCACCTTCAAAATAGATGGGAAATGAAGACGCAAAGTCCCGACTGGATGTTGCCCACGACACCCGTCCGACAAACGAACTGGACTCGCCTGTCCATTTGGGCTGAACGACCACACGCTGACTCTCGCTTGTGAAGTGGCTGTCTGCGTCTATCAACGTTGGAAAGCTATCGTCATATTCACTTGAGAAATAATCTTTCGTAAAAAAGGTATTTATCCGAAAATCAGATGAGAGCTGAAGTTGATACTGTGCGCTAAGATTTTGTTTTGCTGTCGAATCGTCTTCGGGTCCAATAACAGATGACATGCCCATCGTTCGTTGATCGGATAGGGAAATCGAGCCAGCATGAGTTGCATTGCCCAAAGCAAATTGGAGTTGACGGGTTTGGAAGTTGGGTTCTATTGGGAAGTCCCATTTGTCGTTATTGGTTCCAAAAATACTTCGAATCGATCCGCTTAGAGATTTTTGCTTCGGTCGGTTGGTGGTGATTTTGATCACTGCGGTTGCTGCTGCACTGCCGTACAAGCTACTGGCAGCTCCACGTATGATTTCTACCGATTCTATTGAAGAAAGATCGACTGTTCTCAAATCAAAGTCATTTTCAATTTGTGTTGGGTCACTCACAGGTACTCCATCGATAAGGACCAATAGCTGTCGATTGTTTCCACCACGGATAAAATAGCTCAACTCGGACCCAGGATGAGACCGTGCGCCATTGATGTGAATGCCAACTTGGTTAGTGAGTAAATCAGCTATGGTGCCACCGAGAAAAGGCTCGATATCTTTGGAGGTGAGCAGGGTAACTGATCGTCCTGTTTTGGAAACGGATCTCTCAAAACGAGAGTCGGTGACCGTGACCTCATCGAGTAAAACCAAATCGTTTTGTGCGAATACAAAAACGCACGTCAACAAGCACAGGGCTTGTGTAGAAAATACTCTTACCATGAATTGATATTTACAAATTAAGCACCGCTACTTATCCCGAGTAGTTATACCACAAAAACAAAGGCAGGTCTCCTGGCTCACGTTCATTTCAACCTTCCCAACGATTGTCAGTGGTTTGTAGAGAAATGACTATACACGTTTACAGTTGCGGGAACAGCGAAAGCTTTGCACTTTCTTCCCTTTTCATTTACAATTCACGAATGTGACTTGTAAAACCCTTGTTCTTTACAAAGGTAGTGAAGGAAAACAAATTATTCGGTATTAAAAAAATGGTTATTTTTGATTGAAATTGCTAAGTCTATGTTTACGCTTTCAAAAAAAGAAAAGGTACTCTTTAGTTTTGTTATAATTGCTGCGCTAACTCGCTTAGTTCCGCATCCACCTAACTTTGCTCCAATCACGGCGATGTCTCTCTTTGCTGGGGCCTATTTTAGACGAAAGCAGCTTGCCTTTATTGTACCGCTCATCGCCATGCTGATCTCCGATCTCTTTTTGGGTTTTTACACCATTTCGATTTTTGTTTATTTGTCCTTTGTTCTGATTACATGGATGGGACAACAAAGAAACAGGGTGACTCCAAAACTCGTTTTACTGGGAAGTGTTTTGTTTTTCCTAATCAGCAACCTCGGGGTTTGGTTGTTGTATTATCCGAAATCCATTGAAGGGCTTCTCACCTGTTTTGCGCTAGCTATACCATTTTTTGCTACATCCCTACTTGGTGACATCTTCTACAGTGTGATTATGGTATTCGGATTTTCTGCAGTCAGCAGTCGTTTGCAACTCGCTTAGTTCTCGTCCTCTAGTACGTTGGGTTTACTCACCTGATCCGCATCTAAAGTCAAGCGTTTGTTGTCTGGCGAAAGTCGGACAATATCCTTATCGATTTTTCGAAACTCCCCAGTAAGGTCATTGTAGTGATTGACTGCCGTGCCTAAGGTTTTTCCGAGTTTGGTGTGATAGGTTTGGTAGGCATTCAAATGCTTGGTGAGTTTGTCCACATTTGAAAGAATTTCCTGTACGGATTTTTCAATTTTAAGATTGTGTAAGGCCTTTACCGTAATTTGAAGCATGGGAAACAAGCTCATCGGAGAAACAATCATCACTTTTTTATCATAGGCATAGCTCACCAAATCGCGAGAATTGATCTGCAAACTCCCTACCCGACTGTTGAGCAAATCCTGATATAAACCATCTGCTGGGATAAACATATAGGCATAATCCGTGGTTTGCTCGTTGGGGCGAATATATTTGGCGGTCTCATCAATCCGCAAACGAATGTCTTTTCGAAACTGAGTCTCCAAAGTCTTAATCTCATTGGGATCGCTACTTTCGATCATTTTGTTGTAATTGTCCAACGAAAATTTAGCGTCTATGGGAATGATAAACTGTCCAACCTTGACAATAGCATCTACGGTTTCGCCATTTGTAAACTTATGCTGCATGCTGAACAAATCGGGTGGCAGTACGTTGGCCAGTAAATTTTCGAGCTGAATCTCTCCCAAAATCCCGCGTTGTTTGGAGTTGCCCAAAATCTTTTCCAGAGATTTCATTTGGGTTGCAAAATTGAGTACCTGCTCATTGGTTCCTTTAATCTTCTCAAGCTCAGAAGTAACCTCTTTCACAATTTTATTGGATTGAGAAAATTGCTGTTGCATGTTCTGCTTGGCACTCTTCTGAAACTCATTAATCTCTTGATTGATGGTTTTGAGTTTGCCTTCGATTTCAACACGAGAAGTTTGGGCATTTTGAGCAACATCTTTTCGGATTTCCTGAATTTCGTTGCGCAAGGCCTCGTTCAGTTGCAGTAAAAGCGAATCAGATCCCGATGAATTTCGGCTTCGCAAGAAAAAGATCGCAAGAACAACGCCCAAAATGACGAGTAGTAAAATGGCTTCTATTGACATGGGAACGAATGTACAAAAAAACCTACTTGGTCAAGTACATTTTTCGACGCGCATACAACTCGTAAAAGTCATCGTCTTTTAAGTCGTCAATAAACAAGATGCTTTCCCCTGTACTTTTCATTTCAGGACCAAGTGCTTTATTGACATTTGGAAACTTATTGAATGAAAAAACGGGCTGTTTAATCGCAAAACCTTCCAAGTGAGAGGTGTAATCAAAATCACCCACTTTGTGTTTCCCCAACATCACTTTGGTGGCGTAATTCACAAAGGGTTGTTGTTTGGCTTTGGCAATAAAGGGAACCGTTCTCGACGCACGCGGATTGGCCTCAATGATATACACCACATCATCTTTGATGGCAAACTGAACATTGATCAAGCCAACCGTGTTGAGTGCAGTTGCAATTTTTCGGGTGTGATCCTTTATCTGTTGCATCACAAAGTCACCCAAGTTAAATGGAGGTAAAATAGCATTGGAGTCTCCCGAGTGGATTCCACAGGGTTCAATATGCTCCATGACCCCAATGATTTCTACATTTTCTCCATCACAAATCGCATCGGCTTCTGCCTCTATGGCACCGTCTAAATAATGATCTAAAAGCAATTTGTTGTTGGGAATCTTTTGTAGCAAATCAACCACGTGGGCTTCGAGTTCCTCCCGATTGATGACAATCTTCATTCCCTGTCCACCAAGAACGTAAGATGGGCGTACAAGGATTGGAAAATCGAGTTCTTCTGCCAGCTGTAGCGCTTGTTCTGGAGTTTCGGCAACGCCAAACTCTGGATAAGGGATATTATTGTCCTTTAGCAGGGTTGAGAAACTCCCACGATCTTCTGCCAAATCGAGTGACTCAAAAGATGTCCCCATGATTTTAACCCCATAGCGACTGAGTTTCTCAGCCAACTTTAAGGCGGTTTGACCCCCAAGCTGAACGATTACCCCAACTGGGTTTTCGTGCTGAATGATGTCGTAGATATGCTCCCAAAAAACGGGCTCGAAATAGAGTTTGTCAGCCGTATCAAAGTCCGTGGATACGGTTTCTGGATTACAATTAATCATGATGGTTTCATAGCCACACTCAGCAGCTGCCAATACACCATGCACACAACAGTAATCAAACTCTATCCCCTGACCGATACGATTGGGACCTGACCCCAAAACAATAATTTTTTCTCGGCCAGAATCGACACTTTCGTTGTCGACAAATTTTTCACCGCCTTTGATTTGAACCTCATCTTCAAAAGTCGAATAGTAGTAAGGTGTTTGCGCTTGAAACTCTGCAGCACAGGTGTCGACGAGTTTGTAAACGCGCTTCACGCCCATTTCATTTCGCAATGAATAAACCTCACTTTCCAAACATTGCAACATATGTGCGATTTGTCGGTCTGCAAAGCCCTTTTGTTTGGCTTCCAAGAGTAGTGGCTTTGGAATCTCCTTAATGTTGTATTCTGAAATCTTGAGTTCAAGGTTGTATAATTCTTCGTACTGGCGCAAGTACCACATATCAATTTTGGTGATTTCATGGATGCGATCCAAAGAAATACCCATTTGTATGGCATCATACAGCACAAAAACACGATCCCAGGAGGCATGTTTGAGTTTGGATATGACCGTTTCATAGTTGGTATATCCTTTGCCGTCGGCACCTAGGCCATTGCGTTTGATTTCTAAGGATTGAGTTGCCTTGTGAAGTGCTTCTTGAAAAGACCTTCCAATTCCCATCACTTCTCCGACAGACTTCATTTGCAGACCCAACTCTCTTTCCGATCCTTCAAATTTGTCAAAATTCCAACGTGGAATTTTCACAATCACATAGTCAAGGGTTGGCTCAAACAAAGCCGAAGTTGATCCTGTAATCTGATTACTCAATTCGTCCAAAGAGTAACCAATTGCCAGTTTGGCAGCGATTTTGGCAATGGGATAGCCCGTTGCCTTAGATGCCAAAGCAGAGGATCTGGAAACCCGTGGATTGATTTCAATGGCGATAATCTCTTCTTTTTCGTCAGGGCTAACTGCAAACTGTACATTACAACCTCCTGCAAAATCTCCGATGCTTCGCATCATTTTGATGGCCATGTCGCGCATGCGCTGAAAAGCTGTATCGGAAAGAGTCATTGCAGGCGCAACAGTGATGGAATCTCCTGTGTGAATCCCCATCGGATCCATATTCTCAATGGTACATATAATGACAACATTGTCATTTTTATCTCGGAGTAACTCCAACTCATATTCTTTCCAACCTAAAAGGGCTTTATCAATTAAAACCTCATGAATCGGAGAGGCCTCTAGCCCTCTGGTGAGTAAGGTTTCAAATTGATCCGCAGAATGGACAAAAGACGCGCCAGTACCACCAAGGGTAAAGGAAGGACGGATTACAAGTGGAAAACCAAACTCTTGTGCAATTTCTTTTCCTTTCAAAAAGGAAGTCGCAGTCTTGGCTGGAGCGACAGGGATGTCAATGGTTTTTAATAATTTTTTGAATTGATCTCGGTCTTCTGTGATGTTTATCGCATCAATATCAACCCCAATAATTTCAACCCCAAATTCTTCCCAAACCCCTTTTTCGTCGGTTTCTATACAAAGATTTAAGGCCGTCTGGCCACCCATAGTCGGCAAAACCGCATCGACTTTGTGCTTTTTAAGAATCTCGCGAATGGAATTGGTTGTGAGAGGTTTTAGGTAAATGTGATCCGCCATAGATGGGTCGGTCATAATCGTCGCTGGATTGGAGTTGATCAGAATCGTTTCGATTCCATCTTCTCGCAATGAGCGAAGGGCTTGACTCCCCGCATAATCGAATTCACATGCTTGACCTATGATGATGGGGCCTGAACCTATTATGAGAATAGAGTTTATTTCAGGACGCTTTGGCATGAGTTGTGTGGTATGTTAATTTTGGTGGAAATATATAATAAAAAAGGGGTTACTACAAATAGAAACACCTTTGTTTTTCAACGATTTATTCACTTATTTTTTATGTCGTGGTTCAGAAGATACAGACAGCTTCTTTCGGCCTTTCGTACGACGTGCAGCCAATACTTTTTGTCCACCAACAGAAGACATTCTTTCCATGAAGCCATGCTTGTTGCGGCGCTTTCTTTTAGAAGGTTGAAATGTTCTTTTCATAATTTATTGTGTATCTCTTACCTAAACGGCTGCAAATATACAATATAAAACCACGATTTCAAGAAGCATTCCACAAGAATTAATTATTTTTGACCAACAAATCAATAAGATGTTTCCAAAATTTATCAAAATCGTTCTAGCGGCCCTCAGTTTGGGATATGCTGTTTACCAATTTACAGAAGAATTTATCGGTAACGGTATCGCCTTGATATTTCTCTCTGGAATGTTTGTTTTCCTGTATTATAAAAACGAAATTTTATTACTGGCTTTTCTACGCATGCGAAAACAAGATTTTAAGGGCACAGAAAAGTGGCTGAACCGAATCAAAAAACCCGAAGCCGCACTCACCACCAAACAAGTTGGATACTACAATTTTATCAAAGGAGTCATCACTTCACAGTCCAATCTCACCCAAGCGGAAAAATATTTCCGAAAAGCAATTGCGCTCGGACTCAACATGAAACACGATTTGGCCATGGCCAAACTCAGTCTCGCAGGAATTGCCATGCAAAAAAGAAGAAAGCGAGAAGCAACTGCGCTCCTTAAAGAAGCAAAAAAACTCGACAAGCAAGGCATGATGGGCGAACAAATCAAAATGATGCAGCAACAACTCAAACGCATTTAGTCCACCAACACCCTGACTTCGTATACTGTATTGTTCCGATTGGAAAGTTGATATCCCTTGATCCAAGGATTCATTTCTCGTAAATCTGCATAGCTCATATTTTGAGACTGCGCAAAGTCAACCCAATCGATTGTGGATGCGCTCACTTTTATCAATTTGGTTTTTGGAAATGGATAAGTTTGCGCTTTCGGAATCACAAAACCATAACTTTCTGGAGATTCAAAAATTAGTTTTGTTGCGAGCATGCGATACATGTATCGACTGGTTTCTTCATTAAGAAATAAATCATAATAGGAGTTTGTTTGTTGCTTTTCCATGGAAGTCTTGATTCGTTGCACACCCGCATTGTATGCTGCAGCAGCCAAGGTCCAATTTCCAAACTCCTCATAGGCATCCGTGAGATAAGCGGCTGCGCTTTCCGTGGCCTTGGTCAGGTGAAGACGCTCATCGATTTTCCGATTGACCTCCAATCCGTAGTCTCTAGCAGTCTGTGGCATAAATTGCCAAAAACCCTCCGCCCCAGCGGGAGATGTGACATGTGTCAGACCACTTTCGATAACTGCTAAATATTTAAAATCATCTGGTATCCCGTTTTCTTGTAATATGGGTTCGATAAAGGGGAAATATTTAGCGGCACGCTTTAAAACCAATATACTATTCGAATGCCAAAAGTTGTTGACCAACAACTCCCGGTCGAGTCTCTCCATAACATAGTGTTTATCAAGGGGTACAGATTCGCCCGCAAATGACATGGATTGCGGTTGTGTGGGGATGATTTGTGTGTTTGTTTGTGCGGGTGATGAAGGGTTGACCGTTGTGCATTGAGCGAAAAAACCAATGGCGAGTAAAAAGTAGAATATTCTGAATTTGTTCATAGGTTGTGTCTGTTATTTTGAAAGGAGTTCTGGAAGATGTTGATTTAGCCAAGGTGCTTTGACTAAAATCAAGGCATGGGTTCCGCCTGGAACTAAAATATAATTTTTGAGATTAAACACTGGAATCAAAACGTCAAGTGAACCGTGAATGTGAATCACATCTGGGTCTGCCTCTTCCCTGTCCCACTGAAAAAAGTGATGCAAAGCCCAATCCAAATAATTCTTATCCCGAACGGAAAGGTAATACTTATGAAGTTTCATTCTCTTGCGCAGTCCTGGCCCAAAAACAAAGCCGATAAAATCCTCTGTTTTGTCAACCCATTGTGTTGGAAAATACTTGTACGCCTTCGACTTACGTCCCAATAAAATATGAGTTGGGAATTCTTTGTAAGACTTCACACTTGAAATGATGACAACCTTTTTACAAGAAATGATTCTGCTCATCTCCTGAACGATAATTCCCCCAAAGGAAACCCCAATCAGCACAGGATTGTTGTGTGTGATTTTTTCGCTAAGACGACTGGCGTATGAATGTAAACTTTCATTTTGCTGTGGGTCGATCCAATCCAAAAGATGAATTACAAAGGGTTTTGGCAAGCGGAAGTGTTCAAAAATTTTAGAGTTTGCTGCCATTCCTGGCATACAATACACATGGATTTCTTCATTCATGACACTACAAAACTACAGTCTTTTTTATTTTGCTTAAATTTGCAGAAAGTTAGACTATATGGAAATTACAGACAATTCCTTTTTGCGTCAATTTGAAACCGAAACAGGCGATGGTTTGGCCAAGATTGAGTATGCTCAGCAAGAGAGAAAGATTTTTCTGACAAAGTTGATCCTACCTCAAAATCACGATGACGCATCTTTTAAGGAGGATTTTATCAAAGAAGTGCTTTCCATTATCGAAAATCGCAATGTCAGTATGATGCCAACCAGTCCTGAAATCGTGAGCTTTATCAGAAAAAACAAGAGGTATCGCAGTATGCTTCCTGTTGGCGTTCGAATCTAAACCAAAACACTTTTCGCAAGTCTCACCATTCCCTTCTGGTCAATTTCAGCTAGGGTTGCACTTCGTATCTGATTTTGAAGGGCAGGGTCCCACGGCATTCTGACTTTGACATAATTTTCTGTAAAACCTTGAACGTAACCTTCCTTGTTCTCCGCTTCAAAAAGAATGGTTTTTGTTTTTTGGAGTTGGCTCTCGTAGAAGGCATGCCGCTTTTTGGCAGACAAGCCGCGCAACATCTTGGATCGCTTGTTTTTTATTGTCTTTGAAACTTGGCTTTTCATCTCAGCAGCCGGTGTATTGGGTCGTTCGGAATAGGAAAAAACGTGAAGGTAAGATACTGGCAGGTCGACTAAGAACGCATAGGTGTCTAAAAAGTGTTGATCTGTTTCTCCGGGAAAACCAACAATGACATCCACCCCAATACAAGCGTCAGGCATTAAGCGTTTGATTTGATTGACCCGATCGACATACAATTCGCGTTGATAACGCCGACGCATTTGCCCCAAAATCTCATTATTCCCACTTTGCAGTGGAATGTGAAAGTGGGGGACAAATCGCTTTGAATGTGCAACAAACTCAATTAACTCTTCTGACAATAGGTTGGGCTCGATAGAGGAAATACGAAAACGCTCAATTCCTTGAACCTCATCGAGGGCTTGGACCAATTTAAAAAAAGTGTGCTCGTGCTTTTTATTGCCAAACTCTCCTTTGCCATAATCTCCAATATTGACCCCTGTCAATACAATTTCCTTGATTCCCTGATCGACAATGTCTTTTGCTTGGCGAATCACATTATCCAAGGTGTCGCTGCGTGAAATTCCACGAGCTTGTGGGATTGTACAATAGGTGCATTTATAATCGCAGCCATCTTGCACCTTTAAAAATGCGCGTGTACGCTCCCCAATCGCATAACTCCCAACATAGGTGTCTGTTTCTTCAATGGCGCAGGCATGAACTTGCGTTTGTTCGGGCCTTGACAAATCACTTAAATACGAAATGATATCAAACTTTTCTTTTGCACCCAATACCAAATCAACGCTGTCCTCTTTGGCGAGCTCTTCTGGTTGGAGTTGCGCATAACACCCAACCGCAATCAAAAAAGCATCTGGATTGCGCTGGCGTGTTTGACGAGCAAGTGCTGTAAATTTTTTATCTGCATTCTCTGTAACTGAGCAGGTATTAATGACATATACATCTGCTTTCATCTCAAAAGGAACGCGCTCATAGCCCGCCGCGACAAACTTACGTGCCAAAGTAGATGTCTCTGAAAAATTGAGTTTACAACCCAAGGTTTGAAAAGCAACAGTCGCAGATGTCAAAACTTATGATGAATTGGTTTATTTTTATCGTGCAAATATACTATCCTTGAAAAGGAACAAAAAATATCAGTTGAAATTGATTGGATGTATTTCCATTCTCATCGGTCTGCTGGCTGGTTGTTTCCCCGATGTGAAGGTGGATACCCAAAAGGTGTTTCGCCTCAATGTCCATGAAAACATCAATACCCTAGACCCTGCCTACGCTCGAGACTTACGAAGTATTTGGGCGATGAATCAAATTTTCAACGGTCTTGTACGACTCGATCATAACCTTACTATTCAACCCGATATCGCTACACATTGGGAGATTTCTGAGGATGCCAAAACCTACGTATTTTACCTACGTGACAATGCCCATTTTCATGAGTCCGAAATCTTTGGAGATCAACAAACAAGGACGGTAACCGCAAGTGACTTTGTATATAGCTTTGATCGCATACGAGACAAAACCATCGCATCACCGGGTCTGTGGACCCTCGAGAATGTAAAGAGCTATGAAGCCATAGACAACCATACACTAAAAATCGAGCTGACAAATCCGTTTAGTGCATTTTTGGGGATCCTCAGCATGAAATACCTCAGCGTACTCCCAAAAGAACTCGGAAATGACCCCGAAAACAACATCGGCGTTCAACCTATAGGCACTGGGCCCTTTTATGTAAAGGCGTGGATGCAAAATCTAAAAATGGTGCTACGAAAACATCCCTTGTATTTCGAAACAGATCAGAATGGAGATCCCCTACCACACCTAGAATCAGTGGCCATCACTTTTGTTCCTGATAAGCAAAGTGAATTTCTATTGTTTATCCAAGGTAAATTGGATATGATCAACTCCCTAGATGCTTCTTACAAAGATGAACTCCTAGACAAAAAAGGACAACTGCAAACAAAATACGTCGACAAAGTCAAACTTCTTCGTTCCCCATATCTCAACACGGAGTATATCGGCATTTATTTGGACGCTGAGCTCCCCGAAATTCAATCCCTTGCCCTTCGCAAAGCGCTCAACCATGGTCTCGATCGCAATGAGATGATTCGATTTTTAAAAAACAATATCGGACGTCCTGCAAACAAGGGCTTTATCCCCGATGGGCTGAATGATGATCTCGATGTGAAGGGATATGACTATGAGCCCGAAAAAGCAAAAGAATTGGTTGAGCAGTTTCGAAATGAGACTGGTATCCAGACACCCACACTGTCCTTGGCTACCGACGCCAACTACGTTGATCTGTGTACATACCTTCAAAATGTTTACCAACAAATCGGGATTGCCATCAAAATCGAAGTGATGCCTCCAGCAGCCTTGCGGGAAGCCAAGTCAAATGGGAAATTGGAATTGTTTCGCGCCAGTTGGGTTGCCGATTACCCCGACCCTGAAAACTATCTTCTCCCCTATCAATCAGATAATTTTTCACCCAATGGCCCAAACTATACGCACTTTTACAGCAATGCTTTTGACCAAGGATACAAAGCTGTGGCTGAGGAGTTAGATACAGATCGTCGCAACGCGTTGATTTCACGTTTAGACCAACAACTCGTCGATCAAGCCCCTTTTATCCTATTGTATTATGATGAGGTTCTTCGGTTTGTCAACCCAAATGTGGAGGGAATGATTCCCAATCCAGTGAATATGCTTGACCTAAGGCGGGTGAGGAAAGGAAAACCAAACTAGTTTCGGAAGCTGGCGGACTTGACAAAAAAATATAACAAGTCATAGAGCGAGGCTTTAAAAAAGCCAAGGTCAACAACTTTGTTAAACTCCCCAAAATAGACATCAACCATGCCGTTTGGGCTGCCAAGGGGAAGAATTGGTGATGATTATTGAAAAACGTTTAAGACGCTGTAAGTGATTGTCGAATTGGTTGCGTTCATCACTTTAATTCTTAGCCCTTTAAAACCAATTACATCGCTTTGAGAAAGGTCATACTGCAATTCTTGAGTAAAACTAGGCCGTATTAAGTCGCCATAAAATTCGCGATAAATAAACTTTAGTCCGTCATCAACTCTACCGTTATAGATAAATTCTTTTTTAAAACACTTACTACAATCTTCAGCGGGGAGGGTTGTTTTTTTACCTTTAAAATTAGGAATGTTTTTTTCGCTTGTTGAGTAAACTCCAGCAACATAAGCCATATACTCACCTGTCATTTTATTTTCTGAAATACCAATGTCGTAACCTGTAAAAGGGTTGTTAGAATACATAAAGCTTGTTTTGGTTTGCTTTGTAAGTGGTAATATATCGCCCTCTTTATAAGGAAAATTTGCAAAGCTAATTTTGAACGGCTGCATACTAATAATTTCTAGTCCTTTCCGTACCAGAGCAAAACTAGAGGTGTAAACAGGATCTCCTATACTAATTGTGTTTTCGTCCCCAACATTTACATTGGCTTTTGTTATTTTTTCTGGTATAACAGAGTAGATTGCGCTGCCACACGATGTAAATACTAATAAGATGACTGATAAAACTATATGTTTCATGGTTTTAGAATTTAGTTTAACAAATTAAAATCGCCTCGACTTTTTGCGTATATAGTCATTGAGGAATAAACCTCCTATCCACAGCCCGATAAAAATAAAGTGTAATCATTTTCGGTTAAGTTGAGTTTGGTTGAACCAAAGTTAAACATTTTTTATAAATTGCTATCTCCTTAAAATCATTACAATGAACAACATAGAAAAACTCACGATTTATCATGCAAGAAAAACAGACGCAACAACGATTTGGCTTTTATTCCTTTTTTTAGGATGGAGTTATGGCTCTTTGGGAAATATGGGTCTGCAAATTTTATTTTACATCACTTTAGGCGGTTTGGGTATATGGGCTTTGGTAAGGTTATTTACACTCAATGCAGCCATAAGACAATACAACAGGCAAATCGCAATTGAAATTGGTATTCGTCCTGAGGATATGATTAAACTTGGTCTATAAATCTATTAAATTGAAGTATAACGGTTTAGTTAATTAAACCATTAACTTTATTTTGCCATCAAATTTAATTGCATTAAATGTATCGGTCAAACGGCACGAAATGTGGTGTAGTCCAATAACAAACAAACTGTTTCCGCCACATAGGGGACTTGAACCCCTTGGCCAGAAACTGGCCAGCACTCCACTTATGATAAAACTATTTGTCAGATTTTAATTTCTATATCTCTGGGGTTTTGACGGTTGTGCCAAAAAAGATGTATGATTATGACAAGATTTTTTACTTCGTAAAACATTGAAGTGTACCTGTCAATGATTGCTTTTCTGCAGTCATAATCTTCATTAAATTCAAATAGCGCTGGATTGTCCTGAAGTAGTTTGACGCACTTTTTGGCTGCAGCTTCAAATTTTTGTGCAGTTTGATTTCCGTAATTGTCAATTAAGTACTGTAAGATTTGAAGGTACGATTGATCGGCTGTTCTTGTGGTTTCAACTCTGTACGCCATAGAGATTTTTTGCTTCCTCTAAAAGTAACGCAAAATCCCGTGTTTTTTCTGCTGCCATTTCTTTTTTGCTGACACTAAGTAGGTTAATGATAATTTCTTTTTCGTGTTTCCTCTGATCTGATTCATACAGATAGGGGGCTATCTGTTTAAACTCGCCAATTGTGAAGCTATTATTTCGCATTTTTTTGTAAAAAAACGATGGCTTGATATCTAGCTTGTTCATGAAGAAAGACGTTTTGTATGGCGATTTTTTAATCGTCTCCCCTATACTACTCATCATTTTATCGACATTCTTTATTTGTTCAATTTTGTTCATATATATATAGTTTTATGTGTTTTAAAACCAAATTATTTATACAAATGTATGTAAAAGTTTTATTTCATCTGTTATGTTAAATTGTGGTTTTATGCCTAAAAAAGAAAAGGCAAAAATGAAAACGCTAAAATCTATCGAAAAACAATCGGGGGTTGAGTTCTAAACCGTCGTCATAAATACAAATTCATGAAGTTAGAAGTATTGATACAAAAAGCTGACAATCGTTATGAACTGGTCGTCAATCCTGTAAATATGCTTGACCTAAGGTGAGTGAGAAAAGGAGAACCGAACTAATTTCGGAAGCTGGCAGTCTTTTGAAAAATCGCTTCTAAACGTTCACGATCGATGGACGTAAAATCAACACCTCTGCGTATTTTCATCAATTTTGCGGTTTCAAGGACTTTATCCAATCGGTTTTCGGAAAACCCCTGTGCGCCTCCTCTTGAAAAACTTGGGATAAACTGACGTGGAAATCCATGCCCGAATAAGTTGCAACCAACCCCAACAACCGTAGCCGTATTAAAAGTGGTTTGGATTGCACATTGGGAATGATCTCCCATCAAAAGCCCACAAAACTGCAAGTCTGTTTTGGCGAAATTGCCACTTGCATAGTCCCAAACCCTTACGAGTCTATAATCATTTTTCAGATTGGAAGCATCGGTTCCTGCGCCGATATTGCACCACTCCCCAATCACCGCATTGCCCAAAAAGCCATCATGTCCTTTATTGCTATTTCCAAAAAAGACCACATTGTTGATTTCACCACCAACTTTAACACTTGGACCAATGGAGCAGTTCGCATAGACCTTGGTGCCCATTTTAATCACACTATGTTTCCCGATATACAAAGGCCCTCTCAGCAAAGATCCTTCCATGATGGTGGCGCCTTCATCAATAAAAACGGGACCATCGGTTGTGTTAATGGTAACCCCTTCCATATTGACTTGAGAGGCAATAAAAATCGAACCATCGCCTATGGTCAAATTGGTGTCTGAAATCGCATTTGAAATCCGATTTTTTGACAACAATGGAATATCATGCGCAAGAGCATGCGCATTGCACAAGAAAATATCCCATGAATGTTTGATGTGGGTAAACGCTGATTGATCGATTGAAATGTTTTGATAAGAAGCTAGCGCTGGATCATCGGAAGGAAGCTCGCCATGATATGCCAAAACCAAATCATCAAAAACCAATTTTTGATTGGGTGCCAATGCCTGGACTGCTTCTACAAAACTTGTTGTTGGAATCAAGGCGGCAAGCACACAACGATCAGGGGTTGATTTTTCCGACTCATGCAAATCGTCGACTTTTTCAACGCTAACCGAATCTGCTAGCAAATGTTTCCATCGGTCTCGAAAAGTAAGAGATCCCATAAACACATCTGCTACGGGACGCAAATAGACAAATGGGAGCAAATGCTCTTTATCTTTTCCATCAAACAATCGGATATGCATGGGTAGTCGTAAAGTCTAAAAATAAAAAAAACCTCTCGAATGAGAGGTTTTGTTCGTGAAAAGTTTACTTTTTAAACTTTGCGTATTTGTTTTTGAACTTGTCAATTCGACCAGCGGTATCAACCAATTTGGCCTTACCAGTGTAGTACGGATGCGAGGTTCTCGAAATCTCTAGCTTAATCAAAGGATATTCAACGCCATCAACGTCGATCTTCTCTTTTGAGTTGGCAGTTGACTTTGTAATAAAAACATCCTCATTAGACATATCTTTGAAAGCTACCAATCTGTAATTTTCGGGATGAATACCTGATTTCATGCTTTGATTATAATTAAAATGAGCGCAAATTTAATGGTTTTTCCTAATTTTACCATAAAATCAAACAAAATATCATGCAAACAAACCCCCCTACCATACGTTCCTTTGCTTACAAGTATGGCATTATCATCTCAATTATCACTATTGCTTTTAGCTTGATGATTCATTTTATGGATCTGACTTACTCTGGTTCTAGCGTTCCTCAGATTGTCAATTATGTTGTGTCTGCGGCTTGTATTATTATTGCCATTGTCAGCTTTCGATCTGCTAATGGGGGATTATTAAGTGTAAGAGAAGGGATAAAGATCGGTACCGCAACAGCCCTAGTTTCTGGGATTTTTACTGTGATTTACCTTCTTTTATTTTCAAATGTCATTGAGCCAGATTTTGTAGAAAAACTCGGGACTGAAGTGACCGCAAAGCAAATTGCGGAAAAATATCCTCAGCTCTCCTCTGAACAAATTCAACAACAAGTTGATATGCAAGCCCAATTTTTTTGGGTGAGCTATCCGTTTATTTTAATTTTTTCTTGTTTATATGGACTGGTTATCGGATGGGTAACTGGATTATTTACCAAAACAAACTAAGCATAAGTCGCGAGTGAGCAAACCAACTAATATGGATGTATCTGTTGTAATTCCCTTTTTTGATGAAGAGGAATCGCTCCCCGAGCTTTATCAACAACTCACAGACGTATTGGCATCCACAAAATGGTCATATGAGTTGATTTTTGTAGATGATGGAAGTCAAGACAAGGGTTGGGAATTTGTGCGTTCCATTGCTAAAAATGATACTGGTGTTCGTGCGGTAAAATTCATACGAAACTTTGGAAAGTCCCAAGCCCTTCATGTGGGTTTTGATCTCGCCCAGGGGGATGTTGTCTTTACCATGGATGCGGATTTGCAAGACAGCCCAAAAGAACTGTTAACGCTCCACGAAAAATTAACCAAAGAAAAACTCGATTTGGTTTCGGGTTGGAAAAAAGTGAGGCATGACCCACTTTTTGGTAAAACCATTCCATCAAAATTTTTCAATTGGGCTGCCCGTCAATTTTCAGGCATTCCACTACATGATTTCAATTGTGGCTTAAAGGCATATAAAAAGGAAGTGGTGAAATCCATTCAGGTACATGGTGAGATGCATCGCTATATTCCTTTATTGGCCAAGCATGCTGGATATCGTGCCATTGGTGAGGATATTGTACAGCATAGTGCTCGAAAATATGGAAAAACCAAATTTGGTGCTGATCGCTTCATTAAAGGGTTTTTAGACCTTGTTACGCTGTTATTTGTTCAGCGTTTTGGTAAGCGACCGATGCATTTTTTCGGTCTGATTGGCTCCTTGATGCTCGTTGCGGGATTTGGCTTTGCCTTGTATTTAGGGATTGACAAATTGTATTTGGAAACCGATGGGCGTCTGATTACCGAAAGACCTGAATTTTATCTGGCATTAACGACCATGATTTTGGGGAGTCAGTTTTTTCTGGCTGGGTTTTTAGCAGAGCTTTTTATGCGAAGTAGAAACAAAACTCCAAATTATCGGATTCTCGAAACATTGTAAATCGATAAATAACGATAGGATTACCTAAATTTGCCGCTTGTAATCGAATTTGATGAAAAACAACTTTATGGACCAAGTTGCCAAATGGCAACAAGACCCTTTCGACAAGGAAACCCAAGAGAACGTCACTGCCTTACTCCACGATCCAAAAGCACTCGAAGATGCCTTTTATACGGATCTCTCCTTTGGAACTGGGGGTATGCGTGGGATCATGGGGGTCGGTTCCAACAGAGTGAATCGCTATACATTTGGACGAAATACCCAAGGTCTTTGCAATTACATCAAAAGGTACTTTCCAGATAAAAGAGCCAAGGTGATTATTGGATACGATTGTAGACACCAAAGTGATACGCTTGCACAAACCGTTGCTGATATTTTCTCAGCCAACGATATCGACGTCTATCTATTTTCTGCACTTCGACCCACGCCAGAAGTATCCTTTGCCGTTCGGGAATTGGGCGCACAGTGTGGTGTCGTACTCACTGCCTCCCATAACCCTCCAGAGTACAATGGATACAAAGTGTACTGGGAAGACGGAGGTCAGATTGTACCTCCGCATGACAATGCCATTATTGATGAAATCAATGCAATTGATTTTTCAGATATTCAATTTACCCCTAAGCAAGAGAATATCACTCTGATCGACAAAAACATCGATGATGCGTTTCAAAATGCATGTGTCGCCAATGGACGTTTAGGGGACGGAGATCGCTCGCAACTCAAAATTGTGTTTACCTCTCTACACGGGACTTCGATCACGGCAATTCCTGCGGTTTTACAAAAAGCTGGTTATACGCAAGTCCATATCGCGGAAGAGCAAGCCGAGCCAGATGGCGACTTTCCAACAGTAGACTCCCCCAACCCAGAGGAGCCAGCTGCACTCGCGATCGCACTCCAAAAAGCTGAAGAAATCCAAGCCGATATTGTGATTGGCACAGACCCCGACGCAGACCGGTTGGGAATCGCAGTTCGCAATCATAAGGGAGAAATGGAACTGCTAAACGGCAACCAAACGATGATTGTGATGACGCAGTTTATCCTCGATCGGGTTAAGCGAGAGGAAAATCAAGATTACTTTATTGGGTCAACGGTCGTTTCGACCCCGATGATGGCAGTACTGGCTTCGCACTACAATGTCGATTGCAAAATCGGCCTCACAGGGTTTAAATGGATTGCCAAAATGATTGAGGATTATCCGGATGAAAAATTTCTTGGAGGTGGTGAGGAGAGTTTTGGATTTATGGTCGGTGATTTTGTCCGAGACAAAGATGCTGTTACAGCAGCCCTACTGGCTTGTGAAGTTGCATCTACTGCCATTTCAAATGGAGAAAGTTTTTTCGATCAACTGCTCAAAGCTTACAAAACATTTGGTTTGTATCAAGAAAAACTGATTTCTTTTGTCAAAAAAGGAAAAGAAGGTGTTTTAGAAATTCAGCAAATGATGGAGGATCTCCGCAAATCCCCTCCGAAGAAAATCGGCGGAGTGCAAATCAAAACCATTGAAGATTTTAAAGACGGCATCCAGTACAACTGCATTGACGGTAAAAAAGAAGTCATCACCCTCCCCAAATCAGATGTTGTTATATTTACAACAGAAGATGGTTCCAAGATCGCGGTGCGCCCAAGCGGAACCGAACCAAAGATCAAGTTTTATTTCAGTGTGAACAGACCGCTTATAAAACAATCTGAATACGATGATCTCCGCTCTGATTTGATTGCAAAAATCGATCGGATGTGTGAGGAGTTAGGATTAACAGCATGACATATTTTTGGAAAATTTTTCGATTTGCAAAGCCGTATTCCAAGTACATGGCTCTGAATATTTTTTTCAATGTGTTATACGCCTTTTTCAATGCCTTTTCGTTTTTGGTGTTGATGCCCATGTTGGAAGTCTTATTTGGAGAAAGCCGAGCAGTCTATACCAAACCTTCTTTCTCCGGTGCCTTGGATTTTAAAACCTATGTGTCCGATAGGATGAGCTTTGAAGTCACACGCTATGCTGGTGAGGACCCACAGCGTGCTTTGCTCTTGGTCATTTCATTGATTTTAGTGACTTTTCTTTTGAAAAACTTTTTTAATTACATCGCACTTTTCTTTATCACATTTTTACGAAATGGTATTCTAAAAGACATCCGCATTGCCCTTTACAATAAAATTACCAAGATGTCCATGGCGCATTTTACAGAAAAGCGAAAGGGAGATTTGATGTCACGTGTTTCAAACGATGTCACAGAAATCCAGTACAGTTTTTTATCCATTATCGAATTGCTCATTCGCGAACCTCTGACAATAACATTTGCCTTAATCATGATGTTTAGCATTAGTGCGAAGCTGACTTTGTTTGTTTTGCTTTTTGTACCCTTTGCTGGAATTCTCATTTCTCGGATTGGAAAAACGCTACAACCAAAGTCGAATAAGGTTCAAATTGAAGTGGGCGAAGTACTCGCTAAGATTGAGGAAACAATCAGTGGGCTAAACATTATCAAGGCTTTTCGGGCAGAGGGGTCTTTTCAGGCCAAATTTAAAGATACAAATCAGCGCTTGTTTAAGTTGTCCAACAGTCTGATCAATCGCATGAATTTATCAAGTCCATTAAGCGAGTTTTTGGGAATCGGTGTATTTGCGGTTTTACTCTGGTATGGCGGTAGTTTGGTGCTTATCGAAAAACAACTCAATGCAGCTGCGTTTATCACCTTTTTAGGACTCGCCTATGGGGTGCTAACACCTGCAAAAGGAATTAGTAAGGCTCTGTACAGCATCAAAAAAGGAAATGCCGCAGCCGCTCGCATCCTCGAAGTGCTCGAAACGTCCAATCCGATTGTTGACCCTATGCGCCCTAAAAAAATGAGTGCGTTCACCAAAGAGATTTCTTTCAAAAAGGTTTCCTTTTCCTATGAAGAAGAGCTTGTGATTGACAAGTTCAACCTGACCATTGCCAAAGAGACGTCCGTTGCACTCGTTGGTCCATCGGGTGGCGGTAAGTCAACCATTGCAAATCTGGTCCCTCGATTCTATGATGTTCGTGAAGGTAGTATATCCATAGATGGAACGGATGTTCGTCAAATTACCAAAAGTGACCTTCGCTCTCTTATGGGGATTGTAACCCAAGACTCCATTTTATTCAACGATACTGTTGCCAATAATCTTCGAATTGCAAAGCCTGATGCGACCAAAGAAGAGCTTAATAGTGCTGCAGAAATTGCCAATGCACTCTCATTCATTGAGGCACTCCCCAAAGGATTTGATACGGTGATTGGAGACCAAGGGAATAAGCTTTCAGGCGGACAAAAACAGAGACTGTCAATCGCCCGAGCTGTACTCAAAAATCCAGAAATTCTGATTTTAGACGAAGCAACTTCTGCTCTGGATACAGAGTCGGAACGATTGGTACAGGAGGCCCTTATCAAAATGATGAAAAGCAGAACTTCACTTATCATTGCACACCGCCTATCAACCATCCAAAATGCAGACTTGATCGTCGTTTTGCAAAACGGAAAAATTTCAGAAAAAGGAACACATGAAGAGTTGATTGCAAAAAATGGGACTTACAAAAAGCTCATCGAGCTTCAATCTTTTCAATAATCGACTCAATGAAGGAAACCCAAAAGCCCGTTCGGCTTCATAAAAACCTTGCAGTAGCTGTTATAAGCTGTCTGGATAGCATTTTCAATCAAAATCTTCAAGCTGACAAAGTCATTGCGAAAATACTAAAGTCTGACAAACGGTGGGGAAAACGAGATCGTGGATTTATCGCAGAAAACACATACGAAATCATTCGTTGGAAGCGACTGTATGCCGAACTGGCTGGCGTAAAGGAGACATTTACCAAAGTTGATCTTTGGCGACTGCTTTCTGTGAGGTGGGTATTGCAGGGGGTTTCATTACCAGCTTGGGATGAAGTTCGTGGTACACCTACGCGAAGAATCAAAGGGAAGTTTGACGGCCTCCAACAACATCGAGCCATCGTATGCTCGATTACAGATTGGTTAGACAAAATTGGCCTTGCAAACTTTGGGGAAACTCAATGGCAGAGAGAGCTCGATGCGCTCAACCGCCAAGCGAGCGTAGTTTTACGTGTCAATCGGTTGCAAACCAATCCAAAAACGCTTCAAAATGAATTGGTAGCCGAAGGAATCCAAACGGTTTCGCACCCGAAATATCCAGACGCGCTCATCCTGCAAGAACGATCAAATGTATTTGAAACGGATGCTTTCCAAAGGGGCTTATTTGAAGTCCAAGATGCCTCCTCACAACTGGTAGCTAGCTTTACAGATGTGAGTCCTGGAATGCAAGTTATAGATGCCTGTGCAGGTGCTGGCGGGAAAAGTTTACACCTTGCTGCTTTGATGAAAAATAAAGGTCAACTCACCGCCCTCGATATTTATCCATATAAACTCCACGAACTCAAACGCCGAGCTCGACGAGCTGGAGCACACAATATCACAACACGGCATATCAAATCCACCAAAGTGATCAAAAAACTGCATGGTCGTGCAGACTGTGTGTTGATTGATGCCCCATGTACTGGATTGGGTGTTTTGCGTCGCAACCCCGATGCGAAATGGAAAATTGATGCCGACTTTTTGGAACGTGTCAAACAAACACAAGAACACATCATACATACTTATGCGACCATGGTCAAACCGGGCGGAAAACTGGTGTATGCCACCTGTTCAATTTTAAAAGAGGAAAACCAAAACCAGGTTGAGGGCTTTCTACAATCGGAAATTGGCAAACAATTCACCCTTGAAAAAGAGCAATTTGTCAGTCCCGCTAAAAGCGGTTTTGACGGCTTTTATATGGCGAAAATGGTTCGATCTTGATTGTTGATAACTAAGTGGAAACCCTTAGTACTTTCCCATCAAGTTCCTTACGTAACAAGCAATCATTTAATTATTTTTGTAACTCAATTTGTGTTTATGATTTGTTTTTTTGGGGACGCATCCCAGCGCATATTTGCCTTACAGACACAAAACGCAATAGATGCAGAGACTATAACAAAACTCAGCTGGCTATTTGGAGACCAACCCTGCTTGAACACGACCAAAATTGAAGGTGTTTTTGTTGGACCGCGCGTAAATATGGTTACGCCTTGGAGCACCAATGCTGTTGAAATCACACAAAATATGGGAATCAAAGGGATGATTCGAATTGAACAGTTTACCCCTTTGCAAGCAGGTGAAACCATTGATCCTATGGTTTCGGAGCGTTTTGAAAACTTGGATCAAAATCTATTTACCGTTGAAATTAGCCCAGAACCCATTCGTGAAATTTATGATATTTCGGCTTACAATTTGGCAGAAGGCCTATCGCTAAATCCAGATGAAGTCCGTTATCTCGAACAACTGGCTGAGCAACTGGATCGTCCCCTCACCGATTCGGAGGTGTTTGGTTTTTCGCAAGTCAATTCAGAGCATTGTCGGCACAAAATTTTTAATGGAGTGTTCCACATTGACGGGGTCGAACAAAAAGACTCGTTATTTTCCCTAATCAAAAAAACATCAAAAAAACATCCTGAAAACATAGTGTCGGCATATAAAGACAATGTTGCATTTATTAAAGGGCCTACCATTGAGCAGTTTGCTCCACAAGATGCAGATCGAGCAAGCGCTTATCAGAAAAAACAAATCCCTTCGATTATTTCTATCAAAGCAGAAACGCATAATTTCCCAACTACGGTCGAACCGTGTAGTGGTGCGGCTACGGGTTCGGGGGGAGAGATAAGAGATCGCATGGCAGGTGGTACAGGATCGATCCCATTGGCGGGAACTGCAGTTTATATGACATCCTATCCGCGTATCAAATCTAATCGCCCTTGGGAGCAAAACCCTGCACGCGATTGGCTATACCAAACCCCCCTCGACATATTGATTCGCGCATCGAATGGGGCAAGTGATTTTGGGAATAAATTTGGACAACCCCTTATTACGGGTTCACTATTGACTTTTGAGCATGAAGAAAACGGACAAACCGTAGGTTTTGATAAAGTAATTATGCTCGCTGGAGGCGTTGGCTATGGTCATGCCGATCACAGTGCGAAAAGAACGCCAAAAAAAGGGGATCGCATTGTGATTCTCGGCGGAGACAATTACCGTATTGGTATGGGGGGTGCTGCAGTATCCTCAGCAGATACTGGGGCTTTTTCCACAGGAATTGAGCTCAATGCGGTACAACGATCCAACCCAGAAATGCAAAAACGGGTGTCCAATGTCATTCGAGCCCTTACGGAATCTGAGAAAAATACCATAATCTCGATTCACGATCACGGAGCAGGTGGGCACCTCAACTGTCTCTCGGAGTTGGTTGAAGGCACAGGTGGCACAATCGATCTAGATGCTTTGCCTGTAGGAGATCAAACATTGTCTGCAAAAGAAATTATTGGGAATGAATCCCAAGAGCGGATGGGACTGATTGTCAGCGAAAAGGACCTCCCCCGACTTCGAAAAATTGCAGAAAGGGAGCGTGCCCCTCTTTTCGATGTTGGGGTTATCACAGAAGACAATCATTTTGTTGTTGAATCACAAAATACCAGTACCAAACCCATTGACTTGTCGATTGATGATTTTTTTGGGAAGACACCCAAAACCATTTTAGTTGATCAAAGCCAAAAACATCGATTTTCTACTGTTCCCTTTGAAATACAAAACGTTTATCAGGATGTCGAGAATCTACTCCAGTTGGAGAGTGTGGCCTGTAAAGATTGGCTTACAAACAAAGTTGACCGCTGTGTGGGTGGCCGCGTTGCCCAGCAGCAAACGGTTGGATCTCTTCAACTGCCTTTGGCCAATTGTGGGGTGGTTTCCCTTGACTATCAAGGAGAAAAGGGAATTGCGACTTCGATAGGACATGCGCCGGCAGTGGCACTGACCGACGCGGCTGCAGGAAGTCGAATATCCATTGCAGAGGCCTTGACAAACCTTGTTTGGGCTCCTTTGGAAAATGGACTTTCGGCAGTGAGTTTGTCTGCCAACTGGATGTGGCCTTGTAACAATCCTGGTGAAAATGCGCGCTTATACAAAGCAGTTGAGGCCTGTGCAGACTTTGCGATCTCTTTGGGCATCAACATCCCAACGGGAAAAGATTCCTTGTCGATGAAACAAAAGTATAGCAACGATGAAGTACTGGCTCCGGGGACAGTAATTATATCGGCGTCTGCAGCTTGTAGCAATGTCACAGGAGTCGTTCGGCCGATGGCACAACCGAATCAGGGTAAGCTCTACTATGTTTCGATGAGTGATTCGAGCTATCCACTTGGTGGATCTGCCTATGCGCAATTGAAAAATTGTGTGGGAAGACAAGTACCTGATGTCAGTGATGCTACGCAATTTAAAGTCAGTTTTAACGCCTTACAAGACCGAATCAAAAAGGGGGAAATTTATGCTGGTCATGACATTGGCTCTGGTGGACTAATTACCACTTTACTCGAAATGTGTTTTGCCGAAAACAAAGTAGGTCTGCAAATTGATTTGTCTGCTTTTGATGAGCAAATTTTATATGCCGAAAACCCTGCTGTGGTGATTCAAACCAGTGCGGAAAGTGCAAAATATCTGAGTGACAAAGGTGTGTCTATCGTTGAAATCGGGGAAGCAAATGAATCAGATGTGCTCAAAATACAATGCGCTAATGAATCTTTCGAGTTTCATGTTCCAACCTATCGAAAACACTGGATGACTACTTCATTTCTGATGGATAAAAACCAAACAGACCCAATCAAAGCAAAAGAACGATTTGACAGTGTTGATAAAACGCCATTACGCTTTACATTCCCGACTTCATTCAGTGGAAAACTTCCCCCTGTGGACGAAGGGAAACGTATTAAAGCAGCTGTGATTCGCGAAAAAGGGAGCAACTCGGAGCGTGAAATGGCCTATATGATGGATCTCGCAGGATTTGATGTCAAAGACATTCATATGACTGATTTGATAACTGGTCGTGAGGACCTTACGGATGTCCAACTCATTGTCGCAGTCGGCGGATTTTCAAACTCTGATGTCCTTGGTTCGGCAAAAGGATGGGCAGGCACTTTTACCTACAATGCCTTAGCTAAAAAAGCGATTACCAACTTTTTTAATCGCTCAGACACCCTCTCACTTGGCGTATGCAATGGCTGTCAGCTTTTTATCGAACTGGGGCTTTTGCACCCAACTCACGATCAAAAACCTAAAATGCGTCATAACCTTTCTGGAAAATTTGAATGTGTATTTAGTACAATTGATATTCAACCTAACAGTACCGTTTTATTTCAGGGTTTGAGTGGTTCCAGACTTGGAATTTGGTCAGCACATGGAGAGGGGCGATTTGAACTCCCTCAAGAACAAGCTGATTACCAAATTGTCGGGAGCTACTCCTATAATCAGTATCCTTCAAACCCTAATGGTTCAGATTATGGAACCGCCATACTGAGTAGTGATGATGGACGTCATGTAGTGATGATGCCTCACTTAGAACGTTCGATATTTCCATGGAATTGGGCACATTATCCTGCAGACCGAAAATCAGATGTCATCTCCCCTTGGATTCAGGCCTTTGAAGATGCCCACAAGTGGTTTCAGACTAGCAACTAGCTAGGCAATTATTTTTTCTTTTCGAGAAATAAATGCATATTTGTTAGTATACATTGAATCAAAAATCAAATTGAACGCACCGACTCGCTTATTTGACATCCTTGAAAATCAAGTAAAGACCTTACCTGTAAAACGGGCTTTAAACACCAAGTATAATGGCAAATGGGTTTCTACTTCTTCAGAGGATTTTTTAGAGCAATCAAACCAAATCAGCCGTGGTTTACTCCAGCTTGGTTTGAGCAAAGGAGACAAGGTTGCTATCATTTCTTCTAATAACCGAACAGAGTGGTGTATTGTTGATATCGGGGTACTTCAAATCGGTGGAATTGATGTTCCAATTTATCCGACCATAACTGCAGAAGATTATGCATATATCATTAATCATTCTGAATCGAAATACTGTTTTGTTTCGGATCAAGAAGTCTTTGATAAAATCAAATCCATTCAAAAAGAATGTCCAAACCTAAAGGAAGTATATAGTTTTGATGAGATCAAGGGGTGTAAGCATTGGACTGAGGTTCTCAATCTTGGAAGAGACGCCGCTCATCAATCAAAAGTGATCGCGATTAAAGAATCTGTACTCCCCCACGACTTGGCAACGATCATCTATACGTCTGGAACTACGGGAACGCCCAAAGGCGTGATGTTGAGTCATAACAATATTGTCTCCAATGTGTTTGCTGCACAAAAACGCTTACCACTTGAATATGGAAAAGCAGTCGCATTAAGCTTTTTACCGCTATGCCATATTTATGAAAGAATGTTGATGTATCTCTATCAAATTACATCAACGGAAGTACATTTTGCCGAATCATTGGAAACCATTGGAGAAAATCTCAATGAGGTCAATCCAGATGTGATGACTGCTGTTCCTCGATTACTGGAAAAATTATTTGACAAAATCTATGGCAAAGGGCAAACCCTAACAGGTGTCAAAAAGAAATTATTCAACTGGGCTGTTGATGTGGGACTCGCTTATGAGCCATACAAAAAAAATGGCTTGGTTTACAGTCTTAAACTCTCAATCGCTCGCGCTTTGATTTTCAAAAAATGGAAAGCTGCACTGGGGGGTAATCTCAAGTTGATTGCTTCTGGTAGTGCTGCCTTGCAACCGCGCCTTGCTCGTGTGTTTACGGCCGCTGGGCTGACAGTTGTTGAAGGATATGGACTTACGGAAACCTCGCCTGTAATTTCGGTCAACGATATGAGAGACGGGAAACTCCGCATTGGTAGTGTTGGGAAAGTAGTCGAGCATGTACAGGTAAAAATCGCGGAAGACGGTGAGATTCTTTGTAAAGGACCCAATGTGATGATAGGATATTATAAAAATCAAGAGCTCACAGGTGAAGTCATTAAAAACGGTTATTTTCATACAGGTGATATTGGGCATGTGGACGAAGATGGATTTTTGAAAATCACTGATCGCAAAAAAGAGATGTTTAAAACTTCGGGGGGGAAGTATGTAGCTCCCCAAGTGATTGAAAACGTGATTAAGCAATCAACCCTGATTGATCAAGTGATGGTCTTAGGGGAAAACCAGAAATTTCCTTCGGCACTTATTCAACTTAACTTTGAAGCTGTAAACGAGTGGATGGGCAATGTTGAAAATCTACAAACTGCCAAGCAACTAACCAAGAATCAAAAAGTTATTGATCAAATCGAAAGCGATATCGAAAGTGCAAATTCCAATTTTGCACAATGGGAAAAAGTAAAGAAATTTAAGCTTACGGATGATGTTTGGAGCATTGATTCGGGCCACCTCACCCCCACGATGAAGCTCAAAAGAAAAATCATATCTGAAAAATATAATACCCTTATCAAGGAGATTTACAGCTAATCCCTTTTTTTTGTTATTTATTATGCGTGCATAATAATTTTTATTACATTTGGCTCTATGAGAACAAAAACAATCGATCATTTTTTACGCGCAACTTGGCAAGCCGTATCCAAAATGTATAATGAAGAGGCCTCTCGATATGGAGCTACGATGGCAACTGGGCTGGCACTTTTGAGCATTGATGCGGAAGAAGGCGTTCCCTCTACCTCGCTAGGTCCAAGGATGGGTATGGAATCGACAAGTTTGTCACGCACCTTAAAGACAATGGAAAATCAGGGCTTAATCCGAAGAGAGCCAAACCCTGAAGATGGTAGAGGCGTTTTGATTCGCCTTACAAAAGAGGGGCTTGAAAAGCGTTCTCTCTCGCGTGAAGTTGTCATGCAGTTCAATCAGGCAATTGAATCCGCTGTAAGTCCCAAAGAACTAGAATCATTCTATAAAGTTATCAAGTTGATCTTACAAAAAGTACAAGAAAAATCAATTTTTACCCCCCAAAAAAAAGTATCATGACTACAAGAAGAATATCAAAAGTGGCAGTCATTGGGTCTGGAATCATGGGTTCTGGTATTGCTTGTCATTTTGCAAATATTGGTGTAGAAGTCTTACTTCTCGATATCGCACCAAACGAATTAACTGAAAAAGAAAAAGCAAAGGGTCTCAAACTTTCCGACCCTGCTGTGCGCAATCGTATCGCTGATGGAAATCTTTTGCAAGCGATCAAATCCAATCCAGCGCCAATTTATCATATGGATTTTAAAAAACGAATCCGCACAGGAAATTTATCTGATGATATTTCACAAATCGCTGATGTGGACTGGGTCATCGAAGTTGTTGTGGAACGACTTGAGATCAAACAAAGTGTATTTGAACAAATTGAATCCCATAGAACACCGGGCACATTGATCACCTCAAATACATCAGGCATCCCGATTTGGAAAATGAACGAGGGTCGATCAGAGGGTTTTCAAAAGCATTTTGCTGTTACTCACTTTTTTAATCCACCTCGGTACTTAAAACTCTTTGAGGTCATACCAGGCCCAAATTGCTTGCCCGAAATCAGTTCGTTTTTGATGGATTATGGCAGCACTTTCCTCGGAAAACGTTCGGTTTTTGCCAAAGACACGCCAGCATTTATTGGAAATCGAATTGGTATTTTTTGTATTCAGAGTCTCTTCCATCAAGTCAAGGATATGGGTCTGACCGTAGAAGAAATCGACAAGCTTACTGGACCTGTAATTGGAAGACCAAAATCGGCTACATTTCGGACAGTTGATGTGGTGGGGCTCGATACCTTGGTACATGTGGCGAATGGGTTGTATGAAAACTGCAAAGATGACGAGCGAAGAGATGTATTTCAACTTCCTGACTTCATCTACACCATGATGGAAAAGCAATGGCTCGGCTCCAAAAGCGGTCAAGGATTTTATAAGAAAGTAAAAAATGAAAAGGGGAAATCTGAGATTTTAACTTTTGATCTCGAAACGCTCGAATACCGAACAAAAAAAAGAGCGCAATTTGACACCCTAGAGAAAACCAAAGCGATTGATAATCTGATCGAACGCTATCCTGTTTTAATTTCGGGAACAGATAAAGCGGCTGCATTTTATCGAAAAAACTTTGGGGAGCTTTTTGCCTACATCCAACATCGGATTCCTGAAATCTCTGACGAAATCTACCGAATAGATGACGCCATGAAAGCTGGATTTGGATGGACACATGGTCCTTTTGAACTCTGGGATGCAGTTGGATTAGAAACAGGAATTGAACTTATCAAAGAGGCGGGACATAAACCAGCGGATTGGGTGACAGCCATGACGAAAGAATCCCACCAACGTTTTTATGGATTAAAAGACGGGCAGCAGCTTTTTTATGATATTCCAAACAAAAACATGAATGTCATCCCAGGTCAAAGCAGCTTCATTATTCTCGATAACCTAAGAGCATCGAAAACCGTTTGGCAAAACCCAGAGTGCTCGTTAATTGACCTTGGAGACGGGGTGCTGAATGTGGAGTTTCACTCCAAAATGAATACAATCGGTGGTGGCGTTCTTCAGGGGATTAATAAAGGTATTGATTTGGCTGAAAAGGACTTTCAAGCGATGGTTGTTGGCAATCAGGGGGCTAATTTCTCTGCTGGAGCCAATATTGGCATGATTTTTATGTTGGCTGTCGAACAAGAATATGACGAGCTCAACATGGCAATTAAATATTTTCAGGACACGATGATGCGCATGCGATATTCGTCCATACCCACCGTTGCAGCACCGCATACCCTTACCCTTGGGGGAGCTTGTGAACTCAGCTTACATGCTGACAAGGTGGTGGCAGCTACAGAAACCTATATCGGCTTGGTCGAGTTTGGTGTTGGTGTCATTCCTGGAGGTGGTGGATCTAAAGAGATGACACTACGGGCATCCGATTCGTTTCGTAAAAATGATGTAGAGCTCAATATACTCCAAGAATATTTTCTCACAATCGGAATGGCTAAAGTGGCCAAATCTGCTTATGAGGCCTTTGATTTGGGGATTTTACAAAAAGACAAGGATGTCGTTGTTGTCAATGCCGACCAACAAATCGCAATTGCCAAAAAACAAGCTGTTTTAATGGCAGAGTCTGGCTATACCAAACCCATAAAGCGAAAGGATGTAAAAGTTTTGGGCAAACAAGCCCTTGGAATGTTTTTGGTGGGAACAGACTCTATGGAGGCCGCTCATTACATTTCGGAACATGACAAAAAAGTTGCCGACAAGTTGGCCTACGTCATGGCTGGTGGTGACCTATCACAACCGTCCCATGTATCGGAGCAATACCTTCTGGATATTGAAAGAGAAGCATTTTTATCCCTTTGCACTGAACGCAAAACGCTTGAACGCATACAGCATATGCTAAAAACTGGAAAACCTTTAAGAAATTAATACATGAAAACAACCTACATCGTAAGCGCACACCGAACAGCCGTTGGTAAAGCTCCCAGGGGCCTTTTTAGATTTAAACGTCCAGATGAGCTCGCTGCAGAAACCATCGAGCATATGATGAGTAACTTGCCTGATTTTGATGTCACTACAATTGATGATGTTCTGATTGGGAATGCCATGCCAGAGGCAGAACAGGGCCTAAATATGGCACGGCTCATCTCACTAATGGGTCTCAAAACCAATGACGTTCCAGGTGTAACCGTAAACCGCTATTGCGCATCAGGAATTGAAACAATCGCTTTGGGAACTGCAAAAATACAATCAGGAATGGCAGACTGCGTAATTGCGGGTGGCGTTGAGAGCATGAGCTATATCCCAATGGGTGGATTTAAGCCTGCGCCCGACTACAAAGCTGCCAAGCAAGGGAATGAAGATTACTATTGGGGAATGGGGCTCACTGCCGAAGCAGTTGCCAACCAGTTTAACATCTCCAGAGAAGATCAAGACGCTTTTGCGTATGCATCACACCAAAAAGCCCTGAAAGCACAAAAAAATGGTGCGTTTGATAATCAAATTGTACCGATTACCATCGAGGAAGTATATATCGATGACAATGGAAAAAAAGCAACGCGCACCTATACCGTTGATCGTGATGAGGGCCCAAGAGCAGATACAAGCATAGAGGCATTGGCCAAACTACGCCCTGTCTTTGCCAATAATGGATCGGTAACAGCGGGGAACTCCTCGCAAACAAGCGATGGTGCAGCTGTGTTATTGATGATGACAGAAGAGATGGTCAAAAAGCACAAACTCACCCCAATTGCTCGGCTTGTGAGTTATGCAACTGCTGGCGTTCCACCCAAAATCATGGGTATAGGCCCCGTAGCAGCAATCCCAAAAGCGCTGGATCAAGCGGGTCTAAAACTAAAAGATATCGAGCAAATTGAACTCAATGAGGCCTTTGCTGCTCAATCACTAGCTGTGATCCGTGAGCTTGATATCAACCCAGAGCTTGTCAATGTCAATGGAGGGGCAATTGCTCTTGGACACCCACTGGGTTGTACAGGCACCAAACTCTCTGTGCAGCTGTTTGACCAAATGAAGAAGAGAAAACAAAAATATGGCATGGTTACCATGTGTGTTGGTACTGGACAAGGTGCCGCTGGAATTTATGAATTGATATAGAATTATGGAAACAAAAGAAATCATACGTACACGCGGAGGTGCTTTTTTATTGCAAGAAACGGACGCAGAAAACATCTTCACACCCGAAGACTTTAGCGAAGAGCAACAGATGATGCGTGATGCCGTAAAGGAATTTATCGATCGGGAAGTCTGGCCCAACAAGCATCGTTTTGAGCAAAAAGACTACGACTTCACATTTGAGCTGATGCGCAAAGCTGGAGAACTTGGATTTTTAGGTGTTGGCGTGCCTGAGGCCTACGGAGGGCTTGAAATGGGGTTTGTCTCAACCATGCTCGTCTGTGATTACTTTTCAGGGGCAACTGGCTCCCTTTCCACTGCCTACGGTGCCCATACGGGGATTGGCATCATGCCCATCGTTTTGTACGGAACTGAAGAGCAAAAACAAAAATATGTCCCTAAGCTCGCTTCGGGGGAAGAAATTGGATGTTATTGTCTTACCGAACCAGGGGCAGGATCGGACGCAAATAGTGGAAAAACCAAAGCTGTACTTTCTGAAGACGGTACCCATTATAAAATCAGTGGCCAAAAAATATGGATTTCAAATGCTGGATATGCCAGTGTAATGATTGTATTTGCACGGATAGAAGATGATAAAAATATTACAGGGTTTATCGTTCCTAATAACCCAGAAAATGGAATTAGCATGGGCAAAGAAGAACACAAGTTGGGGATTCATGCTTCCTCAACCAGACAGGTCTTTTTCAGTGAAACCAAGGTACCTGTTGAAAATATGTTATCTGAGCGTGGCAATGGTTTTAAAATCGCAATGAACGCTTTGAATGTGGGTCGTATCAAACTTGCGGTTGCTTGTATCGATGCTCAGCGACGTGCTGTGAGCGAAAGTGTTCGTTATGCCAATGAGAGAATCCAGTTCAAAACACCGATTAGTCAGTTTGGAGCAATCAAACAAAAAATCGCCAATATGGCTACAAATTGTTATGTAGGTGAGTCAGGCTGTTATCGTGCGGCCAAAGACATCGAGGATCGCATAGCCATTCGATCCGAGTCGGGAATAAGCCATCAAGAAGCAGAGCTAAAAGGAGTAGAAGAGTATGTAATCGAATGCTCTATCTTAAAAGTGGCTGTGTCGGAACATACGCAAAACTGTACAGACGAGGGAGTTCAAATTTTTGGAGGTATGGGTTATTCTGCAGATATGCCCATGGAGTCAGCGTGGCGAGATGCTCGGATTTCTCGAATCTATGAGGGGACAAATGAAATCAATCGGATGCTTACTGTTGGAATGCTGATCAAAAAAGCCATGAAAGGACACCTTGATTTGATTGGTCCTGCAACTGCCGTTGGGGAGGAACTCTTGGGTGTGCCATCATTCGACGTTCCAGATTTCACAGAACCCCTAAGTGAGGAAAAATCAATCCTTAAAAACCTGAAAAAGGTATTTTTGATGATCGCAGGTGCTGGTGTCCAAAAGTACGGAACTGACCTCGAGAAACACCAGCAGCTTTTGTTGGCTGTTTCTGATATATTGATTGAAATCTATCTGGTGGAATCGGCCATACTTCGAACGGAAAAGAATATCAATCGATATGGTCTAGACACACAAGACATGCAGTTGGCCATAACAAAACTCTATCTTTTCCAAGCCGTTGAGAAAATACAATCCAAAGGGAAAGAAGCAATTATTTCTTCCGCAGAAGGAGATGAACAAAAAATGCTTCTCATGGGTCTAAAGCGATTTACAAAATATGTCAATCATCCAAATGTGATTGGCTTACGCGAACAAATTGCCGATAAAATTATTGCGGAGAATCAGTATTGTTTTTAGAGAGAATCCTAAGTAGTAATTGACCATATCGCATAGAAATTTGTTACATTCGCTTTTGAACAGGCGGATTCCCCGAATCTTTTTGTGCTGCTATAGATAACATCTTTTCGTTTTATGATTTCTTTTCTGCAAAATATATTTGCTGTTTTCTTTAGGAGCAATCCCTTTCAAAATGGTGCTGCTCTCGCCTACTACGCTGTATTTTCGCTTTTACCCATGATCATCATCATTACTGTTGTTCTGGGCTACTTTTTTGGTGAAAAAGAGGTTTCAGACGAAATCTATGCGCAATTCAACGATATCCTAGGGGCAGACGCATCCAAACAAATTCAAGAAATTGTAAGTCATCGGAAGGTTCATCAAAACAGTGCCTTGGCGACCAGCGTTGGGTTTGTCATTCTTGGATTGTCTTCTTCCGCTATGCTTCGTCAACTTCATCATTTTTTTAATCGGATATGGAGAATTAAAGTCAAGCGAAAGCGAAAAGTTCAAAATTATTTGTTCAAGCAATCCATATCGTTTACCCTACTTATTGGACTTGTCTTTTTTGTGCTAGTCAGTACAAGTGTAAGCAGTTATTTATTGGAATATAGTGATCGATTGAGCAGCAACTACTCCTTTACCTATGGGTATGAATTGGTCGCTTCATTTCTTGTATTGGGCATCATTTTTACCTTGATGTTTAGTGTCTTGAGTGATGCCATCATACACTGGAAGCCAGCCGTTTTAGGGGGTGTGTTCACAGCTTTTTTGTTTTCGATTGGGAAAACCATCATTGGACATGTGCTTACCACCATGCATATCGATAGTATTTTCGGTTCGGCGAGTGTGCTGGCAATTCTGATGCTATGGGTGTACTACACCTCGCAGATCATCTTTTTTGGTGCAGCTTTTATTGATGTCATCAGCGGGAGAATGGGATATCAAATTCGACCAAACAAACTCGGGGTTAAAGTTGATGTGATTGAAGTAGAGTAGCGCTTGCGGAACTATTCTAAAAACCCTTTTTCACGCATCCAATCGTCATTGTAGATTTTGGTGACATAGCGACTTCCTGAATCGTGTAGCAACACCACCACGACATCGTCAGGACCGAAGTGTGATTTGAGTTGCAGCATGCCCTTTATCGCAGCGCCACAAGAGTTTCCTGCAAAAATCCCTTCTTCCCGAGCTAATTTTCGCGTGTAAACGGCAGCGTCTTTATCAGTGACTTTTTCAAAGGCATCAATCAGATCAAAGTCAACATTTTCTGGGAGAATATCTTCCCCGATGCCCTCCGTTACGTAAGGGTAAATTTCTTTTTCATCAAAAACTCCCGTTTCATGGTATTTTTTAAACACAGAACCATAGGTGTCAATCCCCCATACTTTGATTGCCGGGTTTTTCTCCTTGAGGTATTTGGATACGCCAGATATTGTTCCGCCAGTGCCTACCCCAACGACAAAATGAGTGATTTTACCATCGGTTTGTTCCCAAATTTCAGGACCCGTCTGCTCATAGTGAGCAACCGCATTGGAAGGGTTATCATACTGGTTGACATACCAGGCATTGGATGTTTCCTCGGCGATACGCTTGGAAGTCGAATAATAAGAACGTGGATCATCGGCTGGCACATCGGTTGGACAAACAACCACCTCAGCACCCACAGCACGAAGCACGTCAAATTTGGTTGGGGACTGCTTGTCATTCGAAACGCAAATCAATTTATACCCCTTGACAATGGCTGCAAGTGCCAGACCCATACCTGTATTACCAGAAGTTCCCTCCACAATCGTTCCGCCGGGTTTGAGTCGGCCATCTGCCTCGGCATCTTCAATCATTTTGAGCGCCATACGATCTTTGACAGAGTTTCCAGGATTAAAGTATTCCACCTTTGCCAAAACCAAAGCGTCAACTTCTTTTGCGATTGAATTGAGCTTGATCATAGGGGTATTCCCAATGGTATCCAGTATATTGTTTGCGTATTTCATGATGCAAATGTACTGTATCGCGCAGATATATATTGCCTACATACAGTTGAAATTTGTTGGATTTACACCCTCCGTAATGCGCGAATTGGAGTGACTTTTGAAATGATAAATGACGGAATCAATAGCATTAATACACAAATCACAAAGGTTCCGATATTGATCGCTGCAATCATGGGCACATCAAAAGCAATTGGCACGGTCGTCACATAATAAGAAGTCGGATCAAGTGAAATCCACTTCGTTTGGTGTTGGAGAGCAAGAAGTCCAAGCCCCAACACATTGCCCCAAAACAACCCAATTCCAATAAGGTAGGCAGCGTTGTACAAAAATACTTTTTGTGTTGCCCATTGTTTCATCCCCAACACTCCGAGTAGACCAATCATTTGGGTTCTTTCGAGGATCAACACCAATAAAGCGGTAATCATATTGATCCCGCCCACAATAATCATAATTACGATAATCAAGGCGATATTGGTATCGAATAGGGAAATCCAATTAAAAATTTCGGGGTAGCGTTCTTTGACTTGCTGCACATCATACGGAGCGGGCACTTGGTCATAGACCTGTTCTGAAAACAGATTAATATCATCAAAATTTTCCAGGGTGATTTCAAAAGCCCCAACCTGATCGGAAGGCCATTGATATATTTTTTGAACGTGTCGCAAGTCTGCAAAAGCGATTCGCTGATCGAAATCTGGAAATCCAGAATCGTAGAGTCCCGAAACGACAAAACTCCGACGGATTGGGAGGCGGTCCTCAAATAAAAAATAAGATGATATCCGGTCTCCCGTTTTTACCCCCAAGGTTCTGGCAATATGCTTGGATAGTAAAATCTCTCGACTGATTGACGATCCGATTTCTGGTAAGCGGCCATCTGTAATATATTCCTCAAAAGTGTTCCATCGATATGTATTATCGATGCCTTTAAACAGTCCTCCCGCAAAATTCTTATCGGTTTTAAACACAGTTGATACATACGCTACTGGATTGACAAAAGCGACACGCTCCGTTTCAACTGCTGAGCGAATCATTTGGGGGTCGATGCTCTCCAAAGTGGTGTTTGTGGAGTTGTTCTCATAGGTAGATACCCGAATATGGCCTTCAAAAGAACTGATTTTGTCCTTGATTTTGTTTTGAAATCCGATGCCTGTACCAATGGCGATATGCATTGCAATCAAGCCAATGGAAATGGCGAGGATTCCGATTTTAATAATTGGCGCCGAAACACTATTTTTATAGGACTTCGAACCGATAATACGTTTGGCGATGAATATACTAATCTTCAACCTGTGATAGCTTTACTCAAAAATACCGTTTTTTTTGTTTTTTTGGTTTGTGGCATGCCCCTTTTTGCGCAAGTCCAACCTGGCGCGCACCAAACCCAGAAGTATCTTCCGCTTTTGGTCGACATGAAGGTCGCAGTCGTTGGGAATCAGAGTAGTCAGGTTCTAACGAATGACAAGCGCATTCATTTGGTAGATCATTTACAAAGTCAGGGGGTCAACATTAAAAAAGTATTTGCGCCCGAGCATGGTTTTCGAGGAAAAGAAGATGCTGGTGCATCCATTTCAGATGAAATCGACTCTAAAACTGGAATTCCAATTGTTTCCTTACACGGAAAATACCGCAAACCCTCCGCTGAACAGCTTGCAGATATCGATATTCTGGTGTTTGACATCCAAGATGTGGGTGTGCGATTCTTTACCTATCTATCCACCCTTCACTTGGTCATGGAAGCGTGTGCAGATGCGAAGGTTCCTGTAATTATATTAGATCGACCCAATCCAAATGCGCATTATGTGGACGGCCCCATGATGGAAGAGGAAAACCAAAGTTTTTTGGGTAAAGTTCCCATTCCCCTCGTGTATGGAATGACAATTGGCGAATATGCCAAAATGCTGGTTGGAGAAGGGTGGCTTGACACCAAAAATAAGCTGTCTTTACAGGTAATCCCCATAGCAAATTATACACATCAAACTGCCTATGAGCTTCCCGTCCGACCTTCTCCAAACCTACCCAATGCGCAATCGGTGATGCTTTATCCGAGTTTGGGTCTGTTTGAAGGAACCCCTATCAATGCAGGTCGTGGAACCTCTCACCCTTTTCAGCAATTTGGTGCTTCATTTTTAGATGCAACTCATTTTAAACACCGCTATACTCCCACACCCAAGTCAGGTGCTTCAAATCCGAAGGAAAAAGAAAAAGAATGTTATGGATTTGACTTAAGAAATCACCCTAAGTTGGATCGTATCAATATCGATTGGATGATACAAGCATATAGAAATAGCTATGAGCCCGAACAATTTTTCTTGGACCCAGGGTTTAGGCGTCATGCTGGCACAACTTCCCTACAATTACAAATTGAAAAAGGGATGAGTGCATCTGAAATTAGGGATAGTTGGCAGTCAGATATTCAAAATTTTTTAAAAATCAGAGAACAATATCTCATCTACCCGTAGTCGGCTTTCTGTAGGGCTGAAATGGCTGCTTCAATAGACTTTTTATTGAACTATTTTCGTTTTCATTTGGGAATACATCAACGCCATAAATGATTTTTTCAGGTGCGAGATACATATAAGTCCCCAACAATCGATCCCATATGGAAAAGATATTTCCATAATTAGAGTCGGTGTATGGAAGTACATAGTGATGATGGATTTTATGCATATTTGGAGAAACGATAAAATAACTCAAAAGCATATCCAATCGTTGCGGTAACTTGATATTTGCATGATTAAATTGACTCAACAAAACCGATAGGGACTGATAAAGCATCACGACTCCGATGGGTAGTCCGATTAGAAAGACACCTAGTGTTGTAAATACAAAACGAACAACACTCTCCAAAGGATGATGGCGGTTGGCTGTTGTGGTATCCACATGATGATCAGAATGATGGACAAGGTGTACCATCCAAAGGGGCTTTACCTTGTGTTCTGTCCAATGTGCGAGATAT
>JAQWGQ010000033.1 GCA_029238125.1 Flavobacteriaceae bacterium | reverse complement strand
TTCAATGTCATTGGCGATGCGATTGATGGAATTGGCAATTTGCCAAAAACAGAAAAAGATGGATTGTCCATTCACCGTGAGGCGCCTGCTTTTGACCAATTATCCACTTCGACAGAAGTTCTTTTTACAGGAATAAAGGTCGTTGATTTGATTGAGCCCTACGCAAAGGGTGGAAAAATTGGACTATTTGGTGGTGCAGGAGTAGGGAAAACCGTTTTGATCCAAGAACTTATAAACAACATCGCTAAAGGACACGGAGGATTGTCTGTATTTGCGGGTGTTGGAGAACGCACACGGGAAGGAAATGACCTTCTTCGAGAAATGCTCGAGTCTGGCATTATCAAGTATGGAGACGAGTTTATGGAGTCTATGGAAAACGGCGGCTGGGATTTGAGCAAAATCGATCATGAGGCACTCAAAGAATCTAAAGCAACCTTTGTGTTTGGTCAAATGAACGAACCACCAGGAGCACGTGCTCGTGTTGCACTTTCTGGTTTGACGGTTGCGGAATACTTCCGCGATGGCGCAGGTGATGGCCAAGGAAAAGACGTTCTATTCTTTGTCGATAATATCTTCCGATTCACGCAAGCTGGATCTGAGGTATCTGCACTGCTCGGTCGTATGCCTTCAGCAGTGGGGTATCAACCAACACTAGCTTCCGAAATGGGGGCGATGCAAGAACGAATTACATCTACGAAAAAGGGATCGATTACGTCAGTACAGGCGGTTTATGTACCTGCGGATGACTTGACCGACCCGGCACCAGCGACGACTTTTGCTCACTTGGATGCAACGACAGTATTGTCGCGTAAAATTGCAGAGCTTGGGATCTACCCAGCGGTTGACCCGCTAGATTCTACTTCAAGAATTTTAACTGCTGAAATCCTTGGCGATGAGCATTACAATTGTGCACAGAGAGTTAAAGAATTACTACAGCGTTACAAAGAGTTGCAAGACATTATCGCAATTCTAGGTATGGAAGAACTTTCAGAGGAAGACAAGCTTGCAGTTGCAAGAGCACGCCGTGTACAGCGATTCCTGTCTCAACCGTTCCATGTTGCAGAACAATTTACGGGAATTCCAGGTGTTTTGGTTGATATCAAAGACACGATTAAAGGGTTTAATATGATTATGGATGGGGAGCTTGACCACTTACCAGAAACGGCCTTTAACCTAAAAGGAACCATTGAGGAAGCCATTGAGGCGGGTGAAAAAATGCTTGCCGAAGCAAAAGAATCATAATTTATGCGTTTAGAAGTCGTCAGCCCAGAAGCTACTTTATTCAGCGGTGAAGTCAACTCGGTTGCTGTTCCTGGAGCCAATGGCGCTTTTCAGGTTCTTGATAACCACGCACCTATTGTTTCTATTTTAAACCCAGGTACCGTAAAAATCGGCGGAAGAATTTCTCTTCCAGAAGAAACGGCGCATCATTTTAACCAGCAAGGGGAAGATACCTTTTTGGATTTACCAAACGGAGGAACACTCGAAATGCAGCAGAATAAAGTTGTGCTTTTAGCAGACTAGGATTTCATTTTGCAATAAGACTTACCCCAAAACGTTTTAAATAAACAAAATGATATGAGATTTAGGATTGTTGTCTGCAAGCAAATGCTGTTTAAAAGATTTGCTCTTTTTATCTTTTTATTAGGATTCCAATTTCACATCACGGCACAAGAGACAGTTCTAGACGAAGTTGTTGTTTCATCGCCTCGGATTGAACTTTCGGTGGATCAACAATCTCGATCTGTAACAACCATAACTGCAAAGGACATCGAGGAAAGTGGTGCAACCACTTTGATTGATGTGCTGAGTGATGTCGCTGGAATTGAACTCCGAAGCCGCGGGGCGCAAGACGTACAGTCTGATATTTATATCCGTGGCGGTGGATTTGATCAAGTTCTTCTTTTAATTGATGGGTTTAAGGTGGACAATCCCCAAACTGGACATCATACGCTCAATGCAATTATCCCGATTGAGATGATTGAACGTGTTGAAATTCTAAAAGGAGCAGCAGGTCGTGTTTATGGCCAAAATGCATTCAGTGGAGCGATTAATATCGTAACGAAAAAATCCCCTGCAGAAAGTTTGAATGTCGTACTTGGTGGCGGCTCACTTGACTATCAAAAGGCAGCTCTATTCGGAACCGATCAACGCGAGTCTTCGAATCATACGGTTTATTTAGAAAGAGTATCCTCTGACGGCTATCGATACAATACAGATTACGATAACCAAAACTACTTTTGGAAGTCGAGTTGGGAGACTAATCAAGAACCAATTGAATTATTAGCCAGTTTTAATAATAGACGTTTTGGAGCAAATGGGTTTTACGCCAAACCCGAAAACACAGAACAATATGAAGCAACGCAAAGTAGTTTGCTAGGCGTTTCAACCTCAATTCAGCGCAGCCCCAGCCTACGGATCCAACCTAAAATTTATTGGAAACGTGGACAAGACGAGTATATATTTATTCGAAGCAATCCAAGTGTGTACAGAAACCTTCATATCACCAATAAGTTGGGGGGTGAGGTGAACACAACTTGGGAGCACAAGCTGGGCACGACTGGGATTGGTTTTGAGTTGGCTCGTGTCAGCATTCAAAGCAATAATTTGGGAGAACATGCCCGCACCTTAGTTCATGGGTACTTCGAGCATCGTTTTGAAAGCAATCGCTGGGATATCACACCAGGGTTTTCTGTGAGCCATTACTCTGATCAAGACACCTTTTTCTACCCAGGGATTGATGTTGGCTTCCAAGTTTCTGGGAATTCGAGATTGTTTTTCAATTCAGGATATACTTATCGGATTCCAACCTACACCGATTTGTATTACAGTGATTCATCCACACTGGGGAATGAGTTTTTACTCCCTGAAAAAGCATTGTCAACAGAACTCGGATTTCGTCATCGCCAAAACAATTGGAAACTATCGCTAACTCTTTTTCAACGCGATGCAAAGAATTATATCGATTATGTGGTGCTGGCAGGGGATGAGCGATGGCAAGCCACGAATATCGATCAAATTTTATCCCATGGAGGAGAGCTTGATGTTGTTGTAAACATCAGCCGTCATAAGTTCGCGATGGGCTATGCCTATCTCAAAGACGATGTAGATGGGATTAGTTCTGAATTGTCGCTTTACGCCATCAATTCACGTAAACACCATCTTTCCACTCGGTGGACCTTGAAGTGGAGTTCATCCGTCACATCATCTCTATCCTATCGTTATGCTGAGCAGGACTCAGGCTATAATTACAATGTAGTGGATGCGAATATGGCGTATGTAAAAGGTCGCATAAAACTCTCACTTTCTGTTCATAATATTTTAAACGCTGACTACACGGAACAGAGTTTGGTACCCATGCCAAAAAGACATTTTATACTTTCGCTCCGCTATCAGTAGTGTCAGCTTCAAGTGAGCTTGTTAAGTGCATCAAAAATCAAGTCATTTTCCCATCCGCGGTACTGCAGATATGTTATCCATTTTTTCTTTCGTTGCGGTAGGGGTTCTTTATTCCTTATTAGCTGATCCCAACGTTTTTGCGCAAGTGTATCGAATGTCATCCGATAGTTTTTCTCTGAGATTTGTGCCAGTGCTTTGTCAATGTTATAACTCGTAATTTTTCTTTGTTTCAGTTCGTTAACGATCCGTTTTTTGCCCCATTTTTTAATGGAAAACTTACTGCGAGCATAGAGCATTGCAAAGCGTGTTTCGTTGAGGTAGTCGTTTTGAATCAGGTGGGAGATCACGGCATCGGTATCATCTCGAAATGCTCCGAGCTGACGGAGTTTCTTTTGGACTTCCTGGTGACAACGCTCTTGGTAAGCGCAGTATCGTTCCAGTCGGTTTTTTAGCTCGTCAAGGGTGTGGGCATTTCTCATAGCTCTAAAATAAAAAAAGCGACCCAAAACATTGAGTCGCTTTTGTGTTATAAATGAATTACTTTACCATTTTTATCAAAAAAACGGTAGTGTAGATAGGTGTAAGCGTCACGTGGAATCACATTGATCCACTTCTTGTGCTTGAGATACCATTGAAACCGAACAGACTTCATGCCTTGTACCAAATAAGCAGCTACAAAAGGATGCGCATGAAGGCGAATCTTCTTTTTGTTATGCTTTGCATGGTTAACAATTCGTTCCACGTCTGCCTCGATACGATCGAGGAGTACAATTGGAGCTTCCACTTCCCCGTCCTTATTTGGATTGGGTTCCATGGTTTTAATCTCCATTTCAGGTCTCACACGTTGACGTGTCATTTGAATAAGACCAATTTTACTCGGTGGA
>JAQWGQ010000028.1 GCA_029238125.1 Flavobacteriaceae bacterium | reverse complement strand
CTTTGTCAGAAGATTTTATTGGGTCTTTAGAAGTTTTCTTTCTCCAATTATCGTCCCAGTCTTTAATTTGACAAACAACCCCTGTACTAACCTTTGTTCTCTTTCCCTTGTAGTAGTAATCAATAATGACAGGAACAGAATCCTTATGATTAAGGTGATTCTTATTATTTTTATAGTCCAATCTGTAATAAAGTCCCATTAATCAGTCAATTAACTCTTTCTAATATACGAAAAATTTCTGAATTTTAGTACCCTATATAGTACCCCAAAGGATGTATTGTATAAAAACAAAACCTCAACAAGTTGTAAATCAACAAGTTGAGGTTTTCTGTTGGTGGTCCCACCTGGGCTCGAACCAGGGACCAACTGATTATGAGTCAGCTACTCTAACCAACTGAGCTATAGGACCTGAGTTAAAGTAATTGGTACAAAAATAGTGCTTTATAAACGTATTTTGGAAACGATATGGTAACTTATGAATAGAAGCATTGAAAAAACTTTGTTAAAGATCATTTATTGTACTAACCTTCAACGTTAACACTTAATAAAACACTTTTTAAATGAATCGGTATTGCTAACTCATTTATATTTTGAGCTTTTATAGCAATATGTTTTATCTGGAGGAAATAAACTTAACTGCCTCTTCCTACTTTTCGAACACCTGATGATTTTTGTTTACTGTTTGGGTTGGTCATCTTGTGTTTACTTCCTTTTTTGGATGGTGAGTTTTTTTGTTTACTATTTCCGAAAAACTTACTTGACATATCTTGTTGTTTTTAGTGGCTTTAATTTGATTATTCTTTATTAGATTTTTCAGAGTCTGAAAGTTCCCGTTGGTAGACATAACCTTTTTTAACTTTTCCGTCAACAATCATTAGGTCAACTACACGACTAACTGATGATGTGGACTCTTCGTCTTTTCCGTATGTAACCAACAAGCCTGAAGTAACCCAATTTTCGCTTGGCTTATCATCATACTTTACATCCGCTGACATAGACCATACGATTTCCCAATTTGCAATAGGGTTTGCTTCAAGAAACTGCTCCCCCAACTCCATATGTTGTTTAGGGCCTTCGACCATCATTCCGCTTGGTGCATAAAGGACAACATCATCGTGTTCTAAATTGTATACCGCTTGTAAGTCTTTAGCATTATATGCGTCAAAATATGCTTTTACAACTTCTGTTGAACTTACATTTCCGCTTGTGATTTCTAAAGTAGTACCGCTATTGTTTTCGTAGCCGATTACTGTGGGCGTGGTTGTTGGAGCTGAGCACCCAACAATAATAAATAAGAGTAATAATTTCTTCATCGTATTGTTTTTAGTGCTTCTAATTTAAGGAAAAATTATAGGGGGTTAAAAAAGCCCACTCGCTTCATAAATTATCATCACACTGAGTACCAAATAGGCAAGTGCAGGCAAGATGTCTGAAATGTTGTCTTTGATTTTGATTCGAACCCCTATCGCCACCAACATCATCACTCCCAAAAAAGACGAAGAGAGAATCAGGACCGTGTTCGATTCTAACCCCAAAAGCAAACCAGCCCCACCAACGAGTTGACAGTAAGCAATCATTTTTCGTTTGCTCTCTAAGCCCCACCTTTTAAACTCTTTTTTCATCCGTTTTGAAATAAAAGAGTTGATTCCATACGCCACAAAAGAGATGCCCGTAAACAGAACAATGGTTAAAAAATAATCCATCCTAAATCAACCCGAAATGGAACAACGCAACAAAAACTGACATCAGCAAAAACACCAATGACGGTAGACGTTGTAAAAACGGATTTTTGACTCGTAGATGAGAGAGTTGTGCCGCCAACATAAAAGCCGCCATGCCAGTCGCTGCATAAGGCGTTAAGTCCGTATAGCAAATCCCCGTCAATAATAGGGTTGAAATGGCAATTTTAGATGCGCCAACAAAATTTCTAAAAACCTCCGAAAATCCAAACTGCTCAAATTCCGCAATTACGTTGTGATAGCGAAAGACCCAAACAATCAGAACAGAAACCGCAACAACAATTTGGAATAATAATGAAATGTGCTCCATAATTTTTGATTTGCTTAAAGTTACAAAAACATCCGAACATGACTTTTTTGCAGGCTCTTGATGCAGAAATAAAGACCCTCTACTCTTCCTTTTCTTTCTTCATGATGACTTTTACCTGCTTTGATCCCGAAAGTGTGTCAATCAAAATTTCCGGGTTTTCATGATCTATTATCTCGTCTGATTTACACATACACCTTATCGCCATGCGTCTTTTCCATGTGCATTGCATGCGTTTTATGCATCTCTTTGGCCATCATTGGGCATTGGTTTTTCTGACATTGTTTTCCAAATAAATACCCAATCAATCCCAAAGCAACCGCAGTGAGAGTGATAATAAACCCGTTTTCATTTATATTTTTCATTGTACAAAGATTTAGTTGGTACAATGTATTATCGTTTTTCTTGAACGAAAAGTTTCTGAAAACAATTAAGTCTTTTTTAACGGTTTCCAAAAAAACAAATGTGATAGAGCACAAAAACGTTTGTGCCCTCTGGGTTTCAAAAATATGGCGCAATTGATGCTTTGAGCGGCTCAGTTAAACTGCTTCAATGAGATTGCCATCTATTTGATGCGCTCAACAATTTCTACTACAATTGCCACCCCGATGCAAAGTGCGATACTGGCTAAAAAGACTCCTCCGACTCCCATGCAACAAAGATACTGTATTTGGTGTTTTGTTTCCAACCAAAACCCAGCAGTTTTTCATATTTTTACAATTCGCTAAACTATTTGTTTTTATGTCTTTCAGTCAAAAACAAAACATCATTTTTTACGTCGCCCTAACCCTATCGGCCTTTCAGCTGATCCAATACCTTATTAGCGGTGGGATTTTTTTAACCCTGCTTGCTGGCTTGGTGCCATTTTGGTTGTGGTCAACCCGAAAAAAACTCCTCTCCAATATAGAAATTGGGGGCTTTGATCAGGTGATGTCTTATGTGGTGGTGGTTTATGCCGCTTTTGCTGGACTTATTGCTGTGTTGGTTTTTGTGTTTTCGTTGATGTATGCCAGTATTGACCCTGTGATCATTGAGTCTGCTTTGGCCGATAACCCTGCCATCAACGATCTGAGCGAAGAGGAGCTCAAAGCCCTTGATCAAGTAATGGAAAACCTGCCGTCTCTCTTGCCTGTGCTTTCGCTATTTTTAGGGCTACAATCGTTTTCGTATCTCTATTATGGGATGGGGGTGATTCGACAAACATCTAACTAGATCGTCTCTGTAAAAGAGTTGTCTGGCGTGTAGATTTCGATCGCGAGTTTTTTAAGCTCTTTTTCAAAGTTCTCAAGGTCTTCTGTTACAAGTTCGGTGCGCTTTGTTCTGCCTGTCCCCAACCCAAGAAATATGATTCCGCTACTCATGTTTTTTACTGAAATTACCCCTGCATAGAACGGGCTGTTTGGGTTGTCTTCTGACCAAAGCATGCTGTAAAACAAGACTTGAAATGATTTGCCATAAACAGAGTCAGATAAGCAGTCTGAAACTTCGCTTGGACGCAACTCTTTTGAGTTGGTTTGGCCTGTTTTATAATCCAAAATCCGCAAAACCCCATCCTTTCTATCAACGCGGTCAACAACGCCATGAAATGTAATGGGATGTTCGAGGCCCGCATAGGTGCGTGTGACTTTGCGGTATTCTTCGAGACCCAACAGTTCAATCGTTGATCCCGCCAAAATGTCTTTTTTGTCGGCCTCTAAAACACGTCTGATACTATGCGCTGCTGCTGTGAACAACAACAGGTTTTTGCCTGTTGTGTGGCTCGATTTACCCAATTCATCTTCAAAGTGTTTTTGAAGGGTTTGCTTATGGGTGTCTTGCATCTTTTCAATGTTCTGAGCTGTCAATTGTTTCCCAACATAAGGCGTGTACAATTCCTCCAAGGTGTTATGAATAACCGTTCCTAAAGTCTGATAAGCAATCGACTCCTCCAATTCTTCGTTCTCCGAAATGCGAAGGACATAATTATTGTAAAATCGGATTGGATCGGCAATATAATTCGATAATGCTGTAGCGGACAGTCCTTTCTGTGCCATTTCTTGTAAGCGCTTGAGAAGACTGGGTGTTTTGGGAATTTCAAGCCGTTGTCTGGTTACCGTGTTTAATGTCACGCTTTGGTTGAAAAATCGCATGCTGTGATTTTCTGGCAACCGGGTTGCCCATTGGCGAACAAAACGGCTCATCTCTCCTCCGCCAAGCCCGTCACCTTGTCCATCATACAGTATATAAACCTTTTTGGCACGATACATCAATCGATAAAAATGGTATGAAAAAATGGCGTTTTTCTCATCTCGGGTTGGAAGCCCAAACTGTTTTTTCATGTCATAAGGTATCCATGAGTCGTCGATAGACTTTGCGGGTAATATCCCCTCATTGGCTTGTGTGAGAATCACCGTGTCAAAATCCAATAATCGTGTTTCAAGCATCCCCATAATCTGTAAGCCCTCCAAGGGCTCTCCAGAATATGACAGTTTATGGGTTCCGATTTGTGCGTTGTATATCGCGCGCAATTCGCTGATTTCTTTGATAAAGGGATGCGTACGTAACTGTAGATCCAGTTGATGAAAAAGCGTTAAAAACAAATGGATTGACTCCAATTGTTGGTTGTCATCGGGGTCTGTTGTCATCAGCAGCAGTTGAAACAATTTGCATATCGATTGAACGGCCTCTATGGGATTATTCCAAGTAGAAAACAGAAAACCGAGGTCTTTGAATAGGTTTGTTTTCTTCAGGTCGTTTACAGTCAAAAACCGTTGGTTTGCTGAGATTATTGATTGGGCAAACTCTTTTGAGTCTTCCAGTTCGTTTTTTACGCAGTATGTTCGAATCGATTGATGGGTCAAAATTTGCACGACTGATTTGTAGTAAAATCCTTTTGTGGTTTGGTTTATGTGCAAGTCAAATAGGGCCTCGATCACAACAGCTATGGGCTGCTGTTTCAAGGGTTGCCCCATGGTGACGTTGAGTTTGTTTACCTCGGATGGTAGTGCGTGAAGAATGGGGTTGAGCAAGGATTCATCAGGCAAAACAACCGCTACGCGTTCCCAACCAAGGTTTGTAGCCGAAAGGTCCTTAAGGATACTCCCCACCTGTTTTGCTTGTGCAATCCGCCCTGAGGTTTCGATAACCTCAATCTCTTTTTGGTTTAAAAACGAGTTGTGAATTCCCAAAAAGGGTTGGCTTTCATAGTAAGGCCAACTTTTATAGCTGTTCAAGTATTGCCCCGATTGTTCCTGAGGGTTTTGCAAAAAATAGGTGTCTGCGTCCCAGTAAATTTTTCCGCGATTTTGTGCCAAAATAGATTGAAATAGAGTCGACTCGCTTTCGGTAAGTGCGTTAAACCCACAAATGATAAAGCTAGTCTTTGGTTGGGCATCTAAAAAAATCTCCAAATTGCGAACTGCTTCGCGGCAAAGCATTCCCGTTGTTCCGTGGCCTTTTTCTAAAAGAGCAGCGCAAAAGGAATCATACATTTCTGGCAAAGCTTTCCAGAAGCTGAGATAACGCCTTACAAAAGCGTTATCGTCTGAACCCCATGCTTTAATTTCTTGCATTCCAGCTAATAAGCCAAAGGCCTCCTTGCGTTGTAAAAGGTTTCTGTCTATTGCGTCCAAATCACCTAGCAAGGTGTCGCCCCACCCCAAAAAGGTCATAAAGTTGTCCCTTTCTTTGCTGTCAACGACCTGACAGTAACTATTGTACAACGCAAACAATTGCTCCATTTTTGGTGGGGTCTCAAGTCTAGAGAGGTTGCGAATAAATGAATCAATATCTATAATTTCAGGAGCAATCGTTGGGCTCTCAAGCTGAGCGGTAATCGCTTGGGTTAAATGTAGGGCTGAACGTTTATTCGGCACAATAAAGCACAGTTCCTTCCATTTGGGGTTGGAAAGCAAGGTCACTACTTCATGAAGAAAGCTATTGTTCATGGTCTCATAAAAATAAAAAAACGCAGTGAGTTTTCACTGCGTTTTTTTGTGTTGTTTGGTTTGTGGTTCCTACTACTCCACCGCAAAGTCTACTCGGCGGTTTTGCACACGTCCTTCAGCAGTGTTGTTGTCCCCTAGTGGTTGAGAAGAGCCGTAACCGACAATACTTAACCGATCTGGGCTGATTCCCGCTTGAATAAGATAACCTAAAACTTGACTCGCTCTGAGCTCTGAAAGTGGAAGATTAATCTGGTCGTTTCCTGTAGAGTCCGCGTGACCTTGAATAATAATTTTTGCCGTGCTGTTCGCTTCAATAATACGGAATGCTTCGGCAAGTTGCTCTTCAATGGTGGCGTCAATCTCAAATGAATCTGATCCAAACTTAACGGACAGTTCATCAAGGCCTTCAATTGGATACTCTGGGCAGCCTGCATTTGTTGCTGTTCCTGGAACATCGGGACAATTGTCATCCTTGTCGAAAACCCCGTCACCATCACGGTCTGACCATGGGCATCCATTGTTTTCAACGGGACCAAATTCCTCTGGGCAATTGTCATCCTTGTCCGCAACGCCATCTTCATCTGCATCAGGACAACCATCTAGAGCTGGTATTCCTGGTGTTTCTGGACAGGAGTCGTATTTGTCCGCAACCGTATCGCCGTCCATGTCTGGACAACCTGCCAAGGCTGCTAGGCCAGGAACGTCTGGACAGTCATCCTCTTTATTGCGAACACCATCTCCATCGTCATCAGGACAACCATTAAGTTCAGGTAATCCGGGAGTGTTCACGCATGCGTCTACGTCATCCTTTACTCCATCTCTATCCGAGTCTCCGTTTCCGAAAGCATAGCTAAACCCAAATAGAAATTGATTGACATAGTCTCCACTATCTCCTTCGTCTCCAATTAGGTCGTTAACCCCTCTTGAAAATGTTTTTCTTTTTGCTTTTAACGTCAACCCAAAGCTTTGATCAAACATATAAGTCAATCCAAGACCTAGGTTGGTCGTAATGTGATCATAGTCATTGATGCTCGTATATCCCAGTCCTAGACTTAAGGTGGGGTTGAAATTCCCCGTGTTCAACGATGGTGAAAAGGCAAGCCCGCCATCAACACTAAGATATAAGTCTGGATTCTCAGAAGGGTTTGATGTAATTCGATCAACTTGGTTAAGAGTACCTCCGAGCTGAAATGAAATTCCCCTTCCAAGATATCGAGATACCTCTAGGTAGGATAAGTATTTTGAATAGTTGATTTTATTGTCAAATTGAATCCCATCGTTTCCCATTTGGTATTCTATTCCTCCTCTTTCGTAGAACTCAACTGCGTTTGCCCCAAGTGTAATTTGCCAAGGGTTCAATGCTGTTTGTGCCTGCAAGATCAAGATCTGAGCACCCAAGATCAGAGTAAATAATATTCGTTTGTTCATTTTTTTATTTAATTAGTTTTGGTGCAAAATTAATAAATATGTTCCAATGAAACTGTTTGGCCGACATAAACGATTGTTTTTTGGGTGATTTGATACCCTATTTTCTCAAAAAAAGAAGCGTATTCGAGGAGCTGGTCTTTGTGTTCTGGCCTGGGTTTTCCTGTCTTATAGTCAAGGACACCAACCGCTTTATTTGGAAGCATTACAAAGCAATCTGGTCGCAATGGTGAGCCATCTGAGCGTAAAAGTGTTCTTTCGTTGTATTGTGTGTTTTTGGGGTTAAAAAATATTTCCAGTTCCTCATGGTGAACAAGTTGGCCAATTACAACTTGAAGCTCCTCGAGCTGATCTGTTCCTATATATCCCTGACTATGAGCAAACTGTACTGCCTCATCAACATCTGTTTTTACATAAATACGAGCCATGATTTCATGAAATACATAGCCAAAATCAACCGCATTGTTTTTGTCTTGGCTTCCAAACAGATTGCTTTTTCGGAATGTGGCATCAACGTTTGGATTTACAATCCATTTCGCTGTTTTTGTGGGTTGGTCTGGGGGTGAACTGGCTTTGTTTATAGAAAGCTCTCCGCTTATGTATTGATGATCACCCCGCTGTGGTAAATCGTTTGAGTTGACATATTCTATAAATAAATCTGCAAACGTATTCGATGTTTTTTTCGGATTATAGCTGACGATATGTAGCTCTTTTTCGGGCCGAGTCATGGCAACATAAAGGGTGTTGAGCGCATCCAGCGCTTGGGTTTCTCTGGCTGCCTCGTAGATCACTTGATTTTCATCACTGGTTTCTGAAAAGTCTTTATTCAACCCGACCAGTAGAGAAGAAAAGCCAGCAAATTCACCCTGTGATACGTCGAGCCAATGAGTTGTGGGTTGGGTAGAATAAATTTTCGTTTCGGCAAAAGGAAAAATCACGACTGGAAACTCAAGGCCTTTGGCTTTGTGAATCGTCATCACTTCAACCGCATTGTTTTTTGAAGTTAAACGGATCGAGCGGCGGTCTTTCACTTCTTCCCAATGTGATAAAAACCCATTGTCGCTACTCGCTTTACTGCTTGTGTATTCTATGATTTCCTCCAAGAACCCCGAAAGGTACGGGCAAAGGTTTGCTGTCATTCCAAATACTTCGATCGTGTATTCTGCAGCTTCATAGAGACTTGCTTTAGCAAATTGTTTATAAGAAAACGCATATTTGTCATTGTTGATTTGATTGACGAAATCTTTAATCGGTTTTTTTAGTCCTGATCGGTCCCAATCATAAGAGTCTTGTTCAGCGGTCCGAAAATAATCCAAAATCACTTTCCGAGACACTTCATCCGTTGGGTTGGATCGCAGTCGGATCCAACTCAACAATACGTTGACAGTTGTACTTTGGGAAAGAAGTAGCGTTTCTGCAGAGATCACATCGATCTTTTGCTGAGCTAAATATTCGGTAACCAAAACCCCTTGATTGCGCGTGCGTACCAGAACGCAAATTTCGTTGTGCTTGTAGTCACGGTTTTCACAGTCGATAATTTGTTGGTGTACGGCTTCGAGGTAGTTTGGTTCGCGCTCGTCCAATGTGTTCCCCTCAACAAATGTAAAAGTCACTGCCCCTCCTGGTTTGTCGTTGGTTTCTTGATTCGCTCCCTCTATAAATAAGTTTTGATAGTCTGGCGTTCTCAGTTTTGCCGCCGATTGTTTAAAAAAGCTGTTGTTGGTCGTTACAATTGTGTCTTGGCTTCTGTAGTTTCTCGGTAGCTTTATGGCTTCTGGAGAAATTGAAAAAGGCGTTTCTCCTTTGGTAAGTCGCATAAACTGCTCGGGGTAACCTCCACGCCAACGGTATATTGATTGTTTGGCATCTCCAACCAAAAGTATCGTACTGTCTGTGCTTGCCGTGGCATTTTCCAATAATGGAATGAGATTTTTCCATTGTAAAACCGAAGTATCCTGAAACTCGTCGATATAAAAATTTGTGTATTTAAGCCCGAGGCGCTCGTAAATAAATGGCGTTGGCATCCCGTTTATTGTTTCAAATAAGAGGGGGTTAAAACCACTTAACAATCTTATGTCTTGTTTATGTTGTAGCTCTTGTGTAGTTTGATAAATCGCATGAAGAGTAGAAAATGGAACGCGCTGTTTTTCAATAAGGTTAAAAAGAGTTTGTTTCTTTCGTTGATGAGCAACCTCATCAATCCACTCATCGATGTCGTTTTGCAAACAACTCAGGGCGTCATGTTCGTGCTGGCTAGCAGACTTTTTTATTAGTTGTTGGTTTTCATTTTGAGTCCGCAATCGATTGCTTGGAATCGAACTTGGGTTTTCAGACTGTCCTTTCTCCAATTGATTGAGAAGTTCTCTGTGGGAAAACGATGCCTCATCAATGTTTAAGTTAATGACCTTATCATATAATATTTTTGATCGATTGTTAATGGCTTCAATAACATTTGCTTTGTGGGCTTGAATTTGTTTTTGTAACTGCAGAAAGTCTGTCCACGTTTTATTGCTCATTTGACGAAGCTGCTGATAATGGTTTTCATTATAAACCAGAGATGCGATATTGTTCAAGTCATATGAAATGTCCCAAGACCGGTTGTCTTTGGCTTTTTGAATTACAAAATCGGTCAGAATTTTTGTTTGCTGCTTGTTTTCTCCCGTTTGTTCTATTAAAAAATCTACGGCCTGCTCTAGAAATTGGTTAGTTTCCAGCATCAATTCAAAGGTTGAGCTCAGCCCCAAGTCTCTAGAAAATGTGCGCACAATTTGATGTGTAAAACTGTCTATGGTCGTTATCGAAAAGTGACCGTAATGCTGAAGAAGGTGGGATAGGGTTTTCGCCGCACGTTGTTGTATCGTTTGCTTTGTTGTCCCACATAACTCAACAATTTCTAAAAAAAGTTCCGTTGGCTCAAGTAGGATCTGCGCAGACGAAAATTCTTCTAAATGCGTCAAAACGCGCGTCTTCATTTCTTGCGCCGCTTTGTTTGTGAATGTTATGGCTAAAATCGACTGGTATTTTTCTGGGTTATCTGTCTTTAGAGCCGTCTGTAAATAATATCGCACAAGGGTATAGGTCTTTCCTGAACCTGCAGAGGCATCGTAGATAAGAAATGATGGGTTCGTGTTTTTTTTCAATCGCTTTTGGTCATCTTGTCAATTGTTTAATATTACATAAATTTGCTGTTCATCACAAATAAAAAATTATGTCTTTCGAACTTCCTCAACTTTCATATTCATATGACTCCTTGGAACCGCACATCGATGCACGAACCATGGAGATTCACCACACCAAGCATCACGCTGGCTATACTGCCAAACTCAATGCCGCTATTGCTGGCACACCCCTTGAAGGGCAATCTATTGAGGATATCCTTCAAAACCTAGATATGAGCAATGGCGCTGTTCGTAACAACGGTGGGGGGTTTTATAATCATTGTCTGTTTTGGAATGTGATGAGCCCCAACCCAACGGCTCTTTCGGGCGAGTTGGCGGAGGCGATTCACAATTCGTTTAATTCCTTTGATGAATTTAAAACTGCCTTTAGCGCCGCTGCCGCAACACAATTTGGTTCCGGATGGGCTTGGTTGTGTGTTCATAAAGGTGGGCGTTTAGAGGTTTGCTCAACCGCGAATCAGGACAATCCTCTTATGCCTGGTGTTGCGTGTGATGGAACGCCGATACTGGGTCTTGATGTTTGGGAACACGCCTACTATCTCAACTACCAAAACCGAAGACCCGACTATATAGATGCTTTTTTTAATGTCATTGATTGGGGAATAGTTGCAAAACATTTTGAGGCAGCCAAGTAAGTAATCTAAACAATTATCGGTGAAATAACAAAGGAGCGAATCGCTCCTTATTTTTTGTAAAATAAAAAAGGAGGAAAGACTCCTCCTTTTTTGCCCCAAATCTTACCATGAACTTAACCTACTTATGTTATGGCTTTGCTAAAATACATCTTTTTTAGAAACCAAAGTGCTTTTCAGGAAAAAATTTAAATCTTTTTCTGTTTTTTCTAATATGCACGCTGCTTGTTGCCTTCCATAAAATTGATAAACGCTTGATTTGCAACACGATTGCCGCCTGGCGTAGGGTAATTCCCTGTAAAATACCAATCTCCCAAATTTTTAGGACACGCTTGGTGCAGCTTCTCAACATCTTGAAAAATCACGTCAACTTCACTCCGAATCCCATCTTCCTTTACAAGCTCCGCTATTTTTTTGGAAAGTTGATCTGTAGAAAACAGCTCGTATAATGCATTGATGACGTTTGTTGCCTCAACGTCTGGTTTTTTCATTTCCGCTTTGGCGGCCTTATAGACCGTTTCCAACATCGCTTCTTTATTATTGTCTTTCAACAAGGCAAGCATGGCCTGAAAAGCAATAAGGTCTTCTAGACGGGCCATGTCGATTCCATAGCAATCTGGATAACGAATTTGCGGTGCGCTTGAGACCACCACAATCTTTTTTGGAGATAATCTGTCAAGGATTTTTAAGATGCTTTTCTTTAATGTTGTCCCCCGAACAATGCTATCATCAATAACAATCAAATTGTCTGTGGGCTTTACTGTTTTATAGGTGATGTCATAAATATGGGCAACCAAGTCGTCTCGGCTACTGTCCTCAGTAATAAATGTTCGAAGATTTACGTCTTTCAGAATCACTTTTTCTGTTCGAGGACTACAATTTAGTATCTTTTCTAGATCTGCCTCTGTGGGGTTGCTTTTTGATTGTAAAGAGTCTAGGGCTTGTTTTTTTAAATGGGCTTGTACTGTTTCAACGAGGCCATAAAAAGCGGTTTCTGCGGTGTTTGGAATGTACGAAAACACAGTGTTTTTAAAATCGTCATTAATCGCATTTCGCACTTTGGGGAAAAGATGTCTCCCCAACGCTTTTCTTTCATTATAAATGTCTGCATCATTTCCTCTCGAAAAATATATGCGCTCAAAAGAACACGCCTTTAGTTCTCCAGCTGGTAAAATTTCTTTCATTGAGGTTTTACCGCTTTTCTTGATAATGAGGGAATGGCCAGGCAACACCTCTTTAATGTCTTCAAATGGCACATTGAAAACCGTTTGAATCGCAGGTCGTTCGGACGCAGCAACAACAAATTCGTCATTCTGAAAATAATACGCAGGGCGAATCCCGTTTGGATCACGCATCAAAAATGCGTCTCCATGCCCAAGCATCCCACTTATCACATAGCCCCCATCAAAATTTTTAGTGGCTTTTTTCAAGATTTTTGCAACCTTTAGATTTTCTGCAATAATTGGTGAAGCATCTTGCTTGGTGTATCCTTGTTTTTTTAATTTTTTATACGCTTTGGTCACTTCGTCATCTAAAAAGTGCCCGATTTTTTCCATCACCGTAACGGTGTCTGCTTTTACCTTTGGATGCTGCCCAAGGGTAACCAAGTTGTCAAAAAGCTCATTGACATTGGTCAAATTGAAATTTCCAGCCAAAACAAGGTTGCGGTGCATCCAGTTGTTTTGACGCAAAAATGGGTGTACACTACCGATTCCGTTATTTCCAAATGTTCCATACCGCAAATGGCCCATCATCAATTCACCCAAATAAGGGTATGCTTGTTTGATCTCAAGTTCAGTCAAACTGTTTTTCCCCAATTCTTGAAACATCTTGTTCAGGTCGCTGTTTATTGTTGAAAAAATATCTTGAATGGGTTGGTTTTCAGAGGATCGCACACGACTCATAAAACTGTTACCAGGATTCATGTCGAACTTGATACTCGCAAAGCCCGCGCCATCTTGACCGCGATTGTGCTGCTTTTCGAGCATCAAATACATTTTGTAAATCCCAAAAAATAAACTGCCGTATTTTTCCTGATAATATTGCAGTGGTTTTAATAGCCGAAGAAGGGCTATGCCACATTCGTGTTTGATCGAATCACTCATTGTGGTAAAAATAAAAAATTTGTTTCCCTTGTTTTGCCTTCATTTTGATTTTTATTTCAAGGTGTTTCAAAATGAACAAGAGCCTTTAGGTGCTTAACCCGCCCTTTGATTTGTGAAAGAGTTGTGTTTACAATTGACTTTGTTCCAAAATCTGTTACGCAAAACGAAGCCACAGATGAGCCGTATACCATCGCTGTTTTCATCGTTTCAAAGTCAAGCTTTGGCTGGCTGGCTAAAAAACCGGCCATACCACCCGCAAAAGAGTCTCCTGCGCCTGTTGGGTCAATAACATTGTCTAAAACTGCCGCTGGAGCTAAAAAAGTCTGCTCCTTGTGGTACAACAATGCGCCATGTTCACCCTTTTTAATGATTACATAGCTCGGTCCCATATCGCTAATTTTCTTTGCTGCTGACAACACATTGGTTGCGTTTGTCATTTGAAGTGCCTCCTCGTCATTAATGGTAATGATGTCTGTCTTCGCAACAACCTGAACCAACTCGTCCCAAGTTCCCTCAATCCAGTAGTTCATCGTGTCGAGAATAATTGTTGTTTTCTGTGTGTTGATTTGGTCAAGAACCGATAATTGAATGCGTGGGTGTAAGTTGCCTAACAACGCCACTTCAGCATCTTTAAAATTATCGGGGACAATCGGATTGAAATTAGAAAGTGTGTTTAAATCGGTAACCAAGGTGTCACGTCGATTCAGGTTTTTGTGATAGCGTCCTTTCCAATAAAAGGTGTCTCCCGAATTGTCGATCTCAACCCCTTTTAAATTGATATTTCTTTTGCTTAGCTCTTTGAGGTAGTCTTGGGGAAAATCTCGCCCTACTATCGAAACAATGGCGCTATCCACATCAAAAAAAGATGTTGCTAGGGCAATGTATGTCGCGGAGCCAGCTATGATTTTTCCGCTTGATCCTGTTGGGGTTTCGACTTCATCAAAAGCCATAGTTCCTACAATTAATACTTTGTTATCTGCCATTTTCTATTCTTTGTTCTGGTATCCGACATCTTCAATGTGACTCTCGGTTTGTTTTGATGCCTTTACTGCCATCTTATCACAGTATTCGTTTTGTGGGTGTTGGTTATGTCCCTTAATCCATTCCATTCTCACGTTGTGTTTGCGAAACACTTCTAAAAATTCAATCCAAAGATCTGCGTTTTTTTTGTTTTTGAACCCTTTTTTTTCCCAGCCAAACACCCATTTTTTATCAACCGCCTCACTGACGTACTTCGAATCTGTATACACGACAACGTCGATGGGTGATTCTTTAAGCATTTGCAGTCCTTTAATGACGGCTCTAAGCTCCATTCTGTTGTTGGTTGTGTGAATAAAGCCTTGAGAAAATGTCTTCTGATAAGGTGTCCCCTCCCATTCTAAAATCAGCCCATAGCCCCCAGGCCCTGGATTGCCTCTTGCTGCGCCATCGGTATACAAATTGACTTGTTTGTCCGCTGGAAGAAGTAGCTTTTCAATTTCTTCCGAAAAATGTCTGTGTTCTAGCTTGTGAATTTTTTGCGCCAAGCTCTCTGGGGTCTCATCTGGGTCTATCGCCGTTTTGGCTTGAAAAACAATCGCTCCTTGGTCATACTGACTGTTGACATAGTGAATGCTTATTCCGCTTTGGGTTTCTCTTGCGTCAATCACCGCTTGATGAACATGTTTACCATACATCCCTTTGCCGCCATATTTCGGCAATAAGGCGGGGTGAATATTGATGATTTTTTTGGGAAAGGCATCAATAATATGAGGGGGCACTTTCCATAAAAATCCAGCAAGGACAATAAGATCTGGTGATAGGGCTTGCAAATCTTTCAATAAGTCTTCTGGATTGTTAAACTGTTCGCGATTAAAAACATGGGTTGAAACGCCCAGCTGTTTCGCGCGATCTAAAACAAAGGCAGAGGGGTTGTTGGAATAAACTCCCAAGACTTCTACACTGGAATTGGGCGAAAAGTGACGAATAATTTGTTCGGCATTTGTTCCCGATCCAGAGGCAAAAATCAAAATTTTATGATGTTTGACCATCGTTGTGAATCGCAATGCAAACTTACGGATTCTCAAATGGGTATAAGAATATAAAGCGGAGTAATTTTACAAGAATGATGAGATTTTATTCGGATTGGGTTGATAGAGCCAAAGTTTTCTTATTTTTGCCCCCAACTAACATTAAAAATTCTTATATGTCTGATATTGCATCACGTGTAAAAGCCATAATCGTAGATAAATTAGGTGTGGATGAAAACGAAGTCGTTTCTGAAGCAAGTTTTACGAACGATTTGGGTGCAGACTCTTTGGATACTGTAGAACTTATCAT
>JAQWGQ010000004.1 GCA_029238125.1 Flavobacteriaceae bacterium | reverse complement strand
CTGCCCCATTGCATCTCAATAGAAAAAGTGTCATGTTGCGCTCCTAAAAGCACAACAAGATCATCTAAAGTGATGGCCTCATTACTGTTTAAGAAAACTTGTAGTTCTGGAGACCAAAGGGATTTCAATCCGTCCATATCGTTATTGAGATAATGCTGAAAATGCTGTCTTACGGCACTAGATTTATCATCATCAAAATTCACGACTACTCCATTATTTGTACACCCTAGTAATATTAGAGATATAAGTATTACTGCTATTTGCTTCATTGTTAAAATTTATTTAAATATAAAATTACAAATTATTGAATTAACTAAAAGTTAAGTTTGAAAAAATAGCAATACATGATGTCGTATATAACAGAAAACTATGAATCGAATATTGAATCTGGTGTATGCAGGCAACAATTAACTGTTCTTGAAGAAGCTAATATTCGTGTAGTGTAATAAAAGAATGATTTGGATGTGAAAAAAATATCCCCAAAAACCAAAAATTATTCTTGAGGATAATCGTACACCCCATTTTTAACAACGCAAACTGAAAAAATAAAAAAAGGAATAAATCTAAAATTGGAATATAGCTGTATTTAAGAATAAAATTTAAAACTAGACTATAGACTCACTATTTTTGGGTTGATTCTGGTATAAATGTATAATTTAAAACCCATTCATTTCTACCCTGACCTGAATTGATATAGAAATATCTCCCATCACTTGTATGTTTTAAATAATTTCATGTACAAATTTTCTCTTTTATTTCTGTTTTTTAAAATGGATTGAAAAATTAAACCCTACCTTTTGTAGAGTTTAATTTTGATTAAGGATTAATTGATATAATTACATTATCAATGTTAGCATTAACTATACATCCCGAATCACCTCCACATACAGATTCAATAAGGAATGATATTCCCCCTGTTACAATAGCATTATTTGGAATGGTATATGATTGACTGTAAGTAGTCCAATTTTCTGACAATATCGGGCGAGGTTCAAAAATATGAGTAATTGGTGCACCCGATTCGCCTTCAGCTCTTTCAATAAAAAGAATTAAATTAACAATTCCACCATCACCTGCTACAGAACCAATGTGGTCAAAATCAATCTGAATAATGTCTCCAGGATTTATAACTCCAACACCAATTCTCTCTTGTTTTATTCCAGGATTACTGGACCCATTTGTAGCAATTTTTGCTGAATTTGAACCTTTTCCGTTACTAAGGCTGTTATCTATTTCAGCTGTTCCTCCGTTCGGATAAAATATCCATTTATCTTGTCCTGATTCAAAGTTTCCATTAGATAAAAATGCTTCTTCTAAAAGTTCATCTCCCTCGTCATCTACAGTACAGGCGATAAACATTAAAGCACTAAAAAGCAGCAGTATACTTGGTTTTATTTTATTAATTATATTCATTGATTTATTCTTTAAAAATATTAAGTTTTGAATTTAACTCATTTATTTAAATTACGAAAGAGATTATAAGCTAAGGTTTTATAACTTGTACTATATACTAGACAAAATATCCCCAAAAACAAAAAATTATTCTTGAGGACAATCTTACTCGAGGCGGGACTTGAATCAACAATTACAAAGCTCAAAGATTTATCGTTTTTGATAAATCTTCACTAAATTAGATGTAGAAAAAACAATACAATGAAGAAACTTTTATCTCTAATTATACTGTCGATTTTAATTCTTTCTTGCTCAGAAAAAGACCCTGTCGTTGATGAAAACACAAGTGAAACCGTTGACCCAAATGGTGATGATAACTCTGGTGGAAATAGCGATGTTTTTTCTTTTGGAGAGATAGATGTAAAATCACAATGGACTTTTGATGGAAATCAATCTTCACTGGGTTTACAAATCATAAAACCCCGTATTGAAGCCATACAAATTCATCAAGCACTTATTGACTATGAAGATTCTTTAGATGTTGGGGTTTTGTCAATTGAATCGCCAAAGACAGGTGAACTAACATCAAGTGAAACGGTTTCTGTAATTGTTGGAAACTATGGTTATTTATCAATTTTGGATTCACTTGAGATTTCCTTGCAAGTTAAGTTTGAAGATGGTGAATTTAGTGACCCAATAGTAGAGACGATTATTATAAATGATTCATTACCGCCAGTAGAGGCAACGGAGTATACCTTTAACACCACACTTGACTTATCAGCAAAGGGGACTTATTATATTGAAGCAATCACAGAACTTCAAGGAGATATGGACACTGATAATAATTTTCAGGTACAGGAAGTTAAATCACTTGAATACACAGATGTGTGTAATATCCACTCTTTAATATTCAACGAAGACAATACATTTAAGCTTTACACAAATAACGAAGAAGGGGTTTGTAACTATGTCATTTTTGGAGAGTATCAGTTAGAGCAAGACAGTAGTTTATTGAAGCTTTACAGTCCCGATTCCACACAAGAAACCAATCTAATTGGTAAGATTTATGATGTCGATACAGATGATAATGGAGAGTTTACAGGTACAATCGACATCGAAGGAATTTGTGTACAATTAGAGGATGGATATGAGCAAGAGAACTACATTGAAGGTCTAACCTATATTCCTGACGAGAACCTAGAAAACTGGTTAGTCTCTGAGGGTTGGGATGATACAGTTGACGGCTATGTTACAAATTCACAAGCGGCTAACCAACCAATAGTTGCAATTTATGCTACTGATAATGGCGCTTTTGATGAGAATGGAAATCTTGTTTATGGGGATGATAGATGGAGTAATAGGTTGACTTCTCTTGCTGGAATTGAGGCTTTTCCTAATCTTGAAATTTTAACACTCGTTGGCAATAAGTTAGACAGCGTTAATATGTCTCAAAATGAAAAATTAAAATATATCTATTTAGACTTTAATGCTTTTCATAAGCTTGACACAAGTAATAACGAAGACTTAATCGAGCTTGCAACAGATAACAACGAAAACGAGTTAGAGGTTGATTTTTCGAACAATACAAAACTCGAGAAATTAGCTCTCCCGAATAGTTATCTGAAAGAAATTGAGTTGCTCAACCACCCTAATTTGTGGCGGCTTTCTTTAGAAAGAAATAGTCTAAATTCAATAGACTTAACATCTTTAACAAGTTTAGAATTGCTATATTTTGATAATAATGAACTTTCATCCATAGACCTCTCCAATAATTCTAAAATTATAAAGATGAATTTAGATTTCAACAACCTTAAGGATATTGATATATCAAACTTAGTAGAATTAAAATATTTAAATTTAGGTTGGAATCAACTTGAAAATATCGATTTGACTAAAAACATTAAACTTGAAGAACTAAATTTAAGTTCAAACTTATTTAAGGATAATATTGATGTGTCAAACTGCGTTAACTTAAGTTGGTTCAATATTCTTGGAAATGAGCATAACATAAAATGTATAAGGGTCAATCAACAGCAATTAGATGCTCTTAATGGTGTGAATGTTCCTGATGGATTCGATTGGGCATTAGGATTTTATGTAGATGAAAATGGAGAACAAAAACCAGTAGAAGTTTCTCTGGATTGTGATTAATCTCATTTAACCTTTACGCCCAGAGATTCAGTGGTTTATATTGTGTTTTAAATACACGCCACGATGTATATCAGCTGACTATAAACCTATTATGTGTTGGCGCTTTAAGGCACCTCCCTTTGCTTTTTTAGAGTATTGGCGGACTCGACACTCATTGGAGAAATTTTAGCGGCTACATTCTTTAAAATATTGAAAAACGAGTAACATTTGTCTCTCATTTTCAATATTAATTGATATTTAACAAACAAATGAAAAAATATATTTTAATGTTTTTTGCAATGTCTTTGATTGTTTCTTGTTCGCAAGTAACATCAACCACATCTAATGGTTTTGGGCCCAGAGATTTTCCTATCACGTTGGGTAGTCAGAGTTCCGTTGATGTTGTAATCGCAATGGATAAATTATGGAAAGAGGGTGACTTTGATGGTATGCGTGAGTAAATTAGTGATTCTGCACGATTTGTCTGGGAGGATGGAAGAGTACATAACCGTGAGGAGTTTATCAATTCCCTAAAATCAGATTCATTAATGTATTCCTGGACATTTGACTGGGCTTTTCAGTAAAAAATGATAATTCAGAAGAAACAAATGAATGGGTAAATGCTGGTTTTAATGGAGTCGCAACTACAAAAATCGGTGATACATTAGGGCGTGCACATTACAATGAATGGTACCGAATTAATAAAGACTGTAAAATATCATTTTGGTATAACACCAAAGCAAATCGATAGACTTAACATAAATAAACTAAATATATAAGCCTCGTAATAACTACGAGGTTTATTTGTTTAAACCAAAGGCATATCTTCTTCTTTTTAGTTCAGCTACTTCTAATGCTCTTAAATAAGTTTAATTATTGTAGATTTAAAGCTTGCAAGTTATTAGTTTAAGAGATTATAAAAATGAAGAGTTTTGGAATGTGTTAACGCATTTTTCAGGAGTTCTAATGTCGTTAATAGGAATCCCCTTTCTATTCTATTTTGATACTAAAATAACAGTGCTTAGTACTTTCTCAGTTATATTATTTTCTTTTGGTTTGTTGGCTGTATATTCAACTTCAACTTTATACCATTTTGTTCTAAACTCGAAGCTCAAGAAGAGATTTAAGGCACTTGACCATATTAGTATATATTACCTGATTTTAGGTTCATATGCACCTGTTTGCCTAATCACACTATATGATTCCTCAGGTGTTAGCATATTTATAGCTGTGCTAACTTTATCTATCATTGGAACAATAAAGAAATTCTTTTTTACGGGTAGGTATGAATTTATTTCTCTCTTGTTATACTTAGCTATGGGTTGGCTAATAATTTTTGATATAAATTCTCTATTTAGATTGATTGATCCTAATGCCAAGTTATTACTGATACTTGGTGGGGTTTCTTATACCTTCGGGGTTATATTCTATGCTTTTAGTAACATAAAATATTTCCACTCCATTTGGCATTTATTTGTACTAACAGGTTCTGTTTTACATTACTTTATGATATTGTTTTATGTAATTTAAAAACATAGACACGTCTTATGCTTTCTGGTCTGCTACTTTTAATCCTCATAAATAATTTAAAATTACAATCTTAATGTCTTCAAGTTTTTGTAATTTTCAACCATAAAAAAACTTCTTCCAATATTAATATTTTCATTTTTTTTTCAAAGCTGCTTTAGTTACAAATCAGTCAATTATAATGATGTCAAAAATGAAAAAAAACAAAGATTTGCGGTGTCAAAACTTGATAAAACAGAAATTAAAGGGCGATTAATTTCTATTGATGAAAATAAAATGATTTTAGATTATGGAGGTCAAAATCAAACTATTCTAAAAGATGAAATCTATAATTTAAAGGTTAGAAAATTTTCAATTTTAAAATCAGCGGGGGTCGGAGTTGTATCCTATGGCGCACTTGTTATAATTGCTTTAGCATCTTTTTCATTGTGACAAAAATCATAAGCATGTCTTATCTTTTTATTTAGCTACTTCTAATGATCTTAAATAGGTTAGAGATATAAATTAAACTTGAATGTCCCATTTCTCTTTGTAGCTTGTGTATAGAATATGTGCGTTTAAAGATTTTCAATAGCGCCAAAATGTCTAAATGATTAGATAGTAGTTTACTTTCCAATTTCAGGGTTTTTCTTTGTAAATCTAACACCATCATCGGTAATCTTCTTGTTAAAGTCCCGACACTTAAAAGATTTATATCTATATCAAATCTGAAATCTGAGCAACAGCCAATTGACGTTGTGTCGTGAAACCCTCTGCGTAGGCAACTCCAATCATTCTACCTAAATCCGCAGATCTGTTTTGAATACTATCCAAAAACTGCTGACTACTGATTGGGGTTTCAGGTTCCTTGGACTTGTCATCATAGAATTGGGATCCGTAAGCAAGAATCGCTGCCATCTTTTTATCGATAAATTCACTGATGTCGACAACAAAATCACAAGGGTCACTGTTCCATTGCATATAGTGATACACTTGGCTGGGACGCCATAGCATTTGCGGCGTATCGTCTACAATAGTTTCAATCTTACGTAGGCCACTTAAAAAACAGGCGTCATGAACAAGTGATGCCGCACGTCCATGGTCGATATGACGATCCGTTTGCGCATTACACAGCACCACTTTTGGTCTGTACTTCCTAACAATCTTGATGATTTCGAGTTGGTGTGCCTCATCGTTTTTGAAAAACCCATCACGGAAACCGAGATTTTCTCTTATCGATACACCCAATATGGATGCTGCTTGTTTTGCCTCTCTATCTCGAAGATCAGCACTACCCCGAGTTCCGAGCTCACCTCGAGTCAAATCAACAATCCCGACTTTCTTGCCCGTAAACACCTCCTTAGCAATCGTACCTCCACAACTCAACTCCACATCATCGGGATGTGCACCAAATGCCAATATGTCGAGCTGTTCAACCATTAACTTTTAATCCAATCTATAATTTTCGGGTCGTCGGGTTGTGTTCTCGGTGATATCACATCAACGAGTTTGCCTTCTTCATCAATCAAGTATTTTTGAAAATTCCATGTGACTGATGAGCCTTTCACTCCATTTTTATTCGCATCAGTAAGAAAGGCATAAACGGGATGTTTTGATCTACCTTTAACCTTAATTTTTTCCATCACAGGAAAACTTACCCCGTAGTTTTTTTCGCAAAATGCCTTAATATCAATGTTAGAGCCAGGTTCTTGCCACATAAAATTATTGGAAGGAAATGCAACAATCACAAAATTGTTTTTTCCGTATTTATCGTACAAGCTTTGAAGTTTTTTATACTGTGACGTCAAACCACATTTTGAAGCCGTATTGACTACCATAACCTTTTTCCCTTTCAAACTGTTAAAATGAAAAGGGTTTCCATCGATATCAGTAACAACAAATTGGTGAATACTGGTACTAAGCTGATCTGTCTGGGCATAAATCGAAGAGACGCCAAACAGTAAAGTTAGCATGATTTTTTCTGTCTTCATTGTGCAATCTTTTTCCTCAAAGGTAAGCAAACTCAAAAAAATGATAAACAAAAAGCTTTTTACACAATCTCAGCACTTAAGCCAGCATCGAGCAAACGTGTACATTTTGGCTCGAGTTCTTTATAGCTTCCAGATTTCACCGCACATTTTCCGTTGTAGTGAACAATCATAGCACATTGTTCGGCTTGCTGTGGGGTGTGCTCACACACAGCAATGAGTGTTTTGATGACATGGTCAAATGTGTTGACATCATCATTATACAAAATGATTTCGTGTTCACGTTCGGTTGCAACGAGAACGTCCTCATCTTGGCTTTCTTGCTCTTTATGTTGGTCAAATCGAGTCTTCACAATTCTGAATATACATATTTTGCGCAAATCCAATCATCAAGTTGGGTATTTGACTGAAAGGTTAAACCATTTACTTTACACACTTGGGTAATTTCCAAAAGATCAGTTTGATAAAACCCACTGAGCAATAAAACACCTTGACTTTGAAGACGTTTTGCGTAGTGTGGAATATGGCGAATAAGTGTGTTGCGGTTGATGTTGGCAAAAATCAAGTCATAGGTTTCTGAAACTATGTCAACATCTCCCCTGATTGCCTTCACAATATGATTACATTGATTTCGCTCAGCGTTTTCCATGGTGTTTTCTACACACCAGGATTCAATGTCAATCGCCAATACTGATTTTGCGCCGAGATCAGCAGCCAGTATTCCCAAAATCCCCGTGCCACAGCCCATATCAAGTACACTTTTACCTTCCATATCAATCTCCAATGTATGTGTCATCATTAACTGCGTGGTCTGATGATGACCTGTTCCAAATGACATTTTTGGTTCGATGATCAATTCATAAGCTGTCGTTTTTTTGGGATGAAAAGGGGCGCGAACCGTATAATCTCCTACCACAATGGGGTGGAATGAGGACTCCCAATGGGCATTCCAATTTTCAATTGGAATTTCATTTATTTGGTGAGAAACAACAAATGCAGAGGGCATTAGGGATAACGACTGCTGAACATCAATACGATTCCAATCTGCTTGTTTTATATAAGCACGAAGACCTGTCTTGGTCTCTAAAAAACTTTCAAACAGTTGTTCCGATAAGAATGCTAGAAGTATATCCCTTCCATCATCAGGTGGAGAAACATAAAAGTCAATCTCAATATAAATATCATTAGAATCCATTGACAATGGCTGCAAAATCCTCAGATTGAAGGGAAGCACCTCCAATCAGTCCACCGTCCACATCAGCTTGTGCAAAAATTTCAGTTGCATTTGCTGGCTTTACACTTCCACCATAAAGAATGGACAATGTATCTGCGCAAGTGTTATCATAGTTTTCGCGAACCAGGGAACGTATAAAGGCATGCATTTCTTGTGCTTGTTCAGGTGATGCTGTTTCTCCAGTTCCAATTGCCCATACGGGTTCATATGCCAACACAATTTGTTGCCACTGTGATGCATCTAAATCAAATAAGGCAGTAGACAACTGTCGTTTGACAACATCAAAATGTGTCTCTGATTTGCGCTCTTCAAGCTCCTCTCCGAAACAAAAAATAATATGCAACCCTGCTTGCAAAGCATTTTGAACCTTTTCTTTTAGGAGCTCATCGGTTTCACCAAAAAAGGCACGACGTTCTGAATGACCCAAAATCACATGTTGAACACCAATGTCAAGTAGCATAGCTGATGAAATCTCTCCTGTGAATGCACCACTGACCGATTGATGCATATTTTGAGCTGCAACATGAATACGACTGTCTTTGGTCGCTTTGACTGCCGCTGATAGATTAACAAAAGTTGGAGCGACAAAGACCTCAACCTCACTCTTTAAATCTTGTTGTTTGAGTTCCTCGATAAGTTGAATCGTTTCCGATTCGGTTTTATTCATTTTCCAGTTTCCTGCAACGATTTGTTTTCTCATAATTTAATTTAATTGTACTTTGGGGTCGAGATAAGCGTAGAGTAAATCCACAACTTGGTTAATCACGATAAATAAAAATGAAACGGTGAGCACCGACCCCATGAGGACTGGAATATCGAGAACATTCAGCGCGTTCACAATTTCCTTCCCAATTCCATTCCATCCAAAAATATATTCGACAAACACCGCTCCTGCCAGCATGCTAGCAAACCATCCTGAAAGAGCTGTAATGACGGGATTTAATGCGTTTTTTAACATATGCTTCCAAATGATAACAGGCATAGACAATCCCTTTGCGCGAGCGGTTTTGACATAAGCACGATTCCATTCATCCAATAAGGAATTTCTCATCAATTGGGTAACAACAGCCAGAGGGCGAATCCCCAAAACAAATGCAGGGAGAATAAGGTTTTTCCAAGCAATGTGATAAAATTCCCCCATATCATCAAGAACATACAAACTTCCTGTCATATCAAAAAATGTATATTCATGTAGTAAAAACCCAAATATCCAAGCGACAAGAATCGCACTAAAAAAAGAAGGTAAACTCATCCCCATCGTACTGACCAATTGCAAAATGCGATCTATAGAGCTATGCACGTAAATGGCGGATAAGACCCCAAATAATAGTCCAAAGCAAATCGCAATCAATAGCGCAGCCACAGCAAGTATCGCGGTATTTGGAAGGGTCTCCTGAATCACTTGACTGACTTGTACACCACTTTTATGATATGATTCTCTTAGATAAGGCCATTTCAAAACAAGTGTTCTCTCTCCCAAATTAAAAATACTTACGTAGCTGTATTGGTTCGTTGACAGACTATTAAAATCATGAAATTGAGGGTGAATCGAAATTGGACTCAAATCATTCAGATAGTTGATATATTGCCTTAGGATTGGTTGATCAAAACCAAATTTTTGTTGAATCAATATGAGTTCCTCGCTGTTTTCGTTTTGCCCCAACATCATTTGGGCAGGATCACCAGGAAGTACGCTAAACAAAAAGAAAATGACCGTGGCTACACCCCAAAGCGTGATCATTATCGATGATATTCTTTTTAAAAAATTCATGAATTTTCTAAATGTATGAGAGAAAAAATTGCGTAATTGATCATGTCTTGATAATTGGCAGCAAGGCCTTCGCTCACTAAAGTTTGCCCGTCGTTGTCCTCAATCTGTTTGACACGAAGCAATTTTTGTAGAATAAGATCGGTCAGAGAGCTTACCCGCATATCGCGCCAGGCCTCTCCATAATCATGGTTTTTGTTTTGCATCAAAGACTTCGCAATGCCAATTTGAGCGTTATAATGAGACAATACTTCTTCCGCTGACATATCGGGTTGATCTGCTACTCCCTTCTCGATTTGAATCAAGGCCATCACGCAATAATTTACAATGCCAATAAATTCTGAAAATTGACCTTCATCCACACGTTGTGTTTTGCTCTGCTGCAAGGTGCGAATTCGCTGGGCTTTAATGAAAATTTGATCGGTCAACGACGACACACGGAGAATTCGCCATGCACAGCCATAATCGTGCATTTTTTTCTCAAATAAATCCCTGCATATTTGCACTGCAGTATCAAACTGCTTGTCCGTAGTAGCCAAGATGAAAAACTTTTGTGTAAATTTCGGTCAAATTTTTTTAAAAATCTATTCTTTCTCAATTCATTTTTGAATGATTATTAACTGTAATTCAACATCAATTAACCTATCACAAGGGCACGTAATGGGCGTGCTAAACGTCACCCCCGACTCTTTCTATGATGGTGGAAAGTTCATGGAGGATGAAAAAGTTCTGGCGCAGACAAAGCGCATGCTCAACGAAGGTGCAAGTTTTATCGATATTGGAGGGGCAAGCTCAAGGCCTGGCTCTGACCCAGTATCTCCAAAAGAAGAAATCGAGCGTGTTATCCCTGCCATTTCAACCATTTTAAAAAGCTTCCCCAAAGCTGTCATTTCGATAGACACCAACTCTAGCGTAGTTGCTGAGAAAGCTGTTGAATCTGGGGCTGCAATTGTCAATGATATTTCAGCCGGCATGACGGACAAACGAATGCTAGAAGCCGTAGCGTCACTGGGTGTGCCTTATATTGCTATGCATATGCAGGGAACCCCAAAAACAATGCAAAAAAAACCCACTTATCAAAATGTAGTGAGTGATGTATTTGCTGCTCTTGAACGGTTCTGCAATCGGGCGTCGCAATTGGGAATTGAACAACTGATTCTCGACCCAGGTTTTGGATTTGGAAAAACCCTCTCCCACAATTATCAGCTTTTAAATCAACTTGAGAAATTTCATTCTCTTGGTTGTCCCCTTTTGGTCGGCGTTTCAAGAAAGTCGATGATTCAAAAAATTGTAGATGTAGATGCCGAAAACGCATTAAACGGCACAACAGCAATCCATACAATTGCTGTACAAAAAGGTGCCTCCATACTTCGTGCACATGACGTGAAAGAAGCCGTACAAGTTTTTCAACTTGTAAGTTATTTGAGCCAACAGGAATCGACTCCAACAACCTAAGCTTGATGAATTTTACTTAATTTTATAAAAAATTTCATTTGAACCCACTCGATTTTCTGCAAGTTCGCATTATTGACATCCTCGACATTGTCCTTGTAGCCATACTATTGTACTATATCTACCGACTTGTAAAAGGTACTGCTGCTATCAACATTTTCACAGGAATTGTAATTGTGTATTTGATTTGGAAGCTCACAGATATCCTTCAAATGAAGGTGTTAAGTAATATTTTGGGAGGTTTTATCAGTGTAGGTGTATTTGCGCTCATTGTCGTTTTCCAGCAAGAAATTCGAAAACTATTGCTTACCGTGGGATCAACTAACCTAGCAAACCCAAAAAACTTTAGACGGTATTGGAATATCTTAACCAATAGTGAGTCTATCAATAATTCGGAAGCGAAAATTGTGGTAAATGCCTGTTCAGAGCTAAGCGCTCAAAACATTGGGGCATTAATTGTTTTTGAGCGTAACACCAGTCTGGATATGTTTAAAGATTCAGGAGATCAAGTGAGTATGGATATTTCAACTCCTGTCATTGAAAGTATTTTCTTCAAAGGAGGGCCATTGCACGACGGAGCAGTCGTGATTGACGGAAACCGCATTGTAGCAACACGTGTCGCTTTACCGATCAGCGAGCAGTCTGATATACCAGTTCGATATGGACTTAGACACCGTGCAGCAGTTGGTATTTCTGAAAAAACAGATGCGACAGTTCTTGTTGTTTCTGAGGAGAGCGGAAAAATCTCCTATATCAAAAATGGGGAATTTGTGTCCTTTACAAGCAATGATAATCTCATCGAAATAATTGAAGAAGATTTAAGCTAGACCGTTTCTTGCTTTTGAAGCAATTGCACATTGTGAAGATTTTGATAAAACCCACCCTCAATTTGTAGTAGTTTTTCATGGGAGCCCATCTCAACAATCTTCCCATTGTCCATCACGATAATACGATCTGCTTTTTGAACAGTCGCTAAACGGTGTGCGATTATGATTGCTGTTTTCCCCTCAGTCAATCGGTCTGTTGCAACCTGAATCAACTCTTCTGTTTCCCCGTCAACGGATGAGGTGGCTTCATCCAAGACAAGTATTGAAGGGTTTGACACATACGCCCTTAAAAAAGCTATGAGTTGACGTTGACCGCCAGAAAGCATGGCACCGCGTTCTTTGACATCATATTGAAGTTTTCCTGGAAGTTTAGATATGAATTTATCAATTCCAATGTACTTGGCGGCCTCCATTACCTCTTCCTCGCTGATCGATGAGTCCCACATGCTGATGTTGTTTTGAATCGTATCTGCAAACAAAAACACATCTTGAAGAACTACAGCAATTGCGTTTCTCAATGACGAAAGCTTATAGGAGTTAATGTTCTTGCCATCAACGCTAATACTTCCCTGTTTAATATCATAAAATCGGCTAAGCAGATTGATGATTGTTGATTTTCCAGCTCCAGTAGCGCCGACGATGGCTATATTTTCTCCTGCCTTCATATCAAATGAAATGTCATTGATCACAGTCTCACCTTCTTTGTAAGAAAAAACAACGTTCTGAAATGAAATTTTCCCCTTAATATCTTTGGCTTCAAGGGAACCATAATCAGGAATATGGCTGTCCGTATCCATTAAATCAAAGACGCGCTGAACGGCAACCATCCCCATTTGAAGAGCATTAAACTTATCCGCAATTTGACGCAAGGGACGAAACAACATTTGCGTAAGTTGAATAAACAAAAAGATCGAGCCCAGAGTGATTCCATTTTCCTGCGCAATTACGCTCAAACCACCATACCAAACCAATAACCCAATTGTAATCGATGTAGAAAGTTCTGCTATCGGAAAGAAAATGGAGTTATACCAAACCGTTTTCAACCAAGCTTTTTTATGTTTTTCATTGATCTTTTGAAAGGATTGGTACTCTTGATGTTCACGAGCAAAAAGTTGAACAATATGCATACCCGAAATTCTCTCCTGAACAAAAGTATTGAGATTAGCGACCTGGGTTCGCACCTCGTCAAATGCGAATTTCATTGCTTTTTGAAATTTTCGTGTGGCAAACAAAATCACTGGAAGAACTGCAAAAACAATAAGGGACAGTTTCCAACTCACACTTAGCATTACCCCGACTACGATTAGCATTTTGAGTAAATCGGCAATGATCATAAACAAGCCCTGGCTAAAAATGCTGGCAATGGTTTCGATGTCATTGACCGCTCGTGTAACCAATCGACCAACTGCTGACTTGTCGAAAAAGGTCATCCGAAAGCCAATCATCCTTCTAAACAGTTCTCTTCGGAGATCGTAAACGACTCGCTGTCCAAGCCAATTTGCAAAATAAATAAACGAAAACTGAAAAAAGACCTCAAAAAACAAAACTCCCGTCATGATGCCAATAAATACCAGCATACCGTCATAGTCTTTTAGCGTAATGTAGTCATCAACTGTTATTTTTAACAAATACGGGTTTAGGGTTGAAAAAACAGAGAGTAAAATCGCTGCCGTAAGAACAAAAACAAACGTAAATCTGTATGGACGGACATATTGCATGAGTCTCTTAAAGAGAGACACATCTAAAATAGAACCTGTTACTTTAGAACTCATACCGCAAATATATGCTTTGGATAGTTTACTTTTTCGAGATAGAGACCATGGGCTGGAACAGAGTATCCTGCTTGACTCCGATCACGACTCGCAAGTATTGCTTCAAAATCTGAAATACTGATTTTTCTCAAACCAACTTCAATAAGCGTACCCACAATAGCCCGAACCATATTTCTCAAAAAACGATTTGACTGAATGAAGAAAACCAATTCACTTCCATTTTGTTTCCAGTGCGCATGTTGGATATCACATATATACGTCTTGACATCTGTTTTTGATTTTGAAAAACACTTAAAATCCTCATGATCGATTAAGATTTTAGCTGCTTGATTCATCAATTCGACATCTAAGGGCTTGGAAAACTGATAGGAACGATTTTGCAAAAAGGGATTTTTTTGTGAGGTAATGTGGTAACGATAACTCCTGCTAATCGCATCAAAGCGTGCGTGAGCATCTTGGGCAACAGCGATAATGTTGCGGATTGCAATCTCTTTTGGAAGGAGCTTATTGAGGCGAGACTTCAAGTCCAGTTCGATATGTTCATCAAGGTCAACATGAGCAAACAATTGATGCGCATGTACCCCTGCGTCGGTGCGACCAGCACCAACAATGCTGAGCGGTTTGCGAAATAAAATTGACAAAGCATCTTCCAAACATGACTGAACGCTATCGCCCTCTGGCTGTCGTTGCCAACCAACAAAAAGAGTACCATCGTAAGATAGTTCTATAAAATAACGCAAGGAGTATTATTTTTGTTTGACAAAGATATTGTTTCTATCACCACTGCTTTCATCGCAAATGAAAAAAATACTTTTACTTTCCGACACGCATAGCTATATCGACGACCACATCATGGGGTATGTGAATGAGTCAGACGAGGTATGGCATGCTGGGGATATTGGGTCAATTGAAGTGACAGACACAATATCCATCAATAAGCCCCTTCGTGCTGTGTATGGCAATATTGACGGTGCTGAACTGAGAGAAAGCTTTCCAAAAGATTTGGTGTTTACATGTGAAGGAGTTCGTGTATTTATGACTCATATTGGTGGAAGACCTGGTCGTTACGCAAAGGGAGTAAGCCAACAGCTCAAATCTGTCCAACCCAAAATTTTTATTTGTGGGCACGCTCACATATTAAGAATTCAGTTTGACAAAACCCATCAAGTCTTATTTATCAACCCTGGAGCCATTGGAAAATATGGGTTTCACAAGGTTCGAACAATGGTGCGCTTCGAAATCGCTAAAGAAGAGATAAAGAATATGGAAGTTATCGAAGTCAAGCGATAAACTTTACCGAAGGCGATCGGCAGATCGAACCAAATCTTCATCGCGTTTTATTGCCTTGTTGGCAAGCGAGAGAAAAATGACAGTAAGCATAGTAACAACGCAAACCAAAAGCTGGTGAGTTTCATTATTATCTGCATAGAAATACCCGACACATTGATTGAACAATAGGCAAAGTGTAATCAGCAATAGAACTCGATTCAGAACAAATTGGCGTTTTCTGTTCCGAAATTGAAAAATATTCCAAAACGGAACAGCAATCAGTAAGAGGTTGGATATGAGCAAAATATAAGAGTGATTGACTTCAATAGAAACACCAGAAAACAACAAACGGTTCGGAAGGAAAATAAATCCCGACAACTGAATGAGAAAAACAAATAGTAGATAAATGGATTGAATTCGCTGTAACACCGACAAAGTTTCAGCAAAAGTAAAAAATAGTTGTATATTTGTGAAACAATTGGAAAAACTTCATTCCAATAATTTACTTCCATATTATTTATTTTTCAACTATATAATGTTAGAAATCGCTGAATTAAAATCAAAAAAGCTTCCTGAATTACAAGAAATTGCAAAAAATTTAGGGATCAAAGGGATTGCCGGACAAAAGAAATTGGATCTTGCTTATACTATCATTGATCACATTGCCAGCCAACCAGAGGAAAAAAAGGAAAAACAAGCAGATCCCGAAGCCAAAAAACCCATCAAAAAAGAAACTCCCGACAAAGCTAAAAACCAAAAGCCAAAAGCTGATAAACAACGTCAAAACAATAATGGCCAACAACAGCAAACCGAAGAGAAGAAAAAAGTTCAACAAAATAAGAAAGTAGATACTCACAATAAAGACACTCGAAACAAGTACCGCCAACCTGATTACGAGTTTGAAGGAATCATCGAAAGTGAAGGGGTGTTGGAAATGATGCCTGAGGGCTATGGTTTTTTACGGTCTTCCGATTACAACTATCTTTCATCTCCCGATGATATTTATGTATCTCAGTCGCAAGTTCGTCTCTTTGGCTTAAAAACAGGTGATACCGTTCTTGGGCATGTGCGTCCTCCAAAAGAGGGAGAGAAATTTTTCCCCCTTGTCAAGGTAAGCACAATAAATGGGCTAAGCCCAAATGTAGTTCGTGATCGCGTTTCATTTGAGCACTTAACCCCATTGTTTCCCAATGAAAAATTCAAAATTGCCGAAAAGGAAAGCACAATATCAACTCGAATCATGGACTTGTTCTCCCCCATTGGAAAAGGGCAACGTGGAATGATTGTGTCGCAACCCAAAACTGGTAAGACAATGTTGTTAAAGGAAGTTGCCAATGCCATTGCAGCGAATCACCCAGAAGTCTATCAAATCATTCTTTTGATTGATGAAAGACCAGAGGAAGTAACCGATATGCAACGTAACGTAAAAGGGGAAGTCGTTGCTTCTACTTTTGACGAGCCAGCTGATAGACATGTGAAAGTTGCAAACATCGTTCTTGAAAAGGCAAAAAGATTGGTGGAATGTGGCCACGATGTGGTGATACTTCTCGATTCAATTACTCGTTTAGCACGAGCGTATAACACAGTTCAACCTGCTTCTGGAAAAATTTTAAGTGGTGGTGTTGATGCCAATGCATTGCACAAACCAAAACGTTTCTTTGGAGCAGCGAGAAATATCGAAAATGGAGGATCTTTATCGATAATTGCTACTGCATTGACAGAAACTGGATCGAAGATGGATGAAGTTATTTTTGAAGAGTTTAAGGGTACGGGTAACATGGAGCTTCAACTTGATCGTAGAATTTCAAATCGTAGAATTTTCCCTGCTATTGATTTGGTTTCTTCAAGCACGCGTAGAGATGATATGCTACTCGACGAAAACAACGTTCAAAGAATGTGGGTGATGAGAAAATACCTTGCAGACATGAACCCCGTTGAGGCGATGGAGTTTATTGAAAATCGAATTAAGAGAACACTCAATAATGAAGAATTTTTGATTTCAATGAATAACTAAAAAAACGAGACAAACAAAAAAAGGGCTTCCAATGGAAGCCCTTTTTTTTTTGGTGTCAATGCAACTTATAAAGAAGCTACATGATTTGTTAATTTAGATTTTAAGTTTGCAGCTTTATTCGCATGAATGATATTGCGCTTAGCTAGCTTGTCAATCATAGAAATCAACGTAGGGAGTGCTTTGGTAGCAGCTTTTTTGGTTTTGATTTCCTGAAAATCTCTCAACGCATTGCGCATCGTTTTGTGTTGCAAACGGTTACGAAGACGTTTTGTCTCGTCGGAGCGTATGTTTTTTAAAGCGGACTTATGGTTAGCCATAGTGTTTTTATATTTTGTAGCCCGTAGGGGAATCGAACCCCTCTTACCAGGATGAAAACCTGGCGTCCTAGCCGATAGACGAACGGGCCTTTTTTATTTCAGGTGGCAAATTTAATTGAAAAAAATGATAATGCAATTAATTTTAATATGTTTTGTACCAAAACGATTAATAAAATTGTTTTTATAATGTTTATTAATTTTCTTTACATTTACACAAAACCCCATAACATGCCCCAAAAATCAATTCCCTTAATTTTCTGTATACTGTTTATTTATTCCTTTGGACCTAAACAGCTGAAGGATATCGATATCGCCCATTTCAACACCGCAAGTCTAAAACTCGTTGGTGATGGCTATGATTTGGTAAGCTACTTTTTTGAAAACAAGCCCATCAAAGGAAAGTCATCGATTTCGAGTCAATATCAAGGTCTTCTGTTTTATTTTTCATCCCAAGAAAACAAAGACCTCTTCATCAACGATCCAACAAGATATTTGCCAAAATATGGCGGTTGGTGTGCATACGCAATTGGGGATTATGCTAAAAAAGTTGATGTTGACCCACTTTCTTATACCATCGAAAATGGGGAATTATATCTTTTCTATAAATCATACTTTAACGACACGAGAGAAAAGTGGATAAAAAATCACGACGTGTTAAAACAAAGTGCTGAAGAAAACTGGCAAAAAATTATTGATTAAACCTATTGATATCATGAAATACAAAATCTCATTTACATTACGACTACTTGTCGCCATCATATTATTGCAATCTCTATATTTTAAGTTTGGGAGCCACGAGCAAGCCATTCATGTTTTTTCAACCCTTGGTGTAGAGCCATGGGGGCGGTTTCTTCTCGGTGGCATTGAACTCGTGCTTGCAATTGCAATACTTCTTCCAACAACGAAAAGCATTGCCAACACCTTAACAGGCTTGTTAATGATTGGCGCTGTAGGCGCTCATTTGTTCACTCCATTGGGAATTGTTGTCCGCTGGAATGGACAAAATGATGGGGGACAACTGTTTATTATGGGCGTTGCAGTAATCATCTTGTGTGTAATCGAAATGGGCATCGAGAAAAGCAATGCATAATGCGCATAGAATAGCAATGACTTTACGAGGATATTGGATACGTACAACGAATTATGAGTTTTGGCCATTTTGGCTATTTTATATACCCGCGTATTTTTATTATGTATTTCTAGCAATCAAATCGAGATCAATGCTTTATTTCACCAAACTCAACTCTGGAATGAAATTCGGCGGTGCGATCTTAAGTTCCAAAATCGAAACCCTATCAAAGCTGCCAGACAGATTGATTCCCAAAACAATTTTGATAAATCCTAGTGATTCATTTGAAACGATAAATCAAAACAGACTCATCAAAAGGATTGCGTTTCCAATCATTGCAAAGCCAGATAATGCAGAGAGAGGAAAAGGTGTTCACAAGTTGGAGAATGAAAATGATCTTAAGCATTTAGTTCAAAAAATCAAACAGCAAACCTACCTCATCCAGGAATTTGTCTGCTATCCGATTGAACTGGGAATTTTAGTGCACAAAACCCAAACAGGGGATTTACAAATTACGTCCCTGTGTGAAAAGTTATTTTGCAGTGTTACAGGAAATGGAAAAAGTACGCTAGGTGACTTAATTCTTAAAGATTTCAGAGTCGCACATCGGGTTCCATATTTTAAAAACAAATATCAAAACGAGTGGAGCAATGTTTTACAAAAAGATAAAACAGTGATTATTGAACCCATTGGGAATCATAACCTTGGAACTCGTTTTTGCAACGCAAATCACCGCATCAACAAAGATATTTACAGATGGCTGAAAACATTTATGACACATTTACCCGAGTTTGATTATGGACGAATTGATATGAAAATTGCGAACTGGGAGGCATTTAAAGATAATAAAGGCATCAAAATTCTTGAAATCAATGGCGTAAATGCAGAGCCAATCCATATCTATGATACGAAACAAAGCATAGGTCAGGCATATAAAAGTATCTTTTATCACATGAAAGTGATTTATCAACTTAGCAAAGAAAAAAAAATGACCCCCCCTACTCCTTTTCAGATTTCCTAAAAGGGTCCTACACAATCATTACCCAAAAAAATATCTGCTAATGAATTTCCAAAGCCATAAATCAGCACTACTTGAAATCAAAAAACTTACCATTATACTCTCCGAGGATGTATACTCTAGGCCCTTAGACACCTTATCGGGAAGTAGCATCGGTCAGCACATGAGACATATCGTTGAGTTTTACACATGTTTGTTATCCCAACTGCAAGGGCAAGTCATTAACTACGACCTGCGAAAAAGGAATCAATTGATTGAAAAACTTCCAAAATCTTGTGCATTAGCCATAGATGAAATTTTGGTTCAGCTAGATGAATTCGCATCAAAATTTGAATCCAAGCCACTACGATTTGAAAATTGTAATTTTGACACGGACATGGGGATCAATCCAATCACAACCTCATTTTCAAGAGAATTGGTCTACTGTCTTGATCACTGCATACATCACCAATATTTTATCAAAATCGGTCTAGTTTCTCTGGAACTCGGACATTGTCTACACGAAGAATTTGGCGTTGCTCCCTCCACCCTAATGCACCGTAAATCCTAATGTGTCTTCTCAGTTATGCCCCAACAAATGATGGTTTTGTATTGAATTTTAATAGAGACGAAGTTTGCAGTCGAGTGGCCAAACCGCCAGAGCAACACATCGTTGACAATCAAAAACTTATATTTCCAAGAGACACAAAATCTGGTGGCTCTTGGATCGGAATTAACGTAACAAAGTCTGTAGTTGGGTGCATACTAAATGCGGAGGGGATATCACCAAAAATTCCATCAAATAGCAGAGGGAACATTTTTATTAATCAGCTAATCCAAGGCAAAGCAAATCTAAGCGAAAATGAGCTGCTTGATGTAGCCCCGTTTACATTCCTGTCCTTTTGTTTACACACGCAAGTTATCACACAATATCAATGGGACGGTTTGCATCTCAAGCAGAACAAACGTACAATGTCTACTCCTTTTGTCTTGTGCTCTAGCAGTATATATGAAAATGTGATAATGAAAAAATTGAATGCTGAATTCAAGTCTCTAATTGTAAGCAAATCAGATATTGAAACCACGACATCATCCTTTCATAAAAAGTGTATTTTTTACAAAAATCACCCTATATACCTGAAGAGAAGTAGTGACATCCAAACGGTGAGTATGACAACGGTTTTGAAAAACAAGAATGGGTTAAGGTTGAACTATACAGATTTGATGGAGAACACCAAAAAAATAATTCAGCTTTAATACGCTTTTGCAAAAAGCACACGCTGACTTGAGGGCTTGCCAGAATAAATACATTTGCCTTCCTCCTTCTCCTTGTCGATAGGAATGCAGCGAATTGTCGCCTTGGTTTCTTGTTTGATTTTCATTTCTGTCTCTGCAGTTCCATCCCAATGAGCTGAAATAAATCCCCCTTTGGACTCCAATACCTTTTTAAAATCCTCATAAGAATCACAAACCGTGGTATGGCTTTCACGAAACGTAAGTGCCCGATCAAACAAATTGCTCTGAATTTCGGAAAGAAGGTTATTGACATGTGAAGCTAAATCATCTTGAGACACAAAAGACTTGGTCAAAATATCTCGGCGAGCTAACTCAACTGTCCCTTTTTCAATGTCTTTTGGTCCAATTCCCAGTCGAATGGGAACTCCCTTAAGCTCATAATCATTGAATTTGTAACCAGGTGTGTGAGTATCTCGATCATCCAACTTAACTCGTACGCCTGCTGCGTCTAAATCCTTATAAAGTTTTTTGGCATGATCCAATATCTCTATTTTCTGCTCATCTCCTTTATAAATCGGCACGATAACCACCTGAAATGGTGCGAGATTGGGTGGAAGCACCAAACCCTTGTCATCGCTATGTGTCATAATCAAAGCACCCATCAATCGCGTAGAAACACCCCATGAAGTTGCCCATACATAATCTAACCCACCTTCTTTGTTTGCGAATTTTACATCGAATGCTTTGGCAAAATTTTGACCTAAAAAATGGGCAGTCCCTGCTTGCAAAGCTTTTCCGTCTTGCATCAGTGCCTCAATGCAATAGGTTTCGATTGCTCCTGCAAAACGTTCACTCTCCGATTTGATTCCTTGAATCACAGGAATCCCCATAAAATCCTCAACAAACTTTGCATAGATTTGGTTCATTTGAATGGTTTCTGCAACTGCCTCCTCCTTGGTCGCATGCGCTGTATGACCCTCTTGCCACAAAAATTCAGCAGTGCGCAAAAACAAACGAGTCCGCATTTCCCAACGAACCACATTGGCCCACTGATTGAGAAGAATTGGTAGATCTCTGTAAGACTGAATCCAATTTTTATAGGTGTTCCAAATGATTGCCTCACTTGTTGGTCTTACAATAAGCTCCTCTTCTAGTTTGGCATTTGGGTCAACGCGAAGTTTTCCAGCACGCTCAGGATCGTTTTCCAAACGATAATGGGTAACAATTGCACATTCTTTCGCAAAGCCCTCTGCATTTTTTTCTTCGGCTTCAAACAGACTTTTTGGAACAAACAAAGGAAAGTATGCGTTGGAATGACCCGAGTCTTTAAACATCTTGTCCAGCTCACTTTGCATACGCTCCCATATCGCATAGCCATAGGGTTTGATCACCATGCATCCGCGGACAGCTGAATTTTCAGCTAAATCTGCTCGAACAACAAGTTCGTTGTACCACTTTGAATAATCTTGACTCCGTGTTGTTAAATTTTGCCCCATTTTTAGTTTGGCATAAAATTTGAAATGTTACTTTTAGCAAAGCTAATTAAATTTGAAGAGTTTAACCCGCAATCGTGTCATTATGAAAACACAAATTTCCAACACATTTTTTTTGTTGCCTTTGTTTGCCATTTTGTTTCTCATCAATAGTTGTGGGTCTTTTAGCCCAGTTGGATACTACAATGACGGGATTTATGGCGATACTCCTCCGCCAAAAAAACGATACACCAAGAACACCGATGGCAAATACTATAAAAAGTATTTTGGTGATAAAGCAAAAGAATTAGTTGACAATAATCGAGATGTGGAAATAGATTCGCTTTCCACACCCTCGCAAAGCAATCGAGATATAAACAATATCAACATCAATGTTTATGGCTATGAATCGCATGGGTTTTATCATGATTACAACTATCAATGGAACAACTATTACTATCGCCCGTGGGTGAGACATCATCGATATCGACCTTGGTATTCTTGGTCATATTACTACGAGCCTTATTATTACGGATGGTCACACTACAGCCCATATTATGCATATTATCCCCATTCCTATTATGGCTTCAACCCTTACTATCATTATTACGGATCGAGTTACTACACAAATCCAAAACAGTATGTAGCAAGTAGCGGGCGGCGAGGCACTCCAGCAAGGGGAGCTTCCAACATGAGAAGTAATTCTACAAACTCTTTGAGTGGGGATTCGTACCAAATTCAACGGCATTCTCCAAATGGCAGCATCAGCACAGTAAACTACAATGTAAGCCGGCGTACATCGAGTAGCGCACCGACTTCGACAGCAAAAGAAAGTGAACAAAATAATGCGTCTAATTTTATGACACGAGATTACTCAAATAAGCGAAACTATCGATCGAGTTCGAATCGCAACAATGTCTCTGGATCAAACAATTCAGACCAATCTAGGCAAACAAGATCCTCAAATAACAATTACAATACATCTAGGTCAAGCAATCGTTCCTACAGCTCTGGAAGCTCGAGCAGCTCTAGAAGTTCAAGTGGATCATCGTCTAGGTCATCCAGTAGTGGTAGAAGATAAGTATCAATGACTAATTCCATGTTTATGAAAACCCGTATACACCTATTTTTTATTGCTTTTTTGAGTTTTTGGACATTGCCTGCTCAAAACCTTGATTTGGTTCATGTCATTACCCAGGAAAACATCAGCGGAAACGCTCGTTTTGAAGCCATGTCTGGTGCGTTTGGCGCCTTGGGCGGCAATCTTTCTGCCATTCATACCAATCCTGCAGCGAGTGCCGTATTCAACGCCAATCAGTTTGGCTTGAGCACATCGACACAATCAACCACAAACAATACTTCATATTTCGGCTCCTCTACTCCCACTGAAAATCGAAATAGTGGACTCAATCAGATTGGTGGGGTATTGATACTGAAAAACAACAATGCAGATGTAGCATGGAAAAAAATTGCTTTTGGATTTAACGCACAGATGCAAAGCTCCTACAACAATACGATTCAAATTAACGGCACGAATTCTGAGAATGGCTTGGACACCTATTTTCTAGATTATGCAGCTGGAAAAAATGGGGGGGTGTTTGGATTGAGTGACGGGGAAACAATCCGAGATGTTTACCAATTTTTTGGAAAGTCTGCTGGATATGGATTTGAATACCAGCAGGCATTTTTAGGATACCAAGGCTATATTTTTGATTACTTCGAGGATGATGGCTTGTTTGTTTCCAATGCGATATATTCCTCTGTGCAACACAATCACAACATCAAAACAAGAGGAGATAAATGGGATATGGCATTTACCATTTCGGGTAAGTATAATGATTGGATATACTTGGGAGTAAATATGAATATCTCTGGTATTGAATATCGCCAAATCCGTTCAACAACCGAAAGCGGATATGATACAGACTCCCCTTTGCGTGAAATCTATTTTCAAAACGATCTCTATACCTATGGTGGTGGCGTCTCTTTACAATTTGGTGCCATTGCCACACCTAATAAAAACATTCGATTGGGCGCAAGCTATAAATCGCCAACCTGGTATTCATTGAAAGATGAGTTTTCACAGTTTTTGGAAACAAAATCAAATGATGCTGACGGAAACTCATTCAATGATGTCCTCGACTTGACCAATACTGTGAATGTTTACGAAGATTATACCATCAAAACACCGAGTGAGTTGCGAGGGAGTTTGGCGTATATTTTTGGTTCTAGGGGGGTAGTCTCATTTGATTATACCTTAAAAAGCTATCAAAACACACACATTGGACCCAACGATAATAATGTGTTTATTGCGCTCAATGATCAAATCGATCAAAGCTGGACTTCAACGTCAAGCTACCGAATCGGGGGTGAATATCGACAAGGCGGTGTGAGTCTTCGGGCTGGTTATCATCTTGAAGAGTCCCCATACAGCAATTCGAGTATCCTAGGAGATCGCTCGGGATATTCTTTCGGTATCGGTTTTAATTTCAAGTCGAGTGTCATCAATTTATCTATGTTAAACAGTGAGCAACGTCAAAGTCATCAACTATACGATACTGGACTGGTTGATCGAGCAATCAATGACATCGATTTACAGCAATTTACCGTAAGTTGGAACTTCAAGTTTTAGCAGAAATAAAAGCTTGTCAACCTAATCTTATAAATAAGTATCTTTGTATTCTATATGGATGCAATGAAATTTGACAAATTACTACAAGAAACCTTAGAAGACTTTGACGCGAATGACCACCAAAGCAGTTCTGCATTGACTCCTTTGCGTGAAGATGCTTTTGATCTTTCTGATGAAGAAAAAATCTCGCGAATCGAAAATGATGTCGCAAACATCTTGGAAACTTTGGGTATGGACATGACTGATGACAGTCTGAAAGGAACACCAAAACGAGTGGCAAAAATGTTTGTTCAAGAGATCTTTGGAGGCCTCAATCCCAAACGCTCACCAAAGCTTTCCACTTTCGACAACAAGTACAAATACGGTCATATGTTGGTAGAGAAAAATATTACACTCTACTCGACTTGTGAACATCATTTATTGCCCATCGTAGGAAGAGCGCATGTCGCTTATATTTCCAACGGCACTGTGATTGGATTATCCAAAATGAATCGAATCGTTGATTACTTTGCCAAAAGACCTCAGGTTCAAGAACGCCTTACTCGTCAGGTTGTACATATGCTACAGTCTGCCCTCGAAACCAAGGACGTTGCTTGTGTCATCGACGCAAAGCACTTGTGTGTCAACTCGAGAGGAATTCGCGACGTGGATTGCAGTACGATTACAGCAGAATTTGGTGGCGCATTCAATAAGACCGAAGTCAAAAAAGAATTTTTAGAATATCTACGGCTAGAAACCGCATTCTAAACGATCATGAAATCCATTGCTGAACAGCGTATTCAAATTTATAATTCCCTAAGCGGAACCAAAGAGGAATTTGTACCCCTTCACGGGAATATGGTTGGGATGTATGTTTGTGGACCAACCGTTTACAATAATGTTCACCTTGGAAATTGCAGAACATTTATCTCATTTGACATCATCTTTAGATACCTAAAGCACTTGGGTTTTAAGGTGAGATATGTACGCAATATTACAGATGCAGGGCATTTGGAAAATGACGCTGATGAAGGGGAAGACCGTATCGCTAAGAAAGCGAGAATTGAGGAAATTGAACCCATGGAAGTGGTTCAGAAATACACCGTTGATTTTCACAAAACACTTGCCAAATTTAACACCCTACCGCCGAGTATTGAGCCAACCGCTACGGGACATATTGTTGAACAGATCGAGTTGGTCAAACAGATTTTGGATGCTGGTTTTGCTTACGAAGTAGAGGGTTCTGTTTACTTTGATGTGTTGAAATTCAATGAAAGTTCGACATACGGAAAACTAAGTGGAAGAAAGCTTGAGGATATGATCCACAATACCCGTGAGACAAGTGGACAAAGCGAAAAGCATAATCCACAAGACTTTGCGTTATGGAAAAAAGCACAACCCGAACACATTATGCGCTGGCCTTCTCCTTGGGGCGATGGTTTTCCAGGTTGGCATTTGGAGTGTACAGCAATGAGCACCAAGTATCTTGGCAAACATTTTGATATCCACGGAGGGGGCATGGACTTGAAGTTCCCGCACCATGAGTGCGAAATCGCACAAGGTGAGGCCGTTTCCAAATGTTCGCCAGCCAATTATTGGGTACATGCAAATATGCTGACTCTGAATGGTAAAAAAATGGCAAAAAGTACAGGGAATAATATTTTACCTGATGAAATCTTCAGCGGAAAAAATGAAATCATGGAGCGTCCTTTCTCCCCCGCTGTCACTCGATTTTTTATGCTTCAGGCGCATTATCGATCAGTCCTTGATTTCAGCAATGATGCTATGCTTGCTTCTGAAAAAGGGTTTTCAAAATTGATGCAAGGGCTATCCCTTCTCGATTCACTCGATACTGCTAAGGAAACGACTGGCTTCGACTTTGTTGAGTGGAGTCAAAAGTGCTTCAATGCCATGAATGACGACTTTAATACACCTATCCTTATCGCAAATCTGTTTGATGCGGTCAAATTTGTGCAAAATGTCAATGATGGGAGAGAGAGTATTACAAGAGAGGATTTAAATGACCTACAAAAAACACTTCATAACTTCGTGTATGATGTGCTCGGTCTAACTGAAGAACAGCAGGGAGGTGATCATTATTTAGAAGACGCTCTACAACTGCTGATTGAACTGCGAAATGATGCGAGAAAGCGCAAGGACTTTCATACGTCTGACAAAATTCGGGACGAACTATCGAAAGCTGGAATAGTATTACAAGACGGTCCACAAAAAACCACTTTTACCTTGAAGTAGTGAAAAGGGTTTTGATTTTTCCATTCTTAGTCTGTATCAAAATTTATCAAACTGCGATCTCCCCTTTTTTTCCAGCAACATGCCGGTTTAATCCAAGTTGCTCTCACTATGCAGCAGAATCGCTTCAAAAACATGGATTACTGAAAGGACTCCGCTTATCGATCAAACGCATTACAAAATGTCATCCTTGGGGTGGAAATGGATATGACCCTGTACCCTAATCGATCAACATCAAAATAGTATATTTGCAAAAATTCCAATTATGATTTTATACAAGTTCGAGTGGGCGCCTAGTGAAACCATTTTCAAAATCGGATCGTTTGGTCTTCATTACTATAGCTTGATGTTTGTCATTGCGTTTGCAGTTGGCTACTATATGATGCAAAAATTTTATCGTCATGAAAAAGTTTCTGAAGAATATCTCGAGCCCTTGTTTGTCTTTACTATCGTTGGTACACTGCTTGGAGCACGTTTGGGCGAGGTGTTTTTCTACAATTGGGATTATTATCAGAACAATTTAGCCGAAATACTTTTGCCTATAAAAGTAACCCCTGATGGAATAGAATTTACAGGTTATCGAGGACTGGCAAGTCATGGGGCTGCCATTGGGATTATCACCTCCCTGTACTTGTATCAAAGAAAATACACATATAAGCCCTTGCTTTGGATTTTGGATCGTTTGGGCATTACCGTAGCATTTGCAGGAATTTTTATCCGTATTGGAAACTTCTTTAACTCTGAGATTGTTGGGCTATATAGCAATAGTGATTTTGGGGTTGTTTTTCTAAACAGAGGTGAAGTATTACCACGACATCCTGTACAGCTTTACGAATCTTTTGGCTATCTGGTTGTATTTCTTATTCTCCGTCATTTGTATTGGAATACCAATCGAAAAGATCAAACTGGCTACCTCTTTGGTGCCTTTTTTATCTTGTTATTTGGTGTGCGATTTATCGCAGAGTTCGTCAAAGAAAGTCAAGGCGGATTTGAGACATCACTTGGACTGCTGTCTACTGGACAATGGTTGAGTATCCCACTTATTCTTATTGGATTTTATCTGGTTCGAAGAGCTCAGTCAAAAGCCAAATCGGCTTAGTCGTCCTTATTTTCTTCGAGTGATTTGTTGCGAAGTGTATCAAACATAATTGGTGTTGCGATAAACATAGATGAATAGGTACCGACAACCACACCGACAATCAAAGCAAACATAAACCCACGAATCGCCTCACCGCCAAACAGAAAAATAGCAAGCAAAACAACCAGTGTAGTCAACGAAGTGTTCAACGTTCGACTCAAGGTGCTATTCAATGCGCCATTAACGGTTTGATTATACGGCCAACTGCTATGTGCTTTTGCGTATTCACGAATGCGGTCAAATACAACCACGGTATCGTTTAGAGAATACCCAATCACAGTAAGTATCGCCGCGATAAAGGCCTGATTGATTTCCATGTTAAATGGCATGAACGTATAGGTCAAAGAGAATATCCCCAATACTAACAACACATCATGGAATACGGCAGCAACTGCACCAAGAGAAAATTGCCACTTTCTAAATCGCAATAAAATGTAAAAGAATACTACGATCAGCGAACCGAATACAGCCAAAAAGGAATTGTTTTTGATGTCATCGGCAATTGTCGGTCCGACTTTAATAGATGACATAATCCCAATTTGTTTTTCTTCACTCGTGGTTACAAAACTGACATAGTCCGTGCCGTCAGGAAGATAGGTTTGTAAAGCACCGTACATCAACTGTTGAATTTCATCATCTACGGCAGCACCTTCGACATCGACTTTGTAATTTGTGGTGATTTTTAGCTGGTTATCGTTACCAAAAATTTTCGCTTCGGCATTTCCTAAGACCGCAACGAGGTCGGACTGCACTTCGGCTGAGCTGATGGCTTTGTCGAATCGAACCGTGTAGGATCGTCCACCGACAAAATCTACCCCTTGATTGAGACCATTGGTAAACAAGGATGTCAAAGCAATGACTATGAGTAAACCTGAAAGGATATAGGAAAATTTTCGTTTTGCTAGGAAAGTGATTGTCAAATTTCGAAACAGATTTTTGGTTACAGAGGTAGAGAAATGCAGTGCTTTCTTTTTTGCAACTCGAGAGTCTACTAAGATTCTTGTGATAAAGATCGCTGTGAACAATGAGGTGGCGATACCAATTAATAGGGTTGTTGCAAATCCTTTGATCGGACCTGTTCCAAATAAGAATAAAATTAATGCGGTAAGACCAGTTGTAATATTAGCATCTAAGATGGATGAAAGGGCATTTTGAAATCCATCAGAAACGGACAGTTTTAATCCTTTTTCTCGTGTCAACTCCTCACGGATTCTCTCAAAAATCAGTACGTTAGCATCAACAGACATTCCGATAGTTAACACAATACCAGCAATACCTGGCAGAGTCAGTACAGCTCCTAAACCAGCAAGGATACCGAAAATTAAAATGAGGTTTAATGTAAGAGCAATATCTGCATAAAGTCCTGCGCGACCATAGTAAAACATCATCCACACCAAAACGAGAAGCAAAGCAATTACAAAAGAGTTAATACCACTTTCAATGGCTTCAGCACCCAAAGATGGGCCGATGATTTCAGATTGGATAATTTCAGCTGCAGCTGGAAGTTTACCAGCGCGAAGTACATTGGCCAAGTCGGTTGCTTCATTGACTGAAAACTGACCAGAGATTTCTGAACGCCCCCCAGATATGGCACCTTTAGAAACACCTGGTGCAGAGTAAACCAAGTTATCGAGAACGATGGCGATGTTTCCGTTTTCACGAAAAGCTTTGCCTGTAATTTCCTCCCAAATACGAGCCCCTTTTGCATTCATTTGCATACTTACCGCTGGGGAATTGAATTGGTCATAGGTACTTCGTGCATCAACAATCACACTACCGCCTAATGGAGGTGTGTTTGTCCGATTGGATCGAATGGCATACAAGTCGATGAGTTCAGAGTTCGGGTCGGATTTACTCCATAAAAATTTTGTAAATCTGAGTTCAGCAGGCAATAAATTTCTTACCTCAGAACGCTGAAGGTAGCTGTCAAAAGTATCTTTGTCCTTTTCCGCAATGCGAACAAGAACTGGTCCAGGAAAATCGATATCAACGACTAGATCAAAAATGGGGTTTTGAACAACAGATAGCGAGTCTTGTTGTGCCTCAATATCAGCCAGCAAATCATCGATTTCTGAATTGTCGTCTTGCGGTTTTTCTGCTGTGTCCTGAACAACAGTTTGCTTTAAAAGCTCATTAGCTTGAAATAAAAATGAGGTCAACTTATCTTTTGATTCGGTTTCCCAGAATTCAAGTTGTGCTGTACTTTGTAATAAGTTTTTGACACGCTCAATATCACGTGCACCTGGGAGTTCGACGAGTATACGTCCAGAATTTCCAAGTCGTTGAATGTTCGGTTGAGTCACGCCAAATTTATCGATACGCTTGCGCAAAACTTCAAAGGCAGAAACAATGGACTCGTCAATTTTTGTACGAATAATTGGCTTAACCTCATCGTCGGTCATGTCAATCCGAATGTCGTCACTCAAGGTTCGATTTGCAAAAATGCTTGGGCTAGCTAGGTTTTGATCTCCTTTAAGAGATTCAAACGCTTTAAAAAAGCTTTCAACATAGCTTTCGTCTGATGATTTTTGAAGCTCATCAGCTTGAGCAAGCGACTGATTGAATAACGGACTCCGTGTGTTTTCAGCTAAGCCTTTGAGGATATCTTTCACAGAAATTTGCAGAATCACGTTGATCCCCCCTTTTAAGTCAAGACCTTTATTAAGTTCTCTGACCTTTGCATTGGTGTACCCAAAATGCTGATCTGTCGAAACAGAATCGAGATACTGACGCTCTGTAGCATTGAGCGCGTCAAAATAGTTTGGGATATTCTCATCGACCTTTTCTAAGGCATATGCACGAGCGTTGTCCTCAGTTCGATTGACAATAAATGTGAAAGAGAGTTGGTAAATACTTACCAACACAAATAATACGGCGAATAATTTAACCAGTCCGTTATTTTGCATGATCGTTTGTTTTAATCAAAAAGCAAGCAAATATAACGCTTACTTCTCATACATGTATAATTGTTTGTTTTACTAAAAAATTCCTGAAAGCGCTTCATTCATCGTCCGCACGGCTGAGGCACTTTTTTCAAAGCTTGCCGATTCCTTATCATTCAGGTTTAAATCCATGATTTTTTCCCAGCCATTTTTACCGATAATTGTTGGGACACCGATACAGATATCCGACTGACCATATTCCCCATCGAGCATTACTGAACAGGGAATAATTCTTTTTTGATCATGTAAGATACTATTGACAAGGTAAGCGACCGAAGCACCAGGTGCATACCATGCCGAGGTGCCCAGCAACTTCGTCAATGTTGCGCCCCCAACCATGGTTGCGGCAGCGACCTCTTCTAGTTTTTCTGCGCTGAGAATCGTCGAAATCGGAATTCCATTATAAGTGGCAAGCCGAGTTAGCGGGATCATGGTCGTATCGCCGTGACCTCCAATGACCATCCCATGGATATCATTGGCAGGCTTTTCTAAAGCCAGAGACAAATAGGTTTTAAAACGACTACTATCTAGGGCTCCGCCCATACCAATCACTTTATTTTTCGGCAAGCCAGTGGCTTTGAGCGTCAAATAGGTCATGGTATCCATCGGATTTGAAACAACGACAATAACGGTGTCAGGGGAATGGGTCAATACCTGATCGGCAACACTTTTGACAATTCCTGCATTGATACCAATAAGTTCCTCCCGTGTCATTCCAGGTTTACGGGGAACCCCTGATGTAATAACAACGACATCGCTGTTTGCTGTTTTTGCATAATCTGAGGTGGTGCCAGTGATTTTGGTATTGAATCCTAAAGTAGTGGCTGTTTGCATCATATCGAGGGCCTTCCCTTCTGCAAACCCATCTTTGATGTCGAGCAAAACGACCTCACTTGCCATGCCTTGATAGGCAATTGCATCTGCACAAGTGGCACCGACATTACCAGCGCCAACAATGGTTACTTTCATTTTCTATTAATTATATAGGTTCTTACTATGTCTTGGTTACTTCCTTAGGCATCGATATTCGCATATTTTGCGTTTTTCTCGATAAACTCTCTGCGTGGGGGTACTTCATCACCCATCAACATTGAGAAAACACGATCGGCTTCACCTCCGTTATCGATGGTAACTTGCCGAAGCGTACGATGCTCAGGGTTCATTGTGGTTTCCCATAACTGAACAGCATTCATTTCTCCTAAACCTTTATAGCGCTGTACAGAACTTCCTTGACCAAACTCATTTTGCAATAGATCACGCTGGTCATCGCTCCAAGCATATTGCTGTTTTCCACCTTTTTTAACCAGATAAAGTGGTGGTGTAGCAATGTAGATATAGCCGTTTTCGATAAGCTCACGCATATAACGGAAGAAGAAAGTCAAAATCAGGGTTGAAATATGGCTTCCATCAACATCGGCATCACACATGATCACAATTTTGTGATAGCGCAACTTTTCTAAATTTAAGGCCTTGCTGTCCTCTTCTGTTCCTATCGTAACGCCCAAAGCGGTGTAAATATTGCGAATCTCTTCGTTTTCAAAGACTTTATGTTGCATTGCCTTCTCGACGTTGAGAATTTTACCGCGTAAGGGAAGAATCGCTTGAAAATGGCGATCCCGACCTTGCTTGGCGGTTCCACCTGCGGAGTCACCCTCAACCAAAAATACCTCGCATTCTGCGGGGTCTTGAGAAGCACAATCAGATAATTTTCCAGGAAGACCTCCCCCACTCATTACCGTTTTTCGCTGAACCATCTCACGTGCTTTACGAGCAGCGTGACGGGCTTGCGCAGCAAGAATAACCTTATCAACAATGATTTTTGCATCATTAGGGTTTTCTTCCAGATAGTTTTCAAGCATTTCAGAAACCGATTGAGAAACAGCAGAACTAACTTCTCTATTCCCAAGTTTTGTTTTTGTCTGACCCTCAAACTGAGGTTCTGCAACCTTGACAGAAACAATTGCTGTCAATCCCTCTCTAAAATCATCCCCTGAAATTTCAAATTTTAGCTTGTCAAGCATGCCAGAAGTATCTGCGTACTTTTTTAGCGTTGAAGTCAGCCCTCTTCGAAAGCCAGATAAATGTGTCCCTCCTTCATGGGTATTGATATTGTTGACGTATGAATGTAGATTTTCGTTGAAGGACGTATTATAAACCATGGCCACTTCGACAGGAATATCATTTTTTGATCCCTCCATCGCAATCACGTCGGCGATTAATGGCTCACGATTTGCATCCAAAAAGCGTATAAATTCTCGCAAACCCTCCTTGGAGTGGAACAACTCCCCCTCTTCATTTGGATCTTTACCTCTTAAATCAATTAGGCGAACTGAGATTCCTCTGTTCAGATATGCAAGCTCACGTAGTCTTCCAGCAAGGGTATCGTAATTAAACTCTATCGTTTGTGTGAAAATGGTCGTGTCTGGCCGAAAAGTGACTACGGTACCTGTTTTGTCTGTTTTACCAGTATTTTTGACTGCGTAAAGCGCCTTTCCAAGTTCGTACTCTTGTTCCCAAACTTCCCCATCACGATAAACAGTTGCACGCAAATGTTCTGATAACGCATTTACGCACGATACACCAACCCCGTGAAGACCTCCAGAAACTTTATAGGATTCTTTGTCAAACTTTCCCCCAGCACCGATTTTTGTCATCACGACTTCAAGGGCTGAAACCCCTTCTTTTTTATGAATACCAACGGGGATGCCTCGACCGTTATCTTCTACAGTTAATGACTGGTCAGCGTTGATAATTACCGTGATTTCATCACAGTGCCCAGCTAGAGCTTCGTCAATGGAGTTATCGACGACTTCATAGACCAAATGGTGCAATCCACGAACGCCGACATCTCCGATGTACATTGATGGTCGTTTTCGAACGTGCTCCATGCCCTCCAGGGCCTGTATACTGTCTGCTGAGTATTGATTTTTTTGGTTGTTTTCACTCATAGTTCTTTGGTAATTTATTTAACTAAATCACAATCTATCAAAGATACTTTTTATTGAGGAAAACTAACCGATTGAACGACCCCTAAAAACATCAAGTTATTAACAATAAGGTGTGAAGAAAAGGGACTAATATGCATCATTGTGAACCGTTCCAATTGCGCGACCTGAAGGTTCATTCATATTTTGAAAAGAGGCGTCCCAAGCAAGGGCTGTTGGCGTGCTACAAGCAACAGACGGCACAGAGGGTACAGTCAAAGCTGCAGTGTCGGATGGGAAGTGCTCTTCAAAAATCGATCGATAATAATATTCTTCTTTGGTTCTTGGGGGTTGCGTTGGAAAACGATGATGTACAACTTCCATATCGGTATCGCTCACTTCTCTCTCAACGACTTCTTTTAAGCTGTCAATCCAGTTATACCCTACCCCGTCACTGAATTGTTCTTTTTGACGCCAAGCAACGCTCTCTGGCAAGTATTGTTCGAAAGCTTTTCGAAGGACCCATTTCTCCATTCGTTCGGGTGTAATCATTTTGTCTTTGGGATTGATTCGCATCGCTACATCCATAAACTCTTTGTCTAAAAATGGAACACGACCCTCAATTCCCCAAGCTGCTAAAGATTTGTTGGCGCGCAAACAGTCATATTGATACAGTTTATCGAGCTTGCGAACGGTCTCGTCATGGAATTCTTTGGCGTCAGGAGCTTTGTGAAAATACAAATAGCCCCCAAAGACCTCGTCTGCACCCTCACCAGAAAGCACCATCTTAATTCCCATAGACTTAATGACTCGTGCCAATAAGTACATGGGTGTTGATGCACGTACTGTTGTGATGTCATAAGTTTCCAAATGATAAATAACATCTCGTATTGCATCAAGTCCCTCTTGTACGGTAAAGGTCACCTCGTGATGCACCGTTCCGATGTGCTTGGCTACCTTTTGGGCAGCTGCCAAATCTGGAGAACCTTCTAAACCAACAGAAAAAGAGTGTAATTGAGGCCACCATGCATCCTTCTCATCGTCTGACTCAACACGCTTTTTGGCAAACTTTTTTGCCAATGCGGAAGTGATTGATGAATCCAAACCGCCAGAAAGGAGAACGCCATAAGGGACATCACTCATCAACTGTCTATGAACTGCATCTTCCAATGCTTGTTGTAGCTCATCAATGTCAGTGTTATTGTTTTCCACAACCCCATAGTCTCGCCAATCTCGATTATACCATTTCGTCAGTTCGCCTTTGGCGCTGTCATAGTAATGTCCAGGAGGAAAGACTTCAATCGTCGTACAAACTCCCTCTAAGGATTTGAGCTCAGAAGCGAAATAAAGCGTTCCATTGGCATCCCAGCCCATGTAAAGCGGAATAATCCCCATGTGATCGCGGGCAGCAAAAAAGGTGTTTTTATCTGCATCAAATAAGACAAAAGCAAAAATCCCGTTAAGCTCATCAATAAAGTTGACTCCTTTATCTTGGTATAGCGCAAGTATAACTTCGCAGTCAGAACCAGTTTGGTATGCAAAATCGGATGTTTGTTTACGCAATTCTCTATGATTGTAAATCTCTCCATTTGCAGCTAAAACAAGCTGTTTGTTCTCACTGTACAAAGGTTGTTTTCCGGATGTGGGGTCAACAATAGCCAGGCGCTCGTGAGCCAATATTGCATGCTTATTCACATGAATCCCACTCCAATCAGGGCCGCGATGCCGAATCTGCTTCGACATGGATAAGAGTTGAGAACGTAAGCCCTCAATTTCTATTTTATCATTATATGCACATACAATACCACACATATCAAATTTTTTACAAAGATAGGTTTTGTGTATATAATTAAAATATAAATTTATATTTTTATAACTATTTTATACTAAAGATTCATTTTTTATATAATTTTTATGTTTTGCAGACAAAAAATAAGTCAAAAAGTTTAAGATTGTTTGTGTGATAGTTTTTAATTTAGGGGGCTAAATCATGGATAGACACATTATTTCGTTTGAGGACGCCACGATCTCACAAGACAAAAAAGTGGTTCTGCGTGATGTTTCATTTACACTTGATCCGGGTGCGTTTGTTTATCTGATCGGCAGGACAGGTACTGGAAAAAGTAGCTTGCTAAAAACGCTTTATGGCGATATTAAGCTCCGAGAGGGAAAAGGGAAAGTTGTTGACTGTGATTTGCTAAAGTTGAGAGAGCGGCATATTCCAGATTTGCGACGGCAACTCGGGGTTGTTTTTCAGGATTTTCAACTTCTTTCTGACCGCAGCGTCGAGCGAAACCTCGACTTTGTCTTACGTGCAACGGGCTGGAAATCAGTTGACAAACGAACAGAACGTATTTGTAAGGTATTGGAAGCTGTGGGACTTGAAGACAAACTCAAATTGTTCCCGCATGAACTTTCGGGCGGAGAGCAGCAACGAATTGCGATTGCGCGCGCTTTGTTGAACGAACCAAAGCTCATCTTGGCCGACGAGCCAACGGGAAATTTAGATCCAATTACAAGCGAAGAAGTAATGAAACTTCTCCATGAAATCAACCAACAGGGAACGACGATTTTGATGGCGACGCATGACTTTGGGTTGATATCAAAATTTCCAAAAAGAACCCTGATGTGTGAAGATCAACTGGTGGTTGAGGTGAAATCAAAATCTTAAGTCTTGTTATCCATTTGCATTCCGACTTACAACACTGATTGTTCTATGCTTTTAGATCTTTTGGCAAAACAGATTGCGCAACTCGAAGAAACTATTGAGGTTTTAGTCTGTGATGATTTTTCAACACATTATGTAGATAAGAATCGAGAAGCTTGTGAACGAAATGGGTTTTCTTTTTTTGAAAATACCTCGAATTTGGGGAGTATTTCAACAAGGATAAAATTGGCCAAAAAGAGTAGTTTTAATTGGCTGCTTTTTGTCGATTCAGATATGATACCTGTTCACAACAAATATTTACTCAACTATATAAGTAACATAAAAAGTGCTAGTGTAATCTTTGGGGGCTATCGTTACAAAAAAGACTATCGAAAAACTCAACTTCGAAAGAATTATGGAATTTCACGTGAAGAAAAATCAGCTAAAAAAAGAAGTCAAAAGCCATTCAAATATGTGTTTTCTGGTAATATGTTAATCGAAAAAGAAATCTTCACTCAAATTATTAATGACCCAAGTAATTGCTACGGTTACGACCTTCTTTTGGGTGAAAGATTCAATAATAATAAAGTAAAACTATTGCACATTGACAACGGTACTTTTCACTTAGGAATTGAAGACAATATTTCATATTTAAATAACCAAGTGAATGGTGTAAAATTACTTCGAACTTGGTTTGAAAATGATGAAATAAATAGTGACCACAACAATTTAATTAAGGCGTACAAGGTTTTAGAAAAAATGTGTCTATCAAAAATTCTTTTTTCACCAACTTTAAAATTACATGTCATTATTAGAAAAATACTAATAAAATTCGGAAGGCCAATTGTTTTATTAGATTGGTTTAAACTTTATCATTTTGTAAACGCAAAGTAAATTTTTGCCATTCATTTTTTATTGACTTTAAATCTAAATGATTTACAGAAAGCTTTGCTATGTTTTTACAATTTTCATAAAATTCTTTATCCAAATACATTTTGTTAATAGCCTTCGATAGTTTATCTGTAGAATTGGGATATACCAAAATCCCATTATGATTATGATTAATGATTTCAGAAGGACCAGTTTGGCAGTCATATGAAACTAATGGAGAACCACAAGCAAGAGCTTCGATTAAAACCATAGGGAAACCTTCGTGTTTACTTGTCAAAACAAAAAACTTGGCGTTTGCATAATATTTGAATGGATTTTCAACAAAGCCTATGAAATGAATTTTGGATTTAAATTTTTTTTCAATCTTGGACTTAAGTTCGGTTTTTATTTTTCCGTCTCCTAGTAAAATCAAATGAATATTTTTAGTAGGTAAAGATGATTTGCAATAGGCAGAAATCAAGTGATCAAACTGTTTAATATTGTCATTCATTCGTCCAGACCCAATGATGTAATCAAATGAAATATCTAGTTCTTCAATAGATTTACTTTCAATAAAATCTATATCAATAGGATTGTAAATGACAGATGTTTTATTGATTTTGTTTGCAATCAATAATTCTTGAATGGACTTGGAAACTGCAACATTTGCAAATGCTTTGTTATAAAAAAATCTAGATATAAATAGAGGCTTGGGAATGTAATGAGTTATTAGAGGCAGATGGTATGTGAAAATAGTCTTCTTCAAAGGAATGGCAAATAAATAAACAAGCAGCTCTGGTATGAGTCTCATTCTTGATCTCAGATCGATTATCAAATCGAAATTATTCTTTTTCATATATTTCCGTAAGGACAGAAAAGAATTCGTGTTTTTGAATAAATTAAATGGTGAAAAATCAGCTAAATTAAGTGTGAAATAAGAACCCTCATAAGGATAATTAATTTTATTATATATAGTAATTACGTGAACATCACAACCATACTCGTGATATATTTTGGATAATAAGGATGCAACTCTCTGCACTCCACCGTCAGAAAGTGAGGGGCAGAAAATTGCTATTTTTTTTTCAGATATATTATTTTGATGCATTATTGTCTGCCTATTCATATTTTTACAAGATGGAATTTTCGATTCATTTAATGACATACAATTGTGAAAAATTTATCTCACAATGTCTACAATCTATAGTAGAACAAAAAACCAACTTTCCATTTGAAATCGTTATTGGTGATGATGCATCTACAGATAAAACAGTTGAAATTATTAAATCTTACATAGATCATCATGACAATATAAATATAAAGATACATGAAAAGAATATTGGTATCCTGAACAATTTTATTGATACTTTCAATCGATGCAATGGAAAATATATTTTTGATATTGCAGGAGATGATTGGTTATCAAATGTAAATGCTCTTCAATTACTATATAATAAATTAGAGGATAATCCTAGTTTTGGGTTTGTGGATAGTGGCTATGACTGTTATTTTCAAAAAACAAAAAAAATCATTCCCTTTAAAAATGCTGAGAATTTAGATGCTACAAAAAATGAATATATTCAAAGACATAAAGTGAATGGTACATTATTAATGGGTATATGTTACAGAAAAAGCACCTTAGAAAAACATGTAAATTTTGAAGATTATGTGAAGAAAGGTTTTGATTTTGAAGATTATCCAATCATTACTGATTTAGTGTTTAATACTGATTTTGGATTTGTTAATTCCCAGTTAAGTGTTTACAGACAACATAGAGAATCACATTCAAAACACAACATATCAGGTTTAAAAGTAATGCTATATTTTGCTAAAAAATATAAATACTCATATGAGGAAGTGGAAAAAATTCATCAAAACTACAACAAACAAATGCTTCACAATGCCAGCTTGACGAGTGACAAAAAATCAGGTCGCAAGCACTATAAACCATTTCGCCAACCAGTACTGCGCAATTTTGTTTATTTCTTATCAAGCCAGAGTCATCTAGCACGAAAGTTCTTTAATCTTTTTCGAAAAATTTAAATCGACTTCCAAAGTAAATTACCGCCCACAACAAATATAAGAAATAGGTCCCCGCAAAAGCTATAGACGCCCCAACTACTCCGTACATTTCTACAAGCAATACACTCAGACCAAAAAATACAAGGCCTGAAATCAACTCTGATAAAACAAAGACTGTTGTTAGCTTTTTAGCGACCATAATAAATGAAACAGTAAACGAAAGCAGTTTTAAAAACGTACCCAACAACTCCCATTTCAACAGAAAAATAGCTTCCAAAAAATTCGTCGTGTATAACAATGATATGACATTACTGCCAAACAAAAAGATTAGCAGCATCGCAGGTAATGCTACGGCAAATAAGAACTTGACACCCCAAAGAACAACTTTCAACATTTCCTGTCCTGTATTGGCTTCAACGAGTTTTGGCAGATAGTACAAGGATATTGATGAAATTGCCAAACCGCTCATAAACAGAGATAGTCTGCTATACCCTTCCCAGTAGGAA
>JAQWGQ010000038.1 GCA_029238125.1 Flavobacteriaceae bacterium | reverse complement strand
AGTCCAATAATGCTATTGAGTAAGATGCTTCCATCGCCACTTCCTATAATGGTATCTAGTGCTTTACCACCTAAAAAGAGCACAGTTGTGAGGTTTACAAATACAAAGAGTGCAATCCAAAATACTGCCAATATGGTTTTTAGGTTGGTGCTATATCGTTTTTCAATAAACTCTGGAATCGTATAAAGTCCCTTTTCAATAAAAATCGGCAAAAAGTACTTTCCAACCACAAGTAACGTAATGGCTGCCATCCACTCATAGGAAGCAATGGCAAGTCCAAGTGCAAAGCCCGAGCCAGACATGCCGATAAACTGCTCGGCTGAGATGTTGGCAGCAATCAGCGAAGCACCGATCGCCCACCAAGGCAATGATTTACCTGCTAAAAAATAATCCTCGGCGCTTTTGGTCTCTCCCTTCTTTTGGCGAGACACATAAAGCCCTATTGATAAAATAAGTACGGCATAAAGCGCAAATACAGCTATGTCTATTGTTGAAAAATCCATGGTGGGGTGTTTAGTTTTAAAAAAATAATGTATGTAATGATTTTGATTGTAAAGCTAAATAAAATACACAAAGTTTTATGCTACTTTTTTAAGACTTATGTATTGGCTATGTCAATAAATTGAAAAACTAGAAATATATAATTGCTAAAAGAAAGTTTAAGATTCGGATTAAACAACCATTTTTGGTGATAGAATAATTAAAGTATTCTCTTGTTACTTAATTTTACTAATAACAACAAGCTATATTTCGAAAATAACTCAATTGGGGCTACAAAGAAGCTCCTTGAGAAATCAATGAGCTTTTATTTTGAAATCAAATGATCATTGCATCAATTTGATGAAAAAATAATCTTAGTATAGGGAAAAATCAAAAGAACATAAGAGACCTTAATGGACGCTTATATTGAAACAAGTCGTTAGCATTAAGCTGCGTTATGCTTTTTGATAAGATTTAACGCAGATCCTTCTTTGAACCACTCTATTTGTTGTTCATTGTAGGTGTGATTTGTCAAGATAGTATCCGTAGAACCATCGGCATGCACGACTTCAATGGTCAATTGCTTTCCCGGTGCAAAATCTTTTAAGTCCACAAAGTTGAATGTGTCGTTTTCTTGAATTAAATCATAATCTGCTTCATTGGCAAAAGTGATTCCCAACATTCCTTGTTTCTTTAAATTGGTTTCATGAATACGAGCAAACGATTTTACCAAGACCACTTTAACTCCTAAGAAACGTGGCTCCATGGCTGCGTGCTCACGAGAGGAACCTTCTCCATAGTTGTGATCTCCCACAACAACCGTTTCAATACCCGCAGCTTTGTACTCGCGTTGGGTGTCTGGCACTCCGCCGTATTCTCCGGTCAATTGATTTTTAACAAAATTGGTTTTTTGGTTGTAAGCATTCACCGCACCAATCAAACAGTTGTTTGAAATGTTATCGAGGTGACCGCGGAAACGCAACCAAGGCCCAGCCATTGAGATATGGTCAGTAGTACATTTTCCATGTGCTTTGATCAAAAGCTTAGCCCCTGTTAAGTTTTCACCATTCCAAGGCGCAAAAGGCGTTAAGAGCTGAAGTCGTTCTGAGTCTTCTTTAACAACTACCTCAATACCCGAACCATCCGCTTCTGGCGCTAGATAACCGTTGTCTTTTACATCAAACCCCAGTGGCGGAAGTTCCATTCCCGTTGGGGGATCAAGCTTTACCTCTTCTCCGTTTTGGTTGATGAGCGTATCATTAACGGGGTCAAAATCCAATCGCCCAGAGATGGCGACAGCAGCTACCATTTCTGGTGAAGCAACAAAAGCATGCGTATTTGGGTTCCCATCATTACGTTTAGAAAAGTTTCGGTTAAACGAGTGAATGATAGAATTCTTTTCTTGCTTATCTGCCCCTTCACGTGCCCATTGACCAATACATGGGCCACAAGCATTCGTAAAGATTTTGGCATTTAAGTCCTCAAAAATATCCAACAAACCATCCCGTTCAGCCGTATAACGCACTTGCTCTGAACCTGGATTTATTCCAAATTCTGCTTTGGTAACCAAATTTTTATCTACGGCTTGTTTTGCAATAGACGCAGCACGCGAAAGATCTTCGTACGAAGAATTTGTACATGACCCGATCAACCCCCATTCAACTCGCAATGGCCAGTCGTTTTCTTTTGCTACAGCACTCATGTCTGTAACCGCAGTAGCTAAATCTGGCGTAAAAGGTCCGTTGATGTGCGGTCCTAGTGTATCTAAATCAATTTCAATGACTTGATCGAAAAATTGCTCTGGGTTAGCATAGACCTCTGGATCAGCTGTAAGGTGTTGGCGGACAGCATTGGCAGCATCGGCAACATCATCACGACCAGTAGAACGTAAATAACGCTCCATCGATTCGTCATAACCAAAGGTGGAAGTAGTAGCACCTACTTCAGCTCCCATATTACAAATTGTACCTTTACCTGTACATGACATGGATTCGGCACCTTCACCAAAATACTCAATGATAGCTCCTGTTCCTCCCTTTACCGTTAGGATACCAGCAACTTTTAAAATCACATCTTTGGGTGCTGTCCAACCATTCAATTTTCCGGTTAATTTAACACCGATGAGTTCAGGAAATTTCAATTCCCAAGGCATATCGGCCATGACATCTACCGCATCAGCACCTCCAACTCCAATCGCCAACATTCCAAGACCACCTGCATTTACGGTGTGAGAGTCGGTTCCAATCATCATTCCGCCAGGAAAAGCGTAATTTTCCAACACCACTTGATGAATAATTCCTGCTCCTGGCTTCCAAAATCCGATTCCATACTTGTTGGAAACTGACTCTAAGAAATTAAATACTTCGGCAGATGTTGAGTTTGCTGATTTTAAATCTTCAAGAGCACCAGTTTTAGCTTGAATTAAATGATCACAGTGTACCGTAGTTGGTACCGCTACCTTGGCTTTTCCAGCTTGCATGAACTGCAAAAGTGCCATTTGTGCAGTCGCATCTTGGCAGGCAATACGATCAGGAGCAAAATCAACGTAATCTGCCCCTCGATTATAAGCACATTCAGCATTACCGTCCCACAAGTGGGAGTACAATATCTTTTCTGAAGCTGTAAGTGGCTTTCCAACAAGGTTTCGAGCTTGGGAAATACGATCTTCTAAGCGTGCATAGACTGATTGAATCATTTCGATATCAAATGCCATAATCGATGGTTTTAATTTTGTGTAAAATTATGAAATAAAGTGTTAAGAATATTCTGGATGAATAGAATAATTTAATGAATAATAAAGTATAACTAATGCGCAAAAACATTAATTCTTTACCTCAATTGATGTGATTGTGAAAATTCTTTAAGCTTAATCTAGCGCAGCTGTTGGTTTGTGTCATTTTAGTTTAGGACAAAAGCCATGGAAAATTAGCTATCTTTATGAGATGAACAATCGATTAGAAAAACTTTTATGGAACGTCCGATACGTTACATTATTAGCCGTTATACTTTCAATTATCTCTTCTATTTACCTTATGATTCTTGGGAGCTGGGACATTATTGAAGCAATTCTATTTTATAATCCATTGATTGACTCCTCTATCTCTGAAAACAATGAACTTCTTTTCAAAATTATTTCTTCTATAGATTTATTTTTAATTGCAATTGTGTTATTAATTTTTGGCTTTGGTATTTATGAACTTTTTGTCAGTGAAATTGATTTTACGCATTCGAAGTTTAAAGAGTCGACTTTAATTATTCGAGATTTAGATCAATTAAAAAACAAAATCATCAAGGTGATTATTATCGTTTTAATCGTAAAGTTTTTTGAGAAAATACTGAAGTATTCTGAGAGCTTTTCTTCTACAACTGACATTCTCTACTTTGGCTTGTCAATCCTTTCGATTTGTGTAGGGTATTACTTGCTCAATAGGAAATAAAGGTCTTTTTTAAGGCTTCCGAATATTTGCCACTAACTCTTGAATGTCTTTGCTCGGTGCTGGGGTTTTGCTGCTGATGATAAGGGTGACAACAAAATTGGCAATCATCGCAATGCTTCCAAAGCCCTCTGGCGAGATCCCAAACCACCAATCGGCCTTGGTGCCTCCCCCAAACCATCCAAACTTAAACTTGAGCATATAAAACAGCATCAGTGTTACCCCCACAAGCATACCACTAATCGCTCCTTCCTTGTTGATGCGTTTGGAAAAGATTCCAAGTAGTATCGCTGGGAAAAACGATGAAGCTGCCAGACCAAATGCCAAGGCAACCGTTGCTGCTACAAAGCCAGGTGGGTTAATCCCAAAGTAACCTGCCAGACACACTGCTCCTGTTGCAGCGATTCGGGCGGCAATGAGTTCTCCTTTGTCTGAGATATTGGGCATCACCATTTTTTTGAGAAGATCGTGTGATACTGCCGATGAAATCACTAGCAGAAGTCCCGCTGCTGTGGACAGTGCCGCTGCCAGTGCCCCTGCTGCCAAGAGAGCAATCACCCAGTTGGGAAGCTGTGCGATCTCTGGGTTGGCAAGTACCATGATGTCTGCATCAACTGTCAGCTCGTTGGTTGTGGGTTCGGCTGTGTATTGAATCAATCCATCTTCGTTTTTGTCTGTAAAGCCAAGTAGTCCTGTGGTCTCCCACTTGTCAAACCACTCTGGCATGTCCTCATAGGGCTGGTTGCTTACGGTCTCTATAAGGTTGGTTCTTGAAAACACTGCAATCGCTGGTGCTGTGGTGTAGAGAATGGCAATAAACAATAGTGCCCATCCTGCAGACTTACGTGCATCGCTGACTTTCTTAACTGTAAAGAAGCGTACAATCACGTGTGGTAGCCCTGCGGTTCCGACCATCAGTGCCATGGTGATGCAAAACACATCTAACATCGATTTACTCCCTGAGGTGTATTCATGAAATCCTAATTCTCTATGTAAGCCATCGAGCTTATCCAAAAGGTATACCCCATCTGCACCACTCGATCCAAAACCGAGTTGTGGAATGACATTCCCTGTTACTAGAAATGAGATATAAATCGCGGGGACCATAAAGGCAAAGATCAGTACGCAGTACTGTGCTACTTGGGTATAGGTAATCCCTTTCATGCCTCCTAGTACTGCATAAAACAATACGATTCCCATACCGATTAGTACGCCTGTTACGATGTCTACCTCTAGGTATCTTGAGAATACTACCCCTACCCCACGCATCTGTCCAGCGATATAGGTAAAGGAAACAATCAGTGCACAAAACACAGCTACTGAGCGGGCGGTGTTGGAGTAATATCTGTCTCCAATAAAGTCAGGCACAGTAAACTTGCCAAATTTTCGAAGGTATGGAGCTAAGAGTAATGCCAGTAGTACATAGCCCCCTGTCCAGCCCATAAGGTATACAGACCCATCATAGCCGCCAAAGGAGATAATCCCTGCCATGGAAATAAACGATGCTGCCGACATCCAGTCGGCTGCCGTTGCCATCCCATTGGCAATGGGGTGAACACCACCTCCTGCGACATAAAACTCTTTTGTGGAGCCAGCACGCGACCAAATCGCAATGCCGATATACAGTGAAAAACTAAGGCCAACCGCTATCCAAATCCAATACTGAAGTTCCATCGCTTATTTGTTTTGGGTTTGATCAAGTTTGTTCATCAAATAGATGTAGGTGAAAATAATGGCAACAAAGCCAAAAATAGATCCTTGCTGGGCAAACCAAAAGCCGAGTTTAAAGCCCCCTATTTGAATCGTATTTAACTGCTCTACAAATAATATCCCGCAGCCAAAGGAAACAACAAACCAAAGACTAAGTAAAATCGTGATATAACGGATGTTTTTCTTCCAATAGGTTTTTTTCATAATTAAAATATTGAATTAGTTACGAAGCCGATTTACAAAACCCGCAAAACAAAGGATAATAAGATAGCACGGAATCAGAATATAATAACTCTCTTGCGCAGAGGTAGCCAAAGCATCAGCAGAAGTCACTCCTGCCTCTATCAAAGTTTCTTTTCCATGATCAACCAGTTGGCCATACAGAGGTGGAATAATTGCTCCCCCGGCGATCGCCATGATTAATAAGGCAGATGCCGTTTTGGTATGTTTGCCCAATCCCTCGAGAGTAAGTGGCCAGACTGCTGGCCAAACTAAAGCATTGGCAATACCTAGAGCAGCTACAAATAAAACAGATGTAAAGCCATCAGTAGTTAAAATTAAGATACTAAAAACGATCCCCAAAAGTGCACTGATTTGGAGTGCTTTTTGTTGGCTGATGTACTTTGGGATCAAAACTATCCCAAGGGCATAGGTTGCTACCATGGCCATGAGTGTGAACGTGGTAAAAAACTTGGCGGTAGATGCTGAGATCCCTAGGGCAATACCATAGGCAATGATGGAGTCCCCAGCGATGACTTCAGCGCCAACGTACACAAATAAGGTAAGCATCCCTAGCCATAAGTGTGGGTATTGAAATATTGTTTTTTGAGATTCTCCGTGTGACTGCGTATTGGTGTCTAGAGCTGCCTCTACATTGGGCAATGGTGCTTTACGCATCAGTAAGCCCAACACAAATAATACAATCGCCATCACTACATAAGGTGCATATACACTATCAGCCATTTGATCTAATAATGTCGCTTTTTCAAGAGCAGAAACGCTATCGAGTTGGGCATTGACTTCATCAATTCCTTTTAGAAGTATGGCGCCAAAAATAAGCGATCCCAAAGCACCGGCGACCTTATTGGCAATCCCCATAATGGCGATGCGCTGGGCGCCACTTTCAATAGGACCAAGGACCGTGATGTATGGATTTGCAGCAGTTTGTAGAATCGTCATTCCCGTGCCTTGAATAAAAATCCCAGTCAAAAACATCCAGTAGGTTCTTGCTTCGGCAGCTGGAATAAACACCAACGCTCCGATAGACATAATAAAAAGACCGATAGACATACCCATTTTATAACCTACCCTTTCAAGAAGGTATGAAGCAGGAAGTGCCATGACTACAAAAGAGATGTAAGAGGCAGAAGCTACTAAATAGGATTGGGCTTCTGTGAGTTCGTTTATGGTTTTCATAAAGGGGATCAAAGCCCCATTGACCCAAGTGATAAATCCGAAAATGAAAAAAAGTCCTGCGATGATAGCAATCGCAGTTTTGTTGTTTGTATTGGTATTCATTAGCTAATTTTTGTCAAAAAAAAATTGAATTTAAATTAATATTATATTAAAAATAACAGAAAACAAACTTTATTTATATAAACTTAATTATTCTTAATTCAATTATTCACAATTCAAACATTCATGTATGAAAATATCGCGATTTATTTGGTGATATTTTAAGTTGCAGTAAAATGCAGCAATTATAAATTCTAATGATTCCCACTATATAGATATAATTAATAGATATACTAAAAAAATATACGCTAAATTATAATTTATGAATCTTAGAAGTTTTTCTGGTTGAGCTGATTGATGAAAATCGTACAGAAAAGTAAACCTACTTTAGCGTGATTTAATCTTGTTATAATTTAGGCGTATCCTTACAAAAAAGACTTTGTAGAAAAATATTTCTATATTTAGAGTATATAAGTATCCAAGTCTTATTAAAAAAGTTGTAATAGACGTCTTTATCGACATGCTGTTTTAAAATTTGATTGAAGTGGGCTTCGATACGCTAATTTTGAAGCTATTTGACTACACACACTGTATAACGTCAGCAAAAAGTGATAACTAGTTCACTTTTTGCTGACGTTATACAGTCATCTCAAATATTTTCTCAAAATACAAATGGTGTCTTTACCCCTATCCAAAATATTTCATTTATAAAAGATGCGTTTTTTGAGGATGTAGATGCAGAGGCATTCGATTTTGACTTGGATGGAGATTTAGACATTTATGTGTCAAGTGGAGGAAATGAATATGTTGATGGCGACAGTAGTCTGATGGATCGACTTTACATCAACGATGGTATGGGCCATTTCAATAAATTTCCAGCAAACTTACCAAGCACTAATGGGGGTTCAATTTCCTCATCAGATTTTAATAACGATGGATATTCAGATTTATTCATAGGTAGTCGTTCCATGCCTGGTGGGTATGGGTTATCACCAATAAGCGTTATTGTGGAAAGTTCTCCTGATTCCAATTCTTATTTTAAAGTTGTTGCACAAGCACCTATAGGCATGGTTACTGATAGCCAATTTGCTGATCTTAATGATGATGGTATTATGGATTTAGTTGTGGTTGGAGATTGGATGCCAGTAACTATATTAATAGGTCAAGGAGGAAACCAATTTTTGAATGAAACCTCAAGTTTTGGATTAGGACAAAGCTCTGGATTTTGGAATTCCGTTGAAATTGCAGATATCGATAATGATGGTAAATTGGATATTCTTGCTGGCAACTCTGGAGAAAATCATAAGTGGCGAGCAGCTACAAAGACTCCCATTGAAATATACTTAGATGATTTTGATGACAACTCTTCTGTTGATCCAATTATATTTTACGATTTTTTTGGTACGCATGTTCCATTTGCTTCAAGAGACAAACTAGTCCATTCATTGCCTTACTTAAAAAAGAAATTTATAAACTTTAAAGATTTTACTCTAGCAAAAAACATTGTTTCACTTACAGGCAGAAAACAAATATTTGAAACCAAAAAAGTTTTTGAAATGAGATCAATGGCGTTCATACAAAATGAAGCAAAAAAGTTTACCCCTGTTCCTCTTCCAAAAGAACTTCAATACTCCACTATAGAAGATTTTTATGTTGATGAAAATAAAATTTACTACATTGGAAATTATAGCGGATATGTTTCAGAGTTAGGCTCCTCACTTTCAAATGCGGGAGGAGTTTTGGAAGGGTTTGATGGGCATGACTATATCTCACATCATTTTTTACCATTGCCTATTAATTTTGAAGGAAGACATATAGATAAGGTTAACAATGATACCTTTATAGTTGTTGGCAATAGCAATGAAAGCTATCTTCTAAAAACCAAGTCGAAATAAAACCAAAAATTATTTAATCTACTTGAAAAATGAGACATTGTAATAAAATAGCACTCTTGAGTGCTGCTTTTTTAACTGTAACATCTCTCTTTATCAGTTGTGAAACTGATAACCGGCATGTAATTCGTTTAAATGATGCTGAGTTGTTTAACGACGCTATGGAACATCTCTCCGACGTTGTCGTCTATGATATTTTTTCTCCCCCCGTAGCATCGAGGGTTTATGTCTATCCCACGATTGCTGCTTATTCAATCATGCAGAAGGACAATAATAAATATTTTAGCTTAGAGAGGCAGCTGTCAGGGTACAAAAATATTCCTGATATCACTGATTCAAATGTAATTCCAAATCTTGCCGCTCTTCATTCTTTTTTAGAAGTAGGGCAAGCATTAATTTTTTCTGAAAACAAAATTGATGAGTACCAAGAAAGTTTATATAAAGAGCTCACGGATTTAGGACTATCAAAAAGAAAACTTGAAAAATCTAAGGAGTATGGAGAGCTTGTTGCAAATCATATTTTGAAATGGGCGGATAAAGATTTTTATAAAGAAACCAGAACTTATCCAAAGTACACAATTCAAGAAGAAGAAAAATACTGGAAGCCTACCCCTCCGGACTATATGGAGGGTATAGAGCCGCACTGGAATAAAATAAGACCGATGGTAATCCCATCGGTTGAACTAATTAAAACTATTCCCCCTCTAGAGATAAACATGAACACAAACAGTCAATTCTACAAACAATTAATAGAAGTTTTTAAGGAGGGGAAAAAAATTAGTGATAAAAATGATGAAAGTGAAAAAGCTGAGATTGCTGCATTTTGGGATTGTAATCCATATGTTTCCCATCACAAAGGGCATGCAATGTTTGCGACTAAAAAAATTACTCCAGGGGGTCATTGGATCGGCATTACCAAAATTGCTACAGAACTAGAAAAAAACACTTTTGATGAAGCAATTAATTCATATTTGCATGTTTCAATTGCTTTATTTGATGCATTTATCAGCTGTTGGGACACCAAATGGAATACACTAGTCGTCAGACCAGAAACATTAATTAACAAGCATCTAGACGAGGAATGGTTGCCAAAGCTTCAAACTCCTCCATTTCCAGAGTACACCAGTGGGCATTCTGTGATTTCAAAGGCCTCTGCTGTAGTGTTGACCAAACTATATGGAGATCATTTTCCATTTGAAGACACCACCGAAATTAAATACGGACTCCCCTCTCGAAACTTCGATTCTTTTCATCAAGCAGCCGATGAGGCGGCGATATCGAGACTTTATGGTGGAATTCACTATCGAATGGCGATTGAACAAGGAGTGATACAAGGAGAAAAAATCGGTGAGTTTATCGCTTCAAACTTACTGACGAGAAAGTCAGTCTCAAAAAAATGAGTTAAATTTATCTGTTTGACTCACTCAGAATTCCTATGAAATACATCATCGCTATAGACGCAGGGACTACGAGTTCACGTGCAATTTTGTTTGATAAAAAGGGGCATCAAATCGGTGTTGCTCAAAATGAGTTTACCCAATTTTTTCCTCAGAACGGATGGGTTGAACACGACGCAAATGAAATTTGGGAATCTCAAAAAAAAGCAATTCACGATTTGACAAAGCAAACTGGTGTGCAGGACGAAGAAATCGCAGCAATTGGCATCACAAACCAGCGGGAAACAACCATCATTTGGAACAAAGAAACTGGGGAGCCAGTAGGTAACGCCATTGTTTGGCAGGATCGCCGAACCGCTTCGATTTGTGCCGAGTTAAAACAAAAACACGAGGCGACTTTTACTGCGAAAACTGGTCTGCTCTTGGATCCTTATTTCTCAGGAACAAAAATCAAATGGATTCTTGACCAAGACCCTAAATTGAAAAAACAAGCCACAGAAGGAAAGCTTGCTTTTGGAACGGTCGACAGTTGGTTAATCTGGAATTTGACCGATGGCAATACGCATGTTACTGATGTTACAAATGCAAGTAGAACCCTACTGTTTAATATCCATACTCTCGATTGGGATGATGAGCTTCTTGATATTCTGGATATTCCAAAAGCAATTTTACCAAAGGTTGTCAGCTGTTCGGAAGTTGTCGGAGAAACAAGTGTGAAAAGTATCGGTAAAAAATTAACAATTTCTGGAATTGCTGGTGACCAACAAGCCGCACTTTTTGGACAGTTGTGCTGGGAGTCTGGTGATGTTAAAAACACCTATGGTACAGGCTGTTTTTGCATCATGAATACGGGGAGTAAAGCCATTGTATCTAAAAATAAAATGCTAACAACGATTGGATATCAAATTGGAGGTAAAACCACCTATGCAATTGAAGGAAGTGTGTTTATCGCTGGTGCTTTGATCCAATGGTTGCGAGATGAATTGAACATGGTTACTGAATCGTCCCAAATTGAAGCGTTGGCAAAAACTGTTTCGGACAATGGTGGAATTACTTTTTTACCATCCCTAACGGGCTTAGGAGCTCCCTATTGGGAGCCAAATGCAACTGGCGGAATACTTGGAATTACAAGAGGTACTAAAAAGGGGCACATTGCTAGAGCAGCCTTGGAAGCGATTGCTTTACGATCATATGAATTGGTCAATGCCATGCAAAAAGATGCAAACACAAATTTTTCGGTTCTTAAAGTAGATGGTGGCGCATCTCAAAACAATCTTTTACTCCAAATTCAAGCCAATGTATTAAATACAAAAGTTGTTCGCCCTGAAATCACCGAAACCACTGCCTTGGGAGCTGCTTTTTTTGCTGGTCTAGCTGTTGGGTTTTGGAAAAGCCAAGAGGAAATTCAAACTGTATGGAAGGAAAATGCCCAATTCCATCCCGATCAAGACAAGACCTATACAAATCAAATGATTTCACTTTGGAATCAAAGAATTCAGGTTGTCCTCAATAAAGATGGTTAGAGCCGATCAACTCAAAGCAATCGAAACAGCTAAAGAGCCGTGGGACATTGTGATCATCGGCGGTGGCGCTTCGGGCTTGGGTGCAGCACTTGACGGAGCTAGTCGTGGACATAAAACCCTTTTGCTTGAAAAAAGCGATTTTGCACAAGGGACTTCGTCAAAAAGCACCAAACTCATTCATGGAGGTGTGAGGTATTTGAAGCAAGGAAGTATCCGTTTGGTATTTCAAGCTCTTAAAGAACGAGGTTTTCTTTTAAAAAATCCGCCGCATTTGGTGCATAAAATGAGCTTTATCATTCCTGTATATTCATGGTGGCGTCTGCTTTTCTATGGAGTTGGATTGATTTTGTATGATTTGCTGGCCGGTAAAAAACGTATTGAATCTACCATTTTTTTAAGTCGGAAAAAGACGCAAACACTCTTACCAAATCTCAAGGATAATCGTCTAGTAGGTGGTATAGCGTACTGGGATGCCCAATTCAATGATACCCGACTTGCCATTAGTCTTGCTCGTTCGGCTGTCGCTTACGGGGCAACTGTAATCAACTATTGCTCTGTAATGTCGATAGTAAAGGAGGAAGGGAGGATTTGTGGCGTACTTGGCAAAGACAACATTAACGGGAAAGAATACAAAATCGATGCGAAGGTCGTTTTGAACGCAACTGGTGTTTTTTCGAACCATATACGAAAAATGGATCAGCCCGATATCAAAAGTAATATCGTACCTAGCCAGGGCACACATATCGTTTTAGATCGTAAATTTTTGCTTGGAAACCATGCCATTCTGATCCCAAAAACATCGGATGGTCGTGTGCTGTTTTCCATCCCTTGGCACAATAAGCTATTGGTCGGAACGACAGATTATTTGGTCGATTCCATTGACAACAACCCCACCCCGTTCTCTGAGGAAATCGACTATATTTTAAAAATCATTGGTGAATACCTCAAAGAACAGCCCACACGAAATGATATTTTAAGTGTGTTTAGCGGGTTAAGACCTTTGGTCGCAAGAAAAAATGACAAAACAAAAGATATTTCAAGAAATCACTCTATGGTCGTTAGCCAATCTGGGTTGATTTCTTTAACAGGGGGCAAATGGACGACTTATCGGAAAATGGCAGAAGACGCAATTGATGTTGTACAATCGGTTGGGGGAATTGAAAATCATCGGTGTAAAACAGCGGAAATAAAATTTGATGGCTTTGACTCATCGATCACAAATGAGAACCCATTACATATGTATGGTTGCTTCTCTAAAGATATATTAACAATAGATTCATCTACCGGTAATAGCTCATTGGGAAAGAATTTTTATCTTACACCAAATCAAATTTTATGGGGAATTCGAGAGGAAATGGCAATTCGATTAGAAGACATATTGGCTAGACGAAGTCGATGTCTTTTTCTAGATGCTAAAGAAACAATTGAGATTGCCCCTAGGGTTACGAAAATTATGGTAGATGAGCTCGGACATGACCAACGGTGGATTGATAAGGAGTTGCGAGATTTTAAGCGGGCTGCTGAAAAATATATAATGAACTAAATCAAAACATATGACACCTTTTTTATCGGAATTTTTAGGAACTTTTGTACTTCTTTTCTTGGGAATTGGCGTTGTAGCAAATGTTTCTTTACAAAACACCCTTGCATCTGGATCAAGTGCAACAGGAAAATGGATTTTAATCACAACTGCATGGGGGTTTGCAGTTTTTTTTGGCGTAATCGTAGCTGGTCAATACAGCGGTGCTCACCTCAATCCCGCGGTAACAATTGGCATGGCAGTTGCCAATAAATTTGCATGGTCCCAAGTACCCGCCTACATTTTAGCTCAATTTTTAGGTGCCATGGCTGGTGCTGTTATGGCATATCTTTTTTATAAAGACCACATCAACTCCACTGAAGATGAGAAAACCATCAGGGGTTGTTTTTCTACGGGCCCTGCCATAAGAAACACAACAAACAACTTTATTAGTGAGTGTATTGGTACATTTATGCTTGTTTTTCTGATATTTTTTATTGCCAGTCCTTTTTTGGAAATCGATGGTATAGAACAGGTGCAATACGGTATTGGATCGATGGACGCTTTTCCTGTTGGTGTACTTGTTTGGCTGATTGGTATGGCTTTGGGTGGAACAACTGGTTATGCGATTAATCCTGCTCGTGATCTAGGCCCTCGAATCATTTACAGCTTGCTAAGATATAAAAAGGCGAAACCAGACTGGTCGTACGCTTGGATTCCCGTTATGGCACCAATTGTCGGAGGCCTTATTGCAGGGGTTGTCTATACATTTTTAATGTAGATTACTCATTTCTCTTGGAATCGAAATTAATTGACCTTGACTACTTTTTTGATTTGCGGAGCGTACTTTTTAATGGTTGTCTCTACACCCAATTGCAGGGTCATTTGATTGACTGAACAGGAAATGCAGTTCCCTTCAAGTTCCACAATGACCGTATCTCCCTCGATAGCGACTAAGGAAATATTTCCGCCATCGTTTATCAGAAAGGGACGTATTTCATCTAGAGCTTGTTCTACTTGTTCTTTGATTTCTACCATACTCAAATTATTAGGAAACTGCTGAACATCCAGCCATGGTGGTGATCTTCACAATTTCAGTTGGAGGTAATTCTTTGTTTCGTTGTACCAGTTCTGTAATGAGTGACTGTGTGATGCTCGTAAATGCATCTTCGGATGTACCGCCTTGCAACACAGCTGGTCTTCCTACGTCTCCAGCTTCACGAAGACTTTGCACGAGTGGCAAATCGCCTAAAAAAGGAACCCCAACATCCTCGGCAAGATATTTTGCGCCATCTTTTCCAAAAATGTAATATTTATTATCTGGCAATTCTTCTGGGGTAAAGTAGGACATATTCTCCACAATCCCCAAAACAGGAACCTGAATCGAATCTTGTTGGAACATGGCAACCCCTTTTTTGGCATCGGCAAGGGCTACAGCTTGTGGTGTACTGACCACCACAGCTCCAGTCACTGGAAGCGCTTGTAAAATACTCAAGTGAATATCCCCTGTACCGGGTGGTAAGTCAATCAATAAAAAATCGAGCTCTCCCCAGTCCGCGTCAAAAATCATTTGGTTGAGTGCTTTTGATGCCATCGGTCCACGCCATATCACAGCTTGATCTGGTTTTGTGAAAAATCCGATCGATAAGAGTTGAACGCCATAATTACTCACAGGTTTCATCTTTGATTTGCCATCAACCTGAACAGACAAAGGGCGTTCGAAAGCCACATCAAACATCAGTGGCATCGATGGTCCGTAAATATCTGCATCCAATACCCCAACTTTAAAACCCATATTGGAAAGGGTAACCGCCAAATTGGCTGTAACTGTAGATTTCCCTACACCACCTTTTCCAGAAGCAATCGCAACGATATTTTGAACACCTTTTAAAGCTTTGCCTTTGATGATATTGGGTTGTGGCGCAGAAGGAGATGCCTGATGTGTAACATGAACCCGAAAGGTAAAATCCTCTCCGATTTTGTCCTGTAATACTGATCCGACATGGGCCTCAATTTTTTTGCGCGACTGCAAACTTGGGCTTACTAGAGTCAAGTCGACAACTATCTCTTTTCCGATGAGTTGCACATTGGTCAGCACATTCGCATCCCCTATGGTTTGGGAAGACCCAGGAAGTGTGATGGCTTTGACCAGAGATTCGACTGCGGGCTTTTTCAAAATTTCTTTTTTAAAATGATTCTAAATTGCAAATATAGCACAAAGTCAGCAACTTACATAGGGTTTGCCGGATCCCAAAAGACTTGCTTAAAATGGGTGATTTGATCGTCTTCGATTTGATGCCCCTCGTTCTCCAACAACTGCTGCATCACTCTCAACCCTCCGAAGTGATGTTTTCCGGTGAGTAAGCCGTTACGATTCACCACACGGTGTGCTGGGACATCAGTTTTTGAATGGGCTGCATTCATTGCCCAACCAACCATACGTGCTGATCGGCGCATGCCCAAATGACCCGCGATTACCCCATAGCTCGTAACCCTTCCCTCGGGGATTTGACGAACAACATCGTAAACACGATCAAAAAAATCAGCACTATCTGAGGTATTTTTCATAACTAAATTTTAGGTAAGTGATTGGGATTTGCTGTGCCAAATACTGTTGCTCATAAAAGGTTTGAATGGAAACCACCTCCGCTGGAGCGTGAACATACTTATACACGTCGTGATGGGCCATTTGTGGCTGAATCCCCATACCATCCAAAACTCCGAGAGTATATCCGTGCAGGAAGGCGCTATCTGTTTTGAGATGTACAACACCTCTGGTGTTGAGAATTCGTTGGTATTTCAGTAAAAAATCGGGGTTTGTCAGCCGATGCTTTGTCCGTTTGAATTTCAGTTGTGGGTCAGGAAACGTCAACCAAATTTCGGTTACCTCATCATGGGAAAATACCTGCTCGATAAGTTCAATTTGTGTTCGTATAAATGCCACATTCGAGAGCTGTTCTTCATGTGCTGTTTTTGCACCTTTCCAAAACCGAGCCCCTTTAATGTCAATTCCGATGTAGTTACAATCTGGATTTTGTCGAGCTAGTGCCACAGTGTATTCACCCTTCCCACAACCCAACTCAACAATGATTGGATTGTCGTTTGCAAAATATTCTTTCCAATGCCCTTTGTGGACAAATGATCCCTTGACAAGTGACTCCCTAGTGGGCTGAATCACATTGGGTAAAGTCTCATTCTCTTGAAAGCGTTTCAGTTTGTTTTTACTACCCATCGATTTCGGCTATTCCATCAGCATTTTTGTTTGCCTTGTCTAAGGTAAAAGAAAATTGAGAACCAATATCAATTCGACTTTCCACCAACAGTTCCTGTTGATGGGCCTCGACAATGTGCTTGACAATCGAGAGTCCTAGACCAGTACCCCCTTCTTTTCGGCTACCACTTTTATCAACGCGATAAAAGCGTTCAAACAAGCGCGGAAGGTGTTCTTCAGAAATTCCCAACCCGTTGTCAGCAATATGAACTTTGATTGTATTCTCATCGATATCTTCAAATCGGATTTCGGTCGTTCCCTTTTTCTTTCCATATTTGATGGAGTTCACAATCAAGTTTGTAAAGACTTGTTGGATTCGTTCCTCATCTGCATATACCTCGATTGGAAAGAGATAATCTTTATCAAACTCTAGCGATATATTGGATTCAGCTGCTCGAATTTCCAACAATTCAAATACATTTCGGACATGCCCCACGATATCAAAATCTGACATCACAAGTGCAGTCGTTTCGGTTTCCAGCTGTGTGAGCAAATCCAAATCTTTGACAATGTAAAGAAGTCTGTCGACCCCTTTGTTGGCTCGATTAAGGTATTTTTTATTGACTTTTTCATCGGACAGTGCGCCATCTAAAAGAGTTGATATATATCCTTGAACGGTAAACAGCGGAGTTTTGAGCTCGTGGGCTACATTCCCTAGAAATTCCTTGCGAAATGCATCTTGGCTTTTTAACGTATTGATTTCTGAAATACGTTTGGACACAATCTCTTTGACTTTCTCCTCCAACTCATCCAAATCAAATAACGGACTCGTAAAATGTAGAGCTTCATTCTCTGCTGCAAAATCTGCGTAGAGGTTTTTGAGGTAGGCGTCTAACAGTTGGTTAATCTGTCTGTTTAACCAGAAGTACAAGGCGAGGGAAAAAAAAACGCCCAAACCGATTGACATCACCAAGATATTGGCTGAAAAAGGGTTTTGCTCAAATAGTATATACCCGATCAATGAAACGGTGAATACGACAATAAAAAGGCATGCGATGGCATAAACAATGGCAAGTGACTTCCCTCTTTTTGTGAGCACAGGATATCTGTTTAAATGACGTATTTATAACCAACTCCCTTGACGGTCTTAAAGTGCTGATCACCAATTTTTTCTCTGAGTTTTCGGATATGTACATCTATTGTTCGTCCGCCAACAATGACCTCATTTCCCCAAACACGATCGAGTATGGCTTCGCGTTCAAAAACTTTGTTTGGCTTACTCGCCAAAAGAGAAAGGAGTTCAAATTCTTTACGGGGTAGGATTTTTTCCTCTCCTTTATAGATGATTTTGTATTCCTCGCGATTCACCACAAGACTCCCCACTTCGATTAGACTGTCAACGTCAGCACCATCCTGCATACGACGCAAAAGCGACTTGATCTTACTGATAAGAACTTTAATCTTTACTGGCTTGGTGATATAATCATCCGCACCCGCTTCCAGACCAGCTACCTGTGTATAGTCTTCACTTCGAGCTGTCAGAAAAACAATGATTAACTTTTCACCTAACTTGGGTAATTTACGTAGATTCTCACATGCCTCAATCCCATCCATTTTGGGCATCATTACATCGAGTAATATCAGATGAGGAGATTTGCTTTTGGCTTTTTCAATGGCCTCTTCTCCATTGGTTGCGGTGTATACTTTATACCCTTCGTTTGAAAGGTTATAACTCATGAATTCTAAGATGTCGGGTTCATCATCAACGAGTAAGATCTTAATGTTTTGTTTATTCATGTTTTGCCAAAACTCAAATGTATAAAAATTATGGTTGAATCAGCAGGATGAACATTAGCTTAATGTTAATAATGTAACTTTGAAATCGATTTATGAATAAGCTATCGTTTTACGAATCTTCAATTGGATTTCACGCTCAAGCAATCAATTGCTACGAGGAGCAGTTTACCCACAATCCGATCTATCGTTCGTTCTGTGACCTCACGCATCGTCATCCTAGCGATTGCGAGTCGCTGGTTCAAATTCCATTTTTGCCGATTTCTTTTTTTAAAACACATAGCGTTCTCACAGGAACTACGCTCTGCTCCCATGTTTTTGAAAGCAGCGGAACATCAGGGGTGACAAGTTCACATCACATAGCAGATATTCAAACCTATGAAAAAAGTTTTATCCATTGCTTTGAGTTGTTTTACGGAAATCCCAAGCAGTTTGCAATCATTGGTTTACTGCCAGGATATTTAGAAAAACCCAATTCATCTTTGGTCTATATGATGCAAAAGTTGATCGAATTATCCGATTGCGCAGACAGTGGTTTTTATCTTGATGACCACCAAAAGTTGCATGAGGTTTTGAAACAGCGAGAGCACAATCATAAAAAAACCTTTCTGCTGGGTGTGAGTTTTGCTTTATTGGATTTTGCAGAGCAATTTCCCTCTTCTCTGTCATATACGATTGTCATGGAAACCGGAGGCATGAAGGGGCGTCGGAAAGAGATGGTTCGGGACGAACTACACGCACATCTCAAGCGAAATCTAGGTGTTAAAGAGGTTCAATCAGAATATGGGATGACAGAGCTTCTATCGCAGGCCTACGCCAAAACGGATGGTAGATTTCACTGCCCGCCCTGGATGAAGGTCTTTGTTCGCCATCCAAACAATCCCATGGGTGTACAAGAGCATGGAACGGGCTGCTTGAATATTATTGACCTTGCCAACAAAAATTCCTGTGCATTTATCGCCACCGATGACTTGGCAAAAGTATATCCCGATGGTTCATTTGAGGTTCTGGGAAGGGTAGATAGCAGCGATATCCGTGGATGCAATCTAATGGTTAGTTAAACACCACTAAAAAATAATTCTTTTTTCCTCGCTGGAGCAGCAAATAACGATCGCAAATCAAATCGGTAGGTTGCGCAGAAAAAGATTCCGTTATTTTTTCTTTATTCACCGAAATCGAATTTTCTTTGAGTGCACGTCTGGCTTCGCCGTTAGAAGACAAAAACCCTGTTGATGACGCAAGTAAATCAATCGCTGTGATTCCCTCTGTAAGTGTTGACTTGGGTAAGCTAGCTTGAGGAACCCCCTCAAAAACATCCAAAAAGGTTGCTTCATCGAGTTGCTTTAAAGCCGATGAAGTTGCCTTTCCAAAAAGGATTTCCGAAGCTTGAACCGCCAAAACTCTTTCTTCTTCAGAGTGTACCATACTTGTCACTTCGTCTGCAAGGGTTCTTTGAAGTTGACGCAAATGTGGCGCTTCTTTGTGTTGTGTAATCAAATCGGTAATGGTCTTTTGATCCAAAAAGGTAAAGATTTTGATATAGCGTTCTGCATCTTCATCAGAAGTGTTAAGCCAGTACTGATAGAACTTATACGGTGAGGTTTTGGTCTTATCCAACCAGACGTTCCCACCTTCTGTTTTTCCAAACTTTGTTCCGTCGGCCTTTGTGATCAAAGGGCAAGTCAGGGCGTAGGCCTTGCCTCCCGCCTTTCGACGTACCAACTCTGTCCCTGTGGTGATATTTCCCCATTGGTCACTACCCCCCATTTGTAACAAGCAGTTGTGATGCTCGTAGAGATGGAGAAAGTCATAACCCTGTATCAATTGATAGCTAAACTCAGTAAAAGACATGCCTTCTTTCGCATCGCTGCTCAAGCGTTTTTTGACCGAATCTTTGGCCATCATATAATTGACCGTCAAATGCTTTCCGATATCTCGTGCGAAGTCAATCAAAGAAAAACTTGACATCCAATCGTAATTGTTGACCAACTTGGCAGCATTGGGAGAGCTTTCTGTAAAATCCAAAAACCGACTAAGCTGACTTTCAATCCCTTTGATGTTTTTTTCAAGAGTTACTTGATCCAGCAAATTGCGTTCTTGTGATTTCCCAGATGGGTCCCCAATCATACCCGTCGCACCGCCAATCAATGCAATCGGGCTGTGTCCTGCGCGTTGAAAATGCATTAAAATCATAATCTGCACCAAACTCCCAATATGCAAAGAGTCGGAGGTGGGGTCAAAGCCAATGTAACCAGAAGCTGGCTTTTCGTTTAATACCTTTTCCGTATCTGGCATGATATCATGTATCATCCCTCTCCACGCTAATTCTGCTACAAAGTTCTTTGCCATTTGTTTTCTGTTACACAAATATAAGACCTAGTTGATGATCTAAAAAAGGATCCCCTATTTGGTGATATTTTTTCTCTGTTTTGGTTTGATGTCTATCGAATCGATCTTAAGCATCTCATTCTCGCTCTCATCCATATTTTTTTCAAATTCTTCGAGTTTTGTCTTTGCCCTACTGACAATACGCAAGTATGCTTTTGGCTGTTTGGCGTAGTAGGCATTACTGCTTGCAAACTGTGCGCTATCAATATTGTGAAACTTATAAAAAGAATCCGCATCCATATCGATTCTCTCCTTTTGGTCTTTGGGAACAAATCCTTTAGCAGCATCCAAAACAGCAAGCTCAAAAATCAAATCAGCCATTTTCTCTTCCCCAATCAAATTTTTGGGTGGAACTTCATCCACCTGCGCACAGGACGAAAGAATCGTCAACGCCAAAAGAATTGCTTTTTTCATCTAGTAAATGCTACCGGCATTGCCGTTTTTTGATTCGAAAATTTGCCTTGATCATACACCAAAGCCCCATTGATAATTGTATGGGTCACCTGTGATCGAAAGCTTTGCCCCTCTAGGGGAGACCACCCACATTTATAAAGGATATTGTCTTTAGAAACCGTGTATGGCGCATCCATATCCACGAGAACCAAGTCGGCATAATACCCTTCTCGTACAAACCCTCGTCGGTCGATATCAAATAACTTTGCGGGATTGTGCGCCATTTTTTGGACAATCTTCTCGATTGATATTTTTCCTTGCAAATGACATTCCAACAGCACAGACAAAGCGTGTTGTACCATCGGCCCTCCAGATGGTGCTTTGTGGTAGGGATTCATTTTTTCATCTATGGTGTGTGGGGCGTGATCGGTCGCAATAATGTCAATTCGATCATCGTTAAGTGCCTTCCAAAGTCCCGCACGATCTTGCGCGGTTTTAACCGCTGGGTTCCACTTGATCAAACTCCCCTTATCGGCATAATCCGCATCGGAGAACCAAAGGTGATGAATACAAACTTCTGATGTGATTGTTTTGGATCCTACAGTGGGGTCACTTTCAAATAGCTCTGTTTCTTTGGCCGTTGACAAGTGAAACACATGCAGTCTTGCCCCTGTTTCTTTGGCCAGTGCGACAGCGGTAGAGGATGATTGATAACATGCTTCCTCCGATCGAATCTGTGGGTGACAAGACATGGGGATCTCTTCTCCGTATTTCTCAGTGAAAGTTGCCATGTTCTGCCGTATTGTTTGCTCGTCTTCGCAGTGAACAGAAATCGGAAGCTTGGTATTTGAAAAAATATTGCGGAGCACCTCAGGGTTGTCAACCAGCATATTGCCTGTCGAAGAACCCAGAAAGAGTTTGATCCCTGGAACACGGCATGGATCAACGGCAAGCACCTCATTGAGGTTGTCGTTGGTGCCTCCAAACTTAAATCCATAATTGGCCCAAGAACTGTGGTCGGCAATTTCGATTTTGTTTTCAAATTCTGCCCAAGTGGTGGTTTGTGGGTTGGTATTGGGCATTTCAAAAAAGGTCGTAATCCCACCAGCTACCGCGGCGCGACTCTCGGTCTCTATGGTGCCCTTGTGGGTTAGGCCTGGCTCGCGAAAGTGGACTTGATCATCAATCAACCCCGGCATGAGCATCTTCCCTTCGGCATGGATTTCGTTGTCTGCGCTTGACTCGATATGTGGGGCGATCTCTGCAATAAACGACCCTTCAACCAAAATATCAAGGGTTTTGATTTGTCCCTCATTGACCACTTTGGCTTGTCGAATTAAGAGGGTTTGTTTATTTGGCATACCAACTTTTTATTTTCATCAAAATTATACCAAAAATGGCTTCACTTATAATCGAACGATTCATTTTTGAGGTGCCACGAACACGATCGGTAAACACGATCGGGATTTCGGTCAGTCGAAAACCCTTGACCCATGCTTTGAATTTTATTTCAATTTGAAAGGCATAGCCCGTAAACCGAATACTTTCTTCAATCATGGCTTGAATGACCTCTTTTTTGTAACCCACAAAACCAGCTGTCGTGTCTTTTACTGGCATTCTTGTAATGAATCGAACATACAAAGACGCAAAATAGGACAATAAAATACGAGATAAAGGCCAGTTGACGACCTGAATCCCGCGTACATAACGAGAACCCACCACAACATCTGTATCGTTGTTTTGTAGTGTCTCTTGCAATTTGATCAGATCGTAGGGGTCATGTGAAAAATCAGCATCCATTTCATAAATAAAATCGTAATCGTGATCCAATGCCCATTGAAAGGCCTCCATATAGGCAGGACCCAAGCCCTCCTTGTTGGGTCGTTTGAGAAGGTGTAAACGATTTTGAAATTTTGGTTGTAATGCCTCGACTAATCCAGCCGTTCCATCAGGTGAATTGTCATCCACAACCAGCATATCGAAAGACTGCTCTAGCCCCATGACGGTAGCTACCAACTCCTCGATATTTTCGACCTCATTGAAGGTCGGAACAATAACTAGATTTTTCTTCATGACACACTCGACACAAAAGTAGGGAATTCGACGGTCTTGTTCCTCTGCCATTGTTTACTTTTGCACTGTGAATGAAATTGCTTTATTACGACTCACCTCTGATGACTCGACTGGGATGTGGTATTGCCTGTTGCTCTTATCTATTTTATTGCTTATTAAGCTCAGAGACCAGCGTTTATTTTTTTCCATCACACGAATCAGTCACTCGGATATTCCGTCCACCAAAAAAATTGATGCGCCGTCCGAAAACATCAAAATTCAAGATGTCATGGCTTTTGTATTTCGTGGGCTGGTATTTGGGTATTTTGCTTTCACATTATTGGGTCATTGGGAACTCATCGATGCATCCACCACACCTATCTATTTAGTTATAGGGGTTTGGCTTGGCTACACCCTAGTTAAGTTTATCCTTGAAATGATGATTGGATTGCTTTGGCGGTCAAGGCGCTTGCTTCTTGAAGTGATCATGCGAAGAGGTTTGCTCAAAACCAAAGCCACATTTTTATTGTTGGTTTTTATCTTAATCTCTCAGTATCCACCCGTAGATAATGCAATTTACTGGGCCATTGCCGGGGTGATATATCTCTTATATTATATCATTGGGTTTTTGTTCTTTGCGAACCCCTATCGTCAATTAATACGGAAAAAGATAGTACTATTTATTTCATATATTTGCACCCTCGAAATTGGACTCCTTTGGGTTTTGATCGAGCTAATCAATCAAACCAACGTATAATACGTTTCTATGAAAGTAAAAACGATACTTGTTTCACAGCCCGAGCCAGCGATTGAAAATTCGCCTTATAACCAACTTGTGGAAAAGCGAAAAGTCGCGATTGATTTTAGACCCTTTATCCATGTAGAGGGTGTTCCAGCCAGAGAAGTGCGCAAACAAAAAATTGACCTTAGCAATTTTTCAGCAATTATATTGACAAGCCGAAACGCTGTCGATCATTTTTTTAGACTTGCCGAAGAAATGCGCTATCCCATTCCTTCTACCCTCAAATACTTTTGCCAGTCAGAAGCAGTCGCTTACTACCTGCAGAAATATGTGGTCTATCGCAAGCGAAAAGTATATGTCGGGACACGGACTTTTGCGGATTTGATCGCGCTGATGAACAAACACAAAAACGAAAGTTTTCTACTGCCTTGTTCGGACGTGCTAAAAGCCAATGTTCCTGATGCACTCGACACCCTCGGCGTAAACTGGACCAAAGGAGTGTTTTACAACACCGTGATCAGTGACTTGTCTGATTTGCGTGATGTCTATTATGATATCCTTGTATTTTTTAGCCCTTCTGGAATCGAGTCTTTGTTTCACAACTTTCCAGACTTTCAGCAAAATAATACCCGGATTGCCGTCTTTGGCAACAGCACCGTTAAAGCGGCCGAGGCAGCCGATCTACGCATCGATATCTTGGCGCCAACTCCTGCCAACCCATCGATGACCAAAGCTCTTGACGAGTATATCGCAAAGGCGAATAAGAGGTAATTTACAACGAATCAAAAAGAACAAAAAAACCTCAACAATGTGTTGAGGTTTTTTTTGTGTGCGGGTGAAGGGACTCGAACCCCCACGCCGTGAAGCACTAGATCCTAAATCTAGCGTGTCTACCAATTTCACCACACCCGCTTGTGATGGCTTGCAAATATAAACACATTTAGCGATTTTTAGTCTGAAAATTATACGATATCTTCGTCTTCAATTCAACGCTATGTCATCACAAGCCATCTACATCGAAAAAAACAAAAATCGATTCCTCGAAGAACTGTTTTCTCTAATTCGTATTCCCTCTATCAGCGCCGATTCGGCCTATGCGCCACATATGCAAACTGCCGCACAAGCGGTGGCAGATGCCCTCAAAAACGCAGGGTGTACCCATACCGAACTCTGCCCGACCGCTGGCTATCCCATTGTCTATGGAGAAAAAATCATGGATCCTGCCCTGCCCACTGTACTCGTTTATGGGCATTATGACGTGCAACCCCCCGACCCGCTAGACCTATGGGACACCCCGCCCTTTGAACCAGAAATACGCAAAACGGACCTCCATCCCGAAGGAGCCATTTTTGCTCGGGGTGCTTGCGATGACAAAGGGCAAATGTTTATGCACATCAAAGCCCTCGAAGTGATGGAACAAAATGGTGGTACGCCTTGCAACGTCAAGTTTATGATTGAGGGTGAAGAAGAAGTAGGCAGCGACAACCTCGAAACCTTTGTTCGTGCAAACACCAAAAAACTCGCCAATGATGTCATTTTAATATCCGATACGGGTATGCTGACCAACGATATTCCTTCAATCACCACGGGTCTGCGAGGCATGAGCTATGTGGAAGTCGAAGTCACAGGTCCCAATCGCGACTTGCACTCAGGCCTCTATGGTGGAGCAGTTGCCAATCCAATCAATATCCTGACAAAAATGATTGCTTCTCTACACGATGAGAATAACCAAATCACAATCCCTGGTTTTTACAATGATGTGGAAGAATTAAGTACTGCCGAACGTGCGGATTTTAAAAACATTCCATTTTCGTTAGAAAATTATCAAAATGCCCTCGATATCGAGTCCGTTTATGGAGAAGAAGGTTTTTCTACTCTCGAACGCAAATCGATTCGCCCTACCCTAGATGTCAACGGGATTTGGGGTGGCTATACGGGCGAAGGCGCAAAAACGGTCATCGCATCAAAGGCCTTTGCCAAAATCTCTATGCGATTGGTGCCAAATCAGAAGTCGGAAGAAATCACCAAGCTGTTTATGGATCATTTTGTGTCTATCGCTCCCAAAGGGGTAACGGCTAAAGTCACACCGCATCACGGCGGTGAGGCATACGTAATGCACCCCGACGGGCTCGAGTTTCAAGCGGCTTCAAAGGCCTATGTCGAAACCTTTGGCAAAGCACCCATCCCAGTGCGTGATGGTGGGAGTATCCCGATAGTTGCCTTATTTGAAGAAACCTTACAAAGCAAAACGGTACTGATGGGATTTGGACTCGACAGCGACGCAATTCACTCTCCAAACGAACATTTTGGTGTGTTTAATTTTCTAAAGGGGATTGAGACCATTCCGCACTTTTACAAGCACTTTACGAAGATGCAGCAAGAAAGTCAATAAGAAACAAATCAGCGGAGATGCCATCGGCTAAAAATGCGCCTTTTCGTGTAGTTTTTAAGGCATTGTTTTCGATATGAAGAAGACCCTCATCCACAAAACGTTTGGCTTGGTCTTCCAAATGCTGGCGATAACGCAATCCCAATTCGTTTTCCATTGCTTGCAGCGACACACCCCATGATGCCCGAAGTCCGATCATAATGGATTCGTTGAAGACGTCAACAACACTTAGCTCTTCAATCGTTTGTGGCAACTCCCCCTTTGTGATATGCTGCATATAGCTCGCATTGTTACTCACATTCCAATACCGCTGATTCCCATCAAACCCATGAGCAGAGGGGCCAATTCCCAAATAGGTTTTTCCTTGCCAATAGCCCGTGTTGTTTTGGGAATGATAACCCGGTTTACCAAAACTCGATAGCTCGTAATGGTCATAACCCGCCTGTGTCAGGGTATCAACCAAATGGTGAAATTGCGCCTCCACAACGTTTTCATCGAGAAGAGAAACCACACCCTTATCCACAAAACGCTCAAGCGCTGTTTTGGGTTCTAGCGTGAGCGCATAGGACGAGATATGTGGCACCTCAAGCTGAAGCGCATAGTCAAGATTTCGTTTCCAATCGTCTAGATTGGTGTTTGGATTTCCAAAAAGAAGATCAATCGAGACATTGTCAAATTCTTTTTTCGCATGCTCAACAGACGAAAGGGCCTGACTGGCATTGTGCGCACGATTCATAAGCGTGAGTTCATCGTCCAAAAACGATTGCACTCCAATCGATAGGCGATTGACACCCAACTTCTGAATATCAAGGATATATTCAGGGCTTAGGTCATCGGGGTTGGCTTCGAGTGTGATTTCGGGATTGCCGATGACTTCAAATTGATTATAAATTTCACTTAGCAAAACCCGAAGCTGTTGGGGGGTCAACACAGATGGTGTTCCACCGCCAAAATAGATGGTTTCTACAGAAGATTTGGCATCTTGTTTTCGCAGACGGATTTCTTGTCGTATTGCGTTGACCATATCATCTGCATAGCGCATCGAAGTCGAAAAATGGAAGTTGCAGTAGTGACATGCCTTTTTACAAAAAGGGATATGGAGATAAATTCCCGACATGCTATTTTTTTATACGGTGTGCTTCTTGTTTGACAAAAGCACCCCAGCCCGAGTAGCTTTTCCCTGATTCCTGACCTGGATTAAAAAAATGACAGACGGCAGCAGCGAGGCCATCAGTAGCATCAAGGTTTTTTGGCAAGGTTTTCAGATCGACCAGTTGCTGTAGCATTTTGGCAACCTGTTCTTTGGAAGCATTTCCATTACCAGTAATCGCCATTTTAATTTTTCTAGGAGAGTACTCTGTAATTGCCAATTCTCTGGAAAGACCGGCAGCCATGGCAACCCCTTGCGCACGCCCTAGTTTGAGCATGGATTGCACATTTTTTCCAAAAAAGGGAGCTTCCAAAGCCATTTCATCGGGATGAAACTCGTCGATAATGGCAATGGTCTTCTCAAAGATCTTTTGAAGACGCAAATAGTGGTTCTCTTTGGAGGTCATGACCAACTCATCCATATGCAAAAGCGTCATCTGTTTTCCGTCTACTGCAATCAAGCCATAGCCCATGACTGTTGTTCCTGGATCAACACCCAAAATAATACGCTTCGTAGAAGGAATCGTTTCTTTCATTTGTTAGTCAAACTAATTTTTTAGTTGGATGGGAATGCGAAACTGCACTTGGGCAGTTACCCCCAGGTTGGTTTTGGTCGCAGGGCTCATTGTTGGTAGCTTTTCGATTGCCATTTGCATGGCCTCTCGAATCATAAGGTCGTTGTCTGGCTCCATCCCTTTGAGCAGAACTATACCCCTTTGGTCAACTGCCACATGAAGCACAACTGCCTTGGGTACATTGGGATTGAGCGGAAACGGGTTGTCGGTAAAATAAACCCCAACGGCTCTTGAAATCGACGCTTGAAAGCAATCCCATTGGGACACTGTGGATTCTCTGTCTTCACATCCTGGATAAACGGGAGGTTGATCGGTTGACTGCCAAGACGTATTGGGCTTGCGAACTTGCTCGGCGTCAGATTTATTACAGGCGTTCGCCAGTATGATTACCCCAATAAAAAATGTTCTCAACATTGGTGTTGAAAAGTACAAAAAAATTTGTGGAATCATTTGCGTACTGACACGTCTTCGCTAATTTAGCACAACGAAAGATTATTGATGGATATTCTTCTTTTGATTTCCGGTGGTTTGCTCATATTGCTCGGCGTTGCAGGTAGCTTTTTACCCATCATTCCAGGGCCTGTATGCAGTTGGTTAGGTTTGTTGGTTCTTCACCTGACGCAAAGTGTTCCGCGAAACATTTCCTTTTTGACAATTACGTTTGCCATTGCTCTTGTGATTTTCCTATTGGATGCCTTACTCCCAGTTTGGGGGACAAAAAAATTGGGGGGTACGCGAATGGGTACAATTGGTTCGGGTATTGGTCTGCTTATCGGTTTTTTCTTTGGGCCAATCGGTCTGATATTAGGTCCTTTTGTGGGCGCATTGGCTGGAGAGCTGACACAAAGCTCAGATGTTAGAAAAGCCGTCCGAGCAGCTTTTGGATCTTTGGTTGGGTTTTTGGCTGGGACAATGATGAAGTTTACCCTTGCCGTGGTATACTTGATTTTATTTGTCAATATTTTTTGGAAACACAAAGAGCTCTTTTTCTAAAAAGCCCCGGCAATCGGTAGTTCTTATCAAATCACAATACTATACTTAAGAAAGAACTCTTCAATGTGGATACGCTTGATACTACCATAAGTTATCAAATCACAATAAATTTTAACTTCACGAGTACTTATGAAAGTTGGTAGCATATACCTTTCGATCTAAGATTGCCTTTGGGGCTGTTTATGTGTCCATATTTCTTTTATTTTTTGGATATTACCTAGGTTATCAACAAATACTTTTTTTGGATTATAAGTCAGCCATCCTGTTTTTCTTTTTCCAAAATTCAACACCCGAATATAATTGGGAAACGAGGTGTCGTAAATATCCGCATCATACACCTGTCTGAATTCGTAGAACTTAGTTGAAATTCGCTGTACACGGTAAAGATGCTCCATGATTTTTCGTTTGGACAGATTCTCCAAATTGAAATAATCCTCATCTGAAAGTCCCATCAAAAAACAATCATTAATTTGTAAGGTCGTGATGACACGTTGACCGTCTTCGGGGAGTTGGACTAGGGGCTCTTTTTTACGCTTGCGCTCTACAGCTGTCCAAAATTGCACAACATTTTCCTGAAATATACCTTCTAGGTCTTTGTATATTAGTACATGGTGATTGTTACGGGAGTTTACGTACTTATTGACCCCATCATAAACCTGAATGACATTTGTGATTGACTCACAAAGGCGAACCTTATTGACAGGCACATCATCTCCTTTACTATTGGGCATGGTCACTTTGGAGTGAATTTTGCCATCATCTGCCGTATTAATCAACGCATCTTTTGGAACTTTACCATTGTCAAAACCTCCATTGGCATCTATCAAATCATAAATGCGTTGTCGCAGGACGGGATCGACAATTTTTTTAACATGCTTGGCTGTTTGAATGTGCTCAATAGACTTTCGAATGTGAAATCCATGTGTCTCATGATGCGGGCTCTTTCGTTTACCATAAAACAACTCTTTATGCAATTGGCCACGGGCAGAGTGTGAGCGTTGGACATAAAGGGCTTTGCCTACTTGATGTTTTCTCACCGCAATTGTAAAGCATTGTTTTGGGCGTTGAAAACTAATCTGCATGGCATAAAACTCACGCTCAACGTCCTTTTTAAAACTTTTCCAGGGCAGTGGGAAGTTCTCAAGAGAATTTTGCTCATATCGATTCCATTTGGTGAGCTCCTCAAGAATTTTTGGGGTTTTTACTGCTGTGATTAAAGCATCTATCCCATGGCGTCGATGGTCACCAAGGGGTTCGTTCTCCAGGAAATTATCGAAAGAATTCAAATACCAGTTTTTTCGTAGACTATGTGTTGCATGTCCCAAGGTCATCTGTACATTTGGGGAAACCTCTTGTAGGAGTTCTTTGATCGACAAACTCACATGATGACAGTCATTGAACTCATTGCTAATCGCATCTTTGGCATAGTTCGACATGGTAAACTGCTTAAATTTGGAGAGATTTTCTTGCTTTTTTGAGCCCATAAATTGACTTAAAGCACGGGTTTTGACTTGCTCCCAAACACCAGGGTCAAGGGCTGTGAAATACTCCCAAGGGGTCAAATCGATGATGTTGTGCTTAAATGAAGTCAAACAAATGGTTTTGTTCTGATCCGAATAGTTAAAAAACCGACTCCAAGGCAGGATATACACAATAGAAACTTTGTCTGAAAATAGTTCTTGAATATTTATGGCTTGTCCTGTATATGGACAGCTGCGATTGGCTTCTTCCCAAAGTTGATGTTTTAACACGTTGGTATGCGTGGGATTTTTCCCCATTTCTAGGACTTTTTTTTGATGAAACTCGTAGGTGAGGTTTCTTTTTCTTCTTGTCATCAATTGTCTTTTTCGTCCCGATCGACTTGCTTTGAGTTCAGGGCGAATAAAAACCCTAATGTCGTCTATCTTACCGTGTTGATTTATCATGGTTTTGACCATTTTTCTCAATTCAAAAACAGGTTTTTGAAGAATGGGCTTGAAATGGCTTAAAATAAACTGGTCAGAAGTGTAGTTCACTTGAGAGCTGCTGAACTCATTTCGTGAGATGGCATTGACATATTGAGTGTATTTTTGTATATCAAATTTTGCAACACCATAACACTTTTTCAGGATCTTTTGGAATGGCTCAGGCTTGAAGTTTTGTTTAGTAAATTCAAATACCTTTAACAACGCTTTGATACATTCTGTCTCATCCTCATTTGAAAACATTAACCACTCTTTTTCAGTAGCTCGTTTGATAGCAGCCAAACACACCGCTTTGTCAAAACTCAAACCCAATTTTAAGAAATAGGAGTAATTTCGAATTGCTTTAGAGCTAATAGACGCGTAACCTGTATTGAATTGAAGTTTGCAGACTCTTTCGCTCTGCACTTTAGAAAATCCCCATTCGCGCATCGCGAAATCTTGAAGTTTCTTTTTATTGTCAAAAAAGAAGATCGTGTGCCAAATGTCAATTTGTTCTTCTAATGATTTAGAAAAGAATGCAGGGCCAAAAAGTTGTGGTTTCCCGAGATTAACCAAAGTATGTGACAAATAGATTTTTGAACTCTCATTGACATTGAACTGTATGGACTCGTCTTCCATTCCCAATGCTTTCCGCACTTTTTTGAATGAAAATTGAGTGAATTTTAAGGTAACGGCAAGAACCTTTTCACGCTGCTTGGTGTTGAGGGATTGGCCATCATATTGAATCTGACTGATCCATTTCAAAATATGAAAATACTCATACAGGGGATTTGATTTGGGGGTTCCTTTTTTCCCACGTTCATACAAGCATAAATTTCTTCTGGATTGACTGATTTTGGGCTCTCTTTGAAAAAAAAGTAACCCCGTCATTCCATCGTTGTTAGGCAAGGGTTTCCCTGCTAATTTTTCGCGAAGATTTTCATTAAGTGAAGGGTGAAATTTCTGTTGCTTGTCATAAAGTTTATGAAACTCTTCGACAAACATCATTCTGTCGAGATATCGGTTACGGATTCGTTCTTCTTATTGCTTAAATGAACTATGCTTTGTATGCTGAAAGCTAGCCAAATGCTGTCCAAGGGTAAAACCCTTGTTTTGTTGGATTTGTGTTGCATAAAGACCCAATCGCTTTGTTTTAGAATCCCCATGCATGAAGATGCTTTCATCATTGTTGTGACAATTGCGTTTGGAAACGAGCTTTCCTCTGCGTTGTGCCAAATGGTATAATACCCGTCCCAATTCGGGAAGCTTAAGCTTTTGAGAAAGGCCTTTTACTCGAAGGTCATAGGGGTTTAAGTTTAGCCAGTCCTCAAGTACTTTTGTCGGAAAAATACCTTTGTTTTTCCATAAAATCCAGGCACTAATTGGACATGGACACATTTTATTCTCAATCAATAGTCTGAGTAAGAGCAGTTTTCTGTATTGTCTTCTGGAAGCACTATTTCTAGCATTGCGATATTTTGTTCTAAGCGCCAAATGGGATTCTTCATTCACCCCAGAACCCAAGTTAATTACCGATGGCTGAAACACTCTCACCCCGGTGTGAAGGATTGGAGACTCTTGTTCATTGTCAAGGAAGGCCCAACTCAAACAGCTATAATTTACGGTGATGCCTAAAGTTTTATTCATTTTTTATATATTTGGAGCATCTTATCACAATAAGGCTATATGCCGAAGACAAAATGTCTACAAATCCCGCCTCGGTGGGATTTTTTTTCTTAGTTAATTTCAACATTTTTTTAATAAACAATCGGCGTTAAATAAAAGTGTTAACGCCGACGGAATTAATGAAACTAAAAAACATGGATTGGTATATCAACCAATCATATCTAGGGCAAAAAAGGGATACAGACTTGTAGGATTAGGGCAACGCCCATCAATGAGAAAACTAAAAATGAAAAAACAATAAACAAGTCTGTATCATCTTTACATTTCCAAAAGTGGGAGAAAAACTATTGATATCGATTCTTTTCTTGTGAATCAACTAAAATTGAATGTGGACAAGCAAAAAAAAAGAATAATCATTAAAAAATGAAAAAATAATCGTGTAAGAAAATACGTTATCTAACGTAGTCTAAATCTTAGAAATAATCAAAACGATTATCTACAACCTCATACTGCTCTCGGATAACTTCATCAATTAAAGGACGTAAGCGATTGATCACTTCCTCGCTCAGAGAACTGGAGTAGCCCTCATAAGAACGCAATGGAGTCGCTTTTTCAAAGAAATCAACTTCCAATACAAAGACCCCTTGTTTCCCTTTTATCAACGCAGAGGTCTCTTTCATTTGTAATGAAAATCCTAAGCCAACTACAAAGGGCTCTGTCCCTGCCCCAGCAATCGACCCTGCAGCGGCGTTAACCGCAGATGAAGTCGAAATGGTTTGACCATAGTCATCTGCAAGAGTTGCAAGCGTTGCATTTTCACGATATTTGGAAACGAGTAGCTCATATTTTTTGTCTTGCAACAATATTGGGCGAACCCGATTCTGGACATCTACTGCACTCGAAGTACCTGCGGTTGTCACATCGGTCAGCTCTGCAACCACATAGCCACCACCCATAAGATCAAATCGTTTGATGTCATTTAATCTTGTTTCCTCTTCAAACGCCCACTTTACAATGGCACGTTGAGATCCCAAACCTGGAATACTTTCTTCCATAAGCGATAGACCAGCGGCACTACGTGGGTCATTTCCAGATGATTCTGCTGCCTGTTTAAATCCGTTTTTCTTACTATCGATCTCAAATTGGGTTGCCTTACGAAAAACTTCGTTGCTCGTGACCTCAGACGGTACAATCTTTTTCACTACCGACGCAATCAAAACGACATCTTCTTTTTCTTGTACCTCTATAATATGATAGCCAAAGTCGGTCTCTACAACTCCTGTAGAACCAATTGGCTTTGCAAATGCATAGTCGTTAAAAGCCTCTACCATATCGCCACGCCTAAAAAACCCAAGATCACCACCCCGATTTTTTGATGGACCGTCAGAATACGTTCTTGCCAACTCAGCAAAGTCTGCTCCCTTAGCACGTGCCAAACGCAAAACGCGATAGGCCTCTCGACGTGCTTCTGCTTTTGTTCGCGTAACTTCACTGGATGCGCTTTGAGAACCCGTATAAGCAAATAAAATATGTCTTGCCTTTACCGAGCCGCCACGGTCAACATCCATCATGCGTGATAGCTTAAATTGAGAACCATCTTTATACGGCCCAAATACTTCGCCTTCTTTAAGTTCAAAAAGCGTATTTGCATACGTTCCCAACTGTGCTTTGGTTTGATAGGTTTCGGCATAAGGTACTTCTGAATATTCGGCGATAAACTCCTGGACGTTATCGGTTTGGGAAAATGATGCCAAAGTCTCTTCAGATCCACTTACCGCATTAAAGATAATTTGTGGCTCCAATAGTTTTTTGAGTTCATTTTCAATGGCTAAGTTATCCTCAACTGAAGCCTCTTCATCAAACACAACATAACGAATAGAACGACTCGCCTCGACTTCAAAATCGGCAGAATGTGTATTGATGTATATTTTAATGTCCCGATCGGTTACCGTTACCAAACTATCAGGAATTGAACTGTAAGGAACTTTCACATACGAAATGCTGATCTTATCATTCTCGAGCGCGTGGGCTCCTTTTCCGTCAAATTCTGTGTGATAAATACCAGCACGTACCATCGTTGTATAAAGCTGTTTACTGATGCTGTTCTGTATCGACTCTTCTTGTAATTGCCATTGACGGTATATCTCTGGGCTGTTTCTCTTGCTGTCATTTATAAAGTCGGTAAACGCAACGATATCAAATTCACCTAAAGCGTTTTGAAAACGACTGTCTTGTCTGAAACCTGGAGAGTTGGAGATAAAATTTTCGACATGACCACGCCCAACCGCAAGGCCGAGTTCTTCTTGTAGTTGATTGAATGAATATTCGGTTACAACTTGGTCCCATACCGTGTTCACAGCCTGAACATTGCTCATTCCTGTATTTCGTTCTACCGCATCGACACGTCGACTAAATTGTTCGATATTGACTTCTTCATCACCAACAATCGCAACTGGTTCTTGGCTCATCGTACCTGCTCCATCGAATACGCCAGAAATGACAAAAGCAAAAAGTGCCATACCAATGACTAGAATTAAAACAATAGATTTTTCTCGAATTTTACCTAATATGGCCATGAGTCATGTTTTTTGATAGTAGGCGAAAATACAACTTCTTTGGCTGAAAAAAAAGATGTAAAACGAGGTGTTATTGTGTAAGGATTTTTATGATCTCGATTTTGCTAGCTGTTACCTTTTGAATTTCAAAATCGTAATCTCCAATTTTAACAATTTCCCCTTTGGTAGGGATATTTTCTGTGTGATGAACAATATAGCCCCCTAGGGTTTCGTACTGATCATTTTCAATCAAATCGAGCTTATATTTGTCATTGAGATAATCCACCTCAAGACGAGCAGAAAGCACGTAATCTCCCGTTTCCAACTTAAGCTCGGTCAAATCAACTTGATCGTATTCGTCTTCAATTTCTCCAAACAACTCTTCTACAATATCTTCTAGAGTTATCATCCCAGCAGTACCACCATATTCGTCGAGTACAATCGCTATGCTTTTTCGTTTTTTGATTAGGGAGTTCAAAATATCTTTAATCAACATGGACTCTGGGACAAACTCAACAGGGTGCGTAATGGATCGGATGTTCTTTGGCTTTTTAAACAAGTCAAAAGCATGAATATAACCAACTACATTGTCAAGGTTTTCTTTATACACCAGGATTTTTGAAAACCCTGTGCTGGAAAACAAACTAATCAGCTCTTTGGTCGACAAATACCGATCAACAGCCGTAACTTCAGCTCGAGGAACCATAACCTCTCGTGCTTTTAGATCATTGAACGTCAATGCATTATGAAATATTTGCACCTCACTGTCCAAATCATCATTATCAGTTGACTCCACCTGCTCGGTCACATATTCCTCTAATTCGACCCGTGAAAAGGCGGTTGGGATATGGTCCTCACTTGTCTTAAATACCCGCTTTAGAATCACATTGGAAAACCATAAAAACGCATTGGTCAGCGGACTTAAAACATGGTAAAACAAAACTGTAGGAATGGCAAAAAATTGCAATAAAGCATTTGCATATATCTGAAATACTACTTTGGGTAAAAACTCGGCAGTAATCAAAATCACGACTGCGGAAATCAAAGTTTGTACAAAGACAATGGAAAGGGCTAAGTCATCAATCCCAACCGATTCTGGATAGATATTTTCGATTAGAAAATCTCCCATAAACAAGCCGTAAATGACCAAGGCGATATTGTTACCGACGAGAGTAGTTGCAATAAATTTTGAGGGGTTTTCAGTGATTTTGGCCAAGGCAGTAGAAACCAGACCAGGATGTTTGATTTGTAACGCCAAACGAACGCGATTGGAAGACACAAAGGCAATTTCCATTCCAGAGAAAAAAGCGGATAGCATCAAGCACCCAAAAATGACAAACAATTCAGGAGTCATTATTGATTTCTACTTTCAAACTTTTTACGATACTTTCGACGAAAGAAAAACATCCCGAAAGCAGCGGCTCCCAATATGCATGAAATATAAAATCGCTGATTCATACTTTGTATGTTTGCGATGGCCTCAATAGAGAATACAAATCCGAAAAAGAGGTACATTTTTTCAGAAAATCTGTGAAACTTGTTCATTTAATTTATGTCTTTGACTTGAATATTTCCGCTAATCATCCCAGTCATCAATTTTCGAAAAGATCGATTGGCATCCAGTCGAACTGCCTCAATGTCATACGATGCATTGGTAAAAGTAAAGTTTTTTTCTGTGAACAACCACTCCTGACCAGCATCCCAATACAACTGACTGGTATTTAATCTTGTTCCTGTGGTATCGGAAATCACCACATTTCCTCTCAGATCAATGATTTCTGTTTTTGGATAATAGATGCCGTAATCAGAGCGAACAAATGTGACTTCCCCTTGATTGCCGTATAAAGTTGCATCCAAGCCCTGCGGGAATTCGGAGTACGGAAACTTTTGATTGGTAAAATCAATATTGATCGGTGCAATGAGTTCGGCCTCTAATCGCGCAGAGTCAGAATATATCAAATGGAGCTCTTCCGTAATCCCGACAGGAATCTCATCAAACTTATTCATTTGCTGTACAGCAGAAAATTGATCCGTACAATTCGTGAGCGTTATTGCACACAATAAAGCAAGACACTCCTTGCGAATCATATATTTACAGATTAGGAACCGTTACAGAAGATCGAATCCAACAGTCAAAGGAAATCACTTCGCCCGCTTTACCTTGAGTAAAGATGTCTGTCTTGGAAGGCGCACGTCCCGTGTAGCTCGCTTCAAGTTTTTGTGAGGTCTTCTTCAGCGATGGATCTACGATAGCTGCTCTGCGTGCGGTTTTTGCCGCCAACCAGTACACGGCTTGTTTCTCAAACTGATTATTTCCACAATCATTTGCACTGTCTGCATAAAGTCCCGCAATCAGGATATAAGCTTTCCCCATAGAGGGCTTGTTGGACAAGGCCTGATTTGCATATTTTCGAGCTTGACTTTTCAATCCTCTCTTTTTGAGCTTTGAAGCTATCTTATACAAGATTTCTGCCTTTCTATAAGCGTCTGACTCAAGGGTAAGCGATTCCTCATAAAAAGCGATGGCTTCAGTTGTATTTCCGGCTTTATCTTTCAAAATCCCTAGATAGTAAGCGGAATCTGCAGACGGACTCAAACTGTGTAAGGCCTCCACAAGCTCAACAAACAATGGATCATCTGAGCACTCTTTTGCATCCATACGGCTTGCAGCGCGCTTCAACCATTTTTCATCGGATTTATTCTCATCAAAATTTGAACGATACAGCGGAATCAAGTTTTCACAGGATGCTTCTTGAGAAATAATTGCATCCAAATTATTGGCATAGGTCGAATTCGCACGAGAATTGATTTCAGCAACACGTTTACTCCGTTTGTCTCGAGACGTTAGGGCTTCTCCTGCGTCTTCCTTCTTTAAAATACGGTCAAAGGTTCTAGAGAGTTTTTGATTTTCAATGGTGAACTTTTCAGAGACATCCTCATATTTTGAGAACAGGGCGTCCATAGTCACATTCTCATCACCATTTTTGTACATCGTGTACAGGGTTTTAAAATAATTATAGAGTGCTTTTGGATTGGCAAAACTTTCCATATCGGTGGTAAAGGCCTGATCAAAGACAGCATAGATCTCCACTAACGATGCGGTTTCATATTCCAACATCGACTGTGCCTTGGCAGATATGATTTTTCCACGCTGTGATTTTCCTCTGCGGTCAGTAGGGAAATAGCCCAGCCAGTCGTCATAAAGAGAACTTAACATTGAAATGTATCCTGAGTTTTCGTCTTCGTTATTGATTTTATGACCTAGAATACGCTCCCCATAGATGTAGGTGGCTTCGTTTAGCTCTGGGCAATGGGTTTTTACTTCCAACCAAGGTGTATAGGCGGAATCGTAGTTTTTTACTTTTGCAAACTCTGCAAAAATACTGAGATTTGCTGGGCAGTCTGCTGCGGATTGAGCAGAGAGTGCTCCAAATGAGACTAAAAGTAGAATTAAAAAGGTTGAATTTTTCATTTTAATTGTATTTACGCTTTATGAACCAACGGTCATTGAGTGAAAACCCAATGCGGATGTTAGTGTAATTTTCTTTGATAAGGGACTCTCCTCCGGCTCCCAATTTTCCAAGCTCAAAGCCTATATTGACATTCGAAAAGCCAGCTACTGGTAGGCCAACCCCAAAAGTAATGCCAGTATTTTCAATCACTTTATCATTCAAAATCATTCCTGTTTTTGACGAAACAAACCCAATACGGTATACGATGCGTTTCAAATAATTGGAAAACGAGTCGTATTCTGGAATAAAATAGCCACCAATTGATAGCTGGGAAGCTGATTCGTATCGCACACTCCCAACAGCGTAAAACGCATTGTCAATGGAGCCGTCTGTCTCTGTCCACTGTCCACCAATATACCATTTTTTGAGCTCTCCAATTCCGCCACCTATGGTTTGTTTGGCGGGGAGCTCACTTCTGGTTTTATCGAGTCCTGCGAAAGACAAATTCACTTCTTGCGTATCGCGTTGTTCGCCAACTGAGGTGAATGTGGATATGGAGCGAATATTATAGGATTGTAGATTCGCTTTCGGTTGATAGGCATAATGCAATTGCATTTGTAGCCGATTCGAAAGGTGAATTTTATAATATGAGGAAAGATTCCACTCCACACCTCTCAACTCCGATTCGTTGTTTAGCTGTGATAGTAAATCAATTCCATCGTCTTGTCGGGTGTGCACTCTAAAAATCGATCCAAAATTGTAGTGAACCGAAGCACCAATACCCAAATTTTTTACAGGAGAGAAACCCAAAGAAAAGAAAACCTGGTTGATTCCGCCATCTCCTTCATAATTCGAATTAGAACTCACACCGTCAATTTCATCGGAAATACTGAGCCGATAGCCAACTGCTGTTTTTGGCAGAAGCCCAAACCCAAATCCGAAATACTTAGTAGGGATAGCCACTGTCATATAATCGATACCCGCCGTTTCATTTTTTGAAGAATTGGCGTTTGAAATAAAGTCTCGCCTCGAATAATTTGCACCGATATTGTAGTTGACAAGCTTCAGTTCAGCCAAAGAAGCTGGAGATGAAACGTTGTGGTGAATACTATCAACATGTGCCACAAGTCCCCCCATGGATCTTTGATCAGCAGTTCCTGAAAACAAGGATTCCCCCAATCCGTAAAAAGAATAGGGTGATAGTGTTCCTTTTTGAGCGAACAAATGGGATGTAATGAGCAAAAAAGTAATTAAAAAAAAGCGAGTCATTTATGACTTATTCGTTTCAAGTAAGAGATTTAGTCCGATGGCTAAAAAATTTTCGTCCGCTAAGATGCCATTTTTTACCCGTTTAGACAAGAAACTAGCGTTTCCTCCTGTTAAAATTATCCTAAATGTTGGTATAGATGTTTCAAATCGACTAATAAATGCCTTTATCTCAGCAATTACACTCGATATTACCCCGTGATGTATGGCCTCATGGGTATTGGTGGGTGGAAAAGATGAAGGCTCCTGTATCTCCAAATTGGGGAGTTGATGGGTAAACCTATGCATGGCTTGATATCTCATCATCAAACCTGGGCTAATAACACCACCAAGGTGGTGTGCTTTTGCAGTCATCAAATCATAAGTAATACAAGTACCCGCATCGATAATCAAAACATTTTCACGAGGAAACAAGTAAGCCGCAGTTGCTAGACCCACCACCCTATCGATCCCCAAATTTTCAAATGGATCATAATTTGATGAAAAAGGAAGTTGAAGCTGATGATGTACTTCCACACATTGGGTGTTGTTGTAAAGCATTTTTAAATCCGATTGAACATTCCCGACCTGCGAAAGAATGGAATGTGTGATTTTATGCGTATCGAGAATCGATTGCCATGGAATAGTTTCCGTACTGGAAAACTTCTGGGTTGATTTCAGTTCTAAACCGTCAAAAATTCCGAGCTTAGTCTGCGTATTTCCGATATCAATTGTGAGATTCAAAACAATAATTAGCAAGTGCTAAAATACTGGAATTTTTATTAGCCCCTTGTCAGTTCTATAAAGGGTTTTATATTTGCACCTGCCTAAGCGCATGGTACCTTAGCTCAGTTGGTAGAGCAAAGGACTGAAAATCCTTGTGTCCCTGGTTCGATTCCTGGAGGTACCACATTTTAACCCTGTAAGTCACTGATTTACAGGGTTTTATTTTTTAAAGATCCTAATTTGTTCCAAATCTTGTTCCAAATATGGGGATTTTTTAGTACTTTTAAGACACTATGAGTGTTTATATTTCACCCAATTTAACAAAGAAAAAAACGGATTATAAACCTTCAGATAAAATTACTATATATCTGAATTATTATTTTAAAGGGAAGAAATTACGAATCCCTTCTGATGTTACAGTTTTATTTAAAGATTGGGATAAAAATTGGAAACAAGGAAGAAAATCTGATCCAGTATTAAAAACTGATCAAAATCACGTTTCAAAAAACATTCTGTTAAAACAAAAATTAAGTGAAGTAAATCAGATAATTGATAGAATCAAATTAAATGGTCAAATTCCTGTTGTTGAATTAGTTAAAAACAATCTTAAGAATTTTAAAAAGGAAGAAGTCAAAAAAACTTTTGAGAATCTAGACTTGATTTTCTTGCTTAATGAATATTGTGATTACATAGAAAATGAAATAACCCTAAGAAAAGGGTACAAGAAAAGTATTTTTACCTCCATTAAAAGAATTAATGAATTCACTCAATATTATAATAAAACATTGAATTACAATGTTTTAGTTTCCAATATAGATGAAGAATATCAAAAATCATTTTTGAAATATTACTCTGAAAAAGGAGATCAACCCACTACAATAAGAAAACGATTAAAATCACTTGTTTCATTTGTAAATTGGTGTAGTAAAAAAGGATATACTAATCATAAAATATCAGTTATACCTTTCAATCATAATTTTGAAAAGGAAGTCGTTTATTTAACAAGAGAAGAAGTATTACAACTATATCAATATGAAGAATTTAATTTTTCAAACAAAAATCATAAAAAACATACTAATGAGTTTTTTTACGATGAATTAAAGAATGGTAAAACGAACACCTATACTAACCTAGAAGTTTATAAAGATATATTAGTTTTTGGTTGTGGTGTTGGATGTAGGTTTGGAGATCTTATTTCTTTGAGATTAGATAATTACCAATTCTCTGAGGATAGATCAAAAGGATATTTTGTTTTTAGAATGGAAAAGAGTAGAACTGGAAAACAAGTAAAGGTTCCTATTAACAGATTGACTTTTGAGATTTGGAAGAAATATTCTAAAAATAAAAAACGAACAGATTATATTTTTCCAAGGTCTTCTTCTGGAAACTTACCCACAAACCAAAAGATGAATAAACAGATAAAGGAGATTGGTAAAATAGTTGGACTAAATAGATTAGTTTCCAAACCTAAGTTTAACGTAGAAGGAAAAATAATAAATGAAAGTGATACAAGAGTTCCGATTCATTCTGTACTATCATCCCATATTATGAGAAGAACCTTTATAAGAGAAGGAATTGAAAATAAAATACCTACACATGTCATGATGTCAATGTCAGGTCATTCAACAGAAAGAGTTTACCACCAATATTTTTCTACTACCTCATCTGAACTTGATGAAGAAGGAAGAAAACTTTTTTCCCTTGAATTAAATCAAAAGGAATACGAAAAGTCCAATAATCAAGGTTCCATTGAAAATCAATTAGTAGAATTAAAATCATTGTTTGAAAAAGGTCTTATTCCTGAGGATATATACTTAGAAAAAGTATCTAGGTTAATTTAATATTTGAATTTTCACTGATTACTTGCGTACCACAAAATTCTTCGCTACCTTCACCCTATGAAGGTTAAAGTATCCTCACTCAAACACCATCCCAAAAACAAAGAAATCTATTCCCTATCCTCCATTGAAGAACTCATGGAAAGTATCTCTGAAGTTGGGTTATTACAACCTCTTATTATTGATTCTCGTAATCAAGTAATCAGTGGAAATAGAAGATTTGAATCAATTAAAACATTGGGATGGGAAGAAGTTGATGTTGAGGTTAAAGAAGTCAATGATGGTGAAGAAGAATTACTTCTTATCCACTTCAATAAACAAAGAATAAAGAGTTTTAAGGAACTTATTAATGAATATCTAATACTTGATGGGTATTATAGAAAAGGACAAGGGAGAAGAACGGATTTAACTTCTGCCAAACTTGGC
>JAQWGQ010000001.1 GCA_029238125.1 Flavobacteriaceae bacterium | reverse complement strand
TTTTCAATGTTTTCAGTGGCATGTTTTGGGTGACTGGAACCACTATCGAACGGTATTTTCCTCCCGGCAGTTGAATGATTCCATTTTCGACATTTATTTTTTCCAAAAAACGATCTGATATATAGTCAACGCTATAGCCTTGTTTAATAAGGTGGTGGGCTGTGTCGTAGAAGGAAGTTCCTGACAGCCAAGTATCCAGACGGTGAATTGCAAATTGCACCAAGGGGACACCCTCATTGAATTTTGCCCAACTGTCGTGAATGGGCCAATAAATCAATAGGTCGTTATCAGCATTTCCCAATTGTAAAAGGGATTGGGATCTACCGATGTATTCAAATAGAGCAGGGGCGTCTTCCCAGATGGGATTGGTTTCGTTGAAGTTTACAGAGGCATAAAATTTCCAACCGGGCCAAGCAGCGGATGCGGGGGAGTAGTTAGAGCCATGTAAAAATATATGATTGATCCCATTGAGAAACAAGTCCTCTAATTCTGGTTTACATTGGGACAGTGAAGCTCTAAAATGCTCTCTCAACCAAGTAAAGGTTTCGGCGGAAACTTTTTGTTTGCCTGTTATGTTAGCAGCAGAGGATGAAAATTTGATCATCGCAGCATCTGCATCTCCTGCTCTAAAATTCCGATGAGGGTACTTTGATGAGCTTCCATTGCCCTCCACCCGACGGAAACCCTTTATTGCGTAAGGCATAGATCCAAAAGTTTCACATTCTGGAATATCAGCCGAAGCATACAAATCAATTAGATTTCCAGGAGCACCGTGCGCTTGATACTTGGTTTTGAAGCCCATTTTTTGAGCCCATTCATTCCAAGTGGGATTAAAGTCTTCTATAAGCAGATCAGAAAGTGTTTCTCGGTAGTCACTTCGGATTCGATTACTTATTTCGTTGTCGTTTTTATCCAAAAGTCGATTCATATATGGTTTGAGATCATAACCACGATTATGCTCAAAAATTTCAAAAAAGTCGGTTGTATAGTCAGCGTTATAGACTTCATAACTATCATTGAATACCGAACGAATTGGCACCTTCATTTCACTAAGGGTTTGCCTAAAAGTCTGTAAGTAATTTTTTAAAGCTTCAGGAAAAAGTGATCCAAGACCCAACCTTCTCCTCCTGGTGCAGCTCTTTTAACTTTTTGGGCAGTTCTGTCTTCAAAAACAAAAAACAGCTCATGATCCTGTTCTTGAGGTCCCCATTTTAGACTGTTATTTTGGATCATACCACTGAGGTCTGTAAAGTGGTTCTGAGGACCAAATGCATATACGCCCTGTAATTTCGGTTGAACTGATCCCTTTTCATTTGTTCGAATCTTAAGCGATTTAGGATAAACCAAAACCCCAGTTTTGAAGGGGGAAATCGATTCCAAAAAGGGAGTGCCCTTTTTCAGATCTATTTTTCTTACCAGAAGGCGTTTTGCGGCATCAAGCAGACTAACTTCCGACCCGCCCCAAGGCCAACCCGTTCCCAAGGTCAAGTCAACGCCCATTTGGAGACTGTCTGCCACATAAACAGTATGATCTAACATCTCGATCCATTCAGGACTTAAATAATCGATAAAATTTTTTTCCGCTCCTTTTACCCCATAGATAGGTTCGATTTCTACCCCGCCAATCCCTGCTTTATTAAATGAAATTAAGGTCTGAGTGATATTTTTTTTATCTACTGCACTGCCCATCCACCACCATCGCGTCCAAGGTTTGGATTCTTTTTTTACATCTGGCCAATCGTGTAAGACATCTTGTGCTTTGATTGATGTTTGATTGATCAAAAAAACTAACAATACGTATAAGGCGTATGATGTTTTCATCAAAAGATTCAAAATTTATTTCAATGTTATTTATTAAAAATATGGCAAAAAAGTATATGTAAAGAAAAATTACTTTATCTCAACCCATTAATGTCATACTGGGATACAAAATTCCAAACCAACTCAGCAGCATTCTGACCTTTATACTTTGTGCTAAACCAAACATGATCACCTCCTATGTATTTGTAATGCTCAACAGAAACGGAGGCATCCCCTTGTCCATAGACATAATGCTCAATTTTTATTCCTCCACTATTGTCGATGCTTATCGTTGGGTTGGTGGAAGTATTATTAAAATCAATCCAATATTCCAAGGTGCTCTGGGCAGCGCGATAGTAATTGTCTCCTTCATAGGGAATAACGAAATCAGAAGTTCCATGAAGATGTACTATCGGCATGGGATGACTTGTAGGACCTTTACAATCTAACATTGCTCCAGAAACAGACGCTATTGCAGCAATTAAATCACTTTTGTAGTTTGCAAGTCCGTATGTCATCATGCCACCGTTTGAGTATCCAGCAGCATAAATTCTCTCCAAATCTACATCATACTGGGATGAAATCTCATTAATCATAGCCTCAACAAATCCTAAATCATCTGCTGTACTTTTATTATCTCCCCCTGTTGGGCAAGGATTCCAATGGGAGGAACCATTTGAACAACTCCCTTGAGGATAGACTAAAATAAAAGTCTCAGATTCAGCCATTGTACGCATGTCAGCATTATTCATATAATTAGTTGCACTATCTCCAAATCCATGAAAGTTTAGCAGCAATGGAACAGTCGATGTCCCGTCATATGAATCAGGGATATACAGCACATAATCCCTGCTTGTACCGTTATGAACTATCGATTGAGTATTGGCATTTGAATAACAGGATTCTAAATTTTTATTGACATCATTTTTATTACAACTGCTATAAATTGTCAGTAAAATGGTATAAAATAAAAGGGGCTTTTTCATACCTCTAAAATATTAAAAAAAGGTTATACCATTATGGTGAACCGTTTAATTGATTTAGTCGATAACTCATTCGAAATTTCGAACATAAGTCTAGCTTCAAGAGACTTAATTGATACTCATAATATAATGACTACTATTATGAAAAGTTGAACTAATATAATCTTGATTTCTACTCTCCCAATTATTCAAAGTTACAGCATAAAATCTTATTTGGAAACCTTAAAAGTAGTTTTATCAAAATTAACAGACACGGAATCTACATGACTTGTGACGCTACGGTCAACTGATATAAAGTGTCCATGAAAATAACTGTCGTGATGGGTGAAAATAGCTTTGTTTTTGCGTGAGAAAGATCCAATAATTGATCCATTGAGGTCTTTATAGATGTATTGCATCAGACCTTTATGCTCCTCATCAGGTGATGAAACAGAGAACTGCCCTCGGCTAGATTAACGCTATGTGTGGCTAAATCTTGAAAAACTCCATCAATTCTCACCAGTATGGTTTGTCATAATCTAAATAGAAGGGATCGATTAATTGTTCCGAGTATTTCAGAGAAAGTTCCTTAGGGGTAACAGAGATTTCATTTAAATCACTCTCCTATGAATAGAAAAAAAGGGCTTGTATGGAATTTACCTGGGACGCTTGGTGAGCAGTATATTTGATGGCTTTCGAAATGAATGTATGAACTTCAAACAAAAGAACCTCGCTCTTCAGTTATTTGATAATTCTTAACCCATATGCATTTGGATGATTCAAGGAATTGGTAAAAATTTTACACGCTAAATCCCCTTTCCACATCACATCGCGCATCTGCCCAACGACTCCTATAGATGTAGAGTTACGGATGTTGTTGCATTAAACGAACAAAACAGAAAATGAAATGACCAATAAGATTCTCATGGATCAATAATAAAAAGAACAGCTATAATATAAGAGTATAATGGCTTTATCATCATAAGTCGCCCCTCTTCATTGCATACTATCGAACCACAACCCTCTGTTTTTTATAGAGTTATATTTTTTCAGACCTTATTTTAACATTGAAACAGATCAATATGTTATATTTTATTCCTCTCATATTAGAAGTTTTTTTTAAAAACATACAACATATTCATTTTTATATTTTCTTTGCTACATAAGAGATGGAATATACATCTTTTAGCTGACGTTATACACACTTGAAAAAATAGGTTTTATTGTCAAACAAAAATTACCTAATAACCAAAAAACTAATCACTATATTCTTACTGAAAAAGGACTTTCATTAACTCCGGTTATAATAGAGTTGGCCTTGTGGAGCCATCACAATATTAAACCTGTCGATAATCAAGACATAGCAAATGTTAAAGATAAAAATGAATTACACCTGGCAATCATTGAAAGATATAAATCAAAAACGGTTACACTATAATAGTATAACCGTTTTATTGTTTTAGTAGCGGGAACTGGATTCATTGCTTCACGTTGTTTCGCAATGGGCCAAAGAAAAAAACAGCCCAAAGAAACTCCAATTGCTTTGCAATCTAAATTTTTATTTTGTTCTCAAGAAGATGCAAGCATCACTTGACCCCAAAATAAAAACTCCTTGATTTCTCAGGAGTTTCTTAGTAGCGGGAGCTGGACTCGAACCAGCGACCTTCGGGTTATGAGCCCGACGAGCTACCTACTGCTCTATCCCGCGATTAAGACATCAAAGATACAAAAAATCACCAAACCCGACAAGGGTTTTGTACCTTTGTCATCTATGCATAAAGCAGGATTTGTCAATATCATTGGAAACCCAAACGCAGGGAAATCTACCCTGATGAATGCCTTTTTGGATCAAAAACTGTCCATCATTACCGCCAAGGCACAAACAACCAGACACCGAATCTTTGGGATTTATAACACGCCTGATGTGCAAGCGGTGTTCTCTGATACCCCAGGAATTATCAAGCCCGATTATGCTTTGCAAGAGCGCATGATGGATGCCACAAACTCAACTTTTGAAGATGCTGATATCATGCTACTGCTTGTGGCCTCCGATGACAAGCGAGATTTTGACCAGAATACATGGAAACGAATCGTCAACTTTGCGGGTAAATTACTCCTCGTATTCAATAAGGTTGACCTATCGAACCAAAAAGATCTAGCACAACTTGCATCCTCATGGCAAGAAAAACTACCGCAAGCTGAAGTATGGAGCATTTCTGCAACCGAATCTTTCCGAGTTTTGGAGTTGCGAGACCGAATTGTTTCTCTACTCCCCAATCATCCACCTTTTTTTCCCAAAGATCAAATCACAGATAAACCCGAGCGTTTCTTTGTCAATGAGGCCATACGGGAACAAATCCTCTTGCGATATCAAAAGGAAATCCCCTATGCTGTTGAGGTGATGACTGAACAATTTGAAGAAGCGGAAAATATCATTCGAATTCGAAGTGTGATTGTGGTAGAAAGAAACTCCCAAAAAGGGATCGTCGTTGGAAGTAAGGGAAGCGCGATCAAACACGTTGGTATGGAGGCACGGAAAACCCTTGAAACCTTTTTTGACAAGAAAATTCACCTCGAATTGTTTGTTAAAGTCAATAAAAATTGGCGGTCAAATCATACACAATTACAGCGTTTTGGTTATTCTTCTTCTCAAAAGAAGTAATTTTGCCACCTAAATAAATACCCTTTGAGCAATTTTGTCGCCATTATCGGAAGACCCAACGTTGGAAAGTCAACACTTTTCAATCGTCTCATTCAACGCAGAGAAGCCATTGTAGATTCGACAAGTGGGGTGACTCGTGATCGTCATTACGGAAAGACAGACTGGAACGGTAAAGAGATTACCCTGATCGATACGGGCGGATATGTCGTTGGTGGCGATGATACTTTCGAAGCTGAAATTGACCAGCAAGTCGAAGTGGCCATTGAGGAGGCCGACGCAATTCTGTTTGTCGTGGACGTCGAAGTCGGGGTTAGCGTGATGGATGAGGAAGTTGCTCGTTTGCTACACCGATCGGACAAGCCAGTCTTGCTCGTCATCAACAAAGTTGATAACGCCTTGCGAGTTCCTGATACCGTTGAGTTTTTTGCTTTAGGGATCGATAAGACTTTTCATATTTCTGCCGTAAATGGCTCAGGTACGGGCGAACTCTTAGATGCCGTAATCCATGCCCTTCCTGAGGGCAAGGAGCCCGAAAACAGCGATTTACCTCGTTTTGCTGTCGTCGGCCGTCCAAATGCAGGAAAGTCGTCATTTGTCAATGCCCTGTTGGGTCAAGAACGAAACATCGTTACAGATCAAGCAGGCACGACTCGAGGTAGCATCGATACCGTTTATAATCAATACGGATTTGAGTTTGTTCTTGTGGATACTGCAGGAATCCGGAAAAAATCAAAAGTCAAAGAGAATATCGAATTTTATTCGGTGATGCGTGCGTTGCGCTCCATCGAATATTCCGATGTCTGTTTGGTGTTATTTGACGCCACAAGAACCTTTGACAGTCAAGTTAAAAACATCTTTTGGTTGGCAGCTCGCAATCATAAAGGCATCGTGATTTTAGTCAATAAATGGGATTTGGTTGAAAAAGATACCCAAGCAACCAAAGCATTTTCAGAAACCATCCGTGAGGAAATTGCTCCTTTTGTAGATGTCCCCATTGTTTTTATTTCAAGTCTCACCAAACAACGTGTGTTTAAAGCCATTGAAACGGCCGTGGATGTGTATCAGAAAAGAAGTAAACGAATCGCCACTCGCGAACTCAATGACTTTATGCTCCCAATCATTCAGAAATATCCACCGCCAGCGAATAAAGGAAAGTATGTAAAAATTAAATTTTGCGTACAGTTACACAGTGACCATCCCCAGTTTGCTTTTTTCTGCAATCTGCCGCAATATGTGAAAGAACCATACAAGCGGTTTTTAGAGAATAAATTAAGAGAACATTACGACTTTACGGGATCTACGATCGATGTATTTATCCGAAAAAAATAACTAAAGGTTTTCTCGAATTCGAAGAAGTTCCTCACGAATGGATTTGAGTCGTCGAACGATTTGATGTTGACTGCTGTTTTGCGAATGGATTTCTTTTTTTGCTCCTTCCAAGGTAAACCCTCTTTCCTTGACCAAAAAATGAATTAGCTCGATTTTATCGATATCCTGAGCGGTAAATTTTCGAGTTCCTTTGGTGTTTTTCTTCGGGGTTAAAATCTCGAATTCCTTTTCCCAAAACCGAATCAACGACGGATTGACATCAAAGGCCTCAGCGATTTCGCCTATGCTGTAATAAAGCTTTTCTGGCAGCTTGGTACGCATTTAGTCAAGGGATTGATTTTCACGATTGGCTGCTTCAAGCAACGCATTAAACTCTTCGGTGTTCAGGTCACCATAATAGAAATTAATGGGATTTAAATGTTTTCCATCCTTTCGAATCTCATAATGAAGGTGGGGAGCCACAGAGCGACCTGTGTTCCCAACAAAGCCAATCACATCCCCGCGTTTGACTCGTTGACCCTGGCGAACATTGTATTCACTCAAGTGCCCATAGAGGGTAACGTAGCCAAATCCATGATCGATACGAATGTGTTTTCCATAACCAGCCGAACGCGAATCTACTCGGATTACTTTTCCGTCGCTTGGTGCATATATTGGTGTGCCTGTTGGCGCCGAGAAATCCATCCCTTTATGCATTCGTCTCGATTTGGTAAATGGGTCAGTACGCCAACCATAGCCCGAAGCCATACGACGGAGATTCTCATTGTTGATTGGTTGAATGGAGGGAATGGCAGACAGGAGCACTTCTTTGTCTAACGCCATTCTTTGGATTTCGTCAAGAGATTTCGATTGAACGACAATCTGTTTGGACAGGATTTCCATCTTTTTTGTCGTATTGATAATCAAATCAGAATTATCAAAGCCTTCCAGATCAGTATATCGATTGACTCCTCCAAAACCCGCTTTCCGAACATCATCCGAAATGGGGTTTGCCTCAAAAATGACTCGATAGATTTGGTTGTCACGATCTTGCAGATTGTCCAATACACTTTCAATTTGATTCATTTTGCGATTGAGTTGCTCATACTGCAGTTGGTAATTCTCAATTTCTCTTGCTTGGGCAATCTCTTTCGGGGTTTCAATCAATGGAGAGGATAACAATACCAACAACATGATCAGCCCAAAAAGAGCGGAAACGGTTATAAAGACAAAAGCATTGCGAAAACGAACACTGTTGTTGACTTCAATTCTTTTGTAAGAAAGGGTCTCTTGATCGTAATAAAACTTATACTTTGGCATTCGTTAAAATGTGCTAATTTTACGCGAAATTACATGTAAATCTTTGCAAATATAAAAAATGTTGTTTCAACTTATGGTATTTGCAAATTAAAGAGGTTCTATGAAGGCGCAAGACATTCGGCAATCGTTTTTTGATTTTTTTCAATCAAAAACACATAAAATTGTTCCTTCGGCTCCGTTGGTAAACAAAAACGACCCATCGCTTCTCTTTGTCAATGCGGGAATGAACCCGTTTAAAGAGTTCTTTTTAGGACATAAAAAAGCAACAGACAAACGAGTCGCAGATACCCAAAAATGCTTGCGTGTTTCTGGCAAGCACAACGACTTGGAAGAAGTCGGAAAAGACACCTATCATCACACTTTATTTGAAATGCTTGGAAACTGGAGTTTTGGAGATTACTTCAAGCAAGATGCCATTGCTTATGCGTGGGAGTTTCTGACAGATGAGATGAAAATCAACAAAGCAGATTTGTATGTGACTGTTTTTGAAGGCGATGAATCAGAGGGCTTAGAAACCGATACCGAAGCCATTTCGTTTTGGAAAAAACACATCGCATCTGACCGTATTTTGATGGGTTCCAAAAAAGATAATTTTTGGGAAATGGGCGATCAAGGACCATGCGGGCCTTGCTCAGAAATCCATGTGGATATTCGATCTGCGGAAGACAAAGCCAAAACACCAGGATCGGAGCTGGTCAACAAAGATCACCCACAAGTTGTTGAGGTTTGGAACTTGGTCTTTATAGAGTTTAACCGAAAAGCGAACGGCTCCTTAGAAAAGCTACCAGAAAAGCACATCGATACGGGTATGGGCTTTGAAAGACTCTGCATGGTTGTGCAAGGCGTTCAGTCAAACTATGATACGGATGTTTTTATTCCCTTGATTCGTGAAATCGAAACGCGAACTTCCACTTCTTATGGCAGTGATGACCCTACCGACATTGCGATACGTGTGGTTGCCGATCACCTTCGTGCGGTTTCCTTCTCGATTGCTGATGGGCAATTGCCATCAAACAATGGAGCTGGTTATGTGATCCGTCGTATTCTTCGTCGTGCCATTCGTTATGCATACACCTTCCTCAACCAAAAGGAACCTTTTATCTATAACCTAGTCGAAACGCTTACACTCCAAATGGGAAGTGCCTTTCCCGAGCTGAAAGAGCAGCAAAACTTTATTCAAAATGTGATTAAAGAAGAGGAGCAATCGTTTTTGAAAACACTCGCGCAAGGATTGGGAATGTTGCAACAACTGATGTCCTCGAGTTCGGGCAAGGAATTGTCTGGGGCTAAGGCCTTTGAATTGTATGACACTTTTGGATTCCCAATCGATTTGACGGCATTGATTCTTTCGGAACACGGCATGACCCTGAATGCGAAAGACTTCCAAAAAGAAATGGACAAGCAAAAAGCGCGTTCACGTGCCGCCTCTCAAGTTGATACGGAAGACTGGGTTGAGCTCCTCGATGATGAGGAACAAGAGTTTGTCGGATATGACTTGCTTTCAACTCCTGTTCGGATTGTCCGTTACCGAAAAATCACCAATAAGTATGGCGACTTATTTCAGTTGGTTTTCAATATCACGCCTTTTTATCCAGAAGGTGGAGGTCAAGTCGGCGATAAGGGCTATTTGGAAGCACCCAACGGAAATGTAACTTATATCTACGACACCAAGACAGAAAACAACATTATCGTTCATACTGCCAACCAACTTCCTGCCAATGTCAATGCGAGGTTTAAAGCAGTTGTGGACAAACAAAAACGCGATGCAACGTCGAGTAACCACACAGCAACGCATTTGTTACATCAAGGGTTGCGAAGCGTTTTGGGGGAGCATGTGACTCAAAAAGGATCAATGGTCCGATCGGGCTATTTGCGTTTTGATTTTTCTCATTTTTCAAAGCTCACCCCGGAGGAGTTACACGCTGTTGAAAATTTTGTAAATGCCAGAATTCAAGAGCAAATCGATGCGCAAATCACACCCAAAGTACCATATGACCAAGCGTTAGAAGATGGTGCGATGGCTTTGTTTGGAGAAAAGTATGGCGATACGGTGAGAACAGTTCGTTTTGGCGAGTCGATTGAACTCTGCGGAGGCACCCATGTGTCGAATACTGCAGAAATATGGCATTTTACAATCACGAGCGAATCTGCAGTTGCATCTGGAGTGAGAAGAATTGAAGCAGTTACTGGTGAGGAAGCCAAAAAACTGGTCTATGAGCAAGCAGCGATGATGGAAGCGGTCAAGTTGCAATTAAAAAATCCGAAAGACCTTGTGCAATCGGTTCAAGCTTTGCAAGAGGAAAATGTCAAACTCAGAAAAGAATTAGACAAGTTAAGCACACAACTCGTGCAGAAAATGACTGCCGACTTGGAAAGTGAAATCCAATCTCACAAAGGCATTTCATTGCTTTGCAAAGAAGTCAACCTCAACGCAGCGGGAATGAAAGATGCATTATTTCAAATTGGGAAAAACCGAAAAGATTTGGTTGCAATTCTCGGGAGCAAAAAAGACGACAAACCGATTTTGTCCTGTTATGTGTCCAAGGAATTAGTCGATAAGGGCACCTACCAAGCCAATACGATTATCAAAGAGATTGGCCAGTACATACAGGGTGGCGGCGGAGGTCAACCATTTTTTGCGACTGCTGGCGGAAAACATCCTGCGGGATTGCCAGATGCATTGCAGGCGGCCAAAGACCTACTCTAAACCTTGTTTTTAAACCCATAAGGGCAATGCCTGCAGTTGCTCTCACAGCAATACCCCCTTTTTAAATGGTATTTTTCAGTAAACACCAAAAAGCCCTCTGGAGTTTGATAGGAGTCACCATCCTCAATGGGGATAAATTTCTTTTTCATATGTTAAAAGTAGTCGTTTTTTTGACAAGCAGTACTTTTACGTATGTTTAACTATCAGCAACCATCTGTAAACCAAATCCTTAGGTTACAAGAGATTGAAGGAGAACTGGAAATTACTTTGAAAAGAGAAGACCAGATTCATCCCGATATCTCTGGAAATAAGTGGAGAAAGCTCAAATACAATATTCAGCACGTTAAACAAAATGGGCACCAAAGCGTTTTGACTTTCGGCGGTGCTTTTTCCAATCATTTAGCAGCTGTCGCTGCTGCGGGGCACCAATACGGCTTTCAAACCCACGGCATTGTACGTGGGGAGGAGTTGGAGACCCAAACCCTTAACCCAACGCTTCAGTATTGTACACATAAGGGCATGGCGCTACATTTTGTAAGTCGAACGCTGTACAGAAACAAAAAACAAGCTTTAGCGAGCGTGATTATCGATGATAAAAATCCTTATATCATTCCAGAAGGGGGGACCAATGCGTTAGCAGTAAATGGGTGTGCGGAAATCTTGACTTCTACTGATGAGGAATTTGACGTTTTGGCTATCGCTGTGGGAACAGGGGGTACCATGGCGGGTTTAATCCAATCGACATCCGACCACCAGCAGGTTGTCGGATTTCAAGTGGTAAAAGATGTCGAAATCCCCAGTCGGATTCGTACCTTTGTCAGTAATGATAGATGGTCATTGGTACCAACTTATGATGAAGTGGGTTATGCCAAAACACCAAAAGCATTAATTGATTTTGCCCATAGCGTAGCAACTCAAACGGGTGTGATTCTCGACCCGCTATATACCGCTCCGATGCTATGGCATTTGATAAAAAAGAGGAAAGAAAACACATGGAGTTTTGGAAATCGTTTGCTGATGATACACACTGGGGGTCATCAATCGATCAAAGGGATCAATCAGCGTTTGGCGCAACAAGGCAGTTTGTTGCGTTGGCCATGCTAATGCTTTTGGCATCTTGCGGAAGCAAAAAGCAAGTTTACTATGCCGATGCGGCGATGAATGAACAAACCATCACTGCCAAGGGGAAAAGTAAAAAACAAGATCAAAAGGAAAAAGAGAAACAGCTCGTGTATTCTTCCGATCCAACGACTCGATATATCCAACAATATGCTGCCATTGCACAAGAAGAAATGCGCCGGTTCAAGATTCCAGCAAGTATCACATTGGCACAAGGACTGCTCGAATCTCAATTGGGACTAGGTGTGCTTGCTCAAAAATCAAACAATCATTTTGGAATTAAGTGCAAGCGTGAATGGAAGGGTAAGAAGGTATATCATGACGACGATGCTCCGGGGGAGTGCTTTCGGGCGTATCAAGACCCCAAAGAGTCCTATCGTGACCATTCGCTGTTTTTGGCAGAACGGGAGAGATATGCAAGTTTGTTCCGACTCAAAAAAACCGATTATAAAGCATGGGCAAAAGGTCTTAAAAAAGCGGGATATGCCACAGACCCTGCTTATGCAGACAAACTGATTGGGCTTATCGAACGATTGAATCTATGGAAATATGACAATCCAAAAGTATCACCAGATTTCAGTGTTGAAAATCGAGATGTTCACATTGTGCAAAAGGGAGATACCTTATACGGGCTTTCAAAACTTTATAAGATTTCTGTGGAAAAACTTAAAAAAATCAATGGGTTAATCTCTTCTGAGATTCAGATTGGTCAACATATACGGGTAGAAAAATGAGATACGAACGCAGTAGTGCTTTGTTTGCGCAAGCAAAACAAGTGATTCCAGGAGGGGTCAATTCTCCTGTTCGCGCTTTTAAGGCAGTTGGTGGCACACCAATCTTTATTCAAGAGGCAAAAGGGGCATATTTGTTAGATGAAGATGGCAATCAATACATTGATTTTATATCGTCTTGGGGCCCTTTGATTTTAGGGCATGGTTATCAGCCCGTCGTGCAAGCCGTACAAGATCAAGCGGAGAAAGGTACCTCATACGGAATCCCCACCGAGCTCGAAACCAAAATTGCTGAACTTGCCATTACAATGGCACCCAACATTGATAAAATTCGATTTGTAAACTCTGGGACGGAGGCCTGTATGAGTGCTGTTCGACTTGCTCGAGGCTTTACGGGTCGTGAAAAAATCATCAAATTTTCTGGTTGTTACCATGGCCATTCTGATGCGTTTCTCATTCAGGCAGGCAGTGGGGCGGTAACCTTTGGGAGCCCAAATTCCCCTGGCGTAACCCAAGGAACTGCAAAGGACACCTTGTTGGCGACATATAACAACGTGGATAATGTGGCACAACTATTCAAAGCAAACCCTGATGAGATTGCAGCAATTATTATCGAACCCGTTGCGGGAAATATGGGTTGTATTCCACCAGAACCGGGCTTTTTGGAAAGTCTTCGGTATTTGTGTGATCAGAATGGTGCTGTGCTGATTTTTGATGAAGTTATGACTGGCTTTCGCCTTGCTGCTGGTGGCGCACAACAGCTGCTGGGTGTCGATGGAGATATCGTTACCTATGGTAAGGTGATTGGAGGCGGACTTCCCGTAGGGGCCTTTGCAGCAAGAGACGAAATCATGGATGTATTAGCCCCAGTGGGACCAGTCTATCAAGCGGGTACTTTAAGTGGAAACCCACTTGCGATGGCAGCAGGACTTGCTATGCTCACAGCTCTACACGAGCAGCCCGAAGTCTTTGATCGGCTAGCAGATAAAACGGCCTATTTACACCAAGGCATGGAAAGCATCCTCTCGAAAAGTCGAACGGACTATCAAATCAATCGATTTGGCTCTATGATATCCTTGCATTTTACCGATACACCAGTCAAGGACTTTGCTTCTGCAGCAAAGGGAGACAACCAGACCTTTAAGAAATACTTTCACGGAATGCTCAAGCGTGGGGTGTACTTGCCTCCCAGTGCTTTTGAGAGTTATTTTTTAAACGATGCAACTTCGTATAAAGACCTTGACACAACACTTGAGGCATTTTCAGAAACCCTTAAAGAACTCTAATTACTTTCTTCTAAGATGGTATCAATTCGGGCAACAGTCTAGGATAGGGAACAATAAAGTATCACCAGAATAAAGTCCAAGTTTTAAACTGATAGATGCACAAAAAGACCGTCTTCTGATTTGGTCACTTTGGCCAATTGGTGGGTGCTCAATCCTTTAATGGCTTTATCCCACTTCTTGTTGCTTAGTCCAGCATTTTCTTTTAATTCAGACAATAAAACAGGATGATTTTTCTTGAGGAGGTTCAGTACAATCTCTTCTTCATCTGTTAACGTTGGGCCTTGCACTTCTGGTCGCATTTGCGGGAAAAACAACACCTCTTGGATCGAACTGTTATCGGTCATCAGCATAACAAGACGATCAATTCCAATCCCAATCCCAGATGTTGGGGGCATACCGTACTCTAGTGCCCGAACAAAATCTTGATCGATAAACATGGCCTCGTCGTCCCCTTTTTCGGACAAAGTGAGTTGGTCTTCAAAACGCTCCAACTGATCGATCGGGTCATTGAGCTCAGAATAGGCATTGGCCAATTCTTTTCCATTCACAAGGAGTTCAAAACGCTCTGTCAGCCCAGGTTTATCACGATGGATTTTGGTCAATGGGCTCATTTCTTTGGGGTAATCGGTGATAAAGGTTGGTTGGACATAATGATGCTCGCATTGGCTGCCAAATATCTCGTCGATGAGTTTTCCAACACCCATACTGTTGTCAACTTCGATTTCGAGCGAACGAGCAGTTGTTCGCAACGCTTCCTCATTCATACCACTGACATCGATACCCGTATGTTTTTTGATGGCTTCAAGGATTGGAACCCGAGGGTAGGGGGCTTTAAAATCAATCGTTTCCTCGCCGACTTTCACTGCGGTGCTGCCATGGGTGTCAACAGCAACCTTCTCGAGCAGTGTTTCGGTCGTTTCCATCATCCAGTGATAGTCTTTATAGGCGACATAAAGCTCCATAACCGTAAACTCTGGGTTATGGGTTCTGTCCATCCCTTCATTTCGAAAGTCTTTGGCAAATTCATAAACGCCGTCCAGTCCTCCGACAATCAAACGTTTGAGGTACAGTTCGTTTGCGATACGCAAGTAGAGAGGAATGTTCAATGCATTATGATGAGTGACAAAAGGGCGTGCTGCGGCTCCACCAGGAATGGGCTGAAGGATTGGCGTTTCCACTTCCAAATACCCCTTGTCATTAAAAAAAGACCGAATGGTATTTGTGATTTTTGTTCGTTTCAAAAAGGTATCCTTGACTTGTGGGTTTACAATCAGGTCAACATAGCGCATGCGATAGCGTTGCTCAGGATCTGAAAATGAATCGTAGGTATTTCCATCAGCATCTGTTTTTGGCAACGGTAACGGTCGAAGGGACTTACTCAGCACATGCAGGGATTCCACTTGTACCGTTTTCTCACCTACCTGTGTGGTAAAGAGGGTACCACTGATTCCGATGATATCTCCGATGTCTAAGAGTTTTTTATACACATCATTGTATATGCTTTTATCCTCGGTTGGACAAAGAATATCTCTATTGAAGTAGATTTGTATTCGTCCTTGTGAATCTTGAAGCTCTGCAAAGCTCGCTTTTCCTTGAATACGACGAGACATCAACCGTCCTGCAATGGTAACTTGATTTCCTTCGGCAAATTCGTTGCTGATGGTTTCGCTATTTGCATCCGTAGAAAAAGCAGCGGCTGGATAGGGATCGATCCCCAATGCACGAAGTTGCTTTAATTTCTCTCGTCTGACGAGTTCTTGCTCAGAGCGTTCCAATTGAGATTGTTTTTTACAAAGATAATCATGCGAAATCAATTGAATGACTTTGTGGAGGGATTTGTGACGATACAGTCAATAATTTATCCAAATCGAAACCCTTAGTTGTGATTTCCTAATTTGTATCTCAAAACAGTTTCGTTGTTGAAATCAAGTCTATCTTTGTACTCGATATGAATAGGGAAGTTCAGTTTCGGGATCTTGGTTTTTCGGACTATCAAACGGTTTGGGATTTGCAACACGATTTGTTTCAGCAAACGATAGACATCAAAATTCACAACCGTCGTAACCAAACCAAAACACCCACCATAAACCATTTTTTGCTTGTTGAACACAATCCGGTTATCACCTTGGGTAAGAGCGGTTCGGCAGATCATCTGCTCACAAGCAAAGCTGAGTTGGAAGCCAAAGGAATTTCGTTTTTTAAAATCGATCGTGGTGGGGATATTACCTACCATGGTCCTGGTCAGATCGTTGGCTACCCCATTCTTGATCTGGATCATTTTTTTACCGATATCCACAGATATTTACGTTTGTTGGAGCAAGTCATTATCCACACCCTAGCCGATTTTGAAATCATAGCGACACGGAGTCAGGGAGAAACTGGCGTTTGGTTAGATGTCAACACGCCCTTTGCGAGGAAGATATGCGCCATGGGGATTCGGGCTAGCCGTTGGGTCACTATGCATGGGTTTTCCTTGAATGTCAACACCGACCTCTCTCATTTCGATCACATCGTTCCCTGCGGGATTCTCGGCAAGCAAGTCACTTCCATGGCGCAAGAGTTAACAAAAGAAGTCTCACTTGATGAAGTTAAAAAGCGCATCACACATCACTTTCAAGAGCAATTTGACGCCACTTTGGTGCGCTAGTCAACAAATATTATTGCGGAATTTGATAGACAACCAAGCTGTTGTTCTCCCCAATCGTTGCCAAAAACACTTTCCCTTTTCGGTCGCTGTCAATCGTGACCGAACCAGCACCATAAATCGGGAAATGCGGAAGGAGTTCTCCTTTTCGATCAAAAACATATACCTTATCCTCTTGCTCATCAACCAAGCTGATAAAGGTGCGGTTGTTGACCACATGAATCGAGGGTTCTCCGTATAACCCAAAATCGAGCTCCAACAGTCGCCCGTTGATTTCCAGCTTATTTTCAGTGAGCATCACAAGGTTTTTACCCCTTGCACGGACTTGATATTGGGTTTCAAAAGGGAGTGTGCGATAGCTGATTTTACCATTGATTTCAATGCGAAACAGTCGGTTTTTATTGTCCAGACCAACAAAACCATTTTGATGCAGATACACATCGGAGGACATCACCAAATCATTTGGTGTTTTGATACGAACACTCCCCCTGCGATCGAGTAAAAGCAATTTTCCACTTTTTTCGATCATTGTGATGTAGTCTCTTGTGCCAATTCGAATATGTTTGGGTGCATACTTAATATTGGATTTTGTACGGTTGAATCCGCTGACTTTCGTAAACTTTCGATCGCGCAATTCTAACTTGTTTTGGTCGATCAAAACGAGTCGGTAGTTTCGGGAGCTTTCATAATCAAAAACAGCGAGAGGCAAAGGATTGTCGAGGGTCGAAGAAAAGGGAGGTACAGGCCTTGCATTTCTATCGATCACTTCAAAGCCATTTTTTGTGGTATAGGCCATTTGAAGTCGACTGTTTTTATACAAATCAACTTGACGAATGGGAAACTGAATCGGACTCCCGATGGGTCTTGTCCAAATGCTTTTGCCACTGCTGCTGATCAATATTAAATTGTGCTTTTCATCTTGAACGACCCATTCCATCGAACCGTTGAGGTGATTACGCACAGCGTTTGGACCCTGCGATATAGCGCTTTCAATTGGCGTTGAAAACAAGAGTTTGGGACGTTTATTTTTGATTTTTTCTTGTTTGGAGACCCGTTGAAATTGGATTTGAGCAACTCCACTTTCGACCAATCCAACCCCAAGCCAAAAGGGAAATTCGCTAGTGGAATCCATCCGTAAATCATCAATCAATAGAGAATTGAGTTGTTTTGAAAAGAACTCCTCCACGCCCACAAAGAGCAAAGACGACTCATTTGGGATTTCTTCCAAAAGTCCAGCAAACTGCTCGTCGCTGCCTAGGGAATACCCATTGAAGAGTTGCGTAAGCAGTTCTGTTAGAGATGCTTCAGACGGTGCTAAAAACAATAGATCATTCAACAGGGTCGCATGTGTTAGCGTTGGGAAATTCAATAAAGGTGCGCCAAGCCGTTGAATCGATTTTTCTTTAGAGAGTTGATAGGTCATCACATCCCTCAACTTACGCGTTGCTTCTGCATTTTTTTCCAGTATCTCGGTAACACCCTCAACTCCTGTCATGTCCAGCACTGCAATTTGATTTTGCAGCGTGTATACCTTAGCAATAGCATGGGCTTGAATCAAAAGACTGTCGATTGGCGGACTTGGTAAATTAAGTTGTGCGTTATAACGATCCCGAACAGCGGAGAAACGATCAAAGTCAAATCCATATAAAGATGCACCGATCATTGTAAGGGGAAGATTTGAGAGTAACTTTGACAGATCGTGTGTCTGATTGGTTACCAGGCTCATTTTTTTCAATTTCTCTGTGGAGAGCAAACCGATGGCATTCAAAACGGTATTTCCATTTTCAATCTCTGGCCGGATGGCTATCCAAGAAGAAAAATCGGAGAGGTTAAAGGGAATCGCTGTCTTAAATTTCTCAGTCAATAGAATTTGGGATCTCTCATTGATAAAAAGTTGAAAAGGCCCTGCTTTTGAGTTGTACAGTTTTTGAAGATTTTCATCTGGGCGATTTGGGATAGTGTGGAGTCGGATACTGTTCTCAAGTAAAATTTTTGAATCAGATTCAAAATAGGTATTCTGATGAACAACAGCATAGCGATCGATGCTTTGTTTTTCAAACCGAATGATCGGTAAGTTTTCATATTGCAGCGTATCTCCAACAAGTTCGGGAATGCTATCGAGTAGATCTAAAGGGCGAATCAAAAGGTATTTGTATTCTTCAACACCCTCTTCATGAAAACTGACGATACACTCTTGAAAAGACAACCAATGATTTTTTGCGGACACAAGCGGATCGAGGAAACGACGGAGTTGTGGCTGGCTATTTGAAAACTCAACTAAGGATTCCATATCCTCGGTATGGAGAATTGCAAGGGGTTTTGCAGGAATAAAGCCAAGGGGGTTCACCGTTGTCTGTGGCGGGGTTGAGCATTGCGTCAAGGCAAAAAGCACAAAGCAAACGAGCAAATAGCGCATGGTACAAAGGTAATAAAGTTAAAAGTCGAATTGCGTTTGTGTGGGCAATAATGTAAAACTTTTTCTATGCCATTGGGACACACCAACAGACTGGATGCCTTTTCGGTGTTTTTTGGTTGGATATCCCTTGTTTGTATCCCATCCATAGTCTGGGGATTTGTTGTGAAGTTTCTTCATAAAATCATCTCGTTCGGTTTTTGCGAGTACCGATGCGGCTGCAATATTGAGAAAGCGAGCATCCCCTTTGATCATGCATTTGTATGGGATTTCGAGATAGGGCGTAAAGCGATTGCCGTCGACAAGAATATATTCTGGTGGGGGATTGAGCTTTTGAATAGCGAGGTGCATGGCCTCGATAGAGGCATTGAGGATATTGATTTCATCGATTCTTTCGGGGAGTACATGGGCAATGCCGTAGGCGATGGCAACACGCTCGATTTCTTTTCGCAATTCGGTTCGTTGTTTGGCAGTCAGTTTTTTGGAATCGGTAAGCAAAGTATGTGAATAGGAGGGGGGAAGGATCACAGCAGCAGCCGTGACAGGCCCTGCCAAGCAACCCCGACCAGCCTCATCGGTCCCACATTCAACAAACTTGGTGTGTTGGGTTTGCATTACAACTAAAATTCAAGATTCGTAGAATGATAAGTTGACCTAATAGGAACCATCCAAACCGAATGATTTAGTTAATTTCATAATTCAATTTGTCGTTTTGATAACTCAATATTTTTGACCGACTAGAGATTGCGTCCCTTATAATTTGTTTTCCAATCGAAACCCTTTTTGCATAAGTTTCATATGTGTCTTCCTTCCAATTAAATTTTTTATCAAACAAATCACTTGGAGAGATATAGCAATAGACATATTTGTTAATTACACTATCCATTGATGAGCGTTTATTAATTTGGTGGATATTGTGTGCTAAAAGCATGACTTTGTGTTTTTTGGAATCATCAATCAGACCCTGAAGCACCTCATTGTAAATCGGAGTGATTTTCTTTAAGCTAAAGTTGTTATATTCTGTATTTCCGAGTTTTATAATCGGTCTGATTTGCAAAACATCAATGTCATATTTCCCAAAAGTGTTGTAAAATTCACTTAGTTCAGAAAAATTATCTTCATTAAATGTATAGTTTACTCTTAATGATAAAGGGTATCGTTTCTTTAGCGAAGAAATGATAGACAAAGAGTTCTTAAATTTTTCAAAATCTCCTTTTGCCATCGTCGTTTCATAAGTTTCTTTCCGAACACCGTGAAGTGATATAATAATTTCTGAGAGCCCCTTGGACACCCAATCTTCCAATTTTTCCATTTCCAGTAAATTGGCATTTGTGGTCAGACTAATATTTGGAACATTGTATTTGGAGGCAGTTTCTACTATTTTACTGATGTTTTTGTATAACGTTTGTTCTGTTCCACACCCAATTTGAAGTTTTAATGCACGTTTGAAGAATGCTTCTCCCAAATACTCGATTTCATCTTGAGGAAAAATACCTTTTAACTTCTTGACATAACCCTTATCTGTAAAATAGCACATTTTACATCTTAAATTACAAGCGTTTACAGGGTCAAAGTGAATGGCTAAATATCTTCTCTTTAAAATATGAAGTAAAAAAAGACCTAGAAATTTAAGTCTGAAATTTTTTATTGACTTATTTAACTTAATCAGTTTGTATGTATTCATGTCTGTCTTCTTTTGAAAAAAATATCAATTAAACAATTAATATAATTTTCGGTTGTGCTCGACTGCAATTATTTTATAACGAAATTACAATAATGATCTTAATCAAGACCCCTAATTCCATAACATATAATACGAATTCAAATACAAACGATCTTTATCACTGTCCACCCGAATTCTCTACCTTTGCACAAATGAATTCGATCAGGTCTGTTTTTGTCGTATGTTGCTTGCTCGCTGCTTTTGCTGTCCAATCTCAAGGTCGCCCAAATACAAAGACACCACTTCCGACAAACGGACTTCTAGGAAATTTCTCGCCAAACAATCAATTTCAAGGGTCTTTTCAAGACCAAGACAGTTTGTTTGGCAAGCAGTCCAAACAAAAGTTTCCGGAAAAGAAACCGATAACAGACTATCTGATTATCTCACAGGATCGAGACACGACTTTTGTGGATACAACCCTAAGTGTTGCAAAGCAATACAAGTTTAACTTTCGTCGAAAGGACGATTTTGAACATTTGGCGTTTGCCAACTCAGGTCAAACCGTCAATTATCTGTCAATGCAATCGGGTCCGCAGTCGATTTTACCAATGCCTGGCTTTCGTGCAAAATCCCATCAAATGTTTCAGCCAGATGAGGTTTCCTATTACCATGTGCCAACGCCACTGACCGAAATGTATTTTAAAACGGCATTTCAACAAGGTCAATCTACCGATGTGCTGATCACAGCAAACCTCAGCCCACGTATGAATTATGCGATTGCCTACCGAGGACATCGCTCACTTGGCCATTACCAACACAACTTGTCTGGGGTGAGTCAGCTTCGTTTTTCGACCTGGTACGAAAACCCAAATCGCAGGTATCGATTGCGATTTCAGATGGCAAACCAAAAAATCGAACAACAAGAAAATGGCGGGCTAGACGATTTGTCCCTACAAAACTATACGGACAAAATCACGGAGTTTGAAGATCGGGCTCGTTTGTCGGTCAAGTTTCAAAATGCAACTCATTTTTTTACAGGAAAACGATATTTGCTAGAGCAAGACTATGCACTGATTATGACATCCGACTCGATTCCGGCACCTGCACTTCGGCTGGGGCACCGCATACAAACCGATTCGCAACGACACACCTTTGATCAGGAATCGGCAGTGGAAGGGTTCGGAAATCTTGCTGAGGGCTATACAACCCCAAAAGACAGGTTGCACTACACAAGCACAAGACATGATGTATATGCACTTTTTGAACAATCAAAATGGGGTCAAATTGAGGCCTATGGATCGGCTTTGCAATACGGCTATAACAACTTACACACGACCCTTGATCGTGAGGTCAATGAGTCTGGCATTGCCGTGGGTGCAAAGCTTGGATTTTCTTTACAAGATAGCCAATTAAAGTTTCATTTTGAACAGTCAGCAGACGATAATCAGTTGGGAAGTTTTGCACAGCTAACCGCTTCTTTTCCAAAGATTGTAAAAGTTCGTTTGCAAGGCGGTTTTCGCTGGGAGACCTATTCCCCTCGATTTACCTTGCTCAATTATCACAGCAGCTATGCCTCATTTATCTGGCAGAAAAGCATGCTAAAGACCAACCGATCCACCCTTTTCTCAAGTTTGGATATACCAAAACTCGGCTTGCTTTCGGTTTCTTTGACAACGCTCGACAACTATGCCTATTTTCAGCAAGATTTGGAAAAAGGGTCTTTGTTTGCAAACCCTGAACAATGGAATGAAACGATACACTTGCTAAAAGCACGTTGGGATAATCGCTTGTCCTTCGGGGTGTTTTCATTAAACACAAACATTCAGTTCCAGCAAGTGGACGACAACGCTCCGATTCATATTCCAGATGTTTTGGGAAGGTCAACCATTTCCTATGCAGATGAGTGGTTTCGCAAAGCGGCCTTTGTGCAAATTGGGGCGACAGTCAAATACTACTCATCATTTTATGCAGATGCTTATAGCCCCATACTTTCCGATTATGTGGTACAAGATGCCGTTAAGATCGGTGGAGAACCTTTGTTTAGTGCCTTTTTTAATGCGAAAATCCAGCAAACACGGCTGTATTTTAATGCTGAAAACTTAGGTGCAGCATGGAATGGAAACAACAGATTGGCGGCACCAGATTATCCGTATCGGGATTTTATTTTACGATTTGGGATTGTCTGGAACTTTTTTCAATAAAATTTATGGATGACTCGGTAAATCTCCGTGTGTTTTTGTCGGGAGTTGTGTAGTACCCATCAAAAATTGATCGACTTGATAGGCAGCTTCTCTGCCTTCTGAAATTGCCCAAACGATCAAAGATTGACCACGTCGCATGTCGCCCGCAGCAAAGATGTGGGAAACATTGGTTTGATATGACTTGGTGTCTGCATTGATATTTGAGCGTTCGTCAAGTAGAATGCCGAGTTGCTCAGCCAAAGATGGTTCAGGTCCTGTGAATCCAAGGGCGAGTAAGGCAAGGTCGCAAGGCCATTCTTTTTCAGAATTGGGCTCTTCTACAAGCTTTGGTCTTTCTCCTTCTTGTTTTTCCCAATGCACGTGCACGGTTTTAAGACCAGATAGTCTGCCATCATCATCCGTCACAAACTCTTTGGTCATGATGCTAAACTCACGATCACTTCCTTCTTCATGCGAGGAGGAGGTTTTGTGCTTAAAGGGCCAGTAGGGCCAAGGGTGTTCAGCTGTTCGGTCATCAGCAGGTCGTGGCATGATTTCAAAATTGGTCACACTCGCTGCTCCTTGGCGGTTTGAGGTACCAATACAGTCAGAACCCGTATCTCCACCACCAATCACAATCACGTTTTTGCCTTGTGCGTGAAGTTCAGGATCGACATCTGTCAGTCCGTCAACCCATCGGTTGCTTTTTGGTAAAAAGTCCATCGCCTGAACAACCCCTTTGGTATCTGAGCCAGGAATGGGTAACCTTCTGCGAATGGTTGCACCGCCACAAAGGACAACAGCATCAAAATTCTTGAGTTCTTCTACACTGTAGTTTTTACCAACCTCAACCCCAGTTTTGAAGACAATGCCTTCCTCTTCTAGGATAGACACACGTCGGTCGATGATGTGTTTTTCCATTTTGAAATCAGGGATTCCATATCGCAGCAATCCACCCACTTTTTCATCTCGTTCAAAAACCGTGACAATATGTCCCGCTCTGTTGAGTTGTTGGGCAGCAGCCAATCCGGCTGGACCCGATCCGACAACGGCAATGGTTTTTCCCGTTCTGTTTTTGGGTGGTTTTGCCTGAATCCATCCTTCTTTAAATCCACGTTCAACGATGTATTTTTCAATCATTTCAATCGAAACAGGCGGATTGATAATCCCCAAAACACAGGCTGCCTCACATGGCGCTGGACATAGTCGGCCTGTGAACTCTGGAAAATTGTTTGTTGAATGTAGAATTCGAAGGGCTTTCTGCCAATCATTTTGATAAACAGCATCATTAAAGTCAGGAATCATATTGCCAAGTGGACAACCACTGTGACAAAATGGAACCCCGCAATCCATACAACGCGCTCCTTGGTCTTGTAACTTTTCTTCGCCAGGATGAACCGTAAATTCCTTGTAGTTCTTAACTCGGTCATCGACAGCTATGTTTGCCTCGTCAATCCGGTCGTACTCTAAAAACCCTCTAAGCTTTCCCATATCAGTTTACTTCTTGTTTGGCCTCTTCTGCCAAGCGAGCTAGCGCTTTTTTGTAGTCCGTTGGCATGACCTTGATAAATTTCTTTTTCTCTGCTTCCCAATTGCTGAGAATTGCAGTTGCTTTGTTGCTCGCTGTGTATTTGACATGCTTGTTGATCAGCTCTTCCAAATGAGTAAGATCTTCAACTGAAGGGTCTTCTAATCCGATCATTTCCATATTAAAGTTACGCTCATCAAAAGTACCGTCAGGAGAATATAAATAAGCGATTCCACCACTCATTCCAGCAGCAAAATTACGTCCAAACTCGCCGAGGATAACAGCGATACCTCCAGTCATATATTCACAACCGTGATCCCCAATGCCCTCAACGACTGCTGTTGCACCAGAATTACGAACACAAAAACGCTCACCAGCAATTCCATTGATGTAGGCCTCACCAGCAGTTGCTCCGTAGAGGGCAACATTACCGATAATGATATTTTCTTCGGCTTTATAGGAAACGCCGTCAGGGATTCGGGCGACAAGTCGAGCGCCCGAAAGGCCCTTGCCAAAGTAATCATTGCAGTTTCCAATCGTTTCCATATGGAGTCCTTTGGTGGCAAAACAACCGAAACTTTGTCCTGCAGACCCAGTAAAATGTATGGTCAAGGTGTCTTCAGGAAGACCATCTGCACCATATTTTTTGGAGATTTCATTACTCAAGATCGCCCCAACACTTCGATCGGTGTTGCAAATGGGAAAGGCTAGGGTTTGTGGCTCTAATTTTTCAATGGCTTTGCTCGCCTGAGAAATTAGCGTAAAGTCAAGAACGTTTTCCAACTTGTGATCTTGCTTTTCAACATTTCTTTCGGGAGTTCCCGTTTCCACATCGGGCTTGTGTAAGATGCTCGATAGATCGATGCCCTTGGCTTTAAAGTGGTCAATCGCATCGCTCATGTTCAACTTTTGGCTTTGTCCGACCATTTCATCAATGGTTCTAAATCCAAGTTGTGACATGATGCTTCTTAACTCCTCAGCGACAAAGTGCATATAATTCACAACATGCTCAGGCTTTCCTTTAAAGTTTTTACGAAGCTCTGGGTCTTGTGTCGCGATTCCAACTGGGCAGGTATTGAGGTGACATGCACGCATCATAATACACCCTGTTGCGACGAGTGGTGCAGTTGAAAAACCAAATTCTTCAGCACCGAGCAGACAGGCAATTGCCACGTCTCGACCCGTTTTCATTTGACCATCACATTCCAATACAATGCGCCCACGTAAGTCATTTAAAACAAGCGTTTGCTGTGCCTCGGCAATTCCCAGTTCCCACGGTAAACCAGCATGCTTTAATGAGGTGAGTGGTGATGCACCAGTTCCACCGTCATATCCCGAAACCAAAATTACATCTGCTTTGGCTTTTGCAACACCAGCAGCAATGGTTCCAACACCAACTTCAGAAACCAACTTGACATTGACGCGGGCTTCCCGATTGGCATTTTTCAAATCGTAAATAAGCTGTGCCAAATCTTCAATCGAATAAATATCGTGGTGTGGAGGCGGTGAAATCAATCCGACATAAGGGGTTGAGTTCCGCACTGAAGCAATGTATGGGTTGACTTTTGGACCAGGAAGTTGCCCGCCTTCACCTGGTTTAGCACCCTGCGCCATTTTGATTTGAATCTCTTGTGCATTGGCCAAATAATGTGAGGAAACGCCAAAACGACCAGATGCAACTTGCTTGATCGCACTGTTGCGCCAGTCTCCATCTTCATCTCTTTCAAATCGTCGTGGGTCTTCTCCTCCTTCACCAGAATTGCTTTTCCCACCAATTCGGTTCATCGCTTTTGCTAAGGTTTCATGAGCTTCTTCACTGATGGAGCCCAGTGACATCGCACCTGTTTTAAAGCGTTTCGCTATTGCAGTCCAAGGTTCGACTTCCTCAATCGGAATGGGATCAAGGTCGTCAAAAGAAAACATACCGCGTATGGTCATAAATTGCCTTGATTGGTCATTGACAAGCTTGGCAAACTCTTCATAGCTTTCAAACTTATTTTGTTGGGCTGCCACTTGTAACTTCGCGATAGTAGCCGGATTGAGCATATGTGCCTCTCCATTCCGTCTCCAGCGATAGCTTCCGCCAATTTCCAAATCCTGACTTTCAGCAGTTTCTTCGTTTGCAAAGGCCTGGTGGTGACGAAGAGAGATTTCCTTTTCGACTTCAAACAAGCCAATCCCCTCAATGCGTGTTGGCGTATTGCAAAAGAATTCATCGATGAATTTCTGATTCAGACCAAGTGCTTCAAAAATTTGTGCACCGCGATAGGAGTGAAGTGTGGAAATTCCAATTTTATTCATGATTTTAACCAATCCCTTAGCGATGGCCTTATTGAAGTTCTCAACGGCTTGATCAGCAGTGATTTGAATGCGATCTTGAGAACGGACTAAATTGTCAATAATTTCATTGACCATATAAGGGTTGATTGCGCTTGCACCGTACCCAAATAAGGTCGCAAAATGATGAGGTTCACGAGGTTCTGCAGATTCAATCACAATCCCAAACTTCGAACGCATACCATGCTTGGTCAATCCGTGATGTACGGCAGAGCAAGCCAATAGCATTGGGATAGGTGCTTGGTCGCGATTTACTCCACGATCTGATAAAATGATAATATTTGCTCCTTCACTAACTTTTTCCTTGACTTGATTGATGACATTTTCAATGGCTAGTTGCAGTCCGTTGTGTCCTTTTTCGACGTCATATAAAACAGAAACTGAGCAAGCTTGAAAATCTTGGTGTTTGATAAATTTGATTTTATCCAAATCTTCGTTAGAAATAATCGGATTTTGGATACGTAATTTTTTGGCGTGTATGGGTTCAACCGAAAATAAATTGTAATCACTGCCAATGGAAAGCGAGGTGTCGGTTACAATCTCTTCCCTGATCCCATCAAGTGGAGGATTGGTTACTTGTGCAAAGAGTTGCTTAAAGTAGTTATACAGCAGTTGTGGTTTGTGGGAAAGCACAGCGAGTGGGGTATCTGTTCCCATTGACCCAATGGCTTCTTTTGCCGCCGACATCATCGGGATAATCAAGGTTTTGATATCCTCTTCCGTATATCCAAACCCTTTAAGTCTCTGCAAATAGTTCGTTTGCTCTTGCGGGGTACTGTTGCCAGTATAAGGAACGTCTTTTAAAGCCAATAGATTCTCGTCCAACCATTTTTGATAGGGTTGTTTTGAGGATATAATGTCTTTAATTTCTTTGTCTTCGACAATTCGCCCTTCATTCATATCCACAAGAAACATACGGCCTGGTTCTAGACGTCCGTGAGTGGCTACATTTTTGGGATCGATTTCCGTAACACCAGTCTCAGAAGCCATTACGACATACCCGTCTTTTGTCACGGTGTATCTAGAGGGTCTCAAGCCGTTTCGGTCGAGGAGGGCTCCGATATAATTCCCATCTGTAAATGGAATAGACGCAGGACCATCCCAAGGCTCCATGATACAGGAATTAAAAGAGTAAAATGCTTTTTTTACGGGGTCCATACTTTTGTGCTTTTCCCATGCCTCAGGAACCATCATCATCATGACTTCTGGCAGCGATCGACCTGTATGCAGTAACAGTTCAACGACCATGTCCATAGATGCGGAGTCCGATTTTCCGTTTAAAACGATTGGAAGAATGGACTGGATATCGTCTCCAAAAAAGTCGCTTTTCAGAAGCTCCTCACGTGCTTTCATGCGGTTAAGATTCCCGCGATAGGTATTGATTTCCCCATTGTGGCACATATAGCGGAACGGCTGCGCCAAATCCCAAGTGGGAAAGGTGTTGGTAGAAAAGCGCTGGTGGACTAATGCGAGTCGTGTTACCACCCGCTTATCGGTCAAATCTGTATAAAATTTTTCAATATCTTCTGGAACCAGTAGCCCTTTATAGATCAGCGTTCGCGTTGATAAACTCGGCAAATAAAAATAACTGGCTTGCGACATTTTGGTTGCATAAACCTTGTGTTCGGCAATTTTTCGCGCGATAAAGGTCTTGGTGTTGAGTTCTTTTTCGCTGAGAGTTACGCCTTCCGTAGGACGAACAAAGACTTGCTCAATGTGGGGTAGCGTGCGTCCAGCAATTTCTCCGACAACCATTTGATTTGTTGGAACTTCTCTCCACCCGATGACTTCAAGCCCCTGTTTTTTGAATTCCTCATTGAGGGTGTCGACACAAAACTGTCGTTGATTTTCTTTGGTAGGTAAAAACACCATACCAAGTGAATAGGTTGTTGGATTTGGCAAATCAAAATCACAGACTTGCTGTAGAAAGTCATGTGGAATATCGATAAGGATACCAGCCCCATCTCCCGTCTTTCCGTCGGCACTCACCGCACCCCGATGTTCAAGTTTGACGAGAATATCAAGTGCTTTGTGGATAATATCATTTGTACGCTTGCCTGCCAAGCTACAAATAAAGCCAGCACCACAGTTATCATGCTCAAATTGGGGGTCGTAAAGTCCTTGTTTTGTCATCATAGAGTCTCAAATATATCCATCTGTTTGTGATATTCTAACAACATTGCTTCTGTTGGAATGTAGAAATACAATATTTTTAAGGAAAAGCGAAAATAAATACTTATTTCGTAATATCTATAGTTGATATTATGAAATCATCAAAAAATAGAAACTTCGAAATTTATAACCCCTAAAATTGAGGGGTTGCAAGCAAAATTGCAATTACATTGATTTTTATACCCATATAATATGAGGGGGTGTTTTGTGTGACCTTTCAATATGACATACTTAAAACTAATGTAAGTTTTTTGGCGAAAATTAAAACGAGGTAGTATATTTGATTTCACGAAATTGAAATATGGAAACGATCATTATTATAGTATTTGTACTAGGTTACCTCGCAATCACCCTTGAGCATAACCTTCACATCGACAAACTTATTCCTGCACTTGCCATGATGGCCATTTTATGGGCGATGATTGCCCTGGGTCACTTGGATGTGTTTGATATCGATACTGTCAATAAACAACTATTGCCCACGCACATTGAAGAAGCCCTTTTGCATCATCTGGGTAAAACAGCAGAGATTCTTGTATTTCTCTTGGGCGCGATGACGATTGTTGAAATCATTGATTATTTTAATGGTTTTGCGACAATCAAACAGTTTATTCGAACGCGAAATAAGGTTCGATTGCTCTGGATTTTTGCGAGTTTGGCATTCGTACTTTCTGCAATCATCGATAACCTTACCGCTACGATTGTATTGGTTACCATTCTGCAAAAGGTCATTCACGAACGCAACCTTAGACTTTGGTTTGCTGGTCTGATTATTGTAACAGCTAACGCTGGTGGCGCATGGTCTCCGATCGGAGATGTCACCACCACGATGCTGTGGATTGGTAAAAAAGTATCTACTCCCGAATTGATCAAATACCTTATTGTACCCTCTTTGGTCTGTATGGTGGTGCCCACACTTATCGCCAGCCGTTATAAGGTCTTTAAAGGTGAAATTGATAAGATGGACGACAAAATCGAGTTGACGCCAAAGGGGCCAACGATGCTCTACTTGGGACTTAGTGCCATTTTGTTTGTTCCTGTTTTTAAAACGGTAACTCACTTGCCACCTTATGTCGGAATGATGTTATCCCTTGCTGTTGTCTCTGTTTTTGCTGAAGTGTATAGCCGTTCCAAAGCGTTTGTTGACTCTAGGTCAAACGCTGGTGCGCATACTCACCATAATCCAGTACACGCCGCATTGACAAAAATTGAGTTGCCGAGTATCCTGTTTTTCTTAGGGATTTTGATGGCTGTTGCTGCTCTTGAATCCCTTGGGCTGTTATTTGGATTTGCACAAGACTTGAATGCCGCTATTCCCAACTCCGATATCGTGGTTGCAATCTTTGGGTTTATCTCTGCTATTATCGACAATGTTCCTTTGGTCGCTGCAAGTATGGGAATGTTTTCAGAACCGATTGATCATCCGCTTTGGCATGCCATAGCTTTTGCTGCCGGTACCGGTGGAAGTATGATTATTTTTGGATCTGCAGCAGGTGTTGTTGCCATGGGTATGGAAAAAATCAACTTTTTCTGGTATTTAAAAAATATTTCTTTTCTAGCACTTGTTGGCTCTGTTTCTGGTTTTCTAACCTTTATGCTTTTTAGAGATTACATCTTGGTGTAAATGAATTACAACCAAACCCTCGCTTGGTTGTTCAAACGCTTGCCCATGTATCAACGGGTAGGTGCGCCAGCCATGCGTTTAGGATTGGATCAAATGAATCGCTTGAGTACTGCTTTGGAAAATCCCCATCGCAGCTTGAAGTGTATCCATATTGCTGGAACCAATGGCAAGGGCTCTACGGCGCATATGTTGGCGTCGGTTCTCCAAACTGCTGGATATACAGTCGGACTTTATACCTCTCCCCATTTAAAGGACTTTCGAGAGCGAATCAAAATCAATGGACAACCCATTGATGAAGACACTGTTGTTGATTTTGTCAATCAACATCTAGAGACACTTGAAGTCGGTAACTATTCGTTTTTTGAAGCGACAGTTGGTATGGCATTTTCCTCTTTTACTAAGGCGCAAGTGGATATTGCCATTATTGAAGTTGGCTTGGGCGGACGACTCGATGCTACCAATATCATTACCCCCATTTTATCTATCATTACCCATATTAGCAAAGATCACCAACAGTTTTTGGGAAATACCATCGAAGAAATTGCTGCGGAAAAGGCAGGGATTATCAAAGAGAATGTGCCTGTTGTCCTAGGTCAGAACATAGAATCGGTGCAAAAAGTGATTCTTGACAAAGGCAAATCTTTATCCTCTCCTGTATTTTTTGCGAATCAAACCGAAACTTATGTGACGGATTTGCTCGGAGATTATCAGAAGGAAAATCTTGCCACTGCATACATGGCTCTACAAGTCCTTACTGAATTTGATGTCAATGAAAACCACATACAAGAGGGGTTGCAAGTGGTTGCTGAAAATACAGGTCTTCAGGGACGGTGGCAAATCTTAGAGGATCTGCCAATGGTGATTGCTGATGTTGCGCATAATGAAGCAGGAATTTCAGCTGTGATGAATCAACTGCAATCAATGACCTATGACCAACTTCATATTGTTTTTGGCATGGTTGAGGATAAAGACTTTGAACAAGTTCAGCAACACCTACCCAAGGATGCGATGTATTATTTTTGTAGCCCTAAGGTCGTTCGTGCAAAGGCAGTTGATCAGTTGTTTGCGGAGGCCACTCGTTTTGGATATAACGGGAAACCCTATGAGTCGGTTTCAGACGCTTTAGATGCTGCCAAAACGATGGCGTCCCCTTCGGACATTATCCTTGTTTGCGGAAGTTTATTTGTCGTTGCAGAAGTGATATAAATCCCTTTGATGTTCAAAAAAAGAGACTATATTTGCAACCGCTAGGGCGCGTAGCTCAGTTGGTTCAGAGCACTTGGTTTACACCCAAGGGGTCAGGGGTTCGAATCCCTTCGCGCCCACAATCAAGCGTAACTTTTTTACGTTTTAATTCATAAAAAGCGCAACAAGTTTTACTTGATTGCGCTTTGTTGTTTAAAACGTCTGGACTGCAAGGACAGGAAGTTATATTTGCAGGAGCGGTCGGAGAGGGAAGATCAATCCCTTCGCGCCCACTTTTTTAACCTCACTTGTAAAGTGGGGTTTTTTATTTAAGATTATAAAAATTTACTTTAATATAAATTAAATCCTTTTCTTTAATTCAACGACATATTTATCCATAATAGAATCGTTTCTAATATCGTTTAGGTCGTAGTTATCAAAATAATCTAAACCTCGTTTTCTATCAAATCTTGCTCTTCCACGACTGCGTTTTTCCAAAAATTCATCGTAACTTTTTATCGCATAATGATTGATACGTATTTGATTTGATACAGGCGTTCTATCCCAAAATCGTTTTTTAGTAATATTTCCATTTGAATCAATATATCTACCAAAAATAACAGGTCGATGTGCCGAAAAAAACCGTAAAATCAATCTGGGGTTAAGAATGACTTTTATATGACGATTAAGTTTCTGATCGGGTAAAGAATGGTCTTTAAACCGTTCTATGACAAACCCTTTTTCTCTTTTTTTGGCTCCGCCACTGCCATAAACCAACCAATTCATTTGAACTCCTGAAAACCGACCTAAACTACGCAGATAATCTGGTATGGTTTTGTGCTTAATCGGTACGATAAATTCATCGATATCCAAAAAACCCAAATACTTCGTGTGGCGTTTATACTTTCTCACACAGTTGGCATAAGCCTTAAGTTGCATTTTCTTTCCAGGAAAATAACAGTACTCCACTATATTACGATTTATATAGGGCTGCAATATCTCTCGAGTATTATCGGCACTTTCATTGTCATAAATAAAGAATTTTTCAACACCCAACATCTTGTGGTATTCAATCCATTCTCGCAAATAGCGTCCTTCGTTTTTGGCAATTGCACAAAGGGTTAGATAAAACGGATATTTCCTTTTAAACATAAATCTCAAACCGAAATTTTGTTGTTTTTCGATTGTATCTAACAAAAATATATTTTTTAAAGTTTAAACTACGGTTTGAGGTATAAACTTTGGCTAGAGAGCTTCCTTTGTAAACAAAACACGCTCAGATTTAACTTATATTTGTTTGAATGTGTCTTAACTAACTGTAGGGCCACATACTTTATGGAAATAGATTTTGTAATTACTTGGGTGGATATGAATGACGCTGAGTGGCAACGTGATTTTGTCAAGTATTCGAACAAGACAGAAAATGAAAAGAACTCTGTTTCTGAGGCACGCTTTCGGGATTACGGTTTATTGAAATTCTGGTTTCGCGGAGTTGAAAAATTTGCCCCTTGGGTACGCAAAATACATTTTGTAACCTGTGGACAAAAACCTGAATGGTTAGATGAAAATCATCCAAAAATCAACCTTGTCAACCACAAAAATTTTATTCCAGAGCAGTTTTTACCCAGCTACAACTCTGTCGTTATTGAACGTTATTTGCATAAAATTCCTGATCTGTCAGAGCATTTTGTGTATTTTAATGATGATTTTTACATTATAAATCATTTAGATAAAAGTCGATTTTTTCAAAACGGTTTGCCCTGCGACATTTCCATTTTTCAGTACAACCCAAATTGGTCGCAATGGTACATACGTATCAAGAACAACATAAGACTCATTAATCAACATTTTGACAAAAAAGAGGTCATGAGTCGCTTTCACGATAAGTGGTACAACCCGATCTATGGAAAAAAATTGTGGATGAATTATGTGATGAAGTTTTATTCAAAATTTATAACGTTACGTACACCTCACAATGCACAACCTTTTTTAAAAAGTATGTTTGAAGACGTATGGAAACATTGCGAAAAAGAATTATCAGAAACTTCGGCAAACAGATTTCGAGCGGTAACCGATTATACCCCTGAGCTATTTCGAGCTTGGCAAATGTGCACCGGCAATTATACACCCTACAACACCTATGGTGATACCAAAATGTTTGCACTCATGGTACAACCAAAACAAAAAAAAGCTTTACAAGTAATTCGAGACCAATCTTACAAACTTATATGTCTAAATGATAATGTTCGTATCCGTAATTATGAACAGGTTATTGGAAATATTAAAATTGCTTTTGAAAGTATTTTACCACAGAAATCGAGTTTTGAACTTTAGATTGCACCATGCAAAAAGAGCAAATCATTGTTTCCTTAACTACTTTTCCTCAGGCATTGCCCTTCGCCGTTCAAGCAATACGGTCTATTTTGGAAGGGTCGGTTCTTCCAGATAAAATAGTGCTTTACTTGACGGCTCAACAGTTTCCTAGTGGCAAAATCCCATCAGACCTTCAAGATTTATCAACTCTAAATTCAATTTTTGAAGTTAGATTTTACAATCAGGTTATTCTCTCATACACCAAGTTAATTCCAGCAATACAAGATTTTCCAAATGACATTATAATAACGATCGATGACGATGTACGTTATCATAAGAATATGCTAAAGCACTTATTGAGCCGTCACAAGAAATATCCCAATGCGATCATTGGACATCGGGTAAGACGTATAAAGTTGAATTCGAGGTATAGAAAATGGAAATGCTATAAGCGTATTAGTCTATTGACACGCAGTTTCAAACCAAGTTATAGAAATTTACAAAACGGAGTTGGTGGGGTATTATATCCACCCCATTCGTTATCCGAAGAAATGCTAAAACCTGATTTGTTTCTGCAGTTGGCACCAACTGTAGACGATATATGGTTTTGGGCTGCAGCAGTTGCAAAGGGAATCAAAATAGCGCCTGTACCATTTGGTTTTTGGCGTCAACCCGACCTTGGAAAACCCTCAAAAGTTTCTTTAAGAAGCACGAATGTGTTTTCAAATATTGATGTGAACCGCACAGTTTTTGAAAGTATCATAAAAAAATACCCAACAATTAAAAAGCGATTTGAAAGTAAATATTCATCTCAGATATAAAAGCTGTATCTTCAACTAAGGAAAGAAAATTTATACTGGTCATTGTAAGATATATTGAGTGCCACACATGTCGATAACAAATTTTTAAGTATTTCTTTCACTTCTCAAACTCTGATTTTTCAGGAAAGCGGGTGTTCAACCATATTTTTAACTTCATGCGGTCGTTATCATCAGCATATTCAGTATCATTCATACAAAAAAATGTGGGGTTAAATTTTTTAAGTTTTTCAAAATGACTGTCTTTTTGAATATGAATGTGCAGGGATTCTTTGCTTGAAACATATTGTAAGTGTCCACGCTTTTCAGCTAAAGCAACGTAAGAATATATCGCACGGTGAGTATCGTTTACACTTCGAAAATGATTGATTTTCATTGAGTCAATTTCATTTTTAAAAATTTGCTCTGCAACACGTATACAGTCGCTTTTTAAATAACTATCTATATTATGATGCGGTAATCCGTTATAAAAATTTCCAAATTTATGTTTCACCAACTCAGCAGCATTAAATACTGCTGTACTGTATAGTTTATGTGGTTTTTTTAAAATATTCTTTCTAAAATACCAACGCAATCTTCTGAACGGCTTTCGGCTAAGCCTTACTATAGGTAATCCGTCTACAGCAAAAAAATCAGTCGGTATAACTGTTTTATTAAAAAAAGTATCGTCATTAGAAAAAAGAAAATGCTCTGAAAGATCAGGTATTCTATGCAAAAAATGCTCTATTACACTTGCATTAAAACATGGTAAACTTTCATGTGGTAAAATTTCTTTATGGTCTATAATTTTAATTTTAGGGTTTTCAATATCCAACCACTCTGGCGTTTGATCGTCAGTAACAATAAATATTTTCCTAAACCATGGAGCATATCTTTCAACAGAACGCAAGCTGTATTTTAACTCATCGTTGTTGGCATAGCGACCATTGAAATTTGATGATGAGTTTTTCACTTTCCTTCCAAAAACGGCATTGCGCTTTGCCTGCCATTTGGGGTCGTTGCCATCTACCCACATATAAACTAAGTCAATACTGGGGGTATCACTTTTCATTTTCAATTCTTTCCCTTATTGTACTATATTTTTTGAGTATTTTTTCAAGCCCAATACGATTCAAGTCAGTACCTGTTTTAAAATTAACGGTTTTTAATGATAAGTTTTTCGGTTTTTTTAATCCTCGAGGTTTGTTGTGTTTCCCAAAAGGAAAAGGAAGAATATATGTTCCATTAGCTACTGCTGCAGCCCAAAACCATATATCGTCAGTTGTCGGTGCTACTTCTGTAAATAAATCGGTATCAAGCATTTTCTTATTCAAAGAATTTGGGGGATACAAAACACCTCCAACACCTGTTTGTATATTTTTAAAACTATAATTTAGTCTATTTGAAAAAAAATGATACCAACGATATTTTTTCCATTGACGATAGGGTGCATTCAGTTTTATTTTTTTGGCTCTATTGGCAATAATAACATCTGGAATTTGTTGATGAAGGTAAAGTAAGTCTCGCAACATATTTTTATGATACCTTACATCATCATCGATCGTCACGATTATATCGTTTGGAAAATCTTTTAGTGCCGGAATCAATTTTCGATATGAACGAATATCTTCATTATAATCCTTAATTTCAAACAACGGGTTATTGTTAGCTAAATCCATAAGTTGTATGGGAATTTTACTGCCTTTGAATTGTGAAAACGTAAGATATAGAACCACTTTATCGGGCAAAGTATTACCTGCTAAAATAGAATTAATCGCATCTTTAGCATAGGGTATTGCAGCTGGAAAAGAAGTTAAGGATACAATTACCTTTTTTTGTTTCAACATATTTTTCATTAGCCCGTTTGTTGGAAAATTCCTATTAAAAAAGAGGGCACACTCTTTTTAATGCGCATACACAACACGTTCGTTTTCATTCAAAATTGTCTGTGTGCAAACTTTAAAATTTATTTATTACTGTAAAAGTATGGTATTTTCTTAGGGTTATAAAAGAGTGTTTAAACCTTTTTGAATTGAAGCTATTTACTTACTTTAGTTTCATGATGTCCAAAATCAAATTGACGAATTACAAACGATATATTCAATTCCTACAACAGGAGAACCAACTTTTTTTTTCTGACTATCAAGAACTTCATACTTGGAGTGTAACCCATCAAGCTGCGTTTTGGGAATCGATTTGTCGATTTTTTTCCATTTCATTTGATAAGCCCTTTTCATCAGTGATGAATCTTTCTGAAAACCTTTGGGAAACCAATTGGTTTACGGGGGCAGAGATTAGCTATGCAAAGCATGTTTTTTCTCAATTTTCAAATGATCGACCAGCTCTAATTTATCAAAGCGAATCCGACCCACTGACAGAAATCAGTTGGCAAGCTCTGCAAAACAAAACAGTTCACATCCAGCAACAGCTTCTTGCCTTGGGTGTTCAAAAAGGAGATTGTGTAGCGGCCTACTGTGTCAATACTCCTGAAACGATTGCTGCCTTTTTGGCTGTCAATGGTTTGGGTGCAGTTTGGTCTTCTTGTTCACCCGATTTCGGCTCCGATGCTGTCCTTGATCGTTTTTCACAATTGCAGCCCAAAGTCCTTTTTGTGCATTCGCGCTACAGCTACAAAGGCAAACAATTTGATATCAGCCAAAGAGCTGCCGCCTTGCAAGAGGGTCTGAAAAACACTGGGTTTATAGACCTCTGTGAATCCAATTCTTTTAACAATACCGATGCAAATGATAACGAACTTCATCTGACTCCAGTGTCTTTTTCTGATCCGATTTGGGTCTTGTTTTCCTCAGGCACAACAGGAAAGCCAAAAGCGATTGTTCATGGTACAGGAGCGATGATTCTGGAGCATCAAAAGTCACTCGCGATTCATCAAGATGTTTGCGAAGGTGATCGATATTTTTGGAATTCCACCACAGGATGGATGATGTGGAATTATGCTTTGTCGAGTTTGTTGTGTGGTGCCACGCTTTGTTTGTACAATGGTGCACCAAATTACCCAAAGGAATCCATACTATGGGATTTTGCCCATCAAGCAAGGATCAATCATTTTGGACATGGTGCCGTCTATTTTCAGTATCAGGCAGATCAAGGTTTTCCGGGGATTAAAACACTCGATTTCCAACATCTCAAAACGATTGGTTCAACGGGCTCTCCAATGTCTCCAGATACTTGCCGAGTATTACAACATCGCTTTCCCAACGCGCAGGTGATTTCCCTGAGTGGTGGAACAGACCTTTGTACCGCTTTTGTTGGAGGTCACCCCGAAATGAAAGTCATTCCTGGAGAAATCCAATGTAAAATGCTCGGCGCTCCAGTCGAAGTGTGGAACACGCTTGGCGATAAAATTCTCAATCAAGCGGGCGAATTGGTACTGTCAAAACCATTCTTATCCATGCCGATAGGTTTGTGGGCTGATCAGGACAATCGATTGATGCGAGCGAGCTACTATGGGGTGTATCCACAAGTTTGGAATCACGGTGATTGGGCAACCGAAAACGATACAGGAAGTTTTATCATTCATGGACGCTCTGATGCTACCCTTAACCGACATGGTGTTCGTATCGGAACAGCAGAGATCTACAATACGCTAAATACGCACAAAAATCTTAAAGACAGTCTTGTAGTTCATCTCACCGACGGCAAACAGGATTCTTTGCTTTTGTTTGTAGTGGCACAGGCCAAAATCGATGAAAAAGAAATTAGAGCTCATCTCAGGGAACAATGCTCTCCGCGACACGTGCCTGACCACATTATTCGTGTTCCAGATATCCCGTATACCTTAAGTGGGAAAAAAGTTGAAATTCCCATCAAGCGATTATTGATGGGCGTATCAATTAACAATGTTTTTCGATTGGATTCTTTACGAAATCCCGATTCGATAAAGTGGTTTGTGGACTATGCAAAAAGCAGAGCTTTTACCTAAATTGGGGAGCACCACTCAAAATCTCTTTTGAGACCTTGTCTTCAAATTGCTTAAAGTTACTGTGAAAAGCCCTTGCGAGCTTATGCGCTTGCTTGTAAAATGCCTCATCGTCATTCCAAGTTTGCCGAGGACTTAAAATCGAATCAGGGACTCCCGGGCATGTTCTGGGTTGAGCAATGCCAAATACAGAGTGGACATGATAGTCTGTATAGCTGTAGTTTGGATTGAGAAGACGTGTTCGAGCAGCCTCAATCATCGCTCGGGTGTGTTGTAAAAGAATGCGATGCCCAACGCCGTAAGGACCGCCAGTCCATCCCGTATTGACGAGCCAAACAGAAATCTCGTTTTCTTCAATTTTTTTTGCCAAAAGACTAGCATAAGTCCCAGGGTGAAGGGGCATAAATGGCGCGCCAAAGCAAGCTGAAAAAGAGGGTTGTGGTTTTTGAATTCCCTCTTCTGTTCCTCCAATTTTAGCGGTGTACCCAGAAATAAAATGATAGGCGGCCTGATAGGGATTTAGCATGGTAATCGGAGGAAGTACGCCAAAGGCATCAGCCGTTAAGAAAAAGAGATGTTTGGTTTGCTCTCCGATAGATGGTGTTGCGGTGTTGGAAATGTGATCCAAAGGATAACTAACTCGTGTGTTTTGTGTGATGGTTGTATCGCTGTAATCAACATGTCCGTTATCATCTGAGATGACATTTTCAAGTAAAGCACCTTTTTTGATTGCATCAAAAATATCGGGCTCTTTTTGTCTTGACAAATCGATGACCTTGGCATAGCAACCCCCTTCAAAATTATAAACTTTATTGTCTGGAGTCCAACCGTGCTCATCGTCCCCAATCAATCGACGCTTTGCGTCTGCGGATAGCGTTGTTTTTCCGGTTCCAGAAAGCCCAAAAAATAAAGCAGTAGTTCCATCAGCGTCCACATTGGCAGAGCAGTGCATGGGCAACACATTTTCTGTTGTGGGTAAGGTGTAATTCAGCACTGAAAATATAGATTTTTTGATTTCTCCGGTATATCCACTACCACCAATAAGGATAATTTTTTTGGAAAAGTTGACAATGGTAAAGTTGGACTGTCTTGTATGGTCAATTTTTGGATCGGCCTTAAAACTAGGAATGTTCAGTACAAGCCAGTCGTGTTTAAAGTTTTTCAACTCCTTCTCGTCAGGCTGAATAAACATATTGCGGACAAAAAGATTGGCCCAGGGTGTCTCATTGAATATTCTTATGCCAATTCGATATCGTTTGTCAGCGCCTGCAAACACGTCCCTTGCAAATAGGGTTTTGCTTGTCAGATATACCATCATTTTCTTATAGAGAGAATCAAAATCTTGGGGTGACAATGGAATATTGACATCTCCCCACCAAACTCGTTCAGAAGTTATTTTGTCTTTGACTAGATACCGATCTTTTGGTGAGCGACCGGTGAATTTTCCTGTATGTACAATGAGCGCACCAGTATCACTGATTGTCCCTTGTTTGTTTTCGACTGTTTTTTTAGTGAGTTCATCAGTACTTAATTGGTGGTATGCTGAAATGATTTGGTCTTGGTTTGTCCAAATCTGTATGGGTTGGGGGATTGACATATAGAGCATTTTAGGCTAACAAGTTTAGACAATGTTTTGTCTATCAAATGTAACAAAAACCTTCTGTTTTGTTACAAAAAAACAAATAGAATTGGTTTACGATCTAAATAAAGCTTGTATTTTCTCTTGCTCTTCTTGAGCAAGCTCTGCATCGACGAGGATACGCCCGCTATGCTCATCGGTAATTATTTTTTTCCGAGAGGCGATTTCAAGCTGGACTTGTGGTGGAATGGTAAAGAAAGAACCCGCTGAAGCGCCACGTTCAATAGGTACAACTGCTAATCCGTTTCGAACAGAAGATCGAATCCTTTTATAAGCAGTTACTAAACGCTCTTCTACTTTCTTTTCAAATTCTGCTGATTTTTTAAGAAGCAAGTCCTCTTCTTTTTGTGTTTCTGCTAAGATTGCGTCGAGTTCCTCTTTTTTGTGTTTGAGATGGTTTTCTCTTACTCCGAGCTTCTCCTCTGCTTGTGTCAACTCTTCTTTCTTTTTTTCGATTAATTCTTTGAGTTGATTAATCTGCTTATCGGAAAGTTGAATCTCAAGTTCTTGAAACTCAATTTCTTTATTTAAAGATTCATAAGCGCGATTGTTACGAACATTCTCTTGTTGCTCTTTGTATTTTTTGATCAATCCTTTTGAGGTTTCAATGGCATTTTTTTTCACCTTGATCTCATCGCCATAGGCCTTGATTTCTGTATTGGTATTTTCAACACGTTTGGTTAATCCAGCGACATCGTCTTCTAAATCCTCTACTTCAAGAGGGAGTTCACCACGAACGCTTCGAATTTTGTCAATTTGTGCGTCGATAAGTTGTAAATCGTAAAGCGCACGTAGACGCTCTTCTACAGAAATCTCAGTTTTTTTTGCCATGCTTACATATATTTTATTGGATTTGTATCTACTTCCGATAAAAGAATGGCAAAATTAGGTAATTTTTCTGTAAGATGGTTAAGGATTAACTTTTTTGTGTGCTGCTCTGTTTCGTAATGACCAGCGTCCACAAGTAAGAAAGTTTGATTTCCTTCATAAAAATCGTGATATTTCAGATCTGCCGTGATATAGGCATCTGCTTTTTTGCTTTTCGCAGCTTGAATCGCAAAGCTCCCAGATCCACCGAGTACAGCCACGCGTTCTATTGTGTTTTTACCCAAATGACTGTGGCGTAGGGTAGGAGTTCCAAGGATATCTTTGACAAAATTCAAAAAAGCATCGGGCTTCATAATTTTCGGTAAAACCCCGATCATTCCCATTCCCAAATTTTGGTTGGGGTTTGCTAACGAACTTATTTCATAAGCAACTTCCTCATATGGATGGTTGGCAAGAAGTGCTTTAATGATATGAGATTCTAAATGCTTTTGAAACACCATCTGAATTTGTACCTCGCCCTCGATATGTCGTTCCCCTTTTTTGCCGACATAAGGCGTACTGTTTTTCGATGGACGAAAACTTCCTTCCCCGTCCGAAGAAAAACTACACTCATCGTAATTACCCAGCTTTCCAGCACCAGTAGCAAACAGGGCATTTCGAATGAGATCTGCTTGTGCTTGGGGAACATAAAAATTCAATTTCTTTACTGTATTCTCTTTTGGCATCAGCACGGAGGTGTTGGTGAGTCCCAATGCTTGGCTCAACCCTAAGCTAACGCCATGCGCCTGATTGTCCAAAGCGGTGTGAATGGCGTAGATGGCCACATCGTTTTTGATTGCTTTTCGAACAGCTCTCACCACATGAGAGTTTCCCGTAAACCTTTTGAGTCCTTTAAACAGAATCGGATGAAAACAAACAATGAGATTGCAACCTCTCTCAATGGCTTCATCAACCACTCCCTCCAAACAGTCATGGGTAACGAGTATCCCGTCGACCTCATCATTTGGATTTCCAACAAGCAACCCTACATTGTCAAAATCCTCAGCATAGTGGAGAGGTGCCCATTCTACAAGAATCTGTGTAATCTGATGAATCTTCATATCGAACCCAAATATAAATGTTATAATTTTGTTTTATGAATCTTCTGAGGAAGTCTTTGTTTCCGCTCAGTTTACTATATGACGTTGTGACCCGTGTTCGCAATACAGCTTTTGATAAGCAATGGTTGCGCCAGAGTCAGTTTGATGTTCCAACCATTGTGACTGGAAATCTCATCACTGGGGGTAGTGGTAAAACGCCAATGATTGCGTATTTGCTCCATCATTTTTCAGATCGCTTTTCATTGGCTGTTTTAAGTCGGGGGTACAAACGAAAATCATCTGGTTTTTTGATTGCGGATTCGGCTTCGTCAATCGAAAATTTGGGCGATGAACCCTTTCTGTTGTTTCAAAAGTTTCCGAACGTTCAATTTGCGGTTTGCAAAAATCGACCCGAAGGCATCCGAGGTTTACTGGAAAAGTCCCCTCAATTGGATGCCATTTTTCTAGATGATGGCTTTCAACATCGTCAGCTAAAACCATCTTTTCAAATTCTTTTAACGCCCTTTGAAACGCCTTGGTTTCGGGATTTTGTTTTACCCGCTGGAAATTTGAGAGAATCTGCTCGTGGTAAAAAACGTGCAGATCTCGTGGTGGTTACCAAATGCCCAGAATCACTCTCCAAAAAAGAGCGAGAAGATTACACCAATCAGTTGGCGTTAGATCCCCATCAAAATCTCTTTTTCACGAGTATTCAATATGATGCGAATGTATATGGCGCTTACCAAATGGAACTTAAATCTTTTGTTCAAAACCCATTTGTATTGGTCACTGGAATTGCCAATGCTAAACCATTAACAAACTATCTAGATAAACTTGGCGCAAAGTATAAGCATCTGGAGTTTGGAGATCACCATTCTTTTTCAGCTTCGGATTGTCAAAACATATTGTCTTTGAGGCTGCCAGTCCTTACCACTGAAAAAGACTATGTTCGGTTGAGTCCTTTTCTAAAAGAAATACATTTTTTACCAATTTCTGTTCGTTTTTTAGCAGATGAAGACCGATTCAAGGAAATCATTTCGAATCATTTAATAAGAAAAAAGAATGTTTAGGTTTAGTCGATGTGCTTGTGCGCTTTGTATGAGGAACGAACTAGCGCACCGCTTTCGACGTGTCTAAAGCCGATTTCTTTTCCAAAATCTTCATAAACCATAAACTGGTCAGGTGTGATAAATTCTTTCACAGGGAGGTGTTTTTTAGAGGGTTGGAGATATTGTCCAATGGTGACGATATCAACATTCGCATCTCGTAAGTCGAGCATGGTTTGCTTGACTTCCTCCTCGGTCTCACCCAAACCGAGCATAATGCCAGATTTGGTTCGACTAACCCCTGCTTGTTTGAGGTAGCGTAATACACCTAAGCTTTGATCGTATTTGGCTTGTATTCGGACTTCGCGAGTCAATCTGCGAACGGTTTCCATATTGTGTGAGACGACCTCGGGCATCACTTTGACGATACGATCGATATGTTTTTCAATCCCTTGAAAATCAGGAATCAATGTTTCCATAGTAGTATCTGGATTCAATCTGCGGACTGCTTGTACGGTTTCTGCCCAAAGGATAGAGCCCATGTCGGGCAAGTCATCACGGTCAACAGAAGTGAGTACCGCATGCTTGATTTTCATAATTTTGATGGATCGTGCAACTTTTTCAGGTTCAGCCCAGTCCACCGTTTCCGGTCGGCCCGTTTGCACACCACAAAACCCGCAAGATCGGGTACAGATGTTTCCTAGAATCATAAATGTTGCAGTCCCTTCACCCCAACACTCGCCCATATTCGGGCAGCTACCCGATGTACAAATCGTGTGGAGATTATATTTATCGACAAGACCTCTGAGTTCAGTGTATTTTTTTCCCGTTGGGAGTTTTACACGGAGCCATTTTGGCTTGGGCGCATGGGTTGTTTTCGATTCTAGGATTTCTGTTTTCATAGACTTGACAAAGGTACATTAAATCAATAGAGTTCTCAAGTACCAAATTGTAAATCCTGTCAAAAAGACCAAACCAGCGATTGACCAAGCTTTCATCACGCCATTTGGCCGATGGTTTTCTGGCATATGCTTTCCAGAGACAAGTAAAAAGTTCATCAACCCATAAAAAGGGGCTGTAATAAAAGAAAGAACGGTTGCCACTTGAACAAGTGCTCCCATGTTGGAAAGCAGAAAAAAGAATACTGCGCATGTCCCCATTACCAAAATCAAAATCCAGAACAAATAGGAAGACATCACGATTGGTAACTGTAAAATTTGAGCAGTTTTTGCCATTGCCCTAGGGGATGCATCTAATGTCGTGAGTGTGGTGCTAAACATGGTGGTAAATGCGGCAATCCCAATCACCCAATATGCGCCATTCCCCAAACTACTTGTGTATAAGGCAATGAGTTGCTGTGCAAAGGCACCGCCACTACTGGAAAACCCGACTCCAGTGCCAAACATCACCAAAGCGCCAAGCAAAACAAAGCATACGCCAAGAATGATCGTGGTCAAAAAACCTACATTAAAATCGAAGAGACTTTGTTTGACGGTTAGGTTTTGCATTCTTTTTTTCTTTTCGAGTGACCATAGGGAGTGCCATACCGATATGTCTAGCGGTCCTGGCATCCAGCCCATAAAGGCGATCAAAAACGCAAAACCAGTAGTTGACGTGGGAAAGACTTGCGTCCACTCGATGTCTTTGGACTGTCCAAATGCCAAAAAAGCAGCGATAAGGGTGCTAATGCTTAGCACGATGATAATGACCTTCATACCTCGATCCAATAATCCATAACGTCCAAAAGACAACAGGGTTGCACATATCAAAGTGATCACAACACTCCAGTACACGATATTGGATGAAATGCCAAAAAGTTCAACCGCCAGCCCAGCAGTTACGATCGTTACAGCCGTTTGGATGGTAAACATGGTAAGTAGGGAGAGAATAAAATAGGAAACAATCACTCCTCGCCCAAGTTTGGCATAGCCAGACAGCAGACTTTCTCCAGTAGCTAAGGCATATCGGGGGCCGAATTGAAAAAATGGGTATTTGAAGAAGTTGACCATCAACAGTACCCAAAGCAAACCAAGACCAAAGTCAGCGCCTGCACGAGTGGATTGCACCAAGTGAGAAACCCCGATAGCAGCTCCTGCAAACAACAGTCCGGGACCGAGTTTTTGTATGCTGTTTTTCATTTATCGTTGATGATTTCAGCCAACAACTTTTTGGCACGAAGCAGGCGGACCTTTACATTGCTTAGCGATAGTCCGAGTTGTGTTGCCATTTCTTTATGGCTGAGTTCCTGAAAAAAACGCAGTTGAATAACGTCCCGATAAATGGGCTTGAGCGATCGAATTTGTTGTAGAAGCTTGTCTAGGTTTTGAGATCGTATCAGTTGATCTTCGGGGCCCAAAGTTTTATCAATTACGTCTCGACCCAACTCGTCAACATCTGTCGATTGGTGTAGACGTGTTTTTTCCTTTCGGATCAAATCGACATGCAAGTTTTTAGCGATTGAAGTGAGCCATGTCGAAAACGTATAATCAGCATTATAGGTTTCGATTTTATCAAACGCTTTTGAAAAGGCCTGAAGACATAGGTCTTCAGCATCGTTTTCATTTTCTGTTCGCTTAATCATAAACCCATATAACTCATTCCAATGCAGATCCAACAACTGACGAAAGGCATGTTGGTCTTCATGCTTTGCAGCATGAACAAGATCAGGAATCGTTTGTTCTTGGTTTTTCACAGTTGCTAAAAATAAGAAATCTAAATGGATCTTTAGTTGTGCTGTGGATGTGGTAAGTCGCAATCTGTTTGCTGCTCGGGCATTTTGCCACATAATCCACAGGGCTCACCATCTTTATTCAAAAACGGACTTTGACTCGCGCAAGTTCCTGCAAACTCTCCATCTTTTTTTGCCCAAATTTTAATGGCAATTCCCGCAAATGCAAGTCCGATGAGTATAACACTAAGAAAAAAGAGTTTCATAAGACAAAGATACGATTAACAACAGAAGTTGACTTCGGGTTGTAAGAGAATGTCAAAACGCTCTTCAACCGCCTGCTGAACCATCTCGCTAAAGTGCTTGATGTCATGTCCACTGGCATTGCCAAAATTCACCAATACAAGCGCATGATGTTTATGTGTGCCCACATCCCCCTTTCGAGTTCCTTTCAATCCGACTTGCTCGATGAGCCAAGCAGCAGGAATTTTATACTTCTGATTTGGTTGGGCGTAATGCGGAATGTCAGGAAATGACGATTTGAGTTGCTCAAACTGATTGTAATCCACAATCGGGTTTTTAAAAAAGCTTCCAGCATTGCCCAGCTGTTTGGGGTCAGGCAACTTTGTTGTTCGGATATCGATGACAACATCTGCAATCTCTTTTGGGCTTGGCGTGCTAATTCCTTTGGACACCAACAACTTCGCAATGACTCCATATGAAGTGTTAAGCCGATAATTCTCTTTTTTTAGTCGTAAGCTGATATCTGTAATCACCGCTTTGTGTTTTAATTCACGTTTGAAAATAGAGTCTCTATACCCAAACTGACAAGCCACCTTGTCATAAGTTTCTACACTTTGATCGTTTCTGTTGACCAGCGTACAGGATTCAAAAACATCTTGCAACTCAACACCATAAGCACCAATATTTTGAATTGGAGCTGCGCCAACATTTCCTGGAATTAAAGCCAGATTTTCAAGTCCGCCAAACCCCTTTTCAAGTGACCACATTACCAATTCATGCCAGTTTACTCCTGCGCCTGCCTTGATGACGACCTCATCCCCTTGTTCTTCAGTGATTTCGATTCCAGATATTGCAAGTTGAATGATTGGAGGTTTTGGGTTCTCGCAAAACAATGTATTACTGCCACCACCTAAAATCCAAGCAGAGGCAAAACGCTTATCTGTGAGTATGGATTGTAAGTCTTCAATGTTTTTTGCAACGGCAAATAAGGCAGCTTCTGCGGCTACTCCAAAACTGTTATAGGTTTTGAGTGAAACCCCTTGTTCGATCATTGGCTCAATTTTGATGTCAGGGTATGTGGATAGGCATGCAAGGCACTCTCAAGGATAAGGGCACTTTCTTTGAGCTTTTGTTTGTCGAGTACAAAAGCAATTCGAATCAAAGATTTACCAAGGTGACGATCGCCATAAAATCCTGATGCGGGGGCTACCATGACTGTTTTTCCGTTGTGGTTGTAGGAAGTCAACAACCATTTTGCAAACTCATCTGTATCCTCAACAGGGAGTTGTACCAAGCAGTAAAACGCGCCGCGTGGAACGCTGACAGTAATTCCTGGCACTTGTTTTAGGGCTTGAACCAATGTGTTTCTTCGATCGAGGTAGGTGGCTGTAACATTTTGAATATAATGAAGTGGCTCATCCATGGCAGCTTCAGAGGCATGAAGGCCTAAAGTCGGGGGAGATAAACGAGATTGCGCAAACTTAAGTGCAGCTTCCATAACAGCTTTGTTTTTGGAAACCAAACACCCGATTCTTGCGCCACACATACTGTAACGCTTTGACATGGAGTCAACGAGGATCGTATGCTCTTCAAGTCCTGGGATCGTGAGTGCCGAATGGTGGATTGCCCCATCATAAACAAACTCGCGATAGACCTCATCGACAATCAAAAAGATATCGTGTTTTTTAACAAGATCAGCCAGATCATTGAGCTCTTTATGGGTATACACATACCCAGTTGGATTGTTTGGATTGCAAATAAAAATTGCCCTTGTTTTGGCATTAATTTTTTCTTCAATTTCATCGATTGATGGCAACGAAAAATTAGTGTCAATGGTGGATGATACAGGCACAACTTTGACACCACAAGCAGCTGCAAAAGTGTCATAATTGGCATAAAAGGGCTCTGGAATAATGAGCTCATCACCCTCATTGGTAATGCAATCCAAAGTCATGATAATGGCCTCGCTTGCACCTGTTGTCACCAAAATATCCTCTGGTTGAACCATGATATTGTGCTTGGCATAGTAGGCGCACATTTTCTGACGATATGCCAAAGACCCCTCAGATGGGCCATAGGCCAATACCTTTTGGTCAAACGACTTGATCGCATCTAAAGCTTTAGAGGGTGTTTGAATGTCAGGTTGCCCAATGTTGAGGTGGATTACCTCAATTCCTTTCGCTTTGGCTTCCTCGGCATGTTTCGATAATTTTCGAATGGGCGAGGTAGGGAGATTCATCCCTTTCAACGAAATTTTAGGCATCTGTGAATTTTGACAACAAAGATGCAAAATTTAGCCCGAATCGATGGGGATGCAAAGCAGAAAAGCGATGATAAAGCTATTCTTCTTCCTCTGGTTCCTCGACCGTACCCTTGATTTGCAAGGCCACCACTGGCGTTACAGCGTTGGAACTAACCGTGATGGTTTTGCGAATTGGACCGACTCGATTGGTGTCGTATTTTACTTCAATCACTTCTTCAGCTCCAGGCATGATGGAATCAGTAGGTTTTTTGGGAATTGTACAACCACAGGACGATCGAACCTGTGTAATAAATAAAGGGGATGAGCCCGTGTTGGTGAATTTGAATTTACGAACCCCATCATCTCCTTTTTCGATTGTGCCATAATCAACCACTTCCGACTCGAAAGTAATTTCAGCTTGCGCTAATCCATTGGAATAGGAAAAACACAATAGAATTGCAATAAAAAAATTGATGAATTTCATGGTTTATTTCTTTTGGTTAAAGATACAAAAATCTATTTCAGATTATCAATAGCTTTTTTTATCAATTGTTCTTAGCTACTTTTGTCACTCAATAAGATAACACACCTTTTCATGGGTTCTCCCAACACATTCAATTCCAATCAAATTGCTGAAAAGTGGTATGCTTATTGGCTAGCAAACCAGTATTTTCATTCCGAACCCGATTCTCGTAAGCCCTACACAATTGTGATTCCTCCGCCCAATGTAACAGGCGTTTTGCATATGGGGCATATGATGAATAATACGTTGCAAGATGTGCTTATACGTCGTGCGCGCATGCTTGGTATGAATGCCTGTTGGGTTCCTGGAACTGACCATGCGTCTATTGCTACTGAAGCAAAAGTGGTTCAGAAATTAGCAGATCAGGGTGTGAAAAAAGAAGATTTGACTCGGGAGGAATTTCTCAAGCATGCTTGGGAATGGACCGATGAACATGGCGGGATTATTTTGGAGCAGCTGAAAAAACTGGGATGTTCTTGCGATTGGGATCGCACCAAATTCACTCTTGACGAGCCCATGACCGAATCTGTTCTTCGGGTTTTTGTCGACCTTTTTCATCGTGGTTTGATCTACCGTGGATTCCGAATGGTGAATTGGGATCCAGAAGCCCAAACCACCCTTTCTGATGAAGAAGTAATTTATGAAGAAAAGCAAGGCAATTTATACCATATAGCTTATCGAGTGGTCGATAGCGAGGAGACGGTTACCATTGCCACGACTCGCCCGGAAACGCTGATGGGGGACACGGCTGTAGCCGTTCATCCCGAAGACGAACGCTTTACTCATCTGCATGGCAAAAAAGTTGTGGTCCCGATTGTCAACCGAGAAGTGCCGATTATCACAGACAGCTATGTGGATATGGAATTTGGTACTGGCTGCTTAAAGGTAACCCCTGCTCACGATGAAAACGATAAGGCATTGGGGGACAAACACAAGCTGGGGTTTGTTGATATTTTTAATCCCGACGGAACGCTTAATGCAGAAGGTTTACACTTTGAAGGCAAAGACCGATTTGAAGTTCGAAAACTGATTGTTCAGCAGCTCAAGTCCTCAAAAATGCTATTACAAACCAAGCCGCACACGCACAAAGTTGGCCTATCTGAAAGAACCAAGGCAGTTGTAGAACCTAAACTCTCCGATCAATGGTTTTTGAAAATGGAGGATTTGGCCAAACCAGCGCTGACTGCAGTTGAAAACGGAACAGTTCAATTGTTTCCCAAAAAATTCATGAACTCCTATCGCCATTGGATGAATAACATTCGCGATTGGAATATCTCTCGTCAGTTGTGGTGGGGTCAGCAAATCCCCGCCTATTTTTACGGAACGGGTAAACAAGACTTTGTGGTTGCCTTGACCCCCGAAGAGGCCTTGGAGAAAGCACGTGAAAAAACCAAAAACCCTTCTCTCAACGCAGCAGATCTAACGCAGGATTCAGATGTGCTCGATACTTGGTTTTCGTCTTGGCTATGGCCCATCTCTGTCTTCGATGGAATTCGATTCCCTGAAAACGATGAAATTCAATATTATTATCCCACACAAGATCTTGTCACGGGACCTGATATTTTATTTTTCTGGGTTGCTCGAATGATCATGTCGGGCTATACCTTTCGCAATCAACAACCTTTTCAAAACGTATACCTGACGGGTCTGGTTCGAGACAGCCAGGGCCGAAAGATGTCCAAGCAGTTGGGCAATTCCCCTGATGCACTGGGGCTCATCGAAAAATATGGTGCGGATAGCGTTCGCGTTGGCTTACTATTGAGTTCAGCAGCTGGAAATGATTTGCTTTTCGACGAAGCGCTTTGCCAACAAGGAAAGAATTTCGCCAACAAAATTTGGAATGCACATCGCTTGATTCAAAGTTGGGATATTGATGATTCCATACCGCAAGACCAAACTGCCAAACAGAGTTTGGAATGGTATAAGAGTAAATTTCAAAACGAGCTCACTTTGGTCAATGATCACTTTACAAAATACAGGATTTCTGATGCCCTAATGTGTATTTACAAACTGGTATGGGATGACTTTTGCTCCTGGTTGTTGGAGTTGATTAAACCTGCCTACGGCAGTCCAATTGACGCGCAAACCCATGCTGAAGTGATTCAGATTTTTGAAAATAATTTACGATTACTCCATCCGTTCATGCCGTTTTTGAGTGAGGAACTTTGGCATGATATCGCAAAACGGACAAAAACGGAGGCCCTTGTTGTATCCTCATGGCCAACAGAAACAAAAATCGATAAAGCGGTTCTTTCGATATTCTCACACACCATGGAAATGGTGACTTCTATTCGTGCAATTCGGAAACAGAAAAATATCTCCATGAAAGTTCCCATGCAATTGCTCGAGACCTCTTCCCAGATGGATTATTACAAAGCGGTGATTTCGAAGCTGGCAAATGTCGAAACCTGTGAATTGGTCAATGATTTACCCGACCAAGTACTCTCATTTCGAGTTGGGACTGCTGTCTATTACCTTCCATTTTCTGTCGAAAACCCAGAGGAAGAGCTTGCCAAACTCAATCAAGACTTGAATTATCAAAAAGTATTTTTAGCTGGGGTCCAAAAAAAATTAAGCAATACGCGTTTTGTGGATCATGCGCCTACTCAGGTTGTTGAAATTGAAAGAAAAAAAGAGAAAGACGCCCTAGAAAAAATCAAGCATATCGAACATCAAATTGCCCAATTGCAGGGCTAAACCATATGTTTTAATTTCTCAACTAAAGCACTGTAACGGTCTTGCGCTATGTCAATCGATAAATTCGACACCTGCATAATGGCATTTGCTTTAAACGCTTTCACAATGGGTTGTTTGTTATTCGACTCATGTCGCACTCCATTTGCAATTTTATAATAGGCATAAAGGCGCAATAAATCATCCTTGGGGATTTTGTTAAAATTTTCGTTCACCCACTCCACGGATTCATCAAACGTAGTCTTGTCAACGACGGCATAATTCATAACTTACTGATTATGGTTAGCCCCCCTTTTACACGGTCATTCAATCCAACGCTTAGTGGCGTGCCTAGTGGTAGAAAAAGGTCAATTCGAGAGCCAAATTTGATAAAGCCAGCATCGTGACCTTGAATGGCCTTGTCACCAACTTTCGCATAATTTACGATCCGTCGTGCTACAGCTCCAGCGATTTGCCGATAGAGTATGGAGCCATAGGTTGGATGGTCAATAACAATCGTCGTTCTCTCATTTAATTCGGATGATTTTGGATGCCAAGCCACCAAATACTTACCGGGGTGATATTTGCTAAATTTGATCTCACCAGTCGCTGGATATCGTGTGACATGTACATTGAGTGGAGACATAAAAATCGAAACTTGAAGTCGTTTGTCTTGAAAATACTCTGGTTCTTCGACTTCTTTAATGATCACAATTTTCCCGTCAGCTGGTGCAATAATTTGGGTTTCACTCTCAAGGGCTATTCTTTTGGGATTTCGAAAAAATTGAAGCACCAAAATAAGAAATACCAAAGCCACAATTTGGATTCCTTTTGATATCCAAATCGAAGAAATGTAGAGATCTGCAGAGATTATAACTGCGACAACAGCTATAAATGTAACGGTAATGATTCGAAACCCTTCTTTATGAAACATAGCAACTAAACAACAATAAATAGAAATACACAAAAGGGACCGTAAAAACCAGACTATCGATCCGATCATATACGCCTCCATGACCCAACAATATGGTGCCACTGTCTTTTACTCCAGCAGTGCGTTTGCTTTGACTCTGTACCAGATCACCAACAATTGAGGTTATGCTGATGACAATCCCCATCAATAGCCAAAAAGAAAAAGCATAATTTGGAAAAATCTGATGATTTACCAAAGCAATCACTGGACTAAAAAGAATTGCTGCAAGGGCGCCTTCAATCGATTTTTTTGGCGATACAACTCGAAAAAGAGGTGTTTTCCCAAAAAGAGTTCCAAAGCTATAGGCCACTGCATCGGCTCCCCAGATAAAAAACAAAAGTCCAAATGTGAGCTCGATTGTGAAAATAGGCGATTCCACGACAGAGACTTCGCTAATCACCAACAGTGGAAATAGCAAATGCACAATGCATAACAGACTGGCCAGTAGGGGGTGTGCTTGTATCGTCTTCCGCCTAAACAGCAGGATTGCCAATCCCATTTGACTGACAAACGATAAGATGGCAATTTGCAGCAGTGGCGCATTAAAAACCAATAGACTTGCCGTGCCAAAGCACAGTAGGGCGGTGAGGGCTAATGATCGGATTTGATAGAGTTTTAACATTTCAAATGCTGCAATAAAAGCGATAACAAATAAAAGAATCGGATATCCCAAGTTCGGGCTATACACCAAGCTGAGCGCCCAAACAGCAGCATAGGTAAGGCCGACAAGTGATCGTTCGATGAAATTATGCATTAAAAATCTTCTATAAGAATCAGGTATACATGCTTTATTGGTAACCCATAGGTTAAAAAGGTGTCATCACCTTCTGTAATGTTTTTCTTAAAGTGCTTAATAGAGGTGATATTAATCGGGATATTTTTTTTGTATTTGTGTTTGATTCCTTTCAGGCCTTCGCTCAAGGTATCTGTAAGTTGTTGTGTCCCAGCAACAATCACAAAATTTTCTGGCAGGTCAATCAATTTATGATTGGCAATTTGCTCGGCACAAATGATAATACTGCCATCATGTGCAACCAAAAATTCACAATCTGTCAAAAAGAAACGAGCATTTAAATTCGTTTTGGTCGGGGTAATGGATGGCCTGATATACCGCTCTTGCAATTTGGGTCGAAAACAAAGCATTTCACAATCATTCCATCCATTTTCGGCTAGGATATTTTTAAATATGTTGACGGATTCTTTTTTGTCTTCGCAATAAATAAACTTTCCACCTTGTTCAGTGAACTTCAAAGTAAAAGCTTCTTCGATAGGCGTCTCCTCAGCAGGCATGTATTTACTGCGGACTGTGTCTTCTTGTTTTTCAGTTTTTGAAGACCCTCCAAAAAGAGAGGAAAAGAGACGTTTCAAGACTTTGTTGTTTGAAACGATAAAGATAGCAAACTATGTGGACTTCGCTGTCTTCTTTGCGGAAGATGATTTGGGTTTCTCCTCAACGATTTCTTCCTTCTCAAATGGACGCTTCCCAAAAATAGTGACCAGATCATCTTTAAAAATCACCTCTTTTTCGAGAAGATGCTCTGCCAATTCAGTGAGTTTCTTTTTGTGTTTCCGCAACAGTGCCAGTGCTCTTTTGTATTCCCGTTCTACAATTTTTGAAATTTCTTCATCAATTTGCTTTGCGGTTTCCTCGCTGTACGGTTTTGTAAACTCAAACTCATTTTGCCCATTAGTATCGTAATAGGTGATATTTCCAATTTTATCATTCAACCCATAAATAGTAACAATTGCACGAGCTTGTCGTGTTACCTTTACGAGGTCACTCAGGGCACCCGTCGAGATTTTACCAAAAATGATTTGTTCGGCAGCACGACCACCTAGGGTAGCACACATTTCGTCAAGCATTTGTTCTGTCCGTACAATTTGACGCTCCTCTGGCAAGTACCACGCTGCTCCAAGAGATTGACCTCTAGGTACGATGGTAACCTTCACAAGTGGGGCTGCATGTTCTAGCATCCAACTTACTGTAGCGTGACCTGCTTCGTGGAAGGCAATGGTTTTCTTTTCTGAGGGCGTTATGATCTTACTCTTTTTCTCTAAGCCACCAACAATTCGATCAACCGCATCGAGAAAGTCTTGTCGATCAACCTTTTTCTTACTTTTCCGTGCAGCAATAAGAGCCGACTCATTACAGACATTTGCAATATCCGCCCCTGAAAACCCAGGGGTTTGTTTGGCCAAAAAACTCACATCGAGTTGTTTGTCAACTTTGAGGGGGCTTAAATGCACTTTAAAAATTTCTTCGCGCTCACGCAAGTCGGGTAAATCCACATATATCTGTCGATCAAAACGTCCAGCTCGCATCAGGGCTTTGTCCAATACATCCGATCGGTTGGTTGCTGCCAATACAATCACATTAGTATCGGTTCCAAAACCATCCATTTCGGTGAGTAGCTGGTTGAGCGTATTTTCGCGTTCGTCATTCGAACCCGTCATATTGCTCTTTCCGCGTGCACGTCCGATGGCGTCAATTTCGTCGATAAAAATGATAGCTGGTGATTTGTCTTTTGCTTGTTTAAACAAATCGCGTACTCGCGAAGCACCGACCCCCACAAACATTTCTACAAAGTCCGACCCCGAAAGGGAGAAAAAGGGAACTTTTGCTTCCCCGGCAACAGCCTTAGCCAAGAGTGTTTTTCCCGTTCCTGGAGGGCCAACTAGCAAGGCACCCCTTGGGATTTTACCACCCAAAACGGTGTATTTACTCGGGTTTTTCAAAAAGTCTACAATTTCTTGCACCTCTTCCTTGGCGCCTTCAAGCCCAGCAACATCTTTAAAGGTTACTTTTACGTTTGACTTCTCGTCAAAGAGTTTTGCTTTTGACTTTCCGATATTAAATATCTGACCTCCTCCGCCAGCTCCTCCGCCAGACATGCGGCGCATGAGGAAAATCCATACCCCGATAATCAGGACAAGGGGTAGAAAACTCAGCATCACATCGAGCCATCGATTTTCAACGGTTTTAAAGTCGTAGTCAAATTCAGCCCCTTTACTTTTTGCTTCTTCCAATTTGGTTTGGAAAATCTCGAGGTTACCCACTTCAAACTGGTAGTGTGGTCCTTTGGCATTTGAACGACCCAAAAAATCTGTCGATCGGGCAGCTTTGTGCTTTGAAGTTTGTAAGGCATCATCTTTAATGGTGACTTGCGCCAGGCTTTTGTTGATCACCAACACACGCTCCACCTCGTCATCATTTAGAAATCGCTCAAAGGCAGAGATGTTAATGCGTTGGTCTTTGGTCATGCCATCTTTATTGAAGTATGACATGCTGATAAAAAACACAGCAATCAAGCCGTACAACCAATAGGCACTAATATTTGATTTTTTGTTAGGAGTTTTTTCTTTTTTAGCCATTATCAATAGTTAGAAGCAATTTCAGTCAATTTTGCATCGCCCCACAAGGATTCGATGTCATAGTATTCTCGAACAGATTTTTGAAAAATATGAACGACAATGTCGATATAATCCAAAAGCACCCATTCAGCCGTTTCGGTTCCCTCAACCTGAAATGGCTTTTCTCGAAGGGATTTGCTCACCTGTTTTTGGACAGATCCAGCCAAGGCATTTACTTGCGTATTTGAGCTCCCTGAACAAATGATAAAATATTTGCACACGGCGTTTTCAATGTCTCTCAAATCCAATATGCGGATGTCTTCCCCTTTTATATTTTCAAGAGCATCGACAATTGCTGCGATGAGTTGATCCGTGTTTTCGAGTTTACTCATATAATCAAGATAAAGCAAATCTATTACAAATTCGTGTAATACGAATTGATATTGCTAGCTTTGTTACATGCACTTAATCAAACTTGATGCCACCGACTCGACCAATGATCACTTGCGTCAAATGTTAATGGTAAATAAGTTGACAACACCCACTGTTGTTTGGAGTCTTTTTCAAAAAAAGGGAAAAGGACAGCGCGGGCAAGTTTGGACAAGTCAAGCTGGTGAAAATCTGATGTTTTCTCTGTACATACCAAATCTAACTCGAAATGCAGATCAACTTTTTTCAATCCATAAAATCGTTTCTGTTTGTTTGGCAGACTGGCTTTTATCGCTTCAAATCCCAAATATCTCTGTGAAATGGCCAAACGACATTTTGTCAGGCCATAAAAAATTGGCTGGAATTTTAGTGGAAAGCAGTATGCAGAAGTCAACGGCAAAGTCAATTATTATTGGGATGGGAATCAATGTCAATCAAATTCAATTTCCACAGCTCCCCAATGCCACTTCTATGCGTCTACGCACGGCAAAGACCTATGATTTGGACACCCTGCTGTTGTCTGTAGTTCCCAAACTTATAGAAGGATTAACTCTCCCTGGGAAAGATTGGGATGCTGCCTATCAGCAATCTCTCTATGGTTTGAACCAAAGCAGACGGTTTATGAGTGGCAAACATGAGTTTCAAGGGATTATCCGATCGGTTACTCCAGATGGAAAACTTGTACTCGAAACCGAAATTGGTGAGCAGCTGTTTGAAGTAAAGGAATTACAGTTTGTGCATATTTCCGATCAATGACTCCATAAATTGGGTTAAGGGCTTTTTGACCATCATTGCCATCATGGGGTTAAAATCCCCTTCAAATTGCAATTGAACATCGGTTTGCGTTTCCGAGATTTTTGTCAACTGCCCACGCAGTGAAAAAGAAATTTTTTCACTGGAAGATGTCAATACAATTGATTCGTTGGGTTGTTTATCGCCGATTGTTAGTCCAATTTCTGGCATACCACCTAGTTTAAATCGAAATCGACTGTCGTCTATTTTTGTAAACGCTGCACCTTCTGGCATCAGACCCTCATAGGTTTCAACACTGGAGAGTTTAGAAAAAAGTTGTTCGGTTGAATGATCAACACGAGTTATCGAGCTATTGATTTCCATATTATTATGGTTTCCATTTTTCGGGTGCCAAACGCCATTTTTGCAACATTTTTTCTTCGCTTTTGAGGATAAAGCGGTTTTCGGTGGCAAGCTCAATTAAATGCTCGTAATCACTCAATGAATAAACGCTGATCCCCTCTTGATTAAATCGTTTTTCGGCAACCTGAAAATTGTAATCAAAAATCGATAGTAAGCATTTTATCGATGCATCGCTTTCCTGCAATGCTTTGATGGCTTCCATGCTGCTTTTTCCAGTGCTGATGAGGTCTTCAATCACAACAACTTGACTGTTTTTTGGCAAGATTCCTTCTATCTGGTTTTTTCGTCCGTGTCCTTTGGGCTTTGGGCGGATGTAAACAAAAGGTAAGTTGAGTTCCTCGGCAACCAAAGCTCCAATCCCAATGGCACCAGTTGCCACGCCTGCAATCACGTCGGGCTTGCCATATATGGATTCAATTTGCTTTGCAAATTGTTCGCGGATGTATGTCCGAACAGTTGGATATGACAATGCGATGCGATTGTCACAATATATTGGAGATTTCCACCCACTGGCCCAAGTAAATGGATTTTTAGGTTCCAACTTTATTGCATTAATTTGTATCAGTAACTCAGCAACTTTTTTGGCTGTGAAGGAATCGTGAATCATGGGACAAAAGTATAAAGTTTTTATCAATACAAAATTGATGATCTTAACGACCGTACTCCCAAAATCCAAACATGCCTTGGTATTACCTCTTGCAGCTACATCTTTTCAGACCATTTTACAAGTTCTAAAGGAGTCCAAAGCAAGGAAAATATATTTGATCGGAGATGATCCCGCAACGCTTTTGGAGACTTTTAAATCCAAATTGTCAGTTGTTCAAGCGGGAGGAGGATTGGTTCGGAACCAAAGCGGAAAGATGCTTTTTATTTTTCGAAAAGGGAAATGGGATTTGCCCAAAGGTAAAATTGACAAGGGAGAGACCCTTGAAAAAGGAGCAAAGCGTGAGGTCAAAGAAGAAACAGGAGTCAAAAAACTTCAGCTCAATGGATTCGCGGGTGTGACCTATCACATATTTAAACGCAACGACAAATACCAACTCAAAGAAACCCATTGGTTTTATATGACGACAACCTACACTGGCAAACTCAAACCTGAGCTTCAGGAAGACATCACAAAAGCCAAATGGAAAGGACCGAAGAAAACGGCCAAGGCCTTAAAAAATTCATATGGCAATATCAAGTATTTACTGAAAGAATTGAAGATTGGTTAGATCCGAACACAATCTGGCACAAATCGTTTATAATCTCCTTTGTTGCGGATGATTTCTCTAACGATGCTACTGCTAATAAATGAAGTTTGAATTGAGGTCAATAAAAAGACCGTTTCGATATTTGACAACTCACGGTTGGTTCGGGCAATGGCTTTTTCAAACTCAAAATCTCCGTTGTTACGAACACCTCGCAGAAGATAGTTGGCGCCTACGGAATTACAAAAATCAATGGTGAGTCCTTGGTAGTCCATCACCTTAACTTTGGGGTTGTCTTCAAAGCATTGCACAATAAATTGTTTGCGCTGTTCGATTGAGAACATATGGCTTTTTTCGGCATTATACCCAATCCCAACGATAATCTCGTCAAAAATGGTTGCTCCACGCTCAACGATGTCTTGATGACCTAATGTGAGCGGATCAAAGGACCCGGGAAAAACGGCTCGTTTCATAGTGCAAAGGTATTTATTTTTCCATGGCTTCGACTAGCGCATTGCCAAATAGATCCCTCAGCGATATACCAGCGTGTTTGGCTTGCTGTGGCAGCAAACTTTCTTCTGTTAGGCCAGGAACGGTATTGATTTCCAAAAAGTGGGGGACGTCTCCGACAAAAATAAAATCACTTCGGCTCATGCCTTTCATACCCAATGCGGAATAGACTTTTTCCGCTACAATTCGCAATGCTTGATGTTGCGATTCACGTAGCCGAGCAGGGGTAATTTCTTTTGACTTCCCTTCGTATTTGGCGCTAAAATCAAAAAAATCCTCATCTGTGACAATTTCCGTTGGTGCCAAAACACGCACCTTACCCTGATAGGTGATAACGCCAATAGAAACTTCGGTCCCTTGCAAAAACGACTCGATCAACACCCCGCTATCTTCTCTGTGAGCAACTTCGATCGCCGCACGTAAGTTGTTTTCTTCGTACACCTTTGATACTCCAAAGCTGCTTCCCGCTTGGTTGGCTTTAACAAAGCAGGGTAGCCCCACTTTTTCGACAATCTTTTGCGTATCGATTGCGTCCCCAACTGAAAGGACAATACGCGTTGCCATGGCAATCCCATGTGGTCCTAAGTATTCTAATGTTTTTGCCTTGTTGTAAGTGAGAGAAGAGACCTCTGCTGCACAGCCAGTGTAGGGGATTTGCAAACTGTCAAGATAGGTCTGCAGCTCTCCATTTTCACCCGGTGTACCATGCACAGCATTAAATACTGCATCAAATCGAAGATTACCACTACTAAAATCAGCAATGTCAATCGGTTTCCAACTGCCATCAACCTCAACAAGCCAGGCATCTTTGTCGATGCGTACAGAGTAAGGATCATAAACCTCTTTGTCGATATGGGCCATCACGACAGCTCCACTTTTCAGCGAAATGTCATGCTCGGAGGTGTACCCACCCATGATTACGGCTATACGTGGTTTCATTTGACAAAAATATCATTAATTTTGACCGAATGCGACGACTTCGATTTTTTATCAGCAAATCCTTTTTCTTGGCACTCCTAAAAGCAAGTGTCCTTGGAGTTGCTTTGGTTTTTCTATTGTTTTTGGTTTTACGCTTTCACACCCGTCAAAACCGTTTGATTGAGGTTCCAGACCTTCACCAAATCCCTCTGGCGGAGGCCGAAGATTTGCTTTCCGATTTGCGACTCAATTTTGAAGTCATCGACTCCACCCAATTCAACCCTGAAATTGCCCCGCTATCGGTAATCGAACACCAACCGCGAGCCCATGATGAAGTCAAGCGAGGACGTAAAATTTACCTCACGCTCAACCCATCTACCTACCGAAAGGTATCTGTGCCCAATGTGGTGCAAGTAACCTATCGCAATGCGGTATCCTCTTTGCGCGCTGCCGGGTTGGAGGTTGGAAACATAAGCTATCGTAACAATATTGGTAAAGATATGGTCTTGGCTTTGCGCTTTGAAGGCGACGAGATTGATCCGGGTGATAAAATCCCAAAATCGTCCAAAGTTGATTTGGTTCTTGGAAATGGAAGACGAGGCCGATGATGGAAACACAAGACCAAGACGATACACTATATGAGCATTATGTCTTTACGGCCGACAGTGGACAACAACCCTTGCGCGTCGATAAGTTTTTGATGAATCGTATTGAAAATGCCACCCGCAACAAAATTCAACAAGCAGCGAAAGCGGGGAGTGTCCATGTCAACGATCTAGCTGTCAAATCCAACTACAAGGTCAAAGGCGGAGATAAAGTACAAGTCTTGTTTGCTCATCCTCCGTATGAAAATTTGCTCGTTGGAGAAGAAATACCCCTCGATATTGTGTATGAAGATGATTCCTTGGTTGTGGTCAATAAAGCTGCAGGCATGGTTGTTCATCCCGGTCATGGAAATTACAGTGGCACGCTGCTCAATGCTCTGCTACACCATTTTGATTCTTTGCCTTTAAACACCAACGAAAGACCCGGTTTGGTACACCGTATTGATAAAGACACCAGCGGCTTGCTCGTTATTACCAAAACAGAACAGGCAATGACGCATCTGGCAAAACAGTTTTTTGACAAGACCTCTGACCGCAGCTATCTCGCATTAGTCTGGGGCGATGTTGTTGATGATAAGGGCACGATCGAAGGGCATATTGGTAGAGATCCCAAAAACAGATTGTTGATGACGGTGTTTCCCGATGGGGACCAAGGCAAAGAAGCCATCACTCACTATGAGGTGGTCGAACGTTTTGGCTACACCACACTACTTCGATGCCAACTGGAAACAGGACGTACCCATCAGATTCGAGCGCATCTAAAATCGATTGGCCACACGCTTTTTAGTGATGCTCGGTATGGGGGGGACAACATCCTGAAAGGCACCACATTTACAAAGTACAAACAGTTTGTGGACAATTGCTTCAAATTGCTCCCACGTCAAGCACTTCACGCCCAAACCCTTGGCTTTGCGCATCCTGTCACTGATAAACCGATTTCATTTGAAGCTCCCCTGCCCGACGATATGATTAATGCGCTTGACAAGTGGCGACACTATGCAAAGCACAGATTGGACTAAATATTCATTTTTATAATTAATACTTTGAATATCTGGAACTTGCCTATCCCAAAAACCCTTGTTATTTTTGACCAAAAGCTATTGATATGAAACTTTTAGTATCCCCTGCCAAGTCTTTGAATTACGAAAGCCCATTGCCGCATGCCACTTGCAGTCAACCCGTTTTTGTTCAGGAAGCGGCTACCCTCAATACGGCTTTGCGAAAAAAATCACCAGCCGAGTTAAAGGCACTCATGGGAATTTCCGACAAACTTGCCGAGCTGAATTGGACCCGTAACCAAAGCTTTTCGGTTCCCTTTACTGCCGATAATGCCCGCCCAGCGGTCTATGCTTTTGATGGGGATGTTTATGCAGGTCTTGACGTCTATACGATCGAAGAAGGCAAATGGGACACGCTCAACAATAGCTTGCGTATTCTTTCAGGTCTTTATGGCCTACTCAAGCCCTTTGATCTCATGCAGCCCTACCGTTTGGAAATGGGTACCTCTTTTGCAGTGAATGGCAGCAAGAATTTGTACGGTTTTTGGCAAGATAAAATCACTGCCCAACTCAATGGCGAACTCCAAGCCGATGAGTGTGTCGTCAACCTTGCAAGTAAGGAATATACCTCTGCTGTTTCACTCGACGATTTAGATGCAAATGTCATTGAACCTATATTTAAAGATTACAAAAACGGTAAGCTCAAAATCATTTCTTTTTATGCCAAAAAAGCCAGAGGATTGATGGCGCGCTTCCTCATCGATACCAATGCCCAAACTGCCGATGATGTATTGGGCTTTGACCTCGATGGCTACCGCTATAGCGAAGAACATACCACCGATCTTGCTGCACCTGTTTTTGTACGTTAATTACCCTCGGAAAACTTACCAACTACAGGACAACCCGATGATTGGTTGTGTTTGAATCATCGTTTTCCAAAACGCCTTGTCTGTATCTTTTTTGAGTTCTGGAGTCAATTGCACAGGATGCCAATTGACCTTTGTCAAGCCCACTGTTTCAAAAGCCAATTTATGAGTCGATTTTTCGAGATGGTAGTTCACGATATCAAAATGGCTGTCATCTTCCTGAAAAAAACGATAGATAATTGGGCTCCCTTCCGACCAGCTTTCATTTTGGCGTGTAAACCCATACTTGCGCAATACTTCAGCTGGCGCATGGAAGTCTGGATTGCTGTTGATGGTTACAAATCGTCCGCCTGGCTTTAAATGCCTAGAAATGGATTTTGCAAAGGCAACTAGTTCTTCAAGGTTTTTGGCATAGTTGAGTAAATAAGCGGCACTGATGAGATCAAATGTTTGCTTGAGATCTAGATCAACCACGTCTTGGACGTGATAGTCAATCCCTAATGGGTTTCTCTGCTCGGCTTTTTCTGCCAATGCAATCATTTTTTCTGATATATCTATGCCCACTACTTTGCTTGCTCCCCGCAATTTGAGTTGTCGTGTATAAAAACCCTCTCCACAGGCAAGGTCTAAAACGCTTTGATTTGTGAGATGTCCCAAAAGATTGAAGAAGGTATATGCTTCTACATGCTTTCGCCAAGGTTGAAGTTTTGATAATTGGTACTCAATCGAAATTTGGTTGTAATCTGTTTTCATTGGGGTTGTTGTTTTACGATTTGTTTATACTTATTTATCTGTGTTAGACTGAAAATCTCATATAGGAGCTATCAATCTGGATTATAATAATAAAACCTAAAGCGGTTTTGGAACCCCAAATTGATGTTTAAAAAATATAACTGGAATCTTTTGTAAAAAAGACTTGGGGATTCGTCTAAGACAAATGTACGTTTTTATTCCTTTGTTTGTCGTGACCACCTACAGTTAGATAGGTTTACCTGCCCGAGGCAGGAGTGATAAAATACTTTATTCAAGTGTTAAAAACACTCTTTTCCCTATTAACTTATATCTGGGTCTATCGAATTGTCTTGACAAACTCTTTCACACTTTGGTTGCCATTTGCTTCCAAGTGCTTGATAAAAGCCGAGCCAATAATCGCGCCTTGACTATGGGCTACAGCCGCTTGATAGGTTTCTGCATTGCTGATTCCAAATCCGACGAGAAGTTTGGACTGGAGTTTCATGTCAGCGATTCGTTGAAAATAGTGCTGTTGGGCGTCTCCAAAACTCCCTTGTGCTCCAGTGGTTGCTGCGCTTGAGACCATATAGATAAAGCCCTCTGATACTTGGTCGATATAACGAATGCGTTCGTCAGGAGTTTGGGGTGTAATTAAAAACATATTGCGCAGTCCATATTGCTGAAATAAGTTTTGGTATTGCTCGTGATAGACATCTGCTGGTAGGTCTGGTATGATAAGCCCATCGATACCCACTTCTTGGCATCGTTTGCAAAAGCGTTCAACCCCATACTGCATCATGGGATTAAAATATCCCATCACAATCAAGGGAACATGAATGCGATCACGAATGCCTTCGAGTTGGCTAAAGAGTTTGTCGGAGGTCATGCCATTACGCAGGGCTTGGGTAGAGCTTTCCTGTATCGTAGGTCCATCGGCAAGCGGATCGGAAAACGGGAGTCCCAATTCGATCATATCCACATTTGCTTCTTGCAATTGCTCCAAAATTGGTACCGTATCCTCTAGCTGGGGAAAGCCAGCTGTGAAGTAGATGGACAAAAGTTTTTTGTCTTGGCTTAGCGTTTTGTTTATTCGATTCATTACAATTTAAAATAATCAATATAGGTATCCAGATCTTTGTCACCTCGGCCAGAGCAATTAAACAATACGATCTCATCGGGTTCAAACGCTCTCTCATCTAAAACGGCAAAGGCATGTGCTGTTTCAATCGCAGGGATAATCCCTTCGGTTTGGGATAGGGTGAGTCCCCAATCCATAGCTTCTTGGTCTGGAATCGAGATAAACTCCGCACGTTTGGATCGAAACAGATGCGCATGCATGGGACCAACACCTGGATAATCGAGTCCAGCGGATATGGAGTAGGGTTCAGTAATTTGTCCATCTTCGGTTTGCATCAGTAGAGTTTTGCTCCCGTGTATAATTCCCTCTTTCCCAAGGGCTGAGGTGGCTGCACTCTCACCAGTGTCAATTCCTTTGCCAGCCGCTTCAACAGCGATTATATTTACGCGCTTGTCATCTAGGTAGTGATAGTATAAGCCAGCAGCATTGCTACCACCACCCACACAAGCGACTACATGATCGGGATAGTCACGGCCTTCTGCTTCAAGGAGTTGAACTTTGCACTCCTCACTGATGATCGCTTGAAAGCGAGCAACCATGTCAGGATAGGGGTGTGGCCCAACCACAGAACCAATGATGTAGTGTGTGTCCACAGGATTGTTAATCCAATCGCGAATAGCTTCGTTGGTTGCATCCTTGAGTGTTTTACTCCCCGATTGTGCAGCGCGTACTTCTGCCCCGAGCATTTTCATGCGTGCTACATTTGGTGCTTGGCGTTTGATGTCTAATTCCCCCATATACACAACGCACTGAATTCCCATGAGCGCACAGACCGTCGCGGTGGCAACCCCATGTTGTCCTGCACCAGTCTCCGCAATAATGCGGTTTTTTCCCAATCGTTTTGCGACCAAGATTTGACCGATAGTATTGTTGATTTTATGTGCTCCAGTATGACAAAGGTCTTCTCGCTTGAGATAGATTTTGGTGTTGTATTTTTCTGAAAGTCGAGATGCATAGTAAAGGGGAGTTGGCCGACCGACATAGTTGCGGAGGAGCTGGTCAAATTCAGATTTGAAATCCGCTTGTGCTGTAATTTCTAAATAATTTCGTCTCAATTCCTCTACATTTGGATAGAGCATTTCGGGAATATATGCCCCTCCGAAATCTCCATAATATCCTTTTTCATTCACATGATAACTCATAGCTGTACACGTTTTTTAAAATCTCTAATCTCTTCAATTTTTTTTACCCCTGGCTCACTTTCAAATTGGCTGTTGATGTCCAATGCGTAAATTGGTAGATTGCGTTTGCGAATTTCGGCAATTGCATCCACATGACCTAGACCGATGCCTCCGCTGAGAAAAAAAGGCGTATCTAGTGAGTAGCCCATCAGGATTTTCCAGTCAAAAGCGGTACCATTCCCACCAGGAAGTGGACCTTGGGTGTCAAATAGAAAATAGTTGCAATGGTCTCGATAGGGGGCAAGGATGTTAAAATCAAAATCAGGGCCTATTCGAAAGGCCTTAATCACTTCGCACAAGCTCAATAATGCAGCGCATTGGCTCGGGCTTTCGTCGCCGTGCAGTTGAACGGCATCAAGTCCATATAATTTAACTTTTGCTTTGATCAGTTCTGTTGTTTCGTCGACAAAGACCCCTACTTTTTTGATGGGATTGGGAATATCAGACGGAATAGTTGCACAATATCGTTTGGAAGGTTCCCAAAAGATAAAACCCATATAATCCGGTTGGAGACTCGCCAAAGCCACTATATTTTTAGAGTCCCGCATGCCACAAACTTTGAGTTTCATTTTGCTAGTAATTTGATAAAGTTTTTTGCCGACGTCCCAGGGTTATCTTCTTTCATAAAGTGTTCCCCCATTAAAAATCCTTGGTATCCACAGTCACGCAGTTCGAAAACACTTTCTGGTGAGGAGAGTCCACTTTCCGACAATTTGACAAATTCGGTAGGGATTTGATCGACCAGGGATTTACTTGTTTCCAGACTGACACGAAAGCTTGTGAGATCTCTGTTGTTTACTCCGATCATATCGATAGATGGCATGATGGACTTTTCCAATTCATCCGCATTGTGAACCTCCAATAAGACCTCCATTCCGAGTTGATGTGCAAGTGTTGAAAGGGTTTGAATGTCTTGTCTTTGTAAACAAGCTGCGATCAACAAAATCGCATCTGCTCCATTGGCCTTGGCTTCTAAAACTTGGTATTCGTCAACCATAAATTCTTTTCGTAATAGAGGGAGTTCGCAGGCCTGGCGTGCGAGGAGTAAGTCTTCGATCGAACCGCCAAAGTATTGGTTATTGGTCAGCACGGACATTCCTGCCACCCCTGCCGACGCATAGCCCTGCGCAACATCCGTCAGGCGAAGACTAAAATTGATATTTGGCTTGGACGGAGATCGACGTTTGTGTTCTGCGATAATACCCTCGGTTTCGACAATACGTTTACTCAGTGAATTGGTCTGCCGTTCAAATAGTGGACTAGACTCAAGTCGGTCAATTGGAACAATTTGCTTTTTAAGCACCAAGTCCTTTTGAATATCGTTTACAATCTGTTGAAGGATGTTCATTTTGCGCTGAGTTGTTGAAGGGCTTGTAGTGCTTGAAGTGCTTTGCCCGATTCGATTGATTCTGCAGCATCGGTATAGCCCTCTTGTATGCTACATGCTTTGGCAGTGGCGATGGCAATACCAGCGTTGGCGCAAACCACTTGTTTTTGCGCTTCTGTGCTTTTGCCTTCTAACACACCCATAAAAATAGCAGCAGCAGCATCTACCGAGTTACCACCTCCGATTTGTAAAGGTTCCAGTTCTTCTAAGCCAAAGCTGGCCGCGTTGATCGTTGCAGTTCCACTGTTAGACACCACTTTTGTATCGCCTGTGAGGGAGATTTCATCATAGCCGTCTAAGGCATAGAGTATACTGTATTGTTGGTTGGTCTCTTCCAGGACATAGCGATAAATGCGTTGAAGTTCAAGGTTAAATACGCCCACCATTTGTTTGTTGGGTTTGGACGGATTTACAAGGGGCCCTAGCATATTAAAAAAGGTTTTTATTCCGAGATCACGTCGAATGGGAGCAACATGCTTCATGGCGGGATGAAATAAAGGTGCATGAAGAACACAAATCCCTGCCTTTTCGATACAGTTTTGTAAAAAGTCTTGTTCGTTCGAAAATCGAATACCCAAGTGTTCCATCACATTACTCGATCCACAGGAAGAAGAAACACCATAGTTTCCGTGTTTTGCTACAGGGACTCCAGCACCAGCCGTCACAAAAGAGGCAAGCGTGGAGATATTAAAGGTGTCTTTTCCGTCTCCGCCGGTGCCACATAGGTCAATGGGGTCATAGTCCGACAAGTCAATGGCAACACAAAGGTCTAGCAGAGCAGCACGAAAACCTGAAAGCTCGTCGATTGTAATCGGGCGCATCATATAGGTGGTTAAAAATGCTGCTACTTGATGCGAATTGCATTTGCCTTGCCCAATGTCAAGCAAGGTGTTTTTAGCCTCGTCTTTTGTCAAGCTTTGATTTTGGACTCGTTTTTCTAATATCGCTTTCATTTTACATCTTTAACCAGTTGTTTAACAATTGCTTCCCCTCGGGGCTTAAAATGGACTCAGGGTGAAATTGAACACCATAAATGTCGTACACTTTATGTTTCATCGCCATCACTTGCCCATGGTCTTCTTCAGCCAAAAGGACAAGCTCATCAGGTAAGGGCTTTTCTACCACCCAAGAGTGATAACGTCCAACTTCAAATTGCTTATCCAAGCCCGCAAAAAGTGGGTCGTCGACAAGAACTTGAATAGGGGTTGCTACGCCATGATAGACCTTGTCGAGGTTGGTCAGGGTGCCACCAAAAACTTCACCAATAGCTTGATGCCCCAAACAAACTCCCAAAATGGGCTTTGTTTTGGCATAGGCCGCGATGATGGGTTTTAACAGCCCTGCTTCGTCTGGAATTCCAGGGCCAGGAGACAATACGATTTTATCATAATCCGCTACCTCTTCGATATTCAGTTGGTCGTTTCGCTTTACGGTTACCATACAATCGAGATCTTCGAGATAATGAACCAAATTATAGGTAAAAGAATCGTAATTATCAATGACAAGTATATGCATAGTTATAGTTTTTCAGCTTCTTCCAAGGCCTTGTTGAGGGCTCCCAATTTGTTATAGACTTCTTGTAGTTCGTTTTCGGGTTTGGACTCCGACACCACTCCAGCACCAGCTTGATAGTGCAAGACATTGTTTTTGCTCAAAAAAGAGCGAATGATAATGGCATGATTATAATTACCGTCAAAGTCCATAAATCCAATTGCACCACCATAAAAAGCACGACTTCGATTTTCGTATTCATCGATAAGTTGCATCGCCCGATGCTTGGGTGCTCCACTCAGCGTACCAGCAGGGAAGGTGTCAGCCACAATTTCCATTGTGTCTCGGTTTTCTTTTTTCATCGCAGTGACCTTAGATACAAGATGAATAACGTGAGAATAGAATTGAATCTCTCTGTTTTTTTCGACCTGTACACGATTGCCGTTTCGACTGAGGTCGTTCCTTGCCAAATCGACGAGCATCACATGCTCGCTATTCTCTTTTTGATCTTTTGCCAGTTCCTTAGCACGCTCGGCATCCTGTTTGTCGTTCCCGGTTCTGCGAAAGGTGCCCGCAATCGGATGAATCTCTGCTTTTCCATCCTTAACAACCAATTGTGCTTCGGGCGAACTGCCAAAAATTTGGTAATCTCCAAAATCAAAATAAAATAAATAGGGGGACGGGTTGACCGACCGAAGGACACGATATAGTGTGAAGTCATCCCCAACAAATGGTTGTGAAAAGCGTCGCGACAACACAATCTGAAATACATCCCCGCGATAGCAATGATGAATTCCCTTTCTGACAAGTTCGACAAATTCATCATCTGTCAAATTGGAATGGGATTCACCTTGACGTGAAAAAGAATGCGTTGTGGGGTTTGGTCCTTGTAAAACGGCAACAACCTCATTTAGATTGTTCTCGATCTGATAACAATGTGCATAGAGATGGGCCTCATTGTTGAAGACATTAATCGCAATAACATTTTGAAAAAGAGCATAATACAGTTGTGGAATGTGAACATCTTCTTCTTTTTTCGAAAACTGAATGTCTTCAAAATGCTGAACAGCGTCATAGGAGGTAAAGCCAAAAAAGCCGTTGGTCACAAATCTCTTAGATTTAAAATTTCCTGAAAACTGCTTGGCAAAATCACTGCAATATTTGGCCACACGTTCGTTATCTGCCAGTTGGATTTGTTTGGACTTCCCATCTGGATAGCGCATGGACAACGTCTGATTTTGGAGCTTGATGTCGGCAATGGGATTAAAACAGATATAGGCCACACTATTGTCGTTGACTCCATAATCCGAGCTTTCCAAAAGGATGCTATTTGGGAAATTGTCTCTGATTTTCAAATACATATTGACAGGCGTCGTGGTATCGATGAGCAATTTGCGATGATGTGTCTGTAGTGTGTACTTCATAGTTTTCACAATAAAAAAAGGCCTGTCGTGATGACAAGCCCTTTGGTATAGATATACAAGGTGTGCCTCACGACTGTGCGTAGCAAGCAGACCACCAAGTATTGATATTTTTCATTTACGATTCAAATATATAAATCAAGTGTCAACTAGACAACTCAAATGAAAAATTATTTACTGTTGTGCGACCCATCACAATACCCATCAGGGTTTTGTGTGTTTCCACAACCGCATTTCGGACGATCGATTTTCATATTTTTAAAATTGTAAAGTTATTGAGAGATCAAATTCATCGTAGATTGCCTTATTTCCCAAATTGTTAAAAAAGCTGTTCGAGCCATATCTTACATTGTATTTAGAACGATCAATTTTGACTTCAGCCTTGGCTGAATTTCCTTCTACGGTCATTGGGAAACGAACAGGATGAGTTGATCCTTTGATGGTAAAGTCTCCCGTAACGGCATAACCAGTGTCATTTTTTTCAACATTTGTGATAACCATTGTGGCTGTTGGAAACTGCTCAACGCCAAAAAAGTCATCTGATTTGAGATGTCCTTCCAAACTCTTTTTTGATTTTCCTTCTAGATCAGTAACTGTAATTGTGGTCATATTCACTTCAAATTGACCACCAATAAGTTGACCGTCTTCAAATTCCAGAGAACCCGTGGCTAGGTCAATGGTTCCATTGTGCTCTCCAGTCACTTTATACCCTTTCCACAGAATCGTTGCCGAAGTGATAGGGATTGGAGTGACGCTGGCAAAAGCAAATGTTGTTACCAACAGCAGTGTAAGTAGATGATTAGATTTAATTTTCATAATAAAATTGAATTTAGATTAAAGTTTAACGAATAGTTTTTTGTAGTTGTCTAGCAAAGCTGTCAGTTCTTTTTCGGACAGTCTTCTTGCGACTTCATTTTCTTTTTTATCAATTACAGGATCAATGGTGGTCAGCAGTGAAAGTCCCTTTTTTGTGATGTTGATTTCAACCATTCTCCGGTTTTCAGCACAGGGCTTACGATCGACCAGTCTTTTCTCTAATAATCGATCCACAATGCGCGTTGTATTACTCGTCTTGTGAATCATTCGAGAGGTGATGTATTGCAGTGATGCTGGATTTTCCTGACATCCCCGCAAAATCCGCAATACATTAAACTGTTGAATACTCAATCCATAGGGGTGTAAAGCACAACTGATTTCATCGCTCATAAATTGGCCTAAACGCATACTCTCAACGACCAATGATTTTGCTAACATATTAAGTTGTATTTACAAATGTTGTAGGTACAAATATATAATTTATTTTCAATTCACGAAATTTTTATACATTTATTCAATGAGTAAATACTATTTGTTTATTGTTTTATTATTAACGGGCTGTATGTATCTTGGTCCCAAACAAAATAGCATGTCAGATCTATCACAAAATGAATGGACCCAAGCCTTAGCCGAACAACCCGGAGCAGTTGTATTGGATGTACGCACAGTAGAAGAATTTGAAAGCGGATACATTCCTAACGCAAAAAACATTGATCTGCGAATGGGGCCTGGCTTTATCGACGAAATCAACACCTTGGACAAGAATAAATCGTACTATGTGTATTGTCGATCGGGTGCGAGGAGCGCACAAGCCGTACAATTGATGCGAGACTTGGGGTTCGACGAAACCTATAATTTACTCGGAGGCATCTTGGAGTGGGAAGGAGAAGTGATAGAGTAGTGGCACGCCCCAAATGTGATGAATGAAAAACTACTATACTACCTTTGGCAACAAAAGTTGACGAACAAACCGATGACGACGACCGACCATCGGAAACTGGTTGTCGTACGAGCTGGGCAGCGCAATACCAATAGTGGTCCTGATTTTTTGTTTGCGCAACTCCAATTGGATAAGATGACTTGGGCGGGGCATGTGGAAATGCACATCAAAAGTTCAGACTGGTACGCTCACAATCACCATATCGATAAGGCCTATGACAATGTCATTCTTCATGTGGTTTGGGAGGAAGATATGCCTGTTTTTACTTCGGATGACCACCCATTGGCTACCGTTGTTTTGCGTGATTTTGTTGACAGTGCGCTTATACACCGCTACCAGGAACTATCAACTTCTGATCTTTGGATTCCCTGTGCAAACCGAATCAAACACATCGACCGATTTAAACAAATGGCTTTTTTTGATCGTCTTTATGTGGAACGACTGGCACAAAAAACCAAAGTGTTTCAGCAATGGCTCGATCAAACTGCCAACGACTGGGAAAACGTTTTGTTTATTGCTCTGGCCAAAGGATTTGGACTTTCTGTCAATGGCTTAGCCTTTGCAGCGATTGCGCAATCGATTCCTTTTTCTGTCATTCGAAAGACCCAAGACCATGAGGAATTGGAAGCTTTACTGTTTGGTCAAGCAGAGATATTGAAAGCCGAAATGGACGATGCTTACTTGGAAAAACTTCAAAAAAAATATCGCTACGCACAGCACAAACTTCAATTGAACGTTGTCAATGAGAAAGTCAAATTTTTTAGAATGCGCCCCAGTGGTTTCCCCACCATTCGTTTATCTCAATTGGCACAGCTATATGTTCATCACTCACAGCTATTGGGCAAGATTGTCGAGGGAGAGCCAAAGAAAAATGTCGAAGAGGTTTTTCGTGTATCCACATCGGGTTATTGGTCAACTCACCATGTTTTTGGTAAAGAGCACACAAAGCGAAACAAAGGATTAAGTAAATCGTTTCTTGATTTGCTGATTATCAACACTTTGATTCCATTTTTGTTTTGCTACTACAAAGCGAATGGGATCAACAAAACAGATGAACTCATTTCGTGGGCGAGCTCGATTCAGGCAGAGTCGAATAGCACTATACGCGCATTTTCTTCCTTGGGAGTCAGCGCTGCATCGGCTCTTGACAGTCAGGCTTTGCTCCAACTTAAGAATATGTATTGCTATCAAAAAAAGTGTCTTTCCTGCTCATTTGGGCAAGAGTTCATCCAAACTTGATATATTTGTAAACATGAGGGTATCACATCGCATTCGTCACCAACTGGAACGACATGGCTTTGAAGTCTGTTCACGTCTAGCAGATCGTTTGGGAATGCGTGCCAGACCAGTCCGCCTTTTTTTTATTTACATCAGTTTTTTTTCCTTGGGGATTGGCTTTGCGGCTTATCTAATCCTTGCCTTCTGGCTACGACTAAAAGATTTGGTCTATGCTAAACGAACCTCAGTTTTTGACCTTTAACTTCCTTTTATGAAACGATTTATTTTTACAGCCTTAGCACTATTTTTTTCATCCCTTTCTTTTGCGCAAGATCGCGGTCTCGACGACTGCATCAATGAGGCCTTTACGCCAATTGCAGATTGGTGGGGTGCGGTTGTTTTACACAATTTTCCGGGAACAGCCATTCCGACCATTATTATTTTACTTGTCGGGGGAGCTTTGTTTTTTACAATTTATTTTGGGTTTATCAACCTGCGTCGTTTCCCCTTGGCGATTAACGTCGTTCGTGGGAAATTCGATCATGTCGATCACCACCAAGTTGATCAAAATGCAGCAGTCAATGTGGTTGACGGCGATGCTGTCGATACGATTAAAGACGAAAGTAAAGACGGGGAGGTCAGTCATTTTCAGGCACTTGCCACGGCTGTTTCTGGAACCGTCGGTAATGGAAATATTGCTGGGGTTGCTTTGGCCATTGCCATTGGCGGACCTGGCGCGACATTTTGGATGATCCTATGTGGTCTGATTGGGATGTCCACCAAGTTTGTTGAATGTACGCTTGGAGTCAAATATCGTGACGTTGGAGAGGATGGAACGGTTTATGGAGGTCCAATGTACTATCTGACAAAAGGGCTTAAAGAAAGAGGATTTGCGCGTTTGGGTCGTTTTCTTGCTGTCATCTTTGCCTTGCTATGTATTGGTGCCTCTTTTGGAGGTGGAAACGCCGCCCAGTCAAACCAAGCTGCCATGCAGTTGGTGAGCTCAGTTGGTATGGAAGGTGGGAGCGCACGAACAATTATTGGAATCTTGATGATGATTTTTGTTGGGATAATCATTATCGGAGGAATCAAACGAATCGCATCTGTGACCGAAAAAATAGTGCCTTTTATGGCGCTTTTGTATGTCGGAGCTTGTCTGTATGTTATACTCACAAACTTTTCGTTTGTTGACGATGCCTTTTCCATGATTTTTACACAGGCATTCAACCCACAAGCAGGTTTAGGGGGTCTGTTAGGGGTATTGATCACTGGTTTTCGGAGAGCTGCGTTTTCCAATGAGGCGGGTGCTGGTTCTGCATCCATTGCGCACTCAGCAGTAAAAACCAAATACGCTGCTTCGGAAGGACTGGTTGCTTTGCTCGAACCTTTTATTGATACGGTAGTCATTTGTACCATGACGGCCTTGGTCATTATTATCTTTAATGGAGATCAAACTATATTTAATTATGGGGGAGAAAACGGCATCGTGATGATCGACGGCGTGGCTGCTGAAGGTGCTGCAATTACTGCGGCTGCCTTTGCGAATTACATTTCATTTTCAGGACCCTTTTTGACAATTGCGGTCGTTTTATTTGCAATATCAACGATGATTTCGTGGTCGTACTATGGACTGCAATCTTGGATGTTTGTGTTCGGAAAAAGCAAAATATCAGACTACACCTACAAAATTTTATTCCTATTGTTTGTTGTTATTGGTGCAGCTGGAGATATGTCTGCGGTATGGACTTTTTCAGACGCCATGATTCTGGCACTTGTTTTTCCAAATATGGTTGGTTTGTTCTTCTTGTATCCAAAGGTCAAAGAAGAATTGCAAAGATATCTAAAAGCTTTGCGAGCTTAAACAGTAAAATCAATACAGTATGCCCCAATTTTCGCAATGGACACGTCCACAAAGACGTGGGTTACTTATTTTAGCTTTGGTGTTTGTTGTTGGACATCTTCTACTGTTTTTTGCAAATCAAGCACAAAACGACACAACACTTTTACGTCCTTTGTCTGATCTTCTTGTCGCCAAGCGGGACTCCTTAGGGCTGCAATCGACAAAGAAAGACACCATCTACCCCTTTAATCCCAATCGACTCACAGCATGGCATGCCTATCGCTTGGATTTGCCAAAGTCTCTAGTAGATACCATTCAATCTCGTGTTGCTCAAGAACGCTATTTTCAATCCGCACAAGAGTTTAAAGAATTTGCTGGTATAGCAGACCAAAAATGGCAAGAAATCAAGCCACTCCTTCGATTTTCCAAATGGCAAACCGAACATCATGTAAAGAAACCGAAAAGACGTAAAAAACAACTCAATACTGCCACAACACAAGACTTGCAAGCAGTCTATGGGATCGGACCTGTATTGGCCAACAGGATTTTATCATCTCGACAAGAACTCAATGGCTTTTTGGTCAAAGATCAGCTGCAAGATATTTGGGGGATTGACACACCTACCTTGACAAATCTTTGGGAGTCATTTTCGTTGGATTCTGTACCCAATCATTCGATTGATATCAACACAGCCACGATTTCTGAGTTGGCAAAAAACCCCTATATCAGTCCCAGCTTGGCAAGTCGCATTGTGGCATATCGAACTTTTCATGAGGAAAGAATCAGTTGGAAATCGATTGCGGATAAATTTGAACTCGATTCGATACGCATTGCTAGAATTGCCTTATATTTGAAATAAAAAATTGCTGAAATGAATACGGAAATTGCTTCCTATGATATGATAGAAACGGCTACAGAAACAAAACAACTTGTTGCAGACTCTGCACGAGATTTTGCCCATCAGTTTATCAAACCAAACGTGATGGACTGGGATGAAGCGCAGCACTTCCCTGTCGATGTGATGAAACAAGCGGGTTCTTACGGATTCCTCGGGATGCTTGTTCCAGAAGAATATGGTGGTTCGGGTTTTGGGTATCACGAATATGTTGCTATGGTACAAGAAATTTCGAAAGTTGATCCTTCAATCGGCTTGTCGATCGCAGCCCACAATTCATTGTGTACCAATCATATTTTAAAATTTGGTTCATTGGCTCAAAAATCACGTTGGTTGCCTAAGTTAGCTTCTGGTGAATGGATTGGTGCTTGGGGTTTGACGGAGCACAATACGGGTTCCGATGCAGGTGGCATGAATTCAACTGCCGTTCAAGACGGAGATCATTGGATCCTGAACGGGACAAAGAATTTTATAACACACGGAATTTCGTCAGATGTGGCTGTTGTGATTTTTAGAACTGGCAAAAAAGGGGACAGTCATGGAATGACTGCTTTTGTGATTGAGCGGGACACTCAAGGATTTTCTTCTGGGAAAAAAGAGGATAAACTTGGCATGCGCGCATCAGAAACTGCTGAACTGATTTTTGACCAATGCCGCATTCCAGACGAAAATCGACTTGGCGAAGTTGGAGAAGGGTTTATACAGTCAATGAAAATTTTGGACGGAGGTCGAATTTCGATAGCTGCTTTGTCTTTGGGAATTGCTCGTGGTGCCTATGAAGCGGCACTTCAATATGCAAAAGAACGTGTTCAGTTTGGAAAGCCAATCAGTAGCTTTCAGGGGATATCTTTTAAGCTTGCGGACATGACGACACAAATAGAAGCAGCAGAGTTGCTCACCCAACAAGCAAGTCAAATGATCAATGAAGGTAAAAAGATGACCAAACAAAGTGCTATGTGTAAATTGTATGCTTCCGAGTCCTGTGTACATATCGCGAATGAAGCAGTACAGATTTTCGGAGGATATGGTTATTCAAAAGAATTTCCTGTTGAAAAATTTTACCGCGATGCGAAGCTCTGTACAATTGGGGAAGGTACTTCTGAAATTCAGAAAGTTGTGATCGCCAAGCAAATTTTAAAATAAACCGTTGCCGACTTGCAAATTAAACTTATATTTGCAGCCAATATTAACGAAAGGAGGTTGTAGTTTATGTTAATTATACCAATCAAAGACGGAGAAAATATCGATCGCGCTCTCAAGCGTTTCAAAAGAAAATTCGATCGTACAGGCGCAATGAGACAATTGCGTGAGCGAAAAACGTTTACAAAGCCTTCTGTCGCACGTCGTGCTGTGGTTCAAAAAGCGCAGTACATCCAAAAACTTCGTGACAAAGAGGAGATCTAAACCTCTAATTAAGGAACAAAAATATTGCACCGAACATGAGTTTTTACTAACTTGTGTTCGGTGTCTTAGTTTTGCATATGTCCTTATCAGCTTTTATCGACTACATCAAATTGGAGAAACGGTTTTCTCCACATACCCAAAACGCATACCGAAAAGACCTTGAAAGCTTTGCGGCCTACTGTAAATCGTACTACCAACTGACATACTTAGCGCAAGTTGAATATCCCATCATTCGGGAATGGATTGTGTACTTATCATCTACGGGGCTTAAGAACCAAAGCATCAATAGAAAATGTTCTGTTTTAAAGAGTTACTTTCGGTTTTTGCAAAAAGTAGGCGAGATTGATCAGTCGCCAATGCAATTTCACCGTCAGCTCAAAACGACACCAAAATTGGTGGTGCCTTTGACAGAAAAAGAGTTTCGTGCTGTGATTGAGATGTATGACCATAGTCATTTTGAAGGGTCCCGCGATGCGTTGATCCTTGAACTTTTGTACACAACTGGAATGCGACGTGCGGAGTTACTTTCATTGACCTTGGATGCAATTGATCGAAACAACCGACAATTACAAGTGGTGGGGAAGCGAAACAAAACCCGGATTATTCCTTTGTTGGCAAAGGTCATATCACAAATGGATGGCTATTTAGCTCATCGAAATCAAATTGAAAAAGCCAAAGGATCTAAGAGGTTGTTTGTCAATCGGAAAGGAAAGGAGCTCAATCCATCGCATATTTATAAATGTGTGACTACATACCTTGCTAAGGTTTCTACTAAAGAGAAAGTCAGCCCGCATGTATTGCGACACACCTTTGCGACGCATTTGCTCAATCGTGGAGCAGATATCAACAGTATTAAAGAAATTTTGGGACATAAAAGTTTGTCTTCTACTCAAATCTATGCAAAAGTACAAATACCTAAGATGAAACAGGATTATCTAACCGCCCATCCACGCGCCTAGTCGCAGGGCATAAACAATAGCGTTATGAAAATAAATATTCAAACCGTTCACTTTTCCATGAATTCCAACCTGCAAAAATATATTGATAAACGATTGTCAAAGCTCAGCTTGTATTACAGCCGTATCGTGAGTGTTGACCTGTATTTAAACCTTGACAACGCTTCAAGTCAGACTAATAAATTCGTTGAACTACGCGTCAATATCCCTGGTGAGGATGTAGTAGTTGGCAAAAAAAGTGAATCATTTGAAAAGTCGCTTGACATGGCTGCCTCTACTGCCGAACGCATGTTAAAACGCCGAAAAGAAAAAGCGCGGATTTCGTAAACAATTTTTGATTCAAAAATGCTTTGATTAAAAAAAAATAATTAGATACATTTGCAAACCGCTTTAAAGCGGTAGTTGCCGATGTAGCTCAGCTGGCTAGAGCAGCTGATTTGTAATCAGCAGGTCGTGGGTTCGAGTCCCTCCATCGGCTCAACTAAAGTTGATCATTGACATTTTGGGGAGATACTCAAGCGGCCAACGAGGACAGACTGTAAATCTGTTGGTTTTTACCTTCGCAGGTTCGAATCCTGCTCTCCCCACAATCGAAAGTTAATAATGCGGGAGTAGCTCAGTTGGTAGAGCGTCAGCCTTCCAAGCTGAATGTCGCCGGTTCGAACCCGGTCTCCCGCTCAACAAGGTCATGCCAAACGACCTGCACTGCCGATGTAGCTCAGGGGTAGAGCGTTTCCTTGGTAAGGAAGAGGTCACGAGTTCAAATCTCGTCATTGGCTCACTGATTATCAGAGAGTTACGTAATTAAATCTTATTTTTTAAATACACAAAACGAACTTTAAACGAACTCTTTTTCCTATTTCTACCTTCTTTCCTGTTTTTTAGCACTTATATTTTTCCTTAAATTAGTACCACTAAAAACAATACGATGAAGAAACTTCTTTTTCTGTTTTCTGCTTTACTGTTTATTTCTTGTTCAAAAGAGGATACAGACTTAGGTCTTGATGACCCGAATAAACCTTTAAGCGAAAAGCTATCATCATTGACTGCTGAAAGTCAATTGTTCTATGAGCAATATTCTGAAAAAACATACAATGTTAGATACTTCATGCAAAATGGTTATGTCATAAATTATAGAACAGTTTCGGATGATTGGGGAAATAACGGGGAAAATGTAAAATGTATTTGTCCTGAATTTCATTACGACCACACCATAAGTGAAATAGTGGTTTTGAATGATACAGCAAACTCTTTTTCATGGTCAAATAGTGGAATAGCTTGGTCATTGGAATATAACGGAAGTGAGGTTATTTATAAAAGGGATAATGGAACAATCTATGCTACATCAAATACGATTAACAGCGTGCAGTTAGATGATTACCAAAGCAAAGCTTCATCATACACTTCATGTCATGATTAATCCACAAACTTTATTAGGTTCTTAAAGTCTATGCTCTGATACTCTGTTTCAGGGTGTTTTTCTACCTGCTTCATAGTAGGTAAAGTGTATCTCAATCCTATCTCGATCAAGCGTATACGTTCTGCTATTGTACACTCGCTTAGATCTATGCCATCTATAGCACCATCTAAGAGAGATTGTACCTTTTGTTTGACCTCAGCTGTGAGCTTGTTTGGGTTTAATTATTTACACCCAATATTTTTTGTAAATTGTTGTTCTGAATCTTAATATCATGAACGAACAGCAAATCCTTGAAAAAGCTGAAAACATCGTCAGCTTTAAATCACATCTTCTTGTTTATATTCTTTCCAATATATTTCTATTTGGTGTAGATCTATACGATAATGGTCACGTCAATTGAGCTATTTTCTCACTTTTGGGTTGGGGCATTGGTTTAGTCTCTCATTATTTTTCGATTTTCAATCCATTCTTTTCAGTCGATAAGGAAGTGGAAAAACTGAATAAAAAGCAAAAAAGAAGTTAGCTATGTCATTAAATGGTTGCCTTTGCTTGCTTTGGTAAATACACTCGTGTTTACGGACGAGCAAAGCGCCAAGAGTCGGCTGTGATTCATCATATTTTAGCATTGATTTTTTGCAGTAGAAAAGTCGATTAAATCCCCTTTGTATGTAAATCGAAAATTTTTAACATCCCAACAAGGATTGTTAAGAATAAATAATTATATTTGCGCTCATTTTAAAAGCATAAACGAAATACATTATGGCAAAGGAAACTTTTGATCGGTCGAAACCCCACCTAAATATTGGTACGATAGGGCACGTTGACCACGGAAAAACAACCCTTACGGCTGCAATCACTAAAGTATTAGCTGACGCTGGATATTCAGAGGCGCTAAGCTTTGACCAAATTGACAACGCACCCGAGGAAAAGGAAAGAGGAATCACAATTAATACCTCACACGTTGAATATCAAACGGCAAACCGTCACTATGCACACGTTGACTGTCCTGGTCACGCCGACTATGTGAAAAACATGGTTACTGGTGCTGCACAAATGGACGGAGCGATCTTGGTGGTTGCTGCGACAGATGGTCCGATGCCACAAACACGTGAGCACATACTTCTTGGACGTCAGGTTGGGGTTCCACGTATTGTTGTATTCCTAAACAAAGCTGACATGGTTGATGATGAGGAACTCCTCGAGCTCGTTGAAATGGAAGTTCGTGAATTGTTAAGTTTTTATGACTATGATGGTGATAACGGTCCTGTAATTTTGGGATCTGCCCTTGGCGCTCTTAACGGGGAGCAAAAATGGGTTGACTCTGTCATGAAGCTGATGGAAGAAGTTGATAGCTGGATTGAATTGCCAAAGCGTGACGTCGAGAAAGACTTCTTAATGCCAATCGAAGATGTATTCTCGATCACTGGTCGTGGTACAGTAGCTACTGGCCGAATCGAAACAGGTGTTGCAAATACTGCAGATGCGGTTGACATTATCGGTATGGGAGCTGAGAAGTTAGATTCTACCATTACTGGTGTTGAGATGTTCCGAAAAATATTAGATCGCGGTGAAGCGGGTGACAACGTAGGAATCCTTCTGCGTGGTATCGAGAAAACAGATATCAAAAGAGGTATGGTGATTTGTAAGCCAGGCTCTGTTACCCCTCATGCTAAGTTTAAAGCTGAGGTATACATTCTGAAAAAAGAAGAGGGTGGACGTCATACGCCATTCCACAACAATTATCGTCCTCAGTTTTATGTTCGTACAACAGACGTTACTGGTAATATCAACCTTCCTAGCGGAGTTGAAATGGTAATGCCTGGTGACAACTTAACTATCACAGTTGATTTGATTCAACCAATTGCAATGAACGTAGGTCTACGTTTCGCTATCCGTGAGGGTGGTCGTACAGTTGGTGCAGGTCAGGTGACTGAAATTATAGATTAATAAACAAGTCTAAATGTATATTAAGGTATCCTGTTTTTCGGGATACCTTGATTTATGTTTACGGGTTTAGCTCAGTTGGTAGAGCACTGGTCTCCAAAACCAGGTGTCGGGAGTTCGAGTCTCTCAACCCGTGCAAGCTAAGTATACCAAGACAAAATCAATATATTTTGTATCAAAAAAATAGAACTTAAATGGCAGGAGTAATAACATACGTAAAAGAATCGTTCGAAGAGCTTAAAAATAATGTAACATGGACACCTTGGTCAGAAGCACAAAGGTTAACTATTGTTGTAGCGGTTTTTTCCATATTATTTTCATTAGCTATTTGGGGAATTGATACAGTATTCAGTAGAGTTATTAAGGCTTATTTTGGTCTAATAGGAAATTAAACAACTATCAATTAATTGTATGTCTGAAAAAAGCGAAAATAAAAAGTGGTATGTTGTTAGAGCTGTAAGTGGTCAAGAAAACAAAATCAAAACCTACATAGAGAATGAAATCTCTAGATTAGGTTTGGGTGATTATGTTGATCAAGTTTTAGTACCTACAGAAAAAGTAATACAAATTCGTAACGGGAAGAAAGTAAATAAAGAACGTACTTATTTTCCTGGTTATATTATGATACAAGCTAACCTGTCTGGTGAAGTGCCTCATATTATTAAATCAATTACAAATGTTATTGGTTTTTTAGGAGAAACAAAAGGAGGAGAGCCTGTACCATTAAGACAGTCAGAAGTTAACCGTATGTTAGGTAAAGTAGATGAGTTGGCCTTAGAGGCTGATTCAAATGTTGCTATTCCTTTTACAATTGGTGAGACTGTAAAAGTAATTGATGGACCATTCAACGGATTTGATGGTACTATTGAGAAGATTAACGAAGAAAAGCGTAAGCTAGAAGTAATGGTTAAGATTTTTGGAAGAAAAACACCATTAGAGTTAAGCTATATGCAAGTAGACAAAGTATAATAATTGTTACATTATATAGCGTTTGTTTTTAGGCTTCCAATTTAAAAACAGCGCACAATTTTAAATTTAAAATGGCAAAAGAACTAGACAAAGTAGTTAAATTACAAGTTCGGGGAGGTGCAGCGAATCCATCGCCACCGGTTGGACCCGCTTTAGGTGCCGCTGGAGTTAATATCATGGAGTTCTGTAAGCAGTTCAATGCTAGAACTCAAGATAAGCCAGGTAAAGTTTTACCTGTGGTAATCTCAGTTTACAAAGACAAATCATTTGAATTTGTAATCAAGACTCCACCAGCAGCAGTACAATTATTAGAAGCGGCCAAAGTAAAGAAGGGATCAGGAGAACCAAACCGACGTAAAGTAGCAAAAGTGACTTGGGATCAAGTTAAGACTATTGCAGAAGACAAGATGGTAGACCTAAATGCATTCACGGTTGAATCAGCTATGAAAATGGTAGCAGGTACAGCCAGATCGATGGGAATCACAGTTAAAGGAGGAGAAGCTCCAAACTAAAATTTTTGAAATGGCAAGATTAACAAAAAAGCAAAAAGAAGCTAGAGCTAAAGTAGATAAGAATAAACTTTACTCAGTAGAAGAAGCTTCAGCTTTACTAAAAGAAATCACATACACAAAATTTGATGCCTCAGTAGATTTAGCCGTAAGATTAGGCGTAGATCCACGTAAAGCAAATCAAATGGTACGTGGTGTAGTTTCATTACCACACGGTACAGGTAAAGACATGAAGGTTCTTGCATTAGTAACACCAGACAAAGAAGAAGAAGCTAAAGCAGCTGGCGCTGATTATGTTGGGTTAGACGAATACTTACAGAAAATTAAAGATGGTTGGACGGACGTTGACGTTATCGTTACTATGCCTAGCATCATGGGTAAGTTAGGACCATTAGGTAGAGTATTAGGACCAAGAGGCCTTATGCCAAACCCTAAGACAGGAACAGTGACTATGGACGTAGCTAAAGCAGTTACTGAAGTAAAAGCTGGTAAGATAGATTTTAAAGTAGACAAAACAGGAATTGTTCACGCTCCAATAGGTAAAGCATCATTTAGTGCTGATAAACTAGTTGGAAATGCAAACGAGTTATTGACAACTTTAATGAAGTTAAAACCAACTGCATCAAAAGGTGTATATGTGAAAAGCATTTTTATGTCTAGCACAATGAGCCCAAGTATTGCAATTGATACAAAAATCGGATAGTAGTTAAACTTAGAATATTATGACAAGAGAAGAAAAATCGGTAGTAATTGAAGAGTTAACTGCACAATTAGCAGATAATACAAATATCTATTTAACAGATATCTCTGGATTAAATGCTGTTGATACTTCAAACCTACGTCGCGCTTGCTTTAAAGCAAATGTAAGACTAGCAGTTGTAAAGAATACATTATTAGAAAAGGCAATGGAAGCCTCAGACAAAGAGTTTGGAGATTTACCTGCGACTTTAAAAGGTAACACCTCGGTAATGTACTCCGAAACTGGTAACGGACCTGCAAAAGTAATTAAAGCTTTTCGTAAGAAATCAGAGAAACCTTTATTAAAAGGAGCTTTCATCGAAGAGTCTATTTACATAGGGGACGACCAATTAGATGCCTTAGTAGATATTAAGTCTAGAGAAGAGTTGATTGGAGAAGTAATAGGATTATTACAATCACCTGCTAAGAATGTCATTTCAGCACTTAAATCTAGTGGTGGAGCATTAGCTGGTATCTTAAAAACGTTATCTGAAAAAGAAGGATAACAAAACGCATACGCACTTAAAAATTAAAATAAAAACACACACATTAAAACGATAGAAAAATGGCAGATTTAAAAGATTTCGCAGAACAATTAGTTAATTTAACTGTAAAAGAGGTTAATGAATTAGCTGATATTTTAAAAGAAGAATACGGTATTGAGCCTGCTGCTGCTGCAGTAGCTGTTGCTGCTGGTGGCGGAGCTGCTGGTGGAGACGCTGCAGAAGAGCAAACAGAGTTTGACGTAATCCTTAAAGCAGCTGGTGGTTCTAAACTAGCAGTTGTAAAGTTAGTTAAGGAATTAACTGGTTTAGGTTTAAAAGACGCTAAAGGTTTAGTTGATGATGCACCAAGTGCAATCAAAGAAGGCGTTACTAAAGATGAAGCTGAAGCATTAAAAGCGTCTTTAGAAGAAGCTGGAGCTGAGGTTGAGCTTAAGTAAGCTCGGTTAATACCTACAATACAAGGTTTAGGTTTATCCCGTAAAAATTACGGGATAATGCCTAGACCATTTTGTGTATATAAATATTATGTACACTACATTATATTATTTTTAATCAAAAACGCGTTCATCGATGTTAGCAAAAAAAGCTGAAAGATTAAATTTCTCCTCGATTGTAAACAGAACTGAGTATCCAGATTTTCTGGACATTCAGATAAAATCCTTCCAGGATTTTTTCCAATTAGAGACAAAATCTGATCAAAGAGGTACAGAAGGTTTATACAACACCTTCATGGAAAACTTTCCAATTACCGACACAAGAAATCAATTCGTATTAGAATTCTTGGACTATTTCATAGATCCACCAAGATATTCAATCGAAGAATGTATAGAAAGAGGACTAACATACAGTGTGCCATTAAAAGCACGTTTGAAATTGTATTGTACAGATCCTGAACACGAGGACTTCGAGACTATTGTTCAAGATGTATACCTAGGAACAATTCCTTACATGACACCAAGCGGTACATTCTGTATTAATGGAGCAGAACGAGTTGTTGTGTCTCAGTTACACAGGTCGCCAGGTGTATTCTTTAGCCAGTCGTTCCATGCCAACGGTACAAAATTATATTCTGCAAGAGTAATTCCTTTCAAAGGATCTTGGATAGAATTTGCTACCGACATCAACCAAGTGATGTACGCATATATTGACAGAAAGAAAAAGCTTCCTGTTACAACATTATTCAGAGCTATTGGTTTTGAGAGAGATAAGGATATTTTAGAAATATTTGATCTTGCAGAAGAAGTAAAGGTTTCTAAATCTGGATTAAAGAAAGTTATCGGTCATAAACTTGCCGCACGTGTACTTAATACATGGCATGAAGATTTCGTAGATGAAGATACTGGAGAAGTAGTATCTATTGAGCGTAACGAAATTGTTTTAGATCGTGACACAATTATAGACAAAGAAAATATTGAAGAAATCCTTGAAGCTGGTGTAAAAACGATTCTTTTACATAAAGAAAGTGGTCAACAAGGAGATTACGCAATTATTCATAATACATTACAGAAAGATCCAACAAACTCGGAAAAAGAAGCTGTTGAACACATCTACCGTCAATTACGAAACGCTGAGCCGCCAGATGAGGAAACTGCACGTGGTATTATTGATAAATTATTCTTTTCTGACCAACGTTACTCTTTAGGTGAAGTAGGTCGTTACAGAATGAACAAAAAACTACAGTTAGATATTGGTATGGATAAGCAAGTGCTTACTAAAATTGATATCATAACAATTATAAAATATTTAATTGAGCTAATTAACTCTAAAGCAGAGATTGATGATATCGATCACTTATCTAACCGTCGTGTACGTACAGTAGGTGAGCAGTTATCTTCACAATTTGGTGTAGGTTTAGCACGTATGGCACGTACTATCCGTGAACGTATGAACGTTCGTGATAATGAGGTTTTCACACCAATTGATTTAATTAATGCGAAGACATTATCTTCAGTCATTAATTCATTTTTTGGTACAAACCAACTATCGCAGTTTATGGATCAAACCAATCCATTAGCTGAGATTACACACAAACGTCGTCTATCGGCTTTGGGACCTGGGGGTTTGTCTAGAGAAAGAGCTGGATTTGAGGTTCGTGATGTTCACTATACACATTACGGACGTTTGTGTCCTATTGAAACACCAGAAGGACCAAACATTGGTCTTATTTCTTCTTTATCTTGTTTTGCAAAAGTGAATTCTATGGGATTCATAGAAACTCCATATCGTAAAGTAGAAAAAGGTGTTGTAGATATAAAAAATGCACCAACATATCTAAGTGCCGAAGAGGAAGAAGATATGTTAATTGCACAAGCTACTATTGAAGTCGATGCTAAAGGAAAAATACTTCCAGAGAAAATTATTTCTCGTCAAGAAGGTGATTTCCCTGTAATTGAGCCTTCTAACGTAAACTATACAGATGTAGCACCAAACCAAATTGCATCGATTTCAGCATCGTTAATTCCATTCTTGGAACATGATGATGCCAACCGTGCACTGATGGGGTCAAACATGATGCGTCAGGCCGTTCCATTATTACGTCCTGAAGCGCCAATCGTTGGTACTGGTTTAGAGCGTCAAGTAGCTTCAGATTCTAGAGTATTAATCAATGCTGAAGGTGCTGGTAATGTAGAGTATGTAGATGCCGAAAAAATAACAATAAAGTATGAGCGTACTAAAGAAGAAGGTATGGTAAGCTTTGATAGCGATACCAAAACTTATCCTTTAGTGAAGTTCAGAAAAACCAATCAAGGTACGTCTATTAACTTAAAACCTATCGTTCAGAAAGGTGATAAAGTTGAAAAAGGACAAGTACTTTGTGAAGGTTACGCTACTCAAAAAGGAGAGCTTGCTCTTGGTCGTAATATGAAAGTGGCATTCATGCCATGGAAAGGTTACAACTTTGAGGATGCGATTGTAATTTCTGAAAAAGTAGTTCGTGAAGATGTATTCACATCTATACACATCGATGAATATTCTTTAGAGGTTAGAGATACAAAATTAGGTAACGAGGAGTTAACTAATGATATCCCTAACGTATCTGAAGAAGCAACAAAAGACTTGGATGAAAATGGTATGATTCGCGTTGGTGCAGAAATCAAACCAGGAGATATTTTAATTGGTAAGATTACACCAAAAGGTGAGTCTGATCCAACTCCAGAAGAAAAGTTATTACGTGCTATATTCGGTGATAAAGCAGGAGATGTAAAAGATGCTTCTTTAAAAGCTTCACCTTCATTAAACGGTGTTGTAATTAATAAGAAGTTATTTGCAAGAGCAATAAAAGATAAGCGCAAAAGAGCACAAGACAAAGAGGATATCGTAAAGTTAGAAGATGCTTACGATAACCGTTTTGATGATCTTAAAACCGTTTTGATTGAGAAGTTATTTGCTATAGTAAACGGTAAAACAGCTCAAGGTATATATAACGACTTAGGTGAAGAAATTATACCTAAAGGAAAGAAGTATACCTTAAAGATGCTAAACGCAGTTGATGATTATGCACACTTAACTTCTGGAAGATGGACAACTGATGATGCTACAAATGAAATGGTAGCAGATTTAATCCACAACTATAAGATTAAGGAAAATGACCTTCAAGGATCATTACGTCGTGAGAAATTTACAATTTCTGTAGGTGACGAGTTACCTGCAGGTATTATCAAATTAGCTAAAGTTTACATTGCTAAAAAACGTAAACTTAAAGTTGGTGATAAGATGGCAGGTCGTCACGGTAATAAAGGTATTGTTGCACGTATCGTTCGTCAAGAGGATATGCCATTCTTAGAAGATGGAACTCCTGTAGATATCGTATTAAACCCACTTGGTGTACCATCTCGTATGAACATCGGTCAGATTTACGAAACTGTTCTAGGTTGGGCAGGTCAAAAATTAGGAAGAACATATGCGACACCTATTTTTGATGGAGCTACTTTAGAACAAATCAACGGATTTACTGATGAGGCTGGTGTACCACGTTTTGGTCATACACACTTATATGATGGCGGAACAGGTGATCGTTTCGATCAAGCAGCAACAGTTGGTGTTATCTATATGATTAAGTTAGGTCACATGATTGATGATAAGATGCACGCACGTTCAATTGGACCATACTCATTAATTACACAACAACCATTAGGCGGTAAAGCACAATTTGGTGGTCAGCGTTTTGGTGAGATGGAAGTATGGGCACTTGAGGCATATGGCGCATCAAGTACATTACGTGAAATCTTAACTGTAAAATCAGATGACGTAATTGGTAGAGCAAAAACTTACGAAGCAATCGTAAAAGGTGAGCCAATGCCAGAACCAGGACTACCTGAATCTTTTAACGTACTTATGCACGAATTGAAAGGGTTAGGATTAGATATTAGATTAGAAGAGTAAAACTTAGGTGCAGGTTTTCAGTCTTTTTTAAGACTTAAATCCTGTGCTGAATACCATAAATATAATGGCAAAAAGACAAGATAAGAATACAGTACAGAAATTCAACAAAATTTCTATTGGTTTGGCATCACCAGAGTCTGTTTTAGCAGCATCTCGTGGAGAGGTATTAAAGCCAGAAACTATTAATTATCGAACACACAAACCTGAACGTGATGGTTTGTTTTGCGAGCGTATTTTCGGTCCTGTAAAGGATTTTGAATGTGCTTGTGGTAAATATAAAAGAATACGCTACAAAGGTATTATTTGTGACCGTTGTGGTGTAGAAGTAACAGAAAAGAAAGTACGTAGAGATCGTGTAGGACACATCAACTTAGTTGTGCCTGTAGCTCACATTTGGTACTTTCGTTCGTTACCAAATAAAATAGGATATTTATTAGGATTACCTTCTAAGAAATTAGACATGATTATTTACTACGAAAGATACGTAGTAATACAGCCAGGTATCGCAATGAATGCAGAAGGAGAACCAACACAAAAAATGGACTTCTTAACTGAGGAAGAGTATCTAAATATTTTAGAGTCAATTCCACAAGAGAATCAGTATTTAGACGATACAGACCCTAATAAATTCATCGCTAAAATGGGTGCTGAATGTTTAATAGACATTTTAGCACGTATTGATTTAGACCAGTTATCTTATGACTTACGTCACAATGCAAATAACGAAACGTCTAAGCAGCGTAAAACAGAAGCTTTAAAGCGTCTTCAAGTCGTTGAAGCTTTCAGAGATTCTAACTTAAACAGAGAAAACAGACCAGAATGGATGATCATGAAGGCTGTACCTGTAATTCCACCAGAATTAAGACCTTTAGTACCTTTAGATGGTGGTCGTTTTGCAACTTCAGATTTAAATGATTTATACCGTCGTGTAATTATCCGTAACAACCGTCTTAAGAGATTGGTTGAGATAAAAGCACCAGAAGTAATTTTACGTAATGAGAAGCGTATGCTTCAAGAATCTGTAGATTCGTTATTTGATAACACACGTAAATCATCTGCGGTTAAAACAGATTCTAACAGACCATTAAAATCATTATCAGATTCACTTAAAGGTAAG